>CAWILB010000077.1:0-61433 GCA_963836635.1 uncultured Acidobacteriaceae bacterium | reverse complement strand
ATCGGTAAGGGGAAACGCCGATGGCGTCGCCATCTTCACCCCCGACCCAGTCAGCGAGAATCCAGTCGCGATGCAGGCCCAGAATCTCAAGGCGGACCCGCGTTCCTTCTGCTCGTGACTCTGCCCAACGCTGAAGGTGATCCGCTGGGTGCATCGAGGCTAATTTTGGGAAATGTCCTCACGGTCAACACAGAGCCGGAGTTGGCGCAGACGCGCAAGCTATATCTGGAGCGCTACGCAAACAGCAAATGCTGGGTAGACTGCGAAGATTTTTCCATTTACCGGATGGAGGTCGTTGGAAGCTATTACGTGGGCGCCTTCGGCGTGATGGGGCGGGTTGCCGCTCCTGAGTACAGTGCCGCGCAACCAGAACGCTGGCTGACGCCATGACCGGAATCATCGAGCACATGAACGCTGATCACAAGGATTCCCTCGGCCTGCTTGCGCGAAGGTTTTCAGGCATTGAGGCCGAGGAGGCGGTACGATGATCCCGTCGATCGCCTCGGGTTTCAGGTGCGATTAATAAACGCGGAAGGCGCGCGCGGTTCACGCATCGCATTCCTGCGCGAGGTGTGCAGCCCGGAAGAGGCTAGAGCATTCTTGTCGAGATGGTGGAACAGGCACAGCAACGCTAGTGAAATCCGATCCCGCAGGGAAGATCGGTATGTGGAGGAAAGCGAATCCCGTTGACAGGCCCTCCCAGCGGTGGTAGATTACCTTAGGCACCTGTCCATCGTCATTACCGTGTTCTATTCTGCTGACAACATTGCATTTATTGTGATCACCGACAGGCCTCTTCCTTGTCAGCGAAAGGAGAACTCAGGCATTTGGTAAATCGCACATCTAAGCAATTTCTGTGAGGTGCACATGGTAACCATCCTAATCTTCGACCGCCAATCGCTATACCAGGCGTCGATATTCACCCGGCTTAGCCGGCTTCTCCCGAATCCACACAGATAGCTGACTGTGCCACTGAGGCCGAGATTGTACGACGCATCACAAACAATCCAGGGGCTACTTTGTTTCTCGGTCAAATATCTTTGCGTTCAGAAGCAATGAAGCTCGCGCAGCATTTTTTTTGCCCTGTGGTCTGGATTGCCGAGCGCAAAGATGAATACCTGCCCTTAGTCAATCAACCTGCAATTCGCGGAATCATGTTTCGCACAGCGAATGCCGCTGATCTAGCGGAGTGTATTGCTGCGCTTCGGGAGCGACGGACGTGGATTCAGTCGCTGGATTACCCAGACGACGCCACGTCCTCCCGGCAAGACAAGTGGGACCTACTAACGCAAAAACAACGACATATAACGGGCTTGCTGCTGGAAGGCAAGCAGTGCAAAGACATTGCGACACAACGCGGTACGACGTGCCAAGTTATAAGAACAGCGTCGTTTTGATCTACGACAAGCTCGGTGTACGCAACCGTTACGATCTGCTCAAGGCTTTTCTCGAGTCTCCACCGACCTGCGAAAGTGCTTCTAGGAAACCCCGCGCATCCAAAAGGTAACCACCTGACACCTAATTGCAAAGGTCGATCATCCCCACTCGACCTGAGCACATCCCCAGCCGCTCGCCAACATCACCAGTGACATCTTCCACGGCGTCTGAACGTAAACCTGGCTCCCTGCCCGGAGTCGAATCCAGGGCCAATCACGTGAAGGCGAATGCCGGTCACGCGGTGGATTCGCCGCGCCCCTACAATGCGCGCAAATGTTCTTGAAGCTATCCCATGGCTCCAGTTTCGTTCGCGACGGCGAGCGAAACCTCCGCCTTGGGCTAAATTCGACTCGACCCTCCGGTACGGAATCCCGGCCGCAACCGACAGTTCTTAAAAAAACGGATCTGGCGGGTTAACTAGATTCATTTCATGCGATTGCCCTGGAGTCGACCCCGCCCTCGGTCTAGTGACATTGAAGAGTTCGAGAACCTTCGGCGCTTCCCCTACATCTTGTAGCGGCCCAGGTCCTCGTCGTTCAGCCCTTCGAGCCAGTTGCGGAGTTGCTCCGCCGTCGGCCCCTCGGCGGCGCCGTTGGGATTCAGCCGTGCGCTAGCCATCACATGCTCGGCCACGTAAATTGGGCAATCGGCCCTTAGAGCCAAGCGCAATCGCATCCGACGGCCGCGCATCCACAGCGATCTGTTCCGAGCCTTGGCGGAGCCATAATACCGCGAAGAATGTGTCGTCTTTAATCTCTGTAATTACTATTCTTTCCAGCTCGCCATTCAAGTGCTGCAACAGATTTCGGGTCAAGTCGTGCGTCATGGGGCGTGGCGCGGCCACCTTCTCAATCTCGATGGCAATTGCGTTCGCCTCGAAGATCCCAACCCATATCGGCATCACGGAGTCAGAAGACACGTCCTTGAGAACGACGATCGGCATGTTCGTGGCCGGATCCATCATCAGCCCCCGGATTCTCACCTCAACGTCCATGGTCCCCCTCCCCCCGTTCAACCTGCCATGCGCCTTCCCATCTTCTTCGCCTTCTATCCGTGGCGTCTATTCCCTGCTCTATACTCCCTATTCCCTGTCCTTAGACGGCTTCGCCGGTCAAGCTGTTGGGAAACGCCCCTGTAATTCTCACATTCAGGTAGCTGCCTGGCGCAGGGGCGATCGGCGTCTCCATAGTGAAATTCACCGGCTTATTCTGGCTGCTTCTCCCGGAAATCTGGCCGCGCGAAGGGTTCCGCCCCTCAACCATTACCTCCATTACCTGTCCTATGTGCTTCGAATAATTGGCCCTTTGTATCTCACGTTGACGGTCAAGCAGCACTTGAAGGCGAGTGGATTTCACTGTATCGCCGACCGAATCGATCATGGTGAGCGCCGGAGTGTTGGGCCGCGCCGAGTACTTGAACGCGAACACGCAATCATACTGCACTTCTGCCGAGCAGGTTCATCGTTTCAATGAAATCGTCCTCTGTCTCGCCCGGGAAACCCCACAATAATGTCAGTCGAAAGCGAAATCGGCCGCTTCGCCGCCTTGATCCACGAGATGCGCTCCAGGTACCAGTCCGGCGTGTACTCGCGCGCCATCGCCTTCAGCACCCGCGCCGACCCCGACTGGACCGGCAGGTGGACATGATCGCACAAAGTCGGATACGCGTCGATGGCCTCGACAATGTCACGGGTAAAGTCTCTGGGGTGGCTGGTGGTGAACCTCACCCGGCGAATTCCCGGCACCTGTCCAACGGCAGCCAGCAGTTCGGAGAAGCTCGACTTCCCTTCCGGATCGCGGTAGCTGTTCACGTTCTGTCCCAGCAGCTGAATCTCGGTAAATCCCAGGTCGGCAATCCGCCGCGCCTCTTCCAGCACCGACGACGACCTCCGGCTGCGTTCCTTGCCCCGTGTATACGGCACCACGCAATACGAGCAGAACTTGTCGCAGCCCTCAATAATGGTGATGTAGCCCCGGTAGGGATTCTGCCGCGCCGTGAACTCGGTCTCGAAGGTCTCCTCGGTCTGCCGGTCATCCAGGCCCGTGATCCGGTTCTCGCCAGCCTCAAGCCGCTGAGCATCTCGGGCAGCTTGCGATACGAGGCCGACCCCGACACCAGCGACACGTAAGGCGCACGCTCGAAGATCTTTTCGCCCTCCTGCTGCGCCACGCACCCCAGCACCCCGAACCGCTTGCCGGCCTTGTGCAGCTTTTTGTAATCGTTCAGGCGATTGAAGACCTTTTGCTCGGCCTTGTCCCTGTATCGAGCAGGTGTTGTACAGGATCAGCCCAGCCTCTTCTTCCGTTTCGACCTGCTGGTAGCCCTGGTTCAGAAGCGTGCCAATCACCTTCTCAGAGTCATGGGCATTCATCTGGCAGCCGAAGGTCTCAAGATAAAATGTTTTTCCGGTCGCCATAATAACCCCAGTATACCGTGATGCAGATTACACGTAACGCCGATCTGCGCCCTGTGTCTCCCGCCTACTCCTTCCGAATTCCCGTATGCAAATAAGCCACCACGGCGTCCATCTGTCCCCTGGTCATCTGGTAAGCAAACGACGGCATCATGCCCTTGCCGGTCATCAAAACATGCTCCACCTCGGCGTCGGTGGCAGGCTCCCCGCTTGGCAGCTTTTCCTTGTTGAACAGCCCGTGCAGATCCGGCGGAACCTTCTTCAGCTGCAGGTCATTCTGATCGTGGCAATGCGCGCAGCCGACTTCATACATCCGCCGGCCCTCCTCCTGCTGGGCAGTCAGAGCCGGCCTGGCCCGGCAACCCGCCAAAGCCACCAGGATCAAAATCGCGATAAACGGCGCAGTACGAAAGACCGACGAAAGATGGATCACGAGAGTAATTATTCCATCTGACGCGATTGAATTCGTCGCGCTCATGGACAACTCTTTACAGGTGGCGGCGGCGAAGACGCTCGCCGAGAGTTCAGGCATAGCAGAAGCAAGCCCACCGCAACCCAAACAAAAAAACCCCTCAGCGCATGGCCTCGGGGTCAAAAGTAACGCAACGTGCAAAAGACTATCCAGACAATAGCAAGTCCAGCGATAGCATCAAACACATGCTGGAAATGTTTGCCTGGTTCGATGAACACCTCATGCGGCTTGACGGCGAATCGGGCGCGGATTACTGGAAGCGCTCGCGCAAACGGGGTTAAATAGAAGCTGATCGAGAGTGACGAAATTGGTCAGCGCTCGAAGGTCGCGCAGTCTCCAACATTGTGAGTTTGCCTGGCTTCATCGCGGGGCTCTTTTTATCCGCACGCCTGAACTGTTCGAGCATCTGTTCTCTCTCGATGAGGAGAAGCGCCAGCACCCGCTGGCGAATTGCCGGGTTGGCTGTCATGGTTTCCCCCTTGTGGAAGACGAATATGAACCATCTTCAGGTGTGAAGACTGAGCAGTTCGGCTCATTGTGCGGAAATATTACTAGAGCGTGTTTCATAAATGGCTGTTAAGGCCCGGCATTCCTCCCGCAGGGGTTAAAACCCCTCATTTTTCGTGCTGTTTTCGGCACGACTGAAGTCGCGCCCTGACACAAAACGGGTTTATGAAACACGCTGTAGCAATGTCCGAACGGCTTCATTCCAACACAAAAGCGGATTGCGATGGAGCTTGGTCAAGATGCAGCTCGGCTGGACTCGCCATCATCTATTCAAAGGCCTCCATTCCCGCTCATCCCTCCAGCGTTTATTCTGTTTTGATGAAGCTGCCATCGCTCGACCAAATCCGCGCCGCCCGCGAACTCGTTTACCGATACATGCCGCCCACGCCGCAATATTCCTGGCCGCTGCTCAATGAGCGCCTCGGCACTGAAGCCTGGATCAAGCATGAGAACCATACTCCCGTCGGCGCCTTCAAAATCCGCGGAGCGCTCATCTACCTCACCTGGCTCAAGAACCGGCATCCCTCGCTTACCGGCGTTGCGGCTGCAACCCGCGGCAACTTCGGTCAGGGCGTCGGCATGGCAGCTCGCCTTCTCGGGTTCAAGGCCGTTTTAGTGGTACCCAACGGCAACAGCCCTGAGCAAAATCACGCCATGCTTGCCCAGGGCGCCGAGCTGATCGAGTACGGTCACGACTTTCAGGCTTCATTTGAACACGCCCAGCGCGTCGCTGTGGAGCGCGGCTTTCAAATGGTCGAGTCGATCCACGAACTCCTAGTCCACGGCACCGCGAGCTTCGCAATGGAACTCTTTGAGTTCGCGCCTCCGCTCGACACCATTTACGTCCCTATCGGCATGGGCTCTTCAATCTGCGGAGTCGCAGCCGCCCGAAACGCTCTTGGCCTGACTACCGAAATCGTCGGCGTCGTCGCCGAGCAGGCGCCCGCGACCGCCATCAGCTTCCGCCAAAGGCGCGTGGTCGAGGCCCCGGCAGACACCCTCATCGCGGACGGCCTTGCCTGCCGCCGTCCCAACCCTGAGGCCCTTGAAATCATGCTCGCCAACGTCGCCCGCATCGTTCAGGTCTCCGAAACTGAAATTGCCGAAGCCATGCTGGCCTACTACCGCGATACCCACAACCTCGCCGAAGGCGCAGGCGCAGCATCGCTGTCCGCGGCACTCCACGAGAAAGACCGTCTGCGCGGCCGTCGCGTCGGCATTGTCCTCACCGGCGGCAACGTCGAGCGGGAGGTCTTTGCCTCCGTCCTGTCCGCCGCTCCCCGCCCGGTGGAGGTTGCTTGACCACCCATCACGCCAAGCCTTCCGACAATCTCACCCCTTTCGCCCACCAGGCATCGAACCGCTGCTTTGGATGCGGCCCAGCCAACCCCTCCGGCCTGCAGCTCGAGTTCTTTCTCGCTGAAGACAAGTCGGTTGTCTGCCTGGCGCAGGTGTCAGACCAATTCGAAGGTCATCCTGGCTACCTGCACGGAGGCGCCATCGCTACCCTGCTGGACGAAGCCATGAGCAAGTCGGTCCGCGCCCGTAACATCTCCGCCATGACCCGCCAGCTCACGATCGACTACCTCCGCCCAGTCCCCTGCTGCGCGCCCATCCGCATCGAAGGCCGCATCGTCAAGCATGAAGGCCGCAAATACTGGGCCGAAGCAGCAATCCTCGATGAGCATCGAAGTCGGCTCGCGCATGCCTCCGGCGTCTTCATCGAAATCAAGTCGAAGGCGACCTGAAAACCGTGAAAAGGTGAAGCGAGTGCCGCTAAGCCGCTGAATCTAATCAGCCGGCTCTCACAGTTTCACGGTTTTATGGGGAAATTGAGGCTGGCTGGACGGCGGCTGCTCCGGGGAGCGATGGCAGAGTTGGACATAAGCTTACCTAATTGAGATTGTGCGCCGGAGACGAATAATTATCTGCAAAACGGAGGGGAACAGTTGAGCGGCTGTGCGATTGATCCAGCTCTTCCGGCACCCGATTAAGCATTGAGGTTTGTTACGCAACTCCAATCATTGATGCTCGCTAAGTTGCTAGCGCCCTTTGAGTTTCAGTGAGCCGAATGGCTCAGACTTCCGCAGGATTGTGGATCATTCTACTGACAGGTTCATGAATTCACATGCGCCTCTGGTGCAGGAAAGGTACATTCTCACCTTTGTTCAGCAATAATGCGGCTTCTTCCGATCCCCGGAGCGCATTCAGGAAGAGGCCATCCACATGGATGGAACAAACCGCAAACCCTTCAATATTGAGATTTACCTGTCAACGGTCGGCGTTGGCCGCAGCATCCAGCGCCTCAAATCACGACAGATCATTTTCCCCCAGGGCAGCGCGGCTGACGCCGTGTATTACCTTCAGGCTGGCCGAGCCAAACTCTCTATTGTTTCCCAGAAGGGAAAAGAAGCCACTTTAACGTTCCTCTCTGCCGGAGATTTCTTTGGCGAGGAAACTTTGGCGGGAACCGGAACGCATCGAACGGCCACGGCGACGACTCTTTCCAACTGCCTGGTGCTTCGCATCGACGCGGAGCAGATGAAGCATGTTCTGCATGAGGAGCATGCGTTCTCCGATTTCTTCATGAACTTTATCCTGATTCGAGGCATACGAGCTCAGGAGGACCTGATCGATCAGCTGTTCAACTCCAGCGAAAGACGCCTGGCCCGTACTCTGCTGCTGATGGCGGAAAATGGGAACTGGGGTGAGACGAATGGCCTGCTTCCGCCGATCACTCAAGAGACCCTTGCGGCGATGGTCGGCACAACGCGATCACGTGTCAGTTTTTTCATGAATCGCTTCAGAGAACTCGGCTTCATCGATTACGACCGTCGCATCCGCGTGAACAGGGCGTTGCTGAATGCGGTCCTGCGCGATGAGCTGTCAGAGGGAAACGCGTCAAAGCCTTTACTTCTCGATGATCCGAAGGTTCAAGAGCGCGCCGCGAAGCCAACAACGCCAGCAAAGCAAACATGGCGAACTGGTTTGGCGCCTGACTCCAGAATTCAGTGAGCGCCAGTTAAGCACAATGCTGTTCATTTAGGAAACCTGCACGCCGGACAACGGTGGTCAATCCCACCCTTTTCGCAAAGGACGCGAAAAGGATGGGGCAACCGCTTGGTTTCCGACTACGGATCGATCCGTGAAGTGAACGGTATTGCAGTTAGCCGCTGGTTTGGCAGCCATAACGGCTAATGCACGACGAATGGCTTATTGCTCGTCAGTATGCCCTTGCTGGTGGTCACGGTGATATAGCCGGTGGTGGCGCCAGGGGGGACTGTCGTTTCGATGTAGGTGGATTGAATCACGGGATCTTGCGCGGGTACTCCGTTGAAAGAAACCACGCTTCCCGCGTCGAAGTACTGCCCGAGAATGTCGACTTTCGCGCCGACCTCCCCATATACGTTCAGGAAAGTCACAAACGGCGGCAAGCCCAGGTCGTACTCCCATATCGTGCCGTAGTTATTGTTGCCTCCCGCGTATGCGGTGCCATAGAGTTTCCCAGTAGTGTGCTGCATAGGAGTGTTCTGCGGATACCAACCGGTCTCGACGCGGAAGTCGTGGAGCTTTGTAAAGACCCCATCGGGCGTGAGGCGGTAAAGAGTCCCACCTCCGGCAGCTCCCTCCTGGTTAAGCGTGCCATAGAAATTTCCATCCGTGGCTTCTACCAGCCCGCCGCCTGGCTCAGATCCATCCTGGCCGCCTGCGAAGCTGTAAAAGACAGTTACGGTTCCGGTTGGCGTGATTTTTGCGATTGCACCATTGTTCGAGGTTCCATTCCCGTAGTTGGGCCCATAGAAGTTGCCGTCGCTGGCCTGGATGAGCGGAGACACGCTGCCACCATCCGCGCTGCTGAAGTCGTGCAGGACGCTAAAGTCTCCCGTGGCGCTGATACGGAAGAACGTGCCCAACCCGTTTTGACCTCCGCTCGAAGTGGTGCCATAGAAATTGAGATCGGTGCCTTGCACTAATGCGCCCGGCCCCCTTCCATCGGTGGTAGTGAAGAGATGCAGCACCGAGTACCGCTGCGAAGTATCGATCTTGTATACCGTGCCGGCATAGTCTGAGGAGGCTCCTACGGTTGTTCCGTAGAAGGCCCCGTCTGCTCCCTGGATGGGCGCCGACTGCGGGTAGCCTCCGTCCGCGCCACCTTCGAAATCGTGCTCGTACACGATATCGCCGCTGGGCGAGAGCCGGTATACCGCCCCATGATTGCGCGTGCCGGCTGCATCAATCGTTCCGTGATAGCGTTGATCGGTGCCGAGAGTGAGACCGCCAAGCGGCCAGGCGTACTGTGCGGTGAATTTCTGGAGCATTGTGAAGTTTGCTCCCTGGAAGCCAATCTCGTAAGCCGCCGGCGGATACTCGGTGACGTTGTCGGAGCAGGAGCTGTAGTTTGAGCTGATAAGGTTGCCCCCGGGCGACTGCGCGATGATCTCGCCCGTGGGGCACGAGGGGGTTCCATAAGCGCCAAAGTTATAGATCGCTTTGTACTGCGCATGGACGGGGATGAGCGATGCCAGAACGATGGCAAGGGGAAGGAAACGAGTTGTAATCATGGGTTCTCCGCGGCCCCGGGGAACCCGGCGGCATGATGCTAGTGAACTAGGATGCGATTTGTTGCATGGCTGGTCACGGGGAGTTCGTCGCCATTACTCTCACACCGTAGTCACATTCGCTTTAATGAAAGTGAGGATGCAAATGCAGCTTCAGCCGCCACGCGGTGTAGCTGAGGATCTCGTGCGCGATGCGCTCGGCTTCAGATGCGCCGCCTCCCACGGAGACGCGGGTTCGCGGCGAGGTGAGCACATCCAGGCCATCGGCGGCGCAGATCTCGTGAATTCGAAACAGGTGGGTGCCGTCGCTCACCACCACCAGCCGGCGCAGACTGTTGGTTCGCGCAATCACGGCAATGCGGTGGGCCTGCTCCTCGGTGTCGCGGCTCTCGGTTTCGGCAATGATTGCGGACTCGGGAACGCCCAGGCTCACCAGGTAATCGCGGCCCACGGCACCCTCGCTGTGTTCAGGTCCGCTGGTCCCAACCAGCGTGCTGGTACCGCCCAGCGTGATGATCAGCGGCGCGATGCCGCGTTTGTAGAGTTCGTAGGCGTGGTCAAGCCGCGCCTTGAAAACCGGCGAGGGCTGTCCATCGTACTCCGCCGCGCCCAGCACGCCGATCGCGTCCGACGGCGCGGCCTGGTCCAAACCCGCATAGTTCTCAATTTGCACGTAGACCCAACCCGACCACGCTAGAAACGCAAGAAGCAAAATGAGAAACAGCACCGCAAAGACGCGCAGCGCCCAGTTGCGAGGTTTCCTTCCGGGCGGGTTTTCCATGTGCATCACCTTACCCTTCCAGGGCGATGTTACAGGCCATCGGAATCGAGGCCGTTGCTGTTGATCCGGTCCGCAAAAAGGGTGTTGCCTCCCACTCATTTCGCGATGAGATCGAGAAGGTGAGATCAAGAAGCAGATCCTTCAACTCGGCTCCGCTTCGCCCAGGAGGATGGGGCACAGCGCTTGTATTTATGGGCCGGATCAATGGTCACGGCTTCGAATTCGCAGATGCCTCATCGGTTCTCACTCCCGCCTTCCGGCTCCCCTGAGGGTTCTTCGTCGGGGTCGTGCCGGTCTGAATACACGGGAATTCCGCTGATAAGGCCCTGATACTGTCTCAGGCGCTTGCCCAGAATCACTACTCCCTTTGAAGTGATTTGATACTCGCGAACATCCTTGGCGTGGTTTCCGCCCCGCATCTTGATTACCACCATAATTTTGCGAAGCTGGCCATCGATAGACACGTAGCGCAGCCGGATTATGTCATCGCAGAGGAAAGAGATGGAATAGGTACTGAAGGGAAACTCAGTGAAAGACTCATCCACTTCAACCGTGCTGAGGATGGTGACGCCGATTCCAGTCAGAGCGAAGATCATGCGGTAGAGCGATTCGCGAAAGTCGGCGCGGAAGCCGGGCGAGAGAGCCATCTCAAACCCGGCCAGAGAATCGATGACGAGGCGCTTGGCGCCAATCTTCTGAACAGCGTCGAGAATCGACTGCATGGTTTCATCGACCGAGAGGTCGAGGGGACGGAGGTAGAGGATTGTGAGTTTCCCATCTTTCTGCGGTGTTTCCAGATCCAGGCCCAGGCTGGTGGCGCGCTTGGCGTAGGCGTCCGGGCGTTCTTCAAAAACCGCTACGATTCCCGGTTCCCCCTTGCTAATGCCTTCAGCGATGAACTGTGTCGCCAAGACAGATTTCCCGGTTCCCGAAGAGCCGGCGACGAGGACGCTATCGCCTTCGCGCACGCCGCCATCGAGCATCTTGTCCAACTCCGGAACGCCGAAGGAAAGGCGGCTCTCGCGGGGCAGATGCATCTTGCGCGAGGTGAGCCCAAACGTGCGAGAGAAGGCTTGTATGCCGGCATCGGTGATGCGGAACGTGTGGAGGCCCGGTACGGAATCCTGGCCGCGCAGTTTGATGATCTGCAACTTACGCACAATTGAATTTCGTTCCGCTGTCTGGCGCAGCCAGAACAGACCATCGGCCACGGTAAAAATGGGATTGTCGCGTAACTCGTCCTCGGCATACTCGCCGATGAGGAAAGTTGTAGCTTGCCAACTGGCCAGAGACAGGGCCAGCCGCTGAATAAACGATTGCAGGTCCATATCGCTGTTCGGCTTGCGCACCATGGTGCGGAATGAGTCCACAACGACAACGGCGGGATTAGCCTTTTCAACTTCTTTGGTGATCTCGTCGAGGACCGCTCCGAGGTCCTTCTCGAGTACAACCTGGCTGAGGTTGATAAAGCGGATGGAGTCGGGCAGCTTGGCAGTATCGAAGAATGTGTACTGTTGCTGATATCGCAGCATCTTAATAGCTGATTCACCGAGGACAGTGAAGTAGAGGGCGGGACGTTCCGGGCGCGCATTGGCAAACACGAACTGGTGAGCCAGAGTGGTCTTGCCGCTTCCGGGGGCTCCCGCGATGATGTTGAATGAGAATTCGGGGAGGCCGCCGCCGACGATTTCATCGAGGCCCGGGACTCCGGTAGGTAGTTGGTTTATCTTCACTTTATCTTGAGTGCTCACGCTTTTCTCCCGTGTACTGAATTGCGATCGTCGAAGGTTGCGCCTGGCCAGGTAACCCGCAGCAGGCTCAGCGTTAATGCTTCACCAAGGAAAAGATGAAGCAAGCCGAGTAAGCGGGCGATGAGGATGATTCCTCCCTCGCCAGCCGGGAACTCGTCAGCCAGAATCTTGTCGATCACGAGTTGTTGTTCAATTTCGCTCAGGCCATATAATGAACCATCCGCAGAGACTCGCACCGCGCCAAGGCTGGGAGCATCTGTTCTGGCCAGCGTCAACGCACGAGAGGCGAGCGAACAAAAACCGGCAACTCCAGCAAATGCTCCGAGACTCCGCCGCAGCTTCTCGTATACGCGAAGGGTTGCGGACTCCGCCTCAAGATCGGGGGCCCCACTTGCAAAGGCTTCGTAATCAAGAAGCCTTTGGGCCAAATCACGCATTCCCGGGGCAGCCGTCATGTTCAATCCTGAATCATTGATTTCAATCGCCATTCCAGGTTTCGCAAGTGTAACAGTGGGGCAATTCCTTCTTTTCCGAATCGCACCCGCCATTGGGAAGTTCTCGATCCGGGACCGCAACGCACCGCTCCGGATCGAGCGCCGGCGGAATTCAATTCATGTAGCGATTCGCATCCGGGTCTGGCGCGTCTTCCTGAGATCCGCCAGCCTTGCTTCGGATGAGCGTAAATATGTCCAAGACCGTGGCAATACTTCGAATGTTTCCCGCAACACTCAGGAGTCCCTCTTCCATGCCGGGATGCTTGTCCACCAGGAATTCAATACGATCGCTCACCTTCCGAAGCCGATCAATTTCCAGCAGAAGGTCATCGAAAGCGGCGGCCATGACCGGTCCATCGGTTTCCGGGTAAATTGAGTCCACTGCGGTTGTAATCGGCTCTTTGCCGACGTCAGCCTGAAGGCGTAAATCTTCAATCAAACGCAGCGTAGTTGTCTCGCCAAGGAAGGTAAGAAACTGCCCGAGCAGTTGCGCAATCAGAGTGATCCCGGCCTCATCATCCCGGTCCACGTCCGTCTTAGATACAACTTCGCCAAAACCGCGCAGACCTCCATTCGCCGTTACCTGGACCGCGCTGAGGCGGGGAGATTCCGACCTGGCCATAGCCAAAGCGCGGGAAGCGAGCGCCTGAAAACCGCCGACTCCAACAGGTGCGCCGAGTTGCCGGCGCAGCCTTTCATACACGCGAACAGTTGCGGGTTCGGATTGGAGGGAGGTTGCAGCCGCATCGGCTTCTGAAGCGACCAGGCTGCGGGCCAATTCACGCGTCTTATCTGGAGGAAGCATCGGTTCCGTTCTTTCCTTGAACTTCGCGCTGAGCGCGCAGCATTTATCGCTAAGGTACCATTAAGGCCATTGTCTCTGCGACGAGAGTCCCGAAGCAGTTCATCTGCCTTAGTTTGGCGTCACGACCTCCAAAGGTACTTCAAACTTCTCTGGAAAAGTGAGCAAACTTGATCAGGTTACCCCATCGCAGCGGGAATACGATGGCGAGGGTAGATCGAAATGTGGAACTGCGCAGGCTACGGCGGATGCTTAGGGCATTTCTCCGTTGCTGTGTGGCGTTCCCACCCTAGCCGCAAGGAGAATATCCAGAATTCCTGGGCCTTTCCGGGCAGATGATTGTTGACTCTACGCGGACGTGGTTCGTTAAACTAATGGCGATGAGGTTGCGCAGTCATCCCGCGATACCCTCAAGAAGCCGCAGCCGCAGGTGGGCCTTTTAATGGTTGAACTTCAAAAGCCCCCATTCAATGTCGCCGCATTCCTGGCGGGCGCCGGCGTGGGGCGAAGAATCGTTCAGTTGGCGCCGAAGGATGCCTTCTTTTCGCAGGGAGATCCCGCAGACTCGATTTTTTATCTTCAGAAAGGCCGAGTAAAGGTCACCGTGGTTTCCCCAGCCGGGAAGGAAGCTACCATCGCGCTGGCCTCCTCAGGTGAATTTGTGGGAGAGGGCGCGCTTTGCGCCATACCGGGACTGCGTTTGTGTACGGCAACTGCCATAACCGCCTGCACCGCTCTGAAAATAGGCCGTGGCGAGATGGTCCGCGTGATGCACGAGGAAAATAGCCTTTCCGAGGTGTTCTTGAAGTTTCTGGTGGACCGCAGCATTCGCATCCAGGCCGATCTTGTGGATCAGCTATTCAACTCCAGCGAAAAGCGCCTGGCGCGGATCCTCCTGTTAATGGCGGAATTTGGCAAGCCTGGTGAACCGGAACAATACATTCCCAAGATATCGCAAGAAACGCTGGCTGAGATGATCGGCACCACCCGCTCCCGCGTGAGTTTCTTCATGAATCGATTTCGTACACTCGGCTTTATTGAATACAACGGGCGCATCAAGATTCACAGGTCACTGTTGAACGCGGTTCTGCTTGATCGAATTTCCGAGCGTGACCCCCAAAGGCATCCTTCTTCATCGGCTGCGCGAACTCGATCAAAATCTGCCGGGCGGTACTAGCGCAGGCGGAATTGAGCGAATGGGAGTTGAGTGCAGGGGCACCGGAATGACCAGGACTCACGTTCGCGCAGCATGAGCTGAAAGCTTTTCCACGGCCGATAAGGCATGAATGCTGAAACCGTTGCGGACCGACTCAGTCAGTCGCGGCCGATCCATCTCCCGCTTCACGCTGGAGAGAATCTTTTTTTCGATCTCGATACGGCTTTTCTTTTTCATAGTGGGACCTCTCTTCAAAGTCGATCTTTCTTTGAGCGATGAGCACTTTGCGAATTGCCGCACCGGGTTCAGAGCCGATCTTCCGCCGAGTATCCGGGAAATAGATCAATTGGCGTTCCCCGTGTTTATTCGGCAGCGAGGTTAGCGCCGCCACCGCGAATATCCCCAGCCCCCGCCACCGAGCAGAAAAAGCACCAACAGAACAATCAAAATAGTTTCCACGACGTAACCTCACTCGCAAGAGGAAGCGGACTCGCCTTTGTAACGACTGTCGCACTTCTTCCCTACACACGATCCTAAGAGTGATCCAAATGATTGTCTGATCACATTAGACCGGCGGGAGGGTCCGGCTTCGGAGAAACGAATTCACTAGAGCGTGTTTCATAAATGGCTGTTAAGGCCCGGCATTCATCCCGCAGGGGTTAAAACCCCTCATTCTTTATGCTATTTTCGGCGCGACTGAAGTCGTGCCCTGACACAAAACGGGTTTATGAAACACGCTGTACAATCCGAGGGTGCCCGTCCTGAGCGCAGGTGGTCCATGGCGACCGGAGTCGAAGGACCTGCTTCCGACGCGCCGCGCTCCCAATCCCTGTTTCCTATTCCCTGCTCCCGGAGTAACTCGTCGTCGGTCCCGTTGTCCTCTTCTTTCTATTCTCTACTCCCTATTTTGTTTTCGCTGCTCTTCCCAAACCGGGCTGGCCAACTGGATCGTCATCATTGGGCCATCGGGATAGAGGGGGCCCTGTTCCCTGACGAATGTCGGGCGCGTGTCCCGCCAACTGTCCAGATCTGAATATTCGGAGGCGCCTTACCGATGAGGGGCGCAATTACGCCAGCCACCCCGCCCAGGTCGATCTTGATTTCATAATGGATCGCTTTTCGAGCAGTGCCGCCGAGCGAAAAATCGTCTTCGCCGCGTTTAGAGATGACAAGTTTCACCACGCGTGGTTTGGGTGCGAAGCACCAGCATTGAAACTGTTGTTTCCGGGCGCATCGGGCCCCAGGTTTTCTACCACCAGGGGGACCATCCCGTTCACCAGGTCCGGCGGCAGGTCGACATGGTCGGTCTTGACTTCCTCTTTACCATCTTTTCCCGGGGAACGGACAGTCACCTGCCCGCTATGGGCGTCGATCATCACATCCATGGGATGCGGAAACGAGGGCCCTTTTTGAATGTGGCGGTCTGTGATGAGTTGGAAGGTGCGGTGTTGCGAGAAGACCGTGGTTTCATCGTCAATGGAGCCATCTTTGAAATTGAATAGCGTTTCATGCGTGACCCGGTCGCCATGGACCACCTGAACGATGTCTCCTGAGGCCACCACGCGACCGTCTCCCGCGCGCATTTCGAGAAAGCCGTGTTTGGTCCCTTCCATGTGGAGAACGGGTGTCGAATCCGCTTGCGCGCCCGGCCGCAAGGCGCAGACCAGCATGGTAATCATTGCCCAGGCGATGAGTGACCTCGTCGGGAGGCGTTGTTTGAAAAGACTTCTCATGCGATTTGTACCCGGAGCCAGCGTCGTTTACTGGATGTCTATTTGGATGCAGATGGGAACAATGCCGCATGAGTTGCAATCCAAATCTCCTGGTTAGAGCGTGTTTCATAAATGGCTGTTAAGGCCCGGCATTCATCCCGCAGGGGTTAAAACCCCTCATTCTTTATGCTATTTTCGGCGCGACTGAAGTCGTGCCCTGACACAAAATGGGTCAGCGCCGAGTGCGGGCCGGGAGGCCCACACGACAACCGGCCTGGAGGCCGGCGCTACCTATTTGCGGGCGTGCTCTAAACCGACTTAAGCGCACTTGAGCGGCATTCTTGGGTAAGCGAAGACCGAAGTTCGGCAAGGTTTATGCAAAGCGAAGAAACCCGTTTCGTTCACCGCGTCTCCGCATCGCTGTAGAACCGCTCTAGAATGGTGCGAGGGCTGGCCTCACGATGGCAGCATCTGCGACTCTGATGGCCGGCCGTGAAAGCGATGAACTCTCCAACTGCACAGGTACTCGGCGAAGTCGGTCTTCCCATGCCGGTTCGGGAACTGGCCGCAAAGGCCTGGGACACGATCGTGGTGGGCGCGGGGCACAACGGGCTGGCCTGCGCGACTTATCTCGCGCGCGCCGGCCTGCGCGTCCTGGTGCTCGAGAGCCGCAAGCGCGTGGGCGGCGCATGCACCATCGAGGAGCCCTTTCCCGGCGTGAAGATGTCGCCATGCGCGTACCTGGCGGGACTGTTGCATCCGCTGGTAGTTGAAGAGTTGGAACTGGCGCGCCGGGGATTCAAGTGGACGCCCGCCGTCAACGGGCTTTTTGTTCCCTTCCTCGACGGTGAATCGATCCAGCTTTGGGATGACGACGATCGCTGCGCCGAAGAGGTGCGAAGACTTGCGCCACGCGATGTGGAAGGCTGGCGCGCAATGAACGACGTGATCCGGCGGTTGCGCGATGCCCTGCGACCCGCGGGCGCGAGAGACTTCTGGGTGGGCGAGGCGCCTACCCGCGAGCAGATTGAAGAACGACTTGGCAACGACGAAGAGGCCCGGGCCCTGCTCTTCGACTGGTCGATGGCGGAGCTTGTGGAGCGCTACCTGAGCGATGAGCGATTGCAATGCGCCTACCTGGGCCAGGGCGTGATCGGGACCAATGCGAGCCCGTTCGACAAGGGGACGGCATCGATTCGGTTCCATCATGCATCGGGCCGCCTGGGCGGGATGCCGGGAATGTGGGGCTACGTGGAGGGCGGCATGGGGATGGTGTCGTTTTACTTTTGCGATGCAGCACGCGAGGCGGGCGCAACGGTTGCCGCGGGCGTTGGCGTGGAGCAAATTATCCCTGGCGAAGGCGTAGTGCTGGATAGCGGCGAGAAGATTACGGCGAGAAATGTCGTATCGAATGCCGATCCGCGCCGAACGCTGCGCATGCTGGGCGAGGCCGCAGATGCGGGCTGGCGCGCGCAGGTGGAACGGGTGCCGATCGAGGGCTGCACGGTGAAGTTGAACGTGCACCTGCTCGAACTGCCGAACTTTACCGCGCGGCCGGGAACCAATGAGCCGCACCACTATGGGCAGATCAATGCGCCGTTGACCCGGGACGAATGGAAGGCAGGATTTGCGGCGGCAAAACGAGGCGAGTTGCCGGAGCATTTGTGGTGCGAGCTCTACTTTCAAAGTGTGCACGATGCAAGCGTCGCTCCCGCAGGCACGCACACCATGAGCATCTTCGCGCAGTATGTTCCTTATGAATTTGCGCGAGGCACGTGGGACGAGCGCCGCAACGAGGTGCGCGCGCTGGCCATGAAGTCCCTGGCGCGGTTCTGCTCCAACATTCCCGCTGCGGTGATTGATGCGCAAGTGCTGGGACCACCGGATATCGAAGAAAAAGTTGGCCTCACCGGCGGACATATCTTCCAGGGCGAGTGTCTGCCGCCGTATATGTGGGCCAACCGGCTGGCGGCGCGCACGCCGATGAAGGGCGTGTATCTATGCGGCGCGTGCACGCATCCGGGCGGCAGCGTGATCGGCATTAACGGCCGCAACGCCGCGATGACGGTGGTGAAAGACAGCCAGTAGCAAATAGCCAATAGCCAGTAGCCGTTTTGTGCGCGGGTAAGAGGCGTGCATTCCCTGGTCCCCAACTGCGAGGGACCCGGGGCACCCACTTTTCGTGTCACGGCAGAAAATTCTTCAGCTCGCCGTTTTGCTCTGCTATCCTCCGCCTACATGTCTTCCCCAACCGGACTGAAGCGAACCATCGGGTTTCGCGACATGGCGCTGTATTACGTGGTCAGCGGACTCAGCATCCGCTGGATTGCGACTGCTGCCGCGGCCGGACCGAGCATCCTGATCATCTGGATTGTGGCGCTGGTATGCTTCTTCATTCCTTTGGCCGCCTGTGTAATGGAACTCTCGTCGCGCTATCCGCAGGAGGGGGGCATCTACGTTTGGGCCGAGCAGGCCTTCGGCGAGTTCGCCGGATTCATGACCGCATGGATGTACTGGATGAGCAACCTGCCGTATTTTGCGGCGGTGCTGTATTTCAGCGCGGCATCGACGCTGTTCGCGTTTGGGCCGCGAGCGCAAGGCCTGGCAGTAAGCCCGGCATACTTTACCATCTTCGCGGTGGCGTGGCTGGCTCTTATCACGCTGGTCAACATCGTGGGCCTTGACGTGGGCAAATGGCTCAATAATTTCAGTTCGCTGGGAAGCATTCTGCCACTGGCGATCGTGATCGCATTGGGAGCGTTCTCGTTTGCGCACTTTGGATCGGCGGTTCACTTCACCGCCGCAAGCTTTGCGCCGCGGTGGTCGATGAAGAACGCTATCTTCTGGTCCACTGTCTTCTTTGCATTTTCGGGACTCGAGTCCGGGTCGGCGATGGGAGACGAGATTCGCAATCCGCGCCGCACAGTTCCGTGGGCGCTGCTGGCCGGAGGAAGCGTCATGGTGACCGGATACATCGGCGGAACCGCGGCTATGCTGGTGGCCGTGCCGAGCAGCGCGGTGAGCGGCCCGGATGGGCTGGTGAATGGGGTTCGCGCACTGAGCCAGCATTTGGGAATTGCATGGCTGCTGGCCCCGCTGGCGTTGCTGGTGGCGCTGAACGGCGTGGGCAGCGCCGCGGCATATCTTTCTTCCACCTCGCGGCTGCCGTTTGTAGCGGGCATCCACAACTACCTGCCGCCGGTGTTCGGCAGGATTCATCCTCGCTTCAAGACGCCGTGGGTGGCGATCGGCGTGTACGGATTCGCCGGGATGCTGATGGGCCTGCTGGGCCAGGCGGGAACCAGCGTTCGCGGCGCCTACGACGCACTGGTTGGCATGTCGGTGATCACCGAGTTCCTTCCTTTTCTGTTCTTGTTCAGCGCTATGATCCGCGTGCAGAGCCGCGCTCCCGAGGCGGGCGCGATGCGCGTGCCGGGCGGTCGGCCGGTGGCGATTCTGCTGGCCACCATGGGACTTGCGAGCACGTCTGTCACCATTGTGCTTTCCACAATTCCAGCCGAGGATGATCCGCACCCGATCATGGCCGTGGTCAAGGTCGTCGGAGCCACCGGAGTACTGATCGCCGGCGGTGTTATGTTGTTCATGATTGCGCGATTCAAGCAACGGAAGCTGGGGCTGCGTTGATGGAACCGGCGCAACCGGGCGCTGCCCCTTCGCCGAGATGTTGACTTTCTCGTGAAACTGTCCCGTAGCGCGACTTCGACATCCCGGATTCCCGCCAAGACAACCCATACCAGATGCTGGGCGTGGTCAACGCCCAACTTGCAACTATTTCCCCGTATTTAACGTCCACTTCACTACGTACATTTCGGGGATTGCTTAGCGGGTAATCCATTGAATCTCTCTGTGTTTTGCGCAGATTCCATAAGGCGGGGATTTGGAATGGCGGGGCTGGGAGATTCTGTGTGAGCTGGACAACAAGCGGAGACGCCTGGCCGCAGATTCCAGACGATCTGCGATCAGGTTTGTTGTGAAACAATGACTCTGACCAAAAACAGGTCTGCAATTAGACACACGAGAAAAACATGGACCGACCTTCGCCTGATTTCGCATCTCGCTCAAAAATTGACGAATCCAAGAAAAAGCGCCGTCATTGGTGGATTTGGGTCGTCGTCCTGCTTGCCTTCGGGCTGTTGTTTTATTGGGTAATCCGGCAGCACAACCAGAGCCAGCAAGCCATGGCCGGCGGTGGTGGCCGCGGCGGCCGTGCCGGCATGAGCGGCCCCATACCGGTCACCTACGCGACGGCGACCAAGGGCAGCATAGGCGTTTACCTCGACGCCATCGGCACGGTCACTCCCACTTACACTGACTCGATCACGGCACAGATAACCGGCGTCATCGTGACCGTGCATTACCGTGAGGGTCAGTCGGTGCATAAGGGCGATCCGCTGATCGACATCGATCCCCGGCCGTACGAGGCGCAGCTTGAAGAGGCGCAGGGCGCGCTCGAGCGCGACCAGAACCTGCTGGCCGAAGCCCAGATGGACCTGAAGCGCTACCAGGAGGCATGGGCGAAGAACGCCATCCCCCGCCAGACGATGGAAGACCAGGAGAAGCTGGTGCTTCAGGATCAGGGCACGGTGCAAAACGACGAGGGCGTGGTCAAGTACGACCAGGTGCAGGTCAGCTATTGCCATCTCACTTCGCCCATCGATGGCCGCGTAGGTCTGCGGCTGGTGGATCCCGGCAACCTGGTGACGGCCAACTCAACCAACGCGCTGGTTGTGGTAACACAAACTACGCCCATCACGGTCATCTTCACGCTGCCTGAAGACAGCCTGCCGCAGGTGCTTGAGCAGATGCGTGGCGGCAAGGCGCTGATGGTTCAGGCGTTTGACCGCACACAGCAAAAGCTGCTCGATACCGGGAGGCTGCTTACCGTCGACAACCAGATTGACACCACAACCGGCACGGTGAAGCTGCGCGCGTCGTTCCCGAACTCCAAGGGGCTGCTCTTTCCCAACCAGTTCGCGAATACACGCCTGCTGGTCAAGACGCTCGACAACCAGACGCTGGTGGCTTCCTCGGCAGTCCAGCACAATGGCACCCAGGATTTCGTTTATGTCATCCAGAATCCCGACAGCAAGGGCGCCAAAGCTGTCGTCCAAAACGTTAAGGCGGGAATCTCCGACAACGGCAATACGGTCATCGTGAAAGGGATTGCGCCAGGCACGGTGGTGGCCGACAGCAGCTTTCAAAAACTCGTGACCGGTTCACAGGTCTATCAGTCGAAGGTGGCGCTGCCATCCACTGACGACACCGGGGATAACACTCCATGAGTCCGTCGCGCCCATTTATTTTGCGGCCGGTTGCAACTTCACTCTTAATGGCCGCAATCCTGCTGGTGGGAATTGTCGCTTACTTCCAGTTGCCGATCTCGGCGCTTCCTGAAGTTGACTACCCGACCATCCAGGTATTCACTTTCTATCCCGGCGCCAGTCCCGACGTGATGGCGACCACGGTGACGGCGCCTCTGGAACGCCAGTTCGGAGAGATGCAGGGGCTGAACCAGATGACGTCGACGAGCGCCGGCGGCGTGTCGGTCATCGTGCTGCAATTCAGCCTTACGCTGGGTATGGATGTTGCCGAAGAGGAAGTGCAGTCGGCCATCAACGGGGGCCAGTCATTTCTGCCGTCAGACTTGCCCGTCCCGCCGGTCTACAACAAAACCAATCCTGCCGATGCGCCAATTTTGACCATGGCCATTACCTCCGACAGCCTCCCGTTGTCGCAGGTTGAAGACATGGTCGACACGCGCCTTGCGCCGCGGCTCTCACAATTGAACGGCGTCGGCCTGGTCAGCATCAGCGGCGGGCAAAAACCTGCCGTCCGCATCCAGGTGAATCCCGTCCAGCTTTCGTCGTACGGCCTGAACATGGAAGACGTTCGCTCGGCGCTGGTGCAGTCGAGCGTGAACTCGGCCAAAGGCAACTTCGACGGGCCGCGCCAGGACTACCAGATCGACGCCAATGACCAGATCACCGATGCCGGCGATTACAAAAATGTGGTAATTTCCTACTCCAATGGCGCACCGGTGCTGGTGAAGGATGTTGCCAACGTTGTGAACGGCATTGAGAACACCCGGCAGGCGGCATGGATGAACACGACCCCGGCCGTAATTCTCAATATCCAGCGGCAGCCTGGCGCCAACACCATCAATGTGGTCAACGCCATTCAAAAGGTGCTGCCGCAACTCGAGGCCAATCTTCCCGCCTCCATCAAGGTCACGCCGCTTACCGATATGACCACCAGCATCCACTCTTCGGTGAATGACGTATTTTTTGAGCTGATACTCACCATCGGACTGGTAATGCTGGTCATCTTTATATTCCTGCGCAGCCTACGGACAACCATCATTCCTGTGATCGCGGTTCCGCTCTCGTTGATCGGCACATTGGCTGTCATGTATCTGCTGGGCTACTCGCTCGACAACCTTTCGCTGATGGCGCTCACCATTTCCACCGGCTTTGTGGTTGACGACGCCATCGTGATGATCGAGAATATCAGCCGCTTCCTCGAAGAAGGCATGCCGCCACTCGAGGCGGCGTTGAAAGGCGCGGAACAGATCGGATTCACCATCGTTTCGCTGACGGTCTCGCTTATTGCGGTGCTCATTCCGCTGCTCTTCATGGGCGACGTGGTGGGGCGGCTGTTCCGCGAATTTGCCGTCACTCTGGCAGTCACCATCATAATTTCGGCCGTTGTGTCGCTCACGCTGACGCCGATGATGTGCTCGCGGATTCTGCGTCACGATCCTGAAGAGCGGCAGACGCGCTTCTATCGCTGGTCTGAAAACATCTTCGAGCGCATGATTGCGTTCTATGGCCGGACGCTGCGCACGGTGCTGCGCTTCCAGACCATTACCCTGCTTGTCGCCGCCGCCACGCTGGTACTCACCGTCTTTCTCTACATCGTCATCCCCAAGGGCTTCTTTCCGGTGCAGGATACAGGCGTGATCCAGGGCATCTCGCAGGCCAGCCAGTCAATTTCGTTCTCCGGCATGGCCGAGAAACAGAAGGAACTGACCAACATCATCCTGCAAGATCAGGCGGTTGAGAGCCTTTCGTCGTTCATCGGGGCCGACGGCATCAACACCACTCTGAACAGCGGGCGCATCTCCATCAACCTCAAGCCCCTCGACCAGCGCCATCACGTCAACGCGGCCGACGTGATCCGCCGCCTGCAAACCAACCTGCAGCAGGTGCAGGGAATGCATCTCTACATGCAGCCGGTCCAGGACATTACGGTGGACGATCGGGTGAGCCGCACGCAGTATCAGTACACGCTCGTAGACCCCGACACGGAAGAATTAAACGACTGGACCAACAAGTTTGTCGCGAAACTCAAACAGATTCCGGATCTCGAAGATGTGGCCACCGATCAGCAGACCGGCGCCAGGGCCGTGCAACTTGAAATCGATCGGGTCACCGCATCGCGTCTCGGCATTGCTCCAACCACCATCGACAGCACTCTTTACGATGCCTACGGCCAGCGCGAAATCAATACGCTCTACACGCAGCTCAACCAGTATCACGTCATCCTTGAAACGGCCCCGCAATGGCAGCAGAATCCGAATAATCTCGGTGATCTTTACATTCAGACAAGCGCATCGGCCGGCGCATCCGGCGCGGGCGCGGTCAATTCGTTTTCCACATCGGCTTCGGCAGCGGCCGGCTCGAATGCGCTGACCACTTCGACCAAATACACGCCCTCATCCCAGGTGATCAATCCGCCCTCGAGCGTGCTTGCCGGGACGGGAACCGCCTCCAATGCAGCGGTCTCTTCGGTTGGGGCCAACGCGGTTCCGCTGGGCGCATTTACTCACGCATCCCTGACCACCGAGGCTCTCTCCATCAACCACCAGGGGCAGTTCCCTTCCGTTACGGTATCGTTCAACCTGGCGCCCAATGCGTCACTGGGCACGGCCATCTCAAAGATCGACGATGTGGCCAAAGACATGGACTTCCCCGCCAGTTTGCAGGCCGATTTTCAGGGCACCGCCGCATCGTTCCACAACTCGCTTTCGAATGAGGCGATACTGATTCTGGCCGCGCTGGTCACGGTCTATATCGTGCTGGGCGTGCTTTATGAGAGCTTTATTCACCCCATCACAATTCTCTCCACTTTGCCTTCGGCCGGAGTGGGCGCGCTGCTGGCGCTCATGATCTTCCGGCAGGACCTGAGCGTCGTCGCGATCATAGGCATCATCCTGCTGATTGGTATTGTG
The DNA here is from genome assembly GCA_963836635.1 of uncultured Acidobacteriaceae bacterium. Lineage (GTDB taxonomy): Bacteria > Acidobacteriota > Terriglobia > Terriglobales > Acidobacteriaceae > Telmatobacter. The sequence continues at coordinate 37,098 of CAWILB010000077.1, read as the reverse complement.
AAGAAGAACGGCATCATGATCGTGGACTTTGCCCTGGAGGGCGAGCGCGAACACGGAAAGGACTCAACCGAAGCTGTCTTTGAGGCCTGCATGCTGCGCTTCAGGCCGATCATGATGACCACCATGGCAGCGCTGCTGGGCGGCATTCCTTTGGCCATGGGTACCGGATTCGGCTCTGAATTGCGACGGCCTCTGGGCATCGCCATGGTTGGCGGCCTGCTGCTGAGCCAGGTTCTTACTCTCTACACCACGCCGGTGATCTATGTCTTCTTCGATCGCCTGGCCCTGCGTGTCACCGGGCGCAGGCCCTCCGGCGGCCACGAGAAGGCAACTCCGCAGCGGGGCACGGAGACCGCATGAGTCTCTCGTCCCCATTCATCCGGCGTCCGGTCGGCACAACGCTGCTGACCATTGCCGTGGGTCTGGCGGGTGCAATCGCAGCCAACGTCTTGCCGATAGCACCGCTGCCACAGGTGGATTTTCCGACCATCAGCGTCAGCGCCGGCCTGCCCGGCGCCAGCGCGCAGATCATGGCCGCATCGGTGGCCACGCCGCTTGAGACGACAGTTCACGCACATCGCCGGCATCACCGAGATGACCTCGTCGAGTTCGCTCGGCGGCTCCACAGCGTCACCCTGCAGTTCGACCTCAGCCGCAACATCGACGGCGCTGCGCGCGACGTGCAGGCCGCAATCAACGCTGCCCGCACCTATCTGCCGACCAATCTGCCCTCGAATCCTTCCTATCGCAAGATCAACCCCGCCGATTCGCCCATCATGCTTCTCGGCCTCACTTCAGATAAATACGACGTCACCAAGATCTACGATCTGGCGTCCACCATCCTGGTGCAGAAGCTCTCGCAGATTCAGGGAGTGGGGCAGGTCTTCGCCGGCGGCGGCGCCGCTCCTGCGGTCAGAGTCGAGGTCAATCCCAACAAGCTTGAAAGCTTCGGGCTCACGCTCGGCAATGTCCAATCCGTGCTCAGCCTGCAGAACTCGCATTCGCCGCGCGGCCAGCTTTCAGATAACGGCGTCTCTGAAGACATCATCACCAACGACCAGATTTCGCAGGCCGCAGACTACAGGCCTCTGATCATGGGCTATCACAACGGCGCCGCGGTCCGCCTTCAAGATGTTGCAGACGTGGTCGATTCGACGCAGAACCTGCGAACCGCGGGCTACCTCGATGGACACCGCGCCATCTTCATCATCATCTTCCGCCAGCCCGGCGCCAACATTATCGAGACCGTTGACCGCGTCAAAGCGCAGCTGCCTATTCCTTCAAGCCGTGCTTCCCACCGGAATCAACTACGACCCTCGTCCTCGATCGCACCACCACCATTCGCGCGTCGGTATTCACGGTGGAAAAGGCTCTGCTCGGCTCCATCGTTCTGGTGGTGCTGGTGGTTTTCATCTTCCTGCGCAGCCCTCCGCTCCACGCTGATTCCCGCGGTGGCCGTGCCCATCTCTCTGATCGGAACCTGCGCGGTGATGTACCTGCTTGGATTCTCGCTCGACAACCTGTCGCTGATGGCGCTCACCATCGCTACCGGCTTTGTGGTGGACGACGCCATCGTGGTGATGGAAAACATCACGCGCCATCTCGAGGCCGGCATGGAGCCCGTTTGCCGCCGCGCTCAAGGGCGCCCAGGAGATCGGCTTTACCGTCTTTTCCATCAGCATGTCGCTGATCGCCGTATTTATTCCCATCCTCATGATGGGCGGCATCGTCGGCCGGCTCTTCCGCGAGTTTGCCATCACGCTTTCGGTGGCCATCCTCATTTCGATGGTCATCTCGCTCACCACTACGCCCTGACCATGTGCGCCCATTTGCTTCGGGCGCCCAGAGAGACGAGAAACACAACATCTTCTCGCGCGTCAGCGAGTCGGCATTCAACGGGCTGGCATTGATCTATCGCAGGTCGCTGGAGTGGGTGCTCGATAACCCGGTGCTCATGCTGATTGTGTTTCTGCTCACGGTGGCGCTGAACGTGGTTGTCATCATCCGGATTCCCAAGGGCTTTTTCCCGCAGCAGGATACCGGCGTGGTGATGGGCATGATCCAGGGACCGCAGGACGCTTCGTTCCCGCTGATGAACTTCTCCGTGCAGAAACTGATGCAGATCGTCAAAGCCGATCCCGCCATCGCTCACGCCAACGGCTATACGGGCGGCGGAGGCCGGCGGCGGCTCAAGCAACGGCGGCAATATATTTATCGCGCTCAAACCGCTGGGACACCAGTGCAAGGAGTCGCCAATCTGCGCCGTCCGCCAAACTCGGCGATGGATGTGATCAACCGGCTGAGGCCCAAGATGAATGCCCTGCCCATCGCTTCGGCTTTTCTGCAGCCTGGGTCAGGATCTGCGCATCGGCGGCCGCGGAAGCGCGGCGCATATATCAATACACCATCCAGGGCGACAGCATTCGACCTTCTGGCGCATTGGGGACCCGATCCTGCTCGCAGCAGATGAAAAAGCTGCCCGGCCTGCAGGACGTCAACACCGATCAGCAGAACGGCGGCCTTGAGGAACTGCTCAAATACGACCGCAGCACCGCCGCGCGCCTCGGCCAGACGCCGCAATCGCTCGACTCCGCACTTTACTCCGCATTTGGGCAATCTGAAGTTTCGGTAATCTACACGCAGCTCAACCAGTACTACGTCGTGATGGAGGTTGCGCCGCACTATTGGCAGGATCCCAACGCGACTCAAGAACATCTACATCGCGCCCGGAGGCTCGTCGGCAACCGGCTCTTCCACCAAGTGCGGGCCTCAACAGAATGTCGCCGCTGATGAGCGTGATGAAAGCCTCTTCGAACACAACGCCGCTGCAGGTCAGCCATACCGGGCTCTTCCCTTCGGTGACGGTTTCGTTCAATCTGGCCAACGGCATGTCGCTCTCCGACGCCACGCGCGAAGTTACCCAGATGGAGCAGCGGCTGGGCATGCCGGGAACGGTACGGGGATTCTTCGCCGGAACCGCGCAGGCCTACCAGGACTCGCTGGCGACATTGTGGTACCTGGTCATAACGGCGCTGCTTGCGGTGTTCATCGTGCTCGGCATTCTTTATGAAAGCCTGGTCCATCCGATCACGATTATTTCCACGCTGCCCTCGGCCAGCGTCGGCGCAATGCTGGCCCTGATGCTGTTCAAGATGGATCTGAACATCATCTCCATCATCGGCATCATCCTGCTCATCGGCATTGTGAAAAAGAATGCGATCATGATGATCGACTTTGCATTGCAGGCCGAACGCAACGAGGGCAAGAATACCCGCGACTCCATTTTTGAGGCGTGCATGCTGCGCTTCCGGCCTATTCTTATGACCACTTTTTCCGCAATTATGGGCGCGCTGCCACTGGCCTTTGGAAAGGGCACCGGTTATGAGCTGCGCCAGCCGCTGGGCATCACGATTGTGGGCGGGCTGGTGCTGAGCCAGTTGCTCACGCTCTACACCACGCCAGTGATTTACCTGATGATGGACAAGATGCGCATGCGCGCGCTCAACCGCAAGCCCGGGCTGATGCCCGCGACGGCCGAAGGAGCTGCGTCGTAATGATGATGAGGAAGACGACCATGCCTGACTTGAAAACTCGAGTGACGGATGCGCTCACCTTCGCAGCGTTGGGCCTGCTGGCGCTTGTTGCGGGCTGCCATATCGGCCCGCGTTATCAACCTCCCGCGCCGCCGGCCGTCGCCGCTCCCAACTTCAAGGAGTCGACCGTCAACTTCCAGGACCAGCCCGGATGGAAGGTCGCGAGCCCGCAGGACGCCATGATTCGCGGCAACTGGTGGGAGATATTCAATGAGCCCGAGTTGAACACCCTCGAGGAACAACTCAACATCGACAACCAGAACCTGAAGCAGTACTTCCAGCAATACATGGAAGCTCGCGCGCAGATTGCCGAGGCTCGATCGCAGTATTGGCCCACCATCACCGCCGGCCCCAGCTTCAGCCGCTCGAAGAGTTCGGCAAATCTCCAGCACTCCACGCAGGCCAATACCGGCCAGACATCGTCCATGTGGAATGCGCCAATCGATGTCTCCTGGACGCCCGACCTATGGGGCAAGATCAGGAACGAGGTGCATGAGGCGCAGTATGCCGCGCAGGCCAGTGAGGCCGACCTCGAATTGGAGAAACTCACTGAGCAGTCCAGCCTGGCGGAGTACTACTTTGAGATTCGCGGCCAGGATATGCTGCAGAGGATTCTGAACGATACCGTTGCAGCCGACCAGAAAGCTCTCGACGCAAACCAGGGCGCGTACGACACCGGGACCGGCGACTACATCTCGGTAGTCGAGGCCAAAAGCACGCTTGCCTCGGCGCAATCCGCGGCCACCAACGTTGGCTTGTTGCGCGCGCAGTATGAACACGCCATCGCTGTGCTTCTGGGCAAGATTCCGAGCGATTTTTCGATTCCGGTAAAGCCGATGGTGTATACGCCGCCGCCCATCCCCACGGGCGTACCGTCGCAGCTTGTCGAGCGCCGCCCCGATATCGCCGCGTCAGAACGCACTCTGGCGGAAGCCAATGCAACCATCGGAGTAGGCTACGGAGCGTTCTTCCCGCAGGTCACGATTTCAGCCAGTGGTGGATTTCAATCTTCAACTCTGAAGCACCTGTTCGATTGGCCAAGCCGCATCTGGTCCATCGGGCCCTCGGCCTCCCAGGTCATCTTTGACGGCGGGCTTTACCGCGCCGAACTGCACCAGTACACAGCCACCTACAACGCCGACCTGGCCAGCTACCGGCAGACGGTGCTGACCGCCTTCCAGCAGGTAGAAGATTCGCTCGCCGCGACACGCATTTATTCGCAACAGATCCTCGAACAGCAGGAGGCCCTGAAAGCCGCGCGGCAATATCTCGATCTCGAGACTGAGCGCTATAACGCGGGTGTCGACCCTTATGTGGACGTGGTGACGTCGCAGACCACGCTGCTCAATGACCAGCAGACACTGAACTCGCTCCAGGTGGAAGAGATGATGTCGGCCGTCGAACTGGTGCAGGCGCTGGGCGGCGGTTGGGATCGCAGTCAGCTGCCGACTCCGGCTCAGACAGGGACGAAGGTACCGAAGAGCGACTACAAGCAGCAGCAGTAATGCAGTGGTCAGGGATCAGTGATCAGTGGTCAGTGAGACAGTTGAACAGTGAATAAGTGATCGAGTGACGAAGTGAAACGAAGGCAGGTCGCAGCGGCGCATCTTTTCATCGCGAAAGCGCCAGTGGCCGTGAGCGGCAAGCTGACTTGCTGCTGACATGCAGATTCGCTTACGGTGAGCTACTGCGCCTGACGGTAGCAGATGTTGTCGCCGTCGAGCCGATACTCGGCCGAACAAACGTCGCCGCCACAGATCATCATCTCTCCGGAAAAAAGCTGTCGTCGAGTGATAAGCCCGAGCGTGCCGCAACGCGGGCACGACATCACGGCCACATAGGGATTCTGCACCTGGCCGAGCTTGGCCTGGTTTTCAAGCACGAAAACCGTGCCGGGGTCCATTCTTTCGGGAATCCATTCTTCAAGAAACTGCAAGTCAGGTGACATCTATCCCTCCGAGTGGGTTGATGTAACCGGGCCGTACCAGGGGACTGGGAGCGGCTCCGTTCTTCGAACAGCAGTTACGAATGGTGGAGGCGGTGTTTCCTCCGTTGGAAATCAAGTTTTGCCGCTTGCAGGGTCGTTCGTCAATCGAATTCGATGCCAACTAGTAGCAAGTGGGATTCCCTGGTCCTGAAATCAATATTTGCGCCGCCGTCGTTTGGTTTGACTCCGAACGGCCGGCTATCGGGCCGCCCGCGCGCCATCGCGCGAGTGAGCGCTCGCAAATTGGTCGATGGCCTTGTAGGTTTCCTGGTTGCGGCGAATAGCTTCAACGTATTCGCGCGTCTGGGTAAATGGAATCGACTCAACAAACTCGTCGATACCGTGGTAAGGGCCGCCGGCCTGCCAGTCGGAGACCCGACTGTCGCCTGCGTTGTAAGCTGCGAGCGCGTACTCCTCTACGCCGCCGAACTTATCCAGCATCTGGCGCAGGTAGCGTGTGCCGAGACGGATGTTGGTATCTGGATCCAGTAGCTGAAAAGTCTGGAAACGGGTGAGGCCCTCCTCGCGCGCCATCACCTTGCCCACGGAAGGCAGCAGTTGCATCAGTCCATATGCGTTGGCGTAAGAGATCACCGCGGGATCGAACTCCGACTCCTGGCGGATGAGCGAAGCAACGAGATACGGATCGAGGTTGTTCTTCGCAGAATCGGCCTTGATCGTATCCCAATAAGGCTCGGGAAAGAGTATGCGCCAGTAGGCCAGTGGAATCGCGCTGATGGGCGCTGTGGATGCGTACGGCAGCGCTTTCTTGAGGGCGCGCAGGGCGCGATAGTTTTCGCCGTAGCTCGAGTAGATTTGCGCCTCGGCCAACGCGCTCCACGATGACGAATCGGGATCGGCCTTGATCTCGTCGGCGATATATTCGTTCAGCCCGGCATTGGCCAGCAGGCGGGCCTTGGCCAGTTGCGGGCTGTCGGCGGGAAACGTATCGACCAGGTGCGGCAGGGGCAGCGGCTGAAACTTGTCGAGTTGCGGCTCCGTGGCCGCCTGCAGTTTGCCCAGCGCGGCCAGCCGGTCGCGAGCCATCTGTGCATAGAAATAATGCTGATAGGCGCGGTCGATAGCGCGATAGTTGGCGGCGGCGCGCGCCGGATCGTGGTCCTCGGTTTCGTAAAGCCGTCCGCGCCAGTAGAGGGCAGCTACCGTCTCCGCTGCCGCGGGGTAAAGCTTGATCTGCTCGTCAAAGATGCGCGCCGCCTCAGCGTACTGACTCTGGCGAAAACTGAGCCAGCCGCTGCGCCAGTGCGCCGCAGGAGCATCTTTGCTGGCCTCAAAGTGCGCGGCCAGATAGGTGTAGTACTCCACTGCGCGAGGATAGTCGCGCTTTAGCATATACATGTTGCCCGCTGAGAACAGCGCCTCCTCGAGCCACGGGCTGTGCGGGAAGCGCGTCTTCATCTCCGACACGATGGATTGCTGGCTTGTCTGATCATCGCGATCGCGGGCCAGCTCCATCAGCAGGTAGAGGCGCCGCGCGCCATTTTCATCGTTTGTGTCGGGCAGCGCCTCGGCTTCCGCCGTGGTCAGGTGCTTCAACTTGAATTCACATGCGGCCTCGGCGACGGCAAAGCCGTTGCGGTCGGCGGCACTCACCTCGGCTGAGCGCGAAAGCACGCGATACTGTTCGAGCGCGTCTCCATAACGTCCGGCGTTGTAGAAGGCATCGCCCAGGCTGCGCAGGTCCGCGATGGTAAGCGTCGATTCGGCTCCCACCTGCGTCAGCCGCGCACGCGCAGTCTGTGCCTCGGGGCTCAGTGGAAACTGGAGCAGCACCTTCTTGAAAGCCGCGATTGCAGCTTCCTTCTGGTTGAGCGCATAGGCAACCTGCCCCACCGCGAGCTGGTACGCCGACCGATCGACGGCGCCGGTATCTTCAGCCTTTACCAGTACTGCTCGCGCCGCAGCCGGATTGTTCAGCGACAAAAGAACGTTGGCTTCGAGTTCCGGTTCGCGGTCAACAAAAACGCTGTCGGGATAGCGGTCGGCGAAACCCTTCAAAACCGCTTCGGCAGGGGTATCGTCGCCGGCGGCGTGACTGGCCTCGGCGCCCAGAAAGTCATCGTAATCGGCCAGTTCCTGCCCGCTCTTGCGCGCCAGCGCCAGGCTCGACGTGGCCTCGGCATACCGTTTGTCGAGCAGGTAGGCGTGGCCGAGCGCAAGATACGCAGCCGCTGCCGCTTCGCCGGTGTGCTTGTGCGCGTAGGCCGCTACGCCGGCGTAGGCCTCAGGGGTCCGCAGCAGGGCGAGTTGCTGCGCCATCGGCCGCAGCTCCGTTGAAGCCGCAAAGGCCTGGTGAATGCGAGCCGTGCGTGCCGTGCGAGCAGCGCGGCTGGCGCGGCGTATCGGCCGGTGATGCGAGGATGGGGATTTTCTTCCGGCAACTGTTTGAGTGGCCGACGAATGCGCCCCGAGGTGTGGCGGCGTCGCGTGAGGCGTTGACGAATGAGTGTTCGCTGCGCCGGAAGAGGCAATGTGCTTCTTCTTCGCTGAGCCGGTTCCAGAACTCTTCGGCGAAGTGGAGCTGGTTTGCGAATCCGAGGCGGTCTGCGCCGCAGCGGGTCCAAAAATCAGCAATAAGGTAATCGCCATTGCCAGCGCGCGAACAGTCGCGCTGCAAAGTCCGGATATTTGTTTCCTGGGGGAAGCTTCATCCGTCATAATTCCACTCTATTCCCGATGGGGCGCCTATCAGGCGGTTTGGGTTGATCACCCCGGAATGGGAACCAGTCGCGTTACCGTTCGGGTCCGTGCCAGCCCGCTGCCCTTTCCGCTCGGTTTGGCTCCTGCCACCCCATTTAGATACACTCTAGTTAACCGGCCTGATTTTAACCGGCCAGACCGAAACGCCCGACAGTTTGACTCCCGTAATCCCCAAATACGCTTTCTGAACCCTTTGATCCAGCGATTTTGCGACCAGTGGCTATGTCTACCATCCAATCCATAGCAGGTGAAAACGAGCAGCACCCCGACGTGGCCCTGGTAGAGCGGGTCCGCGCGGGCGATGTCTCGGCCTACGACACGCTGGTGCGCAAGTACGAGCGGCAGGTCTTCAGGATTGCGCAGCACATTACGCAAAACCGAGAAGACGCCGAAGATGTTGTGCAGGATGCGTTTTTGAAGGCGTATGAAAAGCTGGAGCAGTTCCAGGGAAACTCGAAATTTTATACATGGCTGGTAAGAATCGCGGTAAACGAAAGCCTGATGCGCCTGCGCAAGCGGCGCACAGGGAGAATGGTCTCGATCGACGAGGATCTGGAGACCGAAGAGGGATCCGTTCCCCGCGACCTGGCCGACTGGGCGCCCGATCCGGAGCAGAATTACACGCGGTCGGAGCTGGCCGAGATTCTGCGCAAGACGATTCAGGGCTTGCCACAGGGATTTCGTGTTGTGTTCGCCCTGCGGGACGTGGAAGGATTATCAACCGAAGAGACAGCGGAGACACTGGGACTGAGCGTTCCGGCGGTCAAGTCGCGGCTCTTGCGGGCGCGGCTGCAGTTGCGCGAGCGGCTGAGCCGGTATTTCAAGCGCAAGGCGGCGCCGTCTGGCGACTGGTCCAGCGGTAGCCGCGGCAAACGGGGAGTTGAGACGTGACCTGCACTGAGTTTATTGCTCTTCTCGATGACCTGATTGACGATAGCGTGACTGACAAGATGCGCGCCGATCTAAAGCACATATGCAAGCGGCTGCGAGCACTGCGAAGTGACCCTCAGCACCACCCGCAAGACCATCGAAATCTATCGCTCCCACGAAATCTACGACCTTCCCTCCGACCTGCGCGAGCGGCTGCATGCGGCCATCATGGCCAGGTGCAAGCGGGGCTGCTGAAAAACAGTGGTCAGTTGTCAGTGATCAGTGGTCAGAACCTTCAGTTATCACTCCCGGCTAAGCTCCTTCGCTAAACACGTCGGGTACGTCGATGCCGAGCGCGGTTGCCAAATCGTGCTGGTGATTCTGTTCCTGGGTGATGATGGTGCGTAACTGCTCGGCCAGACCGTAGTGCGACACCGCTTCAGCCTGCTTGACGCGCAACCGGTAGTTTCTGATCGTCTCGGTTTCGTTGTCGAGATCAAATTGGAGCATGTCTTCGGGTTTCTCGCTTAGCTTCACAGTCTTGGGTGTCGCAGTTGGCATGCCGCCGAGGTAGTCTATCTGGTCGGCGATGATCATGGCGTGTTGCAGTTCCTGGGCGGCATGGAGCTTGAGCTCAGCGGCAATATTCATCCATTTGGCGCCCTTGAGAACGTTGCTGTAGACCGTGTAGCCGATGATCGCTTGATACTCACGGGCCAGGTCTTCGTTCAAATCTTCGATGAGCTTGTTGATTGCAGCCTGGTGCTGTGGGTCCTTCTTCTTCGCTTTTTCCTTTTCGTTCATCCTTGTTTCCTTTCGCTGGCAATTGGCGACACGGGTACTTAGATGCCGGAAAAGGAAACTGAGCCCGCATTCGCTGCCTACTGTCGCGTGTAAGGGCCCCGGTCATCCCCGTCCAGAACCTCCCGCATTCCCCCTCCTCTCAATCCGCTCCATCGCCGCTTCCTCTGATCCACCCGCCGCAACTATTCCCGCCAATATGCGTCTTGTCCTTTAGTAAGATTGAATCGTAAGTAAGACCGTGCCGTTCATAAGTTCGCCCCGCGCCCGTTCCCCGTTTGCGCCCGTACCCGCTGGAGTTTGTCCAATGGAATCAGTGAAAAGCGCCTTGGCCTTACTCTTGTGCGCCACGATTGCCGCTCCTCCGTTCAGCTACGGGCAATCTTCCGGCAAGGCCCCGGGCGAGGATGAAGCAGCCTCGGCAAAGCCTCAGCACCGTCAGACCTATCAAGCAGGCCAAATCAGATCTGAACAACTCAAGGGCGACGAGCGGGTTCTGCAGGCGCTGAACCGCTTCACATTCGGGCCGCGGCCCGGAGACCTTGAAGCCGTCCGCGCCATGGGCCTCGACGCCTGGTTTGAGCAGCAACTGCACCCGCAAACCATCCTCGAGCCCGTTCTAAGCGAGCGGCTGACGCAGTTCCCTGCGATGCAATGGAGCGTGGCCGATCTGCTTTATCGCGCGCCTTCGAACGCCATCATCCGCCAGGCCATCGCAGGCAAGTTCGACATTCCTAAGAAGGGCACGCTGCACGCCGTCTACGAAGACCAGATATATCGCGTGAGTGAGAAGCGCGCCGAGGAGAAGCAGAAGAAAAGTGAGCAGGCGCAGGTGGCACAGGTCCAGCCAGCCAATTCCCAACCGGCGACGTCTCCCGCGGCGCCAGCGGCAATGTCGCCGGCAATGGACAACGAACAAACCCCAGCAGGAACCATGGACCCCAGCGCCGGAGGCAACATGATGGCCTCAAATGCTCCCGCGATGGAAAAGCCTTCCGCCCAGCCTTCTGCACTCGAGCCTTCAACTACCGCTGCGGCCGACTCACCCGATGTGCCGGGCTTCGCAATCATCTCAGCCCTCGCGCCACGCGACCGAGTGGCGCAACTCCAGCAGATGCAACCGGCTGAGTTCGAAGCCTTCATGCATTCCTTGAAGCCTGCGCAGCGCAACATGCTTGCCTCGGACATGACGCCCGATCTGCGCGAGGCCCTCGAAGATCTCGAAAACCCGACGCGCATGGTTGCACAGGAACTGATGGCCGAGCGGCTCACCCGCGATATCTATTCGAGCGCGCAGTTGCAGGAGGTCATGACCGACTTCTGGCTCAACCACTTCAACATTTACCTGCGCAAGAACGAAGAGACTCCGTATTACCTGGTCAGCTACGCCCGCGACACCATCAGGCCGCATGCTCTGGGCAAGTTCGAAGATCTTCTTGAAGCGGTTGCGCACAGCCCGGCAATGATGTTGTATCTCGACAACGCTCAGAGCATGGGCCCCGATTCGATGGCCGCCGACCGCGCCCGGAATCACTCGTCAAAGAATGGCAAAGCCGACAATGGCCTGAACGAGAACTACGCCCGCGAATTGATGGAACTGCATACGCTGGGCGTGAACGGCGGCTACACACAGGCCGACGTCACTCAGGTAGCGCGCGTTCTCACCGGCTGGACCGTGAACCAGCCGCAACGCGGCGGCGAATTTGAATTCAACGAGGGCCGCCATGAGCCGGGCGCGAAGAAAGTGATGGGAACAAAGTTCAAGGAGCATGGCGAACAGGAGGGCGAAGAGCTGATGCACTTCCTGGTCACGCGTCCCGCGACGGCCCAGTTCCTTTCGCGCAAGATTGCCATCCGCTTTGTGAGCGACGATCCGCCGCAGTCTCTGATTGACCGCATGGCAAAAAGTTATCTTTCGACCGGCGGCGATATCGCGGCCATGCTGCGCACAATGTTCCACTCACCTGAGTTCTGGTCCGCGAGCGATTACCGCGCCAAGGTAAAAACGCCGCTCGAATTTGTTGTCTCGGCAGTGCGCGCGTCGAATGCGGATGTTGAGAACTTTGAGCCGCTTGAAAATGCGCTTAAACAGATGGGCATGCCGCTATACGGCTGCGTTCCTCCCACAGGCTACAAGTGGGTGGCGAGCGACTGGGTTTCGACGGGCGCGCTGGTTGACCGCATGAACTTTGCGTTGAACCTGGCCGCAAACCGGCTGCCGGGCGTGAGAGTGGATTGGAGCGGCGAGCCATCCGACATAAACGTGGGTCTCGCCGCCGATTCTTCACCCGATTCACAGGCCGCTTCGGCGCCTGCGCCCGATGCCGAAGAGACGCGGCTCGAGCCGACCATCGTTCCCGGCGGCGTGAGCGAGCAGACCCGCCAGGCCGCACTCCAGCAATTCCAGTCGCAAACCGCGCAGGGCTCGTTCAAGGTGTACCCGGTTTCGGCGACTGCAAATCCCAAAGAGCCGGCACGGCCGGCAAACGCACTCGAAAAGCAGGACGAAGCGCTGGCGGGATTACTGCTCGGCTCGCCGGAGTTTCAACGGCGATGAAACCAGCTCTCAGCCTTCAGCTGTCAGCTGGACGCCGTCAGAATCATGGTTCCTGGAAACGTCTGAAGAAGATTGTTACCGTCAAATGACGCACGACAAAACTGAAAGCTAAGAGCTGATAGCTGAAAGCTGCTTTTAAGGAGCATCACATGAACCGGAGATTCTTCCTGCACAAAGGCGCGCTCGCCGTCGCTGGCACCGCCGCCATTCCCAGCTTTCTGGTTCGTTCTGTAATGGCTGAAGCTGCGACCCAGCCGGGCCAGCGTCTCGTTGTCATCTTTCAGCGCGGCGCGGCCGACGGCCTTAACGTCGTTGTTCCCTACCGCGAAAAGAACTACTACTCCATGCGGCCCACCATCGCGATTCCGCAAAATCAGGTGATTGATCTCGATGGATTCTTCGGTCTGCATCCCTCGCTCGCACCGTTCAAGCCGCTTTACGATCAGGGACACCTCGCCATCGTCCACGCCTGCGGCTCGCCCGATATGTCGCGCTCGCACTTTGACGCGCAGGACTACATGGAATCGGGAACTCCGGGCTTGAAGAGCACTGACGATGGTTGGCTCAACCGCGCATTGCAGGTTGAAGACCTGGCTCACCGCTGCGAAGGGACCTGCGAACACACGGCCTTCCGAGCGCTCGCGCTTGGCGCCGATGTTCCTCTCACGCTCGCCGGGCGCGTGCCGGCCATTGCGCTTAACAACGTCAACGGATTCAGTATCGCGGGCCGCGGCCCAACTCCCTCACCGGCCGCGAACGCATTCCAGGCCATGTATGCCGGATCAGGTGACAGCATCTTTCACGCTGCGGGCGACGAAACCTTTGAAGCGGTCAGCATGTTGCGCGCGGCCAACCCCGCCGAATATCAGCCGGCCAATGGCGCAACCTATCCCAGCAATGATTTCGGCAACAGCATGAAACAGATTGCCCAACTGCTCAAGGCAAATCTGGGCGTTGAAGCGGCGTTTACCGATGTGAGCGGCTGGGACACCCATCAGAACCAGGGCGGAGTGAACGGCCAGCTCGCCAACCGGCTCAATGATTTTTCGCAGAGCATCGCGGCCTTCTGGCGCGATATGGGCGACTCGGCTGAGAACATTACGCTGGTGACGATGTCGGAGTTCGGCCGCACCGCACACGAGAACGGAACCGGCGGCACCGACCACGGCCACGCCAACGCCATGTTTGTGCTGGGCGGGCGCGTGAACGGCGGCAAGGTCTACGGCCAGTGGCCCGGACTCTCAAACGAACAGCTCAACCAGGGCCGCGACCTCGCGCTCACTACCGATTACCGCGCCGTGCTGGGCGAAGTTGTCACCAATACCATCGGCTCGCGCGATCTTGAGAAAGTCTTCCCCGGCGCAAGCCTCGACCCGGCAGGCTTCCTGCGACTGGTGTAGGACGCCTCAGAATTAGTCGATGTTTTGAAAGGGCATGACCTTCCGCCGCGCCGGATGCCGATGAAGCCCCTGAAATGATTTGTGCCCGAAGGCGATACGGGAATTCCAGTAAAGAAGTGGATGGACATTTCCTGGTGTCAGGCATAGAGTCTTGGCCATGCGGGTAAACCTTGCTGAGGTGCGTCGAGCCCTTGATAACGATGAGCTTGAACCCTGCTTTCAGCCGATAGTGGAACTTCACACCGGCCGGTTGGCCGGTTTTGAAATTTTAGCGCGCTGGAAGCACCCTAAGCTCGGCCTGGTGCTGCCGGAGAATTTCATCTCGCTCGCGGAAGAAGACGGCCTCATTGGACACCTGACGGAGCAGATATTGCAAAAGGCCTTCCGGTCCTCCGTGGCGATACCGCCGCCACTCATAGCGGCGGTGAACGTTTCGCCGACCCAACTGCACGACGAGAGCCTGCCCAGCCAGATCCGCAAAGCCGCTGAGCGGGGAGGTTTTCCGCTGGAAAGGCTATCCGTGGAGATCACCGAAAGTGGGCTCATGGATAACATGGACCTGGCGCGGAAGATCACCTGCGAATTGAAGACCATGGGCTGCAAGCTGGCGCTCGATGACTTCGGCACGGGATATTCAAGCTTGCGGCATCTTCAGGCTCTGCCTTTCGACGTGCTGAAAGTGGACCGCAGCTTCGTCAGCTCCATGACCGACAAACGCGAGAGCCGGAAGATAGTTGCGGCGATCGTTGGGTTGGCGCACAGCCTTGATCTGACGACCATCGCAGAGGGAGTGGAGACGGAAGAGCAAGCGACCATGTTGCTGCGCCTCGAATGCCAGATGGGACAGGGATGGCTCTATGGCCAGCCTTTGTCGGCGGATCGGATCCCGCATATTGTCGATGCCGCGCCCCGAATCCCACCCGTCGGTTTGTCGAGGCATGGGGATGGATGGGTTGCCTCCACTCTGGAAGCGCTGCCTGGGCAACGACTGGCACAGTTGCAGGCCATTTACGACGGCGCACCGGTGGGCTTGTGCTTTCTCGACCGCAACTTTCGTTATGTCAGCATCAACCGGCGCCTTGCCGCTATGAATGGGTCGACGGTCGAATCCTACCTGGGCAGAACCGTCGAGGAGATGATCCCTGAAGTGTTTCGAGCGATTGAGTCGCATTTGCGCCGCGCCATGCAAGGCGAGGCCATTAATGAGATCGAGTTTTCCAGGCCGGCAAAAGAGCCGGGGAGACCGGATGGGACGAATATCGTGTCGTATCAGCCCGCCCTGGACGAGGCGGGAGAGGTGGTCGGAGTTTCAGTAGCGGTCGTGGATATTACGGATCGGAAACTTGCCGAAGAGGCGCTCCGCGAGAGTGAGGAACACCTGCGGCATATGATCGAACTCAACCCTGAGATTCCATGGGTCATGGATAGCGAGGGCAACAACCTTGACGTGAACTCTCGATGGGAGCAGGTCACGGGACTGACTAAGGAGCAGACCCGCAACCTGGGATGGCTCGAAGCAGTACATCCGGACGATGTGCAAGGCACCATGAAGGCGCTGCAGGAGGGGCTTCGCAGCGGAAAGCCTATCGACGTAGAGTACAGGATAAAGAGCATTAAACGGGGATGGAGATGGGTGCGTTCACGAGGATCGCCGCGCGTTGGAGTCACCGGTCAAATCGTTCGCTGGTATGGCAGCGTGGACGACATTGAGGAACGAAAACAGTTGGAAGAAAAGCTGCGTCAATTAGAAATGTTGCATAGTTCCGATGCCGCACGAGCCTGACCACCCCCTCCCCAAGCCACTGGGAAACTGGCGCTATATGAATCAATAGGTTACGGAATGCAACACCGAAATTGTTCTTGCATTCATGCCCATTTTTGGGTGCGGAAACGCCCTCTTTTGACCTATTTTGACCTCTTCCGAAAACCTGCAACTGCGCCATCGCGACGAGTACGGGTTCACTGATTCAAATGCCCGCAACGTCTATAATCCAGAGCATTCCATGCGCTGGAGGCAAGACCTTCCCGTGAAACTTCGCACTTATCTTTTCTCTACCCTCTCGATTGCCGCTGTCGTCGCACATGCATCCTGCCAGAGCGCTCCAGCCGCACCTGCATCCAGCCGCGCGCCGACGGTAGTGGTTGTGCCCTCGCCGGCTCCCGTTGCAACTGCAACAGACCAACCCGCCGCGACAGCCCAGCCAGCCGCAACCAATGTCGAATTCGATGTGGCAACCGTCAAGCCGGCAGCACCGCTGGATATGCAGCGCATGGCCGCCGACATACAAGCCGGCAAGATGCCGCGCCTCGGTCCGCATGTGGATGCTTCACGCGCCGAGTTTACCTACATGTCGCTCAAAGACCTCATCGTCTATGCGTATACCGTCAAGCCTTACCAGGTCGACGGGCCCTCGTGGCTCTCGGACGCGCGTTTCGACATCGAAGCCAAAATTCCCGACGGCGGCACCAAAGATCAGGCGCCCGCAATGATGCAGACCTTGCTCGCCGAGCGCTTCAAGCTCACCGTGCATCGCGACCACGAGGAACATAAGGTTCTGGCTCTGGTGGTGGGCAAAGGCGGACCCAAGCTGAAAGAATCGCCGGCGCCACCTCCGCCGCCCGACGCGAATGCTCCGGCCAAGCCAGGCGAGACAAAAATCGACACCGAAGAAGGGTCGATGAAGATAACGAGGAACACTGACGGCTCAGTCAAGATCGACATGGGCGCACGCGGCATCATTACCGAAAAGCTAGATATGTCGACCCAAACGCTTCATATCGAGTCGAGCATGGTAACCATGAATGGCTTTGCCGATATGCTGACGAACATGATGCAAATGGGCGGTAGCGGAGGCCCACAGGTGGTGAACCAGACCGGCCTCAAGGGCAACTACCAGGTCACTCTCGACCTGGCCCTCGCCGACCTGATGGCGCTGGCGCGGGCATCGGGAATGAATCTGCCTGGCGCACCTGCTGGCGGTGGCGCGCAGCAGGCCAACGCTCCAGCCAACGCCGCCTCCGATCCGCAAGCGGCCGGCCAGGGAGTTTACTCCTCTGTAGAGCAGATGGGCTTGAAGCTTGAAGAGCGGAAGGCCACTGTCGAGCGGCTCATTGTCGATCACGCCGAAAAAACTCCGGTTGCGGATTGATTCGATTCCCTGCTCTCTTCACTCGGCGCGCAACGCATCAGTGGGATTGACCGAAGCCGCACGCCTGGCGGGCAGAAAGCTTGCCGCCATGGACGCGCAGCCGAGCACAAACGCAACCGCAGCGAGTGTCGGCAGGTCCCATGCCTGCACTCCGAAGAGCAGCTTGCCCATAAGCGTGGACGCACCGATGGAGCAAGCCAAACCGATGATCAGCCCGATAGCTGTGAGCCATAATGCCTGTCGCAGAATGAGCGAGTAGACCGTGCTGCGCTGCGCTCCCAGCGCCATGCGAACGCCAATTTCGCGGGTTCGCCGGCTCACCGAATACGCCACAACGCCGTAGAGCCCCACTACGCCAAGCACCAGGGCCAGTACCGCAAAACCACCCACAAGCCAGGCCGCGAACCGGTGCAACAATGCAGCCTGCGTCGAATCCATCTGCTGCTCCATGGTCTGTTCGCCGTAGACTCCCATGTTCGGGTCGATGCCGCGCAGCGTGCTTACTGCTGACGGCAAAATGGCTTTGTCATCGCCGGCCGTTCGCACCGCAACCGAGAAGGAGGTGTCAGTAGTGCGATACATCGCCTCATACTCCGATGGCCAGACTTGCTCGTCCAGCCCGCCCTCGCGCACATCTGAAATCACTCCCACAATCTGGCGCATCGTATCCGGAGCGAGAGCGCCGTTGCCGATCCTCTTTCCGATAGGGTCTTCGCCGGGAAAGTACTTCTTCGCGAGCGCCTCGTTAATCACGATCACCTGCGGATGAGAAGCGTCGTCCTGCTCATTAAGCAACCGGCCGCCCACGAGCTTGGCCTTGAGCGTCGCAAAATACTCCGGGCTCACATCGCGCTCATTTACTTCGTTGTGCTCGCCGTGGAATGGCTTGCCCTCGATGCGAATCCAGTCGGTGTCGCAATTGCACTGCAGCGGCAGATCGGTTGTGAATCCCACTGACTGCACACCCGGCAATGCCAGCAGGCGGCGATTCATCTCGCGATACAGCGCAACGACCTGCGCATTGTTGGCGTAGCTGCTGCCTGGCGCCATCACGTAAGCGGTAGCCAGATGTGATGTATCAAAGCCTGTCTCCACATGGAGCAGGTTGTAAAAGCTCCTGCCGATCAGGCCGGCCCCTGCAAGCAGCACCACGGCAATCGTGATTTCTGCAACCACCAGATTCGCACCGAGCCGCTGCCAGAATCGACCGGCTGACGCGCGGCCTCCTTCGCCAAGGGCCTCGTGCAGGCCCATCCGCGACAGTCGCAGAACTGGAGTGGCTGCCAGCAGCAGCGCGGCAAACAAAACAATAGCCGCGGCGAATAGAACAACGTGTGCATTGATGGCAACTGATCCAAGGAAAGGTACATAGGACCTCATGGCCTTGGGAATCATGAGCGTCAGCAGTCTCATCAATCCCCCGCCAACAATCAATCCGCCCGCGCTTCCGGCACAAGCAAGCAACAGCCCTTCGGTAACAAATTGTCTTGCCAGGCGGCCCTGCGTTGCGCCCAGCGCGCCCCGCACGGCGATCTCGCGCCGGCGCGCTTCAGAGCGGGCAAGCATCAGGCTCGCCACATTTACGCATGCAATCAACAACAGCAGCCCGGCGCCACTCAGCAGCGTGAGCAGGATGGGGCGAATGTTACCCACAATGATCTCGGCAAGCGGCTGCACGGCTGCGCCCTGGTCCTTATTCGAGCCGGGATACTGCGCAGCCAGTTGCGCTGCAAGGCGTTTCAAATCGGCGCGCGCCGCTTCGATGCCGACGCCGTCGCGCAACCGGCCAACTGCGAAAAGATTGTGGCAACTTCGGCGTTGTTCGCAGCTGTTTTTGTCAAGCAACGGCACCCAAAACTGCGCGTTGCCGCGCGGCGCAAAGTTGAACTCGCGCGGCAGGACGCCGACGATGGTAAACGAATCGCCGCTCAGGCTCACCGTTTGCCCGATCACATTGGCGCGGCCTCCAAAGCGCTCCTGCCAGGTGCTGTACGGCAGGATCACGATTTTTCCACGGCCCGGCTGGTCTTCCCCGGGTAGGAAGTCGCGGCCCAGAATCGGCTTCACGCCCAGCGTGCGAAAGAATCCATCGCTCGCCCTGGCTGCGGGCACAGGCTCCGTTGTGGAGCCGAGGTGCAACAGGAAGCCCATGCCGCCATACACTTCAAGCGAGCTCAGCGTCGTGTTGAGCCGCTTCCAGTCCTCGTAATCGGGGCGGGAGAGATTCGAGCGCGGCAACGCCGAGGAATCTTCAGCCACATCCAACAAACGATTCGGTGCGGCATAGGGCAGCGGCTCCAGCAGCGCCGCATCCACAAAGCCGAAGATCGCCACGCTCACGCCCATGCCAAGCGCAAGAATCAACAGCGCAGAGGCTGTAAATCCTGGACTGTGGCGAAGCTGGCGCAAGGCAAAGTGCAGATCCTGCCACACAGTCTCAATGCGAAAGCCAACCGCCTCGTGGCTTTGTTCCCTCAGGCGCGTTGCATTGCCGAAACGGCGCTTTGCGGCATAGCGCGCCGCCTCGGGCTTTATTCCCTCTGCCATCAACTCGCGCGCCAGTTGTTCGCGATGGAAGGCCATCTCCTCTTCCAGTTCCCTGCGGAATCGGTTTCGGCCAAATAGAAGCGTAAGTCTTCTCCACAATTTGCCCGAACATTGTTACGCCTCCTGGGGGTCGCGCAGCACGCGGCCAATCGCGGTTATCATCTGCTCAAACTGCGAGAGCTCGATGTTCAGTTGCTTGCGGCCCGCGGCGGTGAGCGTGTAATAGCGCGCGCGGCGGCCGGTCTCGGTGTTCTTCCACTCGCCCTTCACCCAGCCCTGCACCAGCAGCCGCTGCAGCGCCGGATACAGCGACCCCTCTTCAACGGTGAGCACATCGTCGGAGAATCGCTTGATGGAGAGCGCAATCCCGTAGCCGTGCATGGGCGCACGGGTAAGCGTTTTAAGAATCAACATGTCGAGCGTGCCGGGCAGAAGGTCGGGTTTCCTGGCCATGGAAATTATATATAGCTTATCTATGGATAGAGAGTCAATGATTCTGTGACGAACGCGAGAAGACCCGAAACGCTTTGCGTTCCGGGTCTGTGCGTCGCAGTGCTTGTTGACCCATCCTTTCGCGGCCTTTGCGAAACGGTGGGTCAGCAATATCTTACGCGGCCAGAGTACTAATGCTTCCCGTACATTTCAATCGCGTCCTTGCGCAGCTCCAGGCGGCTCGATTCGCGGGTGTAGAACATATGCCCGCCGGGGAACTCGTGTACCGATACGCGGTTGGGATCGCCCATGATCGGCATCTGCTCAACGGTAAGCACCGAACCCATGAACGGGCAGGAGAGATCGTTCCAGCCGTGCACGATCATCACCTGCAGTTTGGGGTCGGCGGCGACCGCTTCGCGCAATTGCGTCAACCGAGCCGCGGCGCATTTCATCGCCGCCGGTCCCACAAATGATTCACTTCGAAGCTGAGCGCGTTGTAACGCGCGTCTACCTTCCAGCCAACTGTTCGTGTTATAAAGTCCACCATCGCCGTTGTCACCGGCGCAATCATGCTGGCCAGGATGGGATCGTTAGCGCGCTGCTCGGGCGCATAGGGAAACGGATCGAACGTGGTGACGTTTGAATCGTAGACTGAACCCAGTTTGCCCTGCTCGCGATGAACCTCGCGCAGGTATGCTTCGGTTTCAAGCCGGCCGCCGGAGTATTTCACGAACTCCGGATCGAGGCCAGTCATCTCGGTGACCTTGGCAATCATCCTGTCGGTCGCGGCCTGATCAAAGCGGCCATGGATGAGCGTAGTCGCGTACTCGCCCTCGGTGTAGTCGATCACGACCTTCATCGCTTCGGGCGTCAGCTTTTTCTGGCGTTCCAGGTTGGCCGCGGTAATCGACGGCAGCGTGACCATCCACGGAATCGGCGAGAGGTCACCATTCTGCTCCAGCGTCGGATTCAGATACGGCGAAACCAGGGTGACCCCGTTAACGCCGACGCCGATCTCGGACTGAAGATAGTACGCGATGCGCGGGCCGCGGAAGCCGCCGTAACTCTCGCCGATGAGGTACTTTCTCGAGGCCAGGCGGTCGTTCTTGACCAGCCAATCGTAAATGACGCGCGACAGATATTCTATGTCGGGACCGGTGGAGTAGAAGAGCTTCTTCGCCTGGTCTTCAGGCACCTTGGCGCGGCTGAAACCGGTGCCGACGGGATCGATGAAGACAAGGTCGGTAAAGTCGAGCCACGTGCCGGGGTTGTCGGTGAGAACCGGCGGAGCCGATGGGCTGTCGCCATCGTTGCCGGCCTGCAGATGCTTGGGGCCGATTGCGCCCAGGTTGAGAAAGACGCTGGCTGCGCCGGGCCCGCCGTTGAACGCGAACGTCACGGGACGATCGTCGCCAGTCATCGTGTAGGCCGTCACCACCACTTCGCCGGCCACTTTGCCATCCTTGTCGCGAACGGGAAGCGCGCCCACCGTAACCGTATAGTGAAGCGCCTTGCCGTCAAGCTGCATGGTCTGCGGCACACTCTTCTCAGGCGGCAGCGGAGGCAGCTCGTCTTTATCGCCCGCCGGTTTGGCCGCAGGCCCTTTGTCTGCAGACGCAGGCTGGTCCGGGCCGGATGCGGGCTTGTCAGACTGGGCTAGTCCGGTAGTAGTTGCGAGTGAGGCAACAAGCAAGGCGCAAAAAAGAACGTTGAGACGCCTGAGACGGAGAAGCAAGGGGAGAATCCTCATTCAGATACGATACATTGTCCGCACGGGGCTCTTCCAGACTAAAGGCTGCATGATTTAACCTCAAAATCGGTATGAAAGTGAACCTTTTCTTGACTCTCTCCGCCGCACTAATCGCGGGTTCGGTGCTCCCGGCGATGGCCCGGCAGTCAACTCAGTCTGGGCAGCCGGCCGCCCAAACTCCGGCGCAGGCACTGCCTGACGCACCCACTGCCACCGTGGTTCTGCCCAACGGCCCCTCAGTTGTCATGGACACCTCGATGGGCCGCATCACTTGCCAGTTCTTTCAGAAACAAGCGCCGAATGCCGTGGCGAACTTTATCGGCCTGGCCCAGGGGACGAAGGACTGGACCGATCCCAGGACCAATAAGGTGATGCACCACAAGCCCTACTACGACGGAACCACGTTTCACCGCGTGATTCCCGAGTTCATGGTTCAGGGCGGCGACCCAACCGCAACGGGAACAGGCGGACCGGGCTACGCATTCGACGATGAATTCGACCCCAACCTGAACTTCGACCAGGCCGGAAGGCTGGCAATGGCCAACAGCGGCCCCAACACCAATGCCAGCCAATTTTTTGTCACCGAACTGCCGCAGGATTCGCTGAACCAGCACTACACCATCTTCGGCCAGTGCGACGACTCGAGCGTGGAGGTGGTGAAGACGATCGCGCGAGTTCAGCGCGACGAAAACGACAAACCGGTGACGCCGGTTGTGCTTGAGAAGGTGACGATTGTGCCCGAAGGCGCGCCGATACCGCCCAAGCCAACGCCGCCAGCGCCTCAAGCGGCGACTCCCGCACATTCGACGCCTCGAAAGATTGTTAACGTTTCTGGAGGGGTCGAATATGGGCTTCAAATTCGCCCTGAGCCAGCGCCAGTCAAGCCGCAGGGTGTGAAAGCATCTGGGCCCGTTGTATTGGATGCCCTCGTCGACGAGGCTGGGATGGTGGAGTCGCTCCACCTAATCAGCGGCCGAGCCGATTTGCAACAAGCCGCGATCGAAACCGCCAAATCATGGCGCTACCGCCCGTATCTACTCAATGGTCAAGCGGTCGCAGTCCATACGCAGATCACGGTTAATTTCTGACCGACGAAATGAGAAACCATTTCGCCGCCTTCTTAACCCGATTAGCAACCCGCTGAATATCTAACTCCGAAACAAATCGAGGACCCAATGGCACTTCTTCCCGGCACCTACGCCGTCTTCAATACCACCGAAGGCAAAATCACCGTCAAGCTGTTTGAGGCTGACGCGCCCATCACGGTTAAAAACTTCATTGAGCTCGCCGAGGGCGCGCGCGAGTGGACTCATCCTCTCTCCCGTGAAAAGTCGACCAGCAAGCTTTACGACGGCACCATCTTTCACCGCGTCATCCCCGACTTCATGATTCAGGGCGGCGACCCGGCGGGCAACGGCACGGGTGGCCCCGGCTACAAGTTCCAGGATGAGACCAGGGGCTCGCGCCACAGCTTCGATGCGCCGGGCAAGCTCGCAATGGCGAATGCGGGTCCCGGAACCAATGGCAGCCAGTTCTTTATCACCCTTGCGCCCACAACCTGGCTCACCGGCAACCACACCATCTTTGGTGAGGTGGTGGAGGGCCAGGACATCGTGGTGAAGATTTCGAAGGTTGCCCGCAACGGGCAGGACAAACCGCACAAACCAGTGGTGCTCGAGTCGGTGAAAATCGAACGTATTGGGTAAGCCCTAAACCACCGCTTCGGGCAATCCCACAGCCTGAGAGCCAACGAAAACCTACTGAATCAGGCCCGCTGAGAGGATGTATCATTCCTCATCGGGCCTATCCAGCTTTGGGCGCTACCTTCGGCGCGATTAAATACTGCCCTGCGCGCCATGCCCGGACATTTGAACTTTGCTCGCAATCGACACCCTATCGGAGCTCCCGTCCATGATGTTCTCCGCGACTTCTTCCGCCTTGCGCCGTACCTCATTCTTCGCCGCATTCGCACTTCTCTTCCCGCTCTCGTCGCTTCAACTTGCGGGCCAGGCGCCTGCGGGCCGCACCGGTTATTACTCCTATCCCTCGCTCCACGGAGACACCATCGTCTTCACATCGGAAGGCGATCTTTGGACGGTGAGCGTAAGCGGCGGCGCCGCGCGAAGACTCACGACCGGCACCGGTATTGAAGACGGCGCACGCATCTCTCCCGACGGCAAGACAGTTGCCTTCAGCGCCGACTACGAAGGACCGCGCGAGGTGTACACTATGCCCGTTGACGGCGGCCTGCCGCAACGCCGCACCTGGGACGGCGACTCGCAGCCCCAGGGCTGGGCTCCGGATGGCAGGCTGATGGTCTCGACCTCGCGGTATTCCACGCTGCCCAGCCAGCAGCTCGTTTTGCTGGATGATCATGGCGGCCGCGAAATGGTTCCGCTTGCGCAGGCCGCAGAGGGTGTCTACTCTGCCGACGGCCACATGCTCTATTTCACGCGCTGGTTCAGGCAGTGGAGCGAAACCAAGCGCTACAAAGGCGGTTTCGCTGAAAACATCTGGAGCTTTGACGGCAAAGACGAAGCCGTGCCGCTTACTACCGATTACACCGGCACTTCGACCAGCCCCATGTTCTGGAACGGGCGCGTCTACTTCCTATCCGATCGCGACGGCGTCATGAATGTCTACTCCATTGACCCGGCGGGTCACGACGCGAAGGAAGAGAGCCACCAGAAGTTATTCGCCGTGCAATCGGCATCGCTCGACGATGGGCGAATTGTGTACGCGGCGGGCGCGGATCTTTGGCTGCTCGACCTCAAAACGAGCCACGAACAAGTCATCCCCGTCACGCTGGTCTCGGACTTCGACCAGATGCGCCAGCACTGGGTCACCAAGCCCACCGAATACCTGACCGCGGCGCACATTTCTCCCGACGGATCGCGTGTAGTATTCACTGCGCGCGGCGAAATCTATACGTTGCCCGCAAAGGAAGGGCGCATAGTCAAGGTCGCCGGCGAGTCGGATGTGCGCTATCGCGAGGCGCGCTTTATGCCCGACGGCAAGAGCATCGTTGCGCTCTCGACCAAGACGGGCGAGACCGAGTTTTGGAAGTTCGCGGCCAACGGCGAAGGTGCGCCCGAACAGTTGACGCACGACGCAACCGTGCTCCGGTGGGAGGGAGTTCCCTCACCCGACGGCTTGTGGATCGCGCACCGCGACAAGGACCAGCAACTCTGGATCTACGATGTGAAAGCCAAGACCGACAAGCGTATCGCGCAGTCGATGAACGGCGATTTCAACAATCTCACCTGGTCGCCTGACAGCCGTTGGCTTGCTTACACAGAGACAGCGGACAATTCCTTCGACCAGGTCAAAGTGCTCAGCATTGCATCGGGCCAGAGCAATGCCATCACCTCAGACCGTTTCAACAGCGAAACTCCCGCGTGGAGCGCCGATGGCCAATGGCTCTACTTCCTCTCCGACCGCAACTTGAGCACCACTATTCATTCCCCATGGGGTCCCCGAGCGCCACAGCCGCATTTCGACCGTACTGTGAAAATCTATGAACTTGCGCTCACCACCGGCCTGCGCTCGCCGTTCCTGCCTCCCGATGAATTGCATCCCGATAACGCCGATAAGAAAGACACTGATAAACCAGACACCGATAAAGACAAGGACAAAGAGAAGAACACGCCCGCAACAGCAACTGACAAGAAGCCCGCCGATGCCGACAAGACGCCCGAGACCGAAGACGACAAAAAAGCCGAGAAGAAAGACGATCAGAAGGATGGCGCCAAGGACGAGAAAAAGCCGCCCGACGTCAAGATCGATTTCACCGACCTTGACGCGCGTCTCGATGAGGTTCCCGCGCCTCCGGGCAACTACGATTCGTTGCAGGCAGCCGCGAAGCGCCTGTGCTGGCTCAGCACCAATGACGCTCCTGAGCCGAAGCGGTCGCTCGAATGCCTTGACGTTGCCAACAAAGGCGACGAGCCTGAGACGGTTCTCTCCGATGTGAAGGGATTCGAGATCTCGCTCGACCGCAAGAAAATGGTCGTCGCCAAGGGCGACGATGTTTACGTCTTCGACTCCGACGTAAAAGGCTCGGGTCTCTCTGACGGCAAGGCCCTCTCCAAGAGTAAGATCAATCTTTCGCACTGGGCCATCACCACCAATCCGCGCGACGAGTTCCACGGCATCTTCATCGATGCCTGGCGGCTCGAGCGCGACTACTTCTACGACCGCAACATGCATGGCGTAAATTGGACGGCGACGCGCGACCGCTATCTCCCGCTGGTTGATCGCGTGGCAACCCGCGATGAGCTGAACGCGGTGATTGCCCAAATGGTCAGCGAGCTCTCAGCCTTGCACACGTTTGTGGGCGGCGGCGACGATCGCAAGCCTGCATCCGATATCGCTACCGCGACGCTGGGCGCGGTGCTTCGCCGCGATGAAAAGGCCGGCGGCTATGTAGTGGAACACATTTACCAGCACGATCCCGATCTGCCCAACCTGGCGCCTCCGCTTGCCCGCCCCGATTCGCTGGTCAAGGAAGGCGAAACGATTGTAAGCATCGACGGCCAAAGCCTGCTGAACGTTAACGACGAGCGCGAGTTGTTGCGCGACAAGGTGGGCCAGCAGGTGATGCTGCAGGTGAAGAATGCAAAAGGCGATATGCGCGATGTGCTGGTAAAGCCCATCAGTGAAGGCGAAGATGCGCACATGCGCTACGCCGAGTGGGAATATACGCGCCGCATCAAAGTGGACGAGGCATCGAAAGACGCCATCGGCTACGTTCATCTGCAGGCCATGGGCTCGGGAGACATCGACCAGTGGGCCCGCGATTACTTTCCGGTGTTCGATCGTGGGGGCCTCATCATCGACGTGCGCCACAATCACGGCGGCAACATCGACTCGTGGCTTCTGGGCGAATTGGTGCGCAAGGCCTGGTTCTACTGGCAGCCGCGCGTCGGCAATCCATCGTGGAACATGCAGTATGCATTCCGTGGCCATATCGTTGTTCTGTGCGATCAGGAGACCGCCTCTGACGGCGAAGCCTTCAGCGAGGGCTTCAAGCGACTGCAACTGGGTAAAGTCATCGGAACGCGCACATGGGGCGGCGAGATCTGGCTTTCGGGCAGCAATGTTCAGGCCGACAACGGCATTGCGACGGCAGCCGAGACCGGTGTTTATGGTCCCGACGGAATCTGGCTCGTCGAGGGCCACGGCGTCGATCCCGACAAGATTGTGGACGATCCTCCGCATGCAACATACACTGGAAGCGACGCGCAACTCGACGCCGCCATCGATCTGCTCAAGCAGGAGATCCAGCAGGACCCGCGGCCCGTGCCGCAGCATCCGCCGTATCCTGACAAGTCATTCAAGTATCCGCAATGATTTTGAAGCGAAGCGCCGCAGTTAGGACGGGCAAGCGCACTGAGGCGAAAATGACCGCAAACGGAATCGTCGACATTCGCAGCAATCACACGGTTGACGCCACGGTTGAGAAACTGAAAAGCATTCTCGAAGCCAAAAGCGTGACGCTCTTCGCTCTGGTGGACCATAGCGGCGAAGCGGCCAAGGCGGGAATGGCAATGCGTCCCACCAAGCTGTTCATATTCGGCAGTCCAAAAGCTGGTACGCCGCTTATGCTCGCATCACCGAGCATCGCCATCGATCTGCCCCTCAAAATCCTGGTCTGGGAAGACCAGAACGGGCAGGCGTGGGTCTCTTACAACACGCCCGAGTATCTGCGCGCCCGCCACAACATTCCCGCGGAACTGATGGCAAATATCGCGGTGATTGAGACACTGGCGGCGAAAGCTGCTGAATAACATTTCGCTTGGTCAACTCCTGGCGCACAATCGCAAGAGGTCCTGCCCAAATCGCTCTACCTTTGCTGCCCCGATTCCATCAATGGCAAGCAACTGGTTGGGAGTCGCGGGCCGCGCGGCAGCAAGGGCGGTCAATGTCCGGTCGTGCAACACCACATACGCCGGAACCTTCAGCCGTTTCGCCTCTGCCGCACGCCACTCCTTCAGCCGCGCTGCCAATTCTTCCTGCTCCGCCGTCAACTTAACCGGTGGCGCTTCTGTCTCCGGTTTCGCCCCCGCATTTCTCGCGATAGCTTTGGCCCTTTTTGACCGCGCCGGCTCTTCAGCCCTTCCGCCAAACTCCCTGGCAATCCCGTCGCCGATCAGAAGCGCAAGCGGCGTCATCGCCCGCACCTCCAGTCCGGCCTCGGTTAACCGCACCTTGCGGAAACGTATCAATTCTCTATTTTTCTCAAACTCCGCCTCTTCAATTTCGATCAATCCCGCGCGGACCATGGCGTTCAGCAGCCCGTCGAACTCGTTGCGGCTGATCCTGCCCACCAGGTCCAGATTCCGCTGCAGCGTTCCCGCAGCCTTGTAGTTCACCGACCGCAGCTCATCCAAAATCCCCTGGACAATTTCTCTTTCAGCAGCAGTAGCCCTGCGAAACTGCCGCAGCACCGCACTCGCCGGATCGCACTCGTCGCACGTGCCGCACGGCTTGCTTGCATCTTCCACATCGCCAAAGTGCCGCACCAGCGCCGACATCCGACACTCGCACGATGTCGTGTACCGCACCACCTTTTCAATCTGCTCTGCGCGGTATTGTGCCTGGATCGTGTAGGTCTTCTTCCACCCGGTGCCGCCGCGCGTTACGTTACCGCCAAAATCCACGCGCGCCCCGCCGTGAATCTCCAGCTTCTCCAGCGCCTTATCGAATTGCTTCTTCATCCTAGTTTCGAGGCCGCGCGCAACTCTTCAACTTGCCTGGGCTCTTCTCCAAGATCGCTGAAAATCTGGTTCAGATGCTCCACCGGCGGATAATCGCGAGTGAGAAAAAAGTCGTGCGTCTCTCTGGTCGGCATACGAGTGCATCAGATAGGTCCGGCTCGGCGCGCCATCGCGCCCTGCGCGCCCGATCTCCTGGTAGTAGCCTTCCAGCGTGGCCGGCAACCCGGCATGAATCACCGTCCGAATATCCGCTTTGTCGATCCCCATTCCAAATGCGATTGTCGCCACCACCACGTCAATCTCGCCCGCCTGAAACGCGGTCTGAACGCTGTTCGCGTGTCGCGGCGTCCAATCCCCGCATGATACGCAGACGCGGCAATTCTTTCTGCAGAACCTGCTCCTGCGTAAACCTGAAGGGCTCGAAAGACACTCGGCCAGATACTCCGATTGTTTTCTTGAAGTGGCGTAGACAATGGCCGGCCTTCGCGTGGGATCGATCAGGAGATTGAAGATCATCCTTCGCGCGTTCCGGCACGGGAACCTCGACCACTTCGATCGCCAGATTGTCGCGCCGAAACCCATGAATAAATTTCGCGGGCCGCACCATTCCCAGTTGTTCCAGGATGTCCGCCTGCACCGCAGGCGTCGCAGTTGCCGTCATCGCAATCACCGGGGTCGCGACGTACGTGTCGTTGTCGGTGCAGTGATCTGCCGCGAGGTTGTTGGAATTTGCTCTCCGCACCGCGCAACGCCGGCAGATACCGCCCCAGCATCCGGTAATCCGGCCTGAAGTCGTGGCCCCATTGCGAGATGCAATGCGCCTCATCGATTGCAATCAGCGCCAGCTTCTTTTTGGCCAGCATCTCAGCAAATCCCGGCACGCGCAACCGCTCCGGCGCGATGAACAGGAATTGCAAAGTCCCTTGCAGATATTCCACGCATGCCTGCCGCGCTTGCGCACGCTCAAGCCCCGAGTGAATCCGCGCCACGCGCAGCCCAAGCGCTGAAAGTTTGGCCGCCTGGTCCTCCATCAGGGCGATCAGCGGCGAAATTACCAGCGCCGTTCCGCCGCGCGCAATTGCCGGCAGTTGATAGCACAGCGACTTCCCCGCTCCGGTCGGCATTACCAGCAAGCAGGTCGCGTCCTGCAATGGCCGTGCGGCATACGGCCTCCTGGCCAACACGAAAGCGCTCAAAGCCAAAGATCGTGCGCAGCAGATCGACCAGTTCCTTGGAGTCGACCGGCGCATTCGAATTGGAGAGAGTCGTCAACAGAGGAAATCCGCCCCGGAAAGAGTTCGCAGGAAAATCGCACCAACGTCTTTCTCAACTTTACAAGAGCACCTCGATCGTTCCCATTGCGCTACAACGGGTTTTGGCCCTGTGGGGACGCCGATTAGAGTAAGTAATAGAAACAAACGGTTCACCACGCATCCAACAAGATATTGAGAATCCGATCTGTGAGCACTCCCGAGCGAACCACCCGAACGGACAAATCTCCGGTTACCAACTCCGCAAAGTCGATCGGGCGGAGTGGCGTTTCGCATGCGTGGCGCGCTTTGCGGCATCGGAATTTCAGGCTCTTCTTTGGCGGCCAGTCTATCTCGCTCATCGGCACGTGGATGACGCGCATCGCCACGTGCGTGGCTTGTTTACAAGCTCACCAAATCGGCGCTGGTGCTTGGCACCGTAAGCTTCGCCGGCCAAATTCCCACGTTCCTGCTGGCGCCGTTTGCGGGCGTGTGGATTGACCGGCTCAACCGCCGTGACGTACTGGTGTGGACGCAGGCCCTCTCGATGGTGCAATCACTGCTGCTCGCCGCGCTAACCTTCTCCGGGCACATCAACATTACCTGGATTCTCGGGCTGAGCATTTTTCAAGGCTGCATCAACGCATTCGACATGCCCGGGCGCCAGTCATTCATGGTTCAAATGGTCGAAGACCGCGCCGACCTGGGCAACGCCATTGCCATCAACTCGTCGATGGTCAACATGGCGCGCCTTATCGGCCCCTCGCTCGCCGGCATGATTATTGCAGTCAGCAGCGAGGCATGGTGCTTCCTCATCGATGGCATCAGCTATCTCGCTGTCATCGCTTCCCTTCTCGCCATGCGCATCAATGTTGCCGAGGTTCGCAGAAAGGTCACGTCGACTTTCACGGAGCTCAAAGAAGGCTGGACTTATGTCGCCGGCTTTCTGCCCATCCGCACCATACTCTCGCTCTTTGCCGTGGTGAGCCTGATGGGAATGCCGTTTGTGGTGCTGATGCCGATCTTTGCCGCAAAGGTGCTGAACGGAGGGCCGCATACGCTCGGCTTCCTGATGGGCGCCATGGGAGTGGGTGCGCTTATCTCGGCTCTTTCACTGGCAGCGCGCAAAAGCGTGCGGGGCCTTATCCGCATTATTCCGGTCTCGGCCGCTGTGTTCGGCCTGGGCCTGATTGGTTTCGGACTCTCGCGTACCCTCTGGCTTTCCTTGGCCGCAGTGCTGGTGGCCGGAATGGGAATGATGCAAGGAATGGCCGCAAGCAACACTGTGATCCAGACAATCGTAAGCGAAGACAAACGCGGCCGGGTGATGAGTTACTACACCATGGCGTTCATGGGCATGGCTCCATTCGGCAGCCTGCTGGCAGGTACCATGGCAAGCAAGTTCGGTGCGCCGCTGACGGTAATCGCGAACGGAGCCGCGGTGATCCTTGGTGCGGGCTGGTTCATCACCCGATTCCCGGCGCTGCGCCGCGCGGTACGGCCTGTTTATCTGGAGCTCGGCATTATTCCCGCGCCAGAAACCGTCACGCCGGCGGACGGCATTCAGTCCTGAAAGCGATCTGAGGAGTAAAAGAGTGAATGAGTGATGTAGCGAGTTAGCGTGCGTTGCCTTTTACCTTTGCGAGCGAGCAGGTCAGCGGTGTTCCGTCCCACCCAAGCAAAGCTTGGATGGGGCATCCCCTGTTTGTGGTTGGTTGGGCGCGCACATTGGCAAGTCAGCGGTGTTCGGTCCCACCCAAGCAAAGCTTGTATTCACCCCACAGACCAAAACCTGTCTGTGGGGGCCCCGGCGATGGGGCACCCGCTGTTTAATGATGAGCAAAAAAGAGAGCGGAGACCACCGGGTGCGGCCCCCGCTCCTGGCTAAACTTTAACTTTCTACGGGCACATGCCTGCATCGCCCGCGGTATATATCGCCTGGATCTGCGTTGCGGTCAACGCGGTGCTGTACACCTGCACTTCGTCGATCAAACCGTTGAAGGGCCAGTTACTCTGGTTATCCTGCCCGATCGCAAACCAGTCGCCGTTATAGGCGACCGTGCCGGTGTATTGGGTTGTGCCACCATTTACCGTGGGCTGAGCCACGCCGTTGAAGTAGATCTGCATGGGGTTGCTCGCCGTTGCCGTCGCGGTGACCAGAGTCCACTGATTGAGAGGCACCTGGGTTGTGGTATAGGCCGAGTGCCATGCAGAGCCGTCCCCGAGGTCGAAGTCGATGGCCCCAATGGGAATGTCTGAGCCGGAGTTCTGATTTCCGTCGAACAAGATCGCGGCGGCCGAGTGGTTGCTGCCCTCTTCGCTTCCCGCGATCAAGCCCCAAGTCGCACTGCCGCTGGGGGTCCCATTGCTAGTCGGATAAGCCGTCGGATAAATCCAAGCTGACAACGTAATGGGGCCCTGTATTTGCAGGCTCGTTGGGACCGGCTGGCCAATCAGCACATATTGATTGTTGCCGTTCAAGCTGAAGGAGTCGTTAACTTCTCCCAAGCCGTAGCCGGCGCTGTTCTCCAGCGTTCCGTTGTTGCCGCCGATGATGTCGGTGGCGCTGTCGTTGCCCGGCCACCACGAAACCAGGCCGGAAGGCGGTGTCAGGCAGGCGTTGGCCGGCGTGATGGTTGCCGAGCAGGAGGCGTTGGTGCCACCGTAGTTGCCGTCGCAGGTCCAGCTATAGGTGCCGTTGTTGGTCTGGCCTGAGACGGTTCCAACCGAGCATAGATTGGCTGGATTCACCGACGCCACCGAAGTGAACGTTCCTCCGTTGGCCGAACCGCAGGCTCCGTTCACCGCCGCGGCCGTGCCGGTGGTGAAGGTTGACTCGACTCCGTAGCTCGAGGTTGCGTTGATACCCGAAATGTTGGTGAGCCACCATGAATTCGGGTAATAGAGGATGTCGTAAATCGTCCCGTCGAGCAGAGGCGTGACCGGCGTCAGGGTAACGGTGGTCGGGACCGAAGGAGTTGCGCTCGACGAAACGCTGATTGTGGTTGGGACGTAGGTTTGCGTGTTGTGGGTACGCAGGTAAACCTCGTTGGTGTTGATGAGAATCGGATCCATGGCCTCGCTGAAGGTGAGTGAGACCGAGGTTGGCACGCCCGAAGTTGTGACGCCGTTCGCAGGAACAGTGGCCGTAACGCCGGCGTTGTTCCAGTCGTAGCTGGAGCCGGTGGTAAACGTGCTCGTGGCTGGAGTCATGGCGTTGCCGTTCAGATCGGTTACGCCGGTGATGTCGAAGGTGTACTGGGTGTTGGGCAACAGAGTGTAAGGCAGCGACACCCAGCCCATGTAGTTGCCGTCCTCAGGAGTGACGCCGATCGGGATCGGGCTGCCGCCTTGAGGAGTGAGAGTGATCTGGCCGAGCGAGTCGCCGTTAACAGCCTCACTGAACAGGATGCCCATGCTCGAGTTGAGCCATGGACCGTTCGAGCTGTTCACCGGCACGTTGGTCATGCCGTTGGGCGGGTTCGTTCCTACGACCGTCGGGCCGGTGGTAGCCGGGCCGTTGCCGGTGTAGAAGTACGAACTCGCATTGTTCTGCCCGTTACCGGTTAGATCGATGCCGCTCGCGCACTCGTAGTAGTACTCGGAGTTCTGAAGCAGCGGGCTGACCGGCGTCATTGTGACCGACATCAGGTCAGGCGCAAAGCTGTAGTTCACCGGCACCTTTGCATTGGTCACGTAACTATAGAGGTAGGTGCCTCCGGGCGTAATGCTGCTCGGATCCATCGCCTCAGAGTACAGGCAAGTGAATGACGCGTTGGTGGCGATGCCGTAGGTGTTGCTGCCGAAGTCGAGCGTGACGTTCGGCGAGTTGTAGTCGGGCTGCGCCGCGGTTTGGAAGGTGATTGTGGGCTCGCTGAACTCGTTGCCCGCGTAGTCCAGGATCCCGCTGACGGCAACCTGGATCGTGCTGCCTTGCGGCAACGGATTAAGCGGATAGAAGTTGGCGCCGACCAAGTCGTTTCCGCTGTAGTTGTAGCTGAACGAACCCGGAATCGGATTGCCGCCGGTGGAGACCGCGATCGTGCTCGCGTTCACCGTGGTGCGGTCGGCGGGCTTGGAGAACTGCACGCGAATGTAGGCATTGGTGCCCACATTCTGCGAGTTGTTCGGAGGTCCGAGGGTCACCGTGCCCGGGGTCGTGTCGGTTCCGGCGGTGGTTGTGAAGTACGTGAGCCAGCACGCAGAAGGTGCGGCAACACCGTTGCTGCCCTTTACGCTGCTGTTGACGCAGAATCCGTATTGCGTCGAGGCGTTAAACGTGCGCCGGCTTGATCTGGACCACCGTGTTGCCCGGCAGCAGCGTCACAGTATAGGTGATGGCGGGGCCTGTGTTCTGGAAGAAGTTCGACGTCGTTACCGTGGTTGAATCCAGCGGCAGGCTGTATTGAACGTCGATCTCCGCGTTGGTGGGAACGTCCTGCAGGTTGCAGCAAGCCGGACTTACTGCAACGACGGTGGGTTGCGCCGTGGCCGGGTTGACGGCCGCAACGGTGTAGAAGTATCCGCTGGTGCCGTTGAAGTAATCGCCGTAGACATCGAGCACACTACCCGAGAAGAACCACTGGACGGCAGCGCCGTTCGGGAACGGTGTGGACGGCGTGTACTGGACCTGGTAGCCGCTGGCATCGGCCTGCACCGTGCCTGCGTATACCTGTCCGTTCACAGTTACCGTGAGTTGGCCTGGCAACGTTGACGCGTTGACCTGACGGTTGAGATACAGGGTCAACAGCGAATTCACCGGTACCGAGCTCGATGTGCTGGTGCTCGGAGTCGTACCAATAATGCTGCCGTTGCCAGTTGACGGATCGGCGATGGTTGAGAAGGTGCTCACGAAGTCCTGCTGAGAGCGTGTTACCCCACATATCGCTGATGCCGTTTGCCGGGAACATGATGGTGTAGTCGGTGTTGTTAGACAGCGCGCCGATGTTGAATGTCAGAGTCTTGTTGTCCGCCGACAGGCTGTAGCTTCCGGCATCCTGCAAATACTGACCGGCATACAGTTGCGAGTTGTAGCTGTTGGCGCTGCCCGATTGCAGCGAGTTGTTGAAGGTGACCGAAACCGACTGGTCGCGACCCACGTTGGTGGCCAGACTGGGCGGCGTTACGCCCGTTACCTGCAGCGCCTGGGTGTAGGTGCCGCCGGTGTTGGGATAGAAGTACAGCAACTGTACGCCGTAGCAGGTGCCACCGTAGAGCTCCTGGCCCAGGACGTCAGTGGGTCCGCTGCACTCGCCCACGTAAATGGGAATCTGGTTGGTGTCGGTTGGCGGGTTGGAATAGGCCACCGGGTACGGGCTGGTGGGCGTGAACGTGACAGTATTGCCGCTCACGGCATAGGTGCCCGCGATACCCTGAGCGCTGTTCCAGTTGAGCATGACCTTCAGTGTGCTGGAGTTCACCGTAGCGGGATCGATCGGATTGCTGAACACCATGATGATGGGTTGCGAGGCTGCGACACCCGATGAACCGTTGGTGATGTTGGTGCTGGTGAGCGAGAGGTAGCTTGAGCTGGCTGTCCCGGCAGTTGTGAATGAGCCGGATGCGGGTGTAACAGCATTGCCGTTGGAGTCGTTGAATCCAGAAACGTTCACGGTGTAGGTGGCGCCGCCTGTAAGGTTCTGCGGCATCACTTCGGATTGCGCGGTGTAAACGCCGTTGGCACCGGCGCCGCCGCAGGTCTCAGCCGAGTTGCCCGTGCATGGCATGTTGCAACTGGTGCTGGTACCCTGCGAGCTGAAATTGCCGTTGCCGCAGAAGCAGTAATTGGCATCCTGCACGCCGGCATACTCGTAGCCACGCGAGCTGCACGACGAGACGCACTGCTCGATGGTCATCTGATTGCTCGACCATGAGTATCCGTTCAGCGTGCGGATGTTGTCCTGAGCGTCGGCGAAGCAGCCCAGATAGGTCTGCGTCGGCGAAGTTGCCGATGTGGTCGGAGTAAATACCAGCAACTGCGAATTTGCCAGGGTCACCGTGCCGCTGACCGGCGT
Source organism: uncultured Acidobacteriaceae bacterium (assembly GCA_963836635.1). Taxonomy (GTDB): domain Bacteria; phylum Acidobacteriota; class Terriglobia; order Terriglobales; family Acidobacteriaceae; genus Telmatobacter. Next base: position 1,305 of record CAWILB010000077.1, on the reverse strand, counting down.
TGAGCCGTTCTTGAGCGTGACCGAGGTTTGGGTGATGGTTGTGGGATCGACCGGGGTGCTGACCGCAACCTGCACCAGGGTGTTGACTGGAATGCCGGTAGCGCCGTTGACCGGGCTGATGGTGACCGTGGGACCGCTGGTCACGGTTCCATCAGTCGTCCAGAAGTAGTAGTTGTTCTGCGGATAGTAGTTTCCATCCTCGTCGTACGAGATGCCCCATCCACCGGCGAAATAGTATTCCGTGTTGGGCAGCAGAGGCAGCTGCGGCGTGATGGTCACTTCGGTCCCATCCGGCGACAGGGTGACATTGGACGGGATAAACTGGCCGGTGTCATAGAGGTAGATACGGAACGAACTGTTGTTGACGGTGATCGGATTCAACGGCTTGTTGAACACGAATTTCGGCGCAACATTGGTTCCGACTGTGGCGTCGTAGACCGGCACGCTCTCAACCAAATAAGGCTGCGCGATGTCGTATGTGGCGCCGGTGGTAAAGCTGTTGGTGACAGTGGGAATTATGTTTCCGGCCGGATCCTGCGCGCCGGAGATAGTCATGGTGTAGGTGGTGCCGGCGACAAGCTGCACAGCGGGCACGAATTGCGCCACCGTGTTGCCTGCACCCATCACTACGGTTCCTGCGACCGGTCCGCCGGTGGATGAAAGCGTGATGCCGGAGGTGTAGTTGGGATCGATAGGCGCGCTGAACTGCGCTTCAACGATCGCGTTAGTGCCCAGACCGGTCTTGCCGCCGATCGGGTTGAAGTTCACCACCGTGGGAGCGGTATTCGAACCGGTGAAGTCGGCATAGATGTAGAAGGCGATGCCGCTCATCTGGTTACCGGCAAGATCGGTGCCGCTGTTAACAACGAAGTAATACTGACGGCCAGCCGCGAGCGGCGCGGTTGGAGTGAGGTAAGCGATGGTCTGACTCGAGTTCCAGGTGAGTGTGGTCGCGGGGCAAGTGAGGCCGTCGCCTGAGAGCTCGTCATAGAAGTAGAAGTTGCCGCAAGCGCCCGGCTGGCCATTGGTGAAGCTGCTCGCGTCCATGGGCTCGCTGAAGGTAACGGCCATGGTGAAGTTGGTCGGCATGCTGTCGTTTGCGCCGACGCTGGTGAACAGCACTGTTGGGGCGGTGAAGTCCGGAGTTGTTCCAGTTGTGAAGCTGGAACTGAAGGTCGCCGGATGTCCCTCGAGGTCCGTGACGCCGTTAATGCTCATGGTGAGGGGCGTGCCCGGAGGCAACGGAGTGTTGGGAACAAACTCGACTCGGGTGTTAGTCGAGTTGAACCAGAAGCTGCCCGTGAG
>CAWILB010000076.1:0-93580 GCA_963836635.1 uncultured Acidobacteriaceae bacterium | reverse complement strand
GCTCGGCAGCAGGCAAGCCCCGCCATTGTTCGGGGGCGGCGTACTCCGGCGTCAGCAACAGGCCGTGAGTACGGTTGCCAGGGGAGCTCGAGCTGGTGACACCCTCGGTCATGCCAACAATGCCGAAGTCGAGAACCTTGGGATGTTCGGTGCCGCCGGTGTCGCTCCCGATCAGGACGTTTTCCGGCTTCACGTCGCGGTGAATGGCGCCGCGAGAGTGGGCCGCGCCGAGGCCCGACGCAATACCGCGGGCCATGTTGATCGTGCGCAATACGGGCATGGGCGCCGCGCCGTGGATTACGGTGCGCAGGCTCGGCCCCGACACAAACTCCATGGCGATAAAGAGATTACCCTCTTCATCCTGGTCGAGGTCCGACACTTCAACAATATTGGGGTGCCGCAACTGGTAGGCGACCCGCGCCTCCTGCCTGAAGCGCTTGATGAACTGCGGATTGCGGCTTAATTCGGCGCCGAGGAACTTGAGGGCGATCTGGCCGCCGAGCAGGATGTGCTCCGCCAGGTAGACCACGCCCATTCCGCCCTCGCCGATTTTGCGGACAATGCGGTACTTGTTGCGGACGATGTGGCCGGGCGCAAGCTCGCGCGAGGCAATAAGCATTGCCCCGTCGTTGGGACAGGTGAGGTGCTGATCGGGATAAGGAGTGTCGCAGACCGGGCAGGTCTTCATAAGTCTCACTCGCCGGTTAGGTCAGGCGTTTGCAGGAAGCATGACGACTCGATGGCCAAAAGCATAGCATCTTTGCGCCGCCAAGGTGACCGGAAAGATAAGCTGCGGCGGCAGCATCAAGGTGAATTACCGATCGGTGGCTGGGCCGTCAATTAAGAGACTGCAAAAATGAGAAGGGCGCAGCGGGATTTGGCGCGTCGCAGCGTGCCGGCGGTGTCTTAACACATGAGTGGCCGCTCTTGGGGCGGGCCGGATACAATGAAACTTCACTGAGTTGAACGCCGGAAGGGCGAAAGAGAGCCGGTATTGGAGCAGGAGCACGTGAGAAAAACAAGCAGCCGCGTCTTGCGGCTTGAAATGGTGGCAGGGCTTGGCTTGGCTCTCGCTATGCTGCCGGCCGCAGCCGCCACGCAGGGTATTGCCACCTGGACCACGATGAACGTGGCCACGAGCGACCAGAATGGCCGCAGCCAGGCTTCAATCGAAATCAGCGTAACCGGCGCCGACGGGCAGCCGGTCAGCGGCGTTGTAGCCATTGAAGACGGTAGCCGGACACGGGCTGAGGCGGCGCTGGACGGCGCCGGCATTGCCAGGAGCACGTTGACACTCTCTGGCGGCGATCACGAGTTGCGCGCGGTTTACCTTGGCGATGCCTTGCACGCCGGTTCTACATCGCCGGCGGCCGAGACACAGGGTACTACCAGCGACGCGCCCGGATTCGACGTAAGCATCGCGCCAGTTTCGCCAAACACGTTTCCAATGACGCTGACTCCCGGCCAGACGGGAACTGCGCTGGTGACGTTGACGCCCCAGAACAATTCATCGCTGACTGCGCCCATGTTTGTCACGCTCTCCTGTTCGGGGCTACCGAACGAGGCCTCGTGCACCTTCACGCCCGCGAGCATTGAGATTCTGGCCACGACACCCACAAGCTGTGCCAGCGGTTCGGCGGCTTCGGCATGTCCGCCGACCAGCTCAATGTTGCTTGAAACGCAGGCGCCAGGCGGACCGAATGGAACGGCCATGATTGTTCGGCCAGGCCGGAATACGCAGCCGATCGCATGGGCAATTCTGCTACCCGGCATGCTTGGCCTGGGCGGGGTTGCGTGGAGCGCCCGCCGCAGGGCGTGGCTCAACCGGCTGGCGCTGGTTGCGCTGGTGGGCCTGGTGTTGACGCTCGGCATGACCGGTTGCAATCCGCAGTATTACTACTACAACCACGGGCCTGGCGCTCCTCCGGCCACTCCCGCCGGCACCTATACCGTGACCATCACCGCGCAGTCAAGCAACGGTGTCACGGCAATCGCCAGCAAAACCACAGTGGCGCTGACGGTGAAGTAAAGTCGCGCGCCGACGTTCGATGAAGCACCCTTCCGGATTCCCCGCGGAGATTTACACACTGGCGGATCGAACGCCGGCGACGGTGCTGCTCGAAGGCGCTCAGCCTGACAAATACATGAACGGCGAGGAGCCGTGGACGCAACTGTTCACGGCTCCTTTGCACGTTTGTGAAGCGCGCAGCTCTCGAGATCTACCCGCGTTGTTTCAAACAATCGAAGACGCGGTGCGCGCCGGCCTTTGCGCAGCGGGATTCTTCAGCTACGAGTGCGGCGCGTGGTTTGAGCCGAAAGCGAAAATGCACGAGAGCCCGGAGCGAGGCGGTTCCGAACGCTCACTGGCATGGTTCGGGATTTATGAGCGCGGCTACCGCATCGATACCTCGACAGGACGGTTCATCGACGATCTGCCTGGGGAGGTTGCCGCGAGACTTGCGGGGCTGCGTACGGAATCTGCCGCGCGGCAAACGAAGGGCGAGCCGCTGGGTCATGCGACATTGTTCGGCGCGGCGGTCGGCGCGCATTTCGCACTCACCGAAGAGGAATACTCGCAGCGAATCGCCGCGATTCACGATTGGATCCGCGCCGGCGACGTCTACCAGCTCAACTTCACCGCGCCGTGGAGCATGCGCATTGAAGGCAGCGCAGCAGAGCTCTATGCACGGCTTCGCAAACGGCAGCCAGCCCGGTACGGCGCATTCATTCATGCAAACGCCGGTCATAAAATCCTCAGTTTTTCACCGGAACTCTTTTTCCGCCTCGGTGAAAACCGCCGAATCATTACGCGGCCAATGAAGGGAACCGCGCGCCGCGGACGCACCCTGCGCGAAGATCGCGAGCGCGCCGCGTGGCTTCAAGCCGACCCAAAGAACCGCAGTGAAAACGTAATGATTGTCGACCTGCTGCGCAGCGACCTGGGCCGCATTGCAAAATACGGCTCGGTTCGCGCGGAAAAGCTCTTCGCGGTCGAGCGCTACCCCACGCTCTGGCAGATGACCTCTACGGTGACAGCGGAGTTGCGCGACGACGCCTGCTTCGGCGCGATCTTTCGCGCGCTATTTCCCTGCGGCTCGGTGACCGGAGCGCCAAAGGTGCGCGCTATGCAGCTTATCGCAGAGCTTGAACAGGCTGCGCGCGGCATTTACACCGGCGCCATCGGATTCTTCTCGCCGCATCGCACTGTCTTCAATGTCGCCATCCGGACACTTGAGATCGAAGGTGACGAGGCAACCATGGGCTCGGGAAGCGGGATCGTGATCGACTCGATTGCAGCGGACGAATATCGCGAGTGCCTGCTGAAAGCTGAGTTCCTGACCACTTCGTGGGGTGACGTTTCGGAGGGATTCTCGCTGATTGAGACCATGCTGTGGGAGAACGGCTATCCCCTGCTTGAGCTGCATCTCGACCGGCTGATGGATTCGGCGCAGTACTTCGATTTCAAACTGAATCGCGCCGAAGTTCGCGCCGCGCTCGAAGACTACGGGCGACAATTTGCCGCGGGCTCTCCGCAACGCGTGCGATTATTGTTCGATCGCGACGGCCAGGTGCACATTACGCATCAGGCGCTTGCGCCGGCTGCCTCCGACCGCATAGGCCGCGTGCGAATTGCGAAGGAGAGCACCGATCCTGCCGACGCGATGCTCTTCCACAAAACCACGCGTCGCGATTTGTATGCGCGGGCTTTTGAGCAGGCGCAGCGCGAAGGACTCGACGACATGCTCTTCTTCAACCTGTGCGGCGAGCTCACCGAGGGCGCCATCAGCAACGTGTTCGTTGAGAAAGTTGGAATACTGCTCACGCCGCCAATCGAGTGCGGCCTTTTGCCCGGCGTCTATCGCCGCCATCTGCTCGAGACGCGCAGCGACGTCGAAGAGCGAATCCTGCGCGAAGACGACCTGCATAATGCGGATGCTGTGTTTCTGGCGAATGCAGTGCGAGGGTTGCGGCGTGTAGAAGTTGAATTCGTGCACGCCAAATAGAATTGCCAGTCATCCTGAGCGTGGTCTGCCGCAGCGGACGAAGTTGAGGGTTCTGCCCTAAAAACTAGGCTAAGTCCTTTAGATTTGGCTCAGCAAGAACCGTCGAATCTTTATGGTCCAGGGTTGCCCAAAGGGCCATGTATGACTGCAGTTATTCTTCAAAGAACTTCGGATTGACCAAGTGAAGCGGTAGAACGTTGGAGGGAGTCAAGTGGATGGCAATCGCGTCGCGCGCTTGTCTGAGAAAAATCGGCTACATTGAACTGACGCCGCCTGCGGCAAACTAACACGCTGGATTGCACCATCGCCAGCTGATAGCCTCAATACGATTCCCCTGTCAGCGGAGCGACATGTCTCGAGAATTCCAACTTTCAAGGCGCAATTTTCTCAGCGCAGGCGGCGCGGTCGCAGCTACAACGGTGCTGGCCGGTCCGGCGCATGCAAACGCCGATGACACTGCTTCGCTATCGTCTGCAATCGCGTCGCTGCCAAACCTCGCCGGCCAAGCGCGGCCCTTCACAAATGAGGAGCGCCTTGCGCGCATTGAACGCGCGCGCAACCTCATGGTTGCCAATAAACTCGATGCCATCATCCTTGCCAACAGCACGCGATCGTCGCGCTATTTTGCCGACTTGAGTCTCTACGGCGGAGAACGCTTATGGGCGCTCGTGATTCCCGCGCGCGGCAATGCATTCCTTGTGTGTCCTGCGTTTGAAGAAGGCCGCGCCCGCGAGTTGCTCGTCAACGGCCCATTTGGCAAAGACGGCGATGTGCTCACCTGGCAGGAGGACGAAAACCCCTTTGCGCTGACAGGCAAAGGCCTGCGCGATCGCGGCTTGGCCACCGGAAAGGTCGGCCTCGAAGAAAACATGGCGTTCGTGTTCAGCGACGGTCTTCGTGCTGCTAATTCGCAAATCAACTTCGCAAGCGCCACGCCTGTCACTGCCGGCTGCCGCATGATTAAGGAGCCGCACGAGATTGAATGCATGCGGCTGGCTTGCCGCGCCACGCTGCTGGTTTATCGCGCGGTGGCTCAATCGCTGCATCCGGGCATGACCACTGTAGACGTTGAAAAGCTGGTTGACCAGGCTTACGCGCGCGTGGGATTCAAGGGCGAGGCCAGCCTGAATGTGGATGAGTTCACCGCGCTGCCGCACGGTTCGCCCAAGCCACAGACACTGCGCGAAGGATCGATCCTGATGCTCGACGACGGATGCGAAGTGGAAGGCTACACCTCTGACATTACGCGCACGTTTGTGCTGGGCAAAGCTACTGACAAGATGAAGACTGTCTTCGACATTGTGCATCGCGCGCAGGCGGCGGCCTTGCATACGGCGCGGCCCGGCGTGCCAACCGCCGATGTCGACGCAGCCGCACGCAACGTCATCGTCGATTCCGGCTACGGGCCGGCGTTCAAATACTTCACGCACCGGCTGGGCCACGGCATCGGGCTCGACATGCACGAATGGCCCTACTTTGTGCGAAACAATATGTTCGGATGGGACCTGACCCCGAAGCTCTCAGCGCACATGGTGCTGAGCGACGAACCCGGCATCTATATTCCTGGCGAGTTCGGCATCCGGCTTGAAGACGATCTGCTGGTGACTGAAGATGGCGCCGAGTTGATGACGCCGCAGAGTCCATCGCTCGAAGATCCGTTCGGAAACGTTGCATAACGCGCTCCGCCACAAACAATTTTCGAGCGATCAACTCGCCTAGGCGTCTGTGTGATTGGAAGACCGCACAGCGAACCGGGGTGGTAAGCGCGGTTTCAGAGTGCAGCGATTCTGAAACCGCAGTAGCGCGCGATCTTTCGACAATTCACTTACTTAGAGGCGAGATATGACACACACTGCCGCATCCGCAGGCAGACGCTGGACGTTTGCCTGTTTGATCACTCTGCTCACGCTCATCACTTACTTGCCATGCGCAAAGGCGCAGTCTGAATCCGCAGATACAAAGCCCACTGAAGCCAAACCTACAGAAGCCAAACCCTCCACGCCGGTCGAGCCGCAGGAGTACCGAACCTTCTACCTCGTCAATACCATGCAGTCGGCTGAAAACGACGCCGCGACCGCGCTGCGAAATCTGCTGCCGCGAGCCAAAATCTACCTGGAAGCTTCTGCCGGCGCGATCATAATTCGTGGTTCAGCCGACGATCTTCAACTCGCTCAGACCATCATTGCTGATATCGACCATCCGTCCAAAACCTACCGCCTCACTTTCACCCTGAATCAAACCGGCTCCGCCAATCCAGCCCTCTCGCAACATGTCGCCATGGTGATCGAAGTGGGCGGCAAGAGCGCGGTGAAGCAGGGCAGCAAGGTCCCCGTAGTCACTGGGAGCTTCAATGACGAGACCTCCAAAGCCAACACCCAGGTTCAGTATGAAGACGTTGGCCTGAACATCGAAGCCTGGCTCGATACCGCGGGCAATGGGTTGCGATTGCGCACCAAGATCGAGCAGTCGAGCGTCTCCGAAGAAAAGTCGAACGCGGGAATCCAGGACCCCGTGTTTCGCCAGGAAGTATTCGATGCTTCTTCAAACATGGTTGAAGGCAAGCCCGTCGTCCTGGGCACGATCGCTTCTCCAAATGGCGCCCGTAAAATTGAAATTGAGGTGGTCGCCGAGCCGATTAAGTAACATGAGCGGCCAGCCGCAACGCCAGGCCTCCGGATTCACGAAGGCCTCACTCTACGCTCTTGACCATCTTCACCACGGGGACAACTTCGCCGTTGGCGAGCGGTACAGAAATGCGCTCGACCTCCGCATATCCTCGAAGCCGATAGAGCGGAACACCTGTAAGTGTCGAGCCCATCTCAAATCGGCGAAATCCGGAGGCGATCGCTTCAGCCTCGACTCGCGCAAGGATAAGGCTCCCGAGCCCCTGGCGCGCAAATGCGGGATGTACGAAGATAGCGCGTATCCTGGCCGCGTCCGTCGCGGGATCAAGCAACTCCAGCTCACGGCCAGATGCGCGGTCCGAGCCAAAAAGCGTTCTTCGATTCGACCATCCTCCGCAACCGGCCATCGCCTTCGGCGCGCCCGCGGTCTCACCCTGCACTTCGGCAATAAAGAAGGTTCGGTCGCGAATCAGTTGCGTGTCGACGCCAAGGGCGGTGCCGAGCGCGCCCTCAATTTGCGCTTGTGTGTAGTCGTGCATATGCAAGCCGCGCACACTCGCCTCAATCAGCGCGTGTAAAGCGGGAATGTCGTCTTCGTTCGCGAGGCGGAGCGAGAATGGGAATCGATCAGCCATCAAAACAACGCCTACGCCTTGGCCACTTCAACAAGCGTCGAATAAAAAGTAGCTCCGGCGCCGATATCGGTGAGACGCTCGCTGGTGAGAGCGTTCACATTGGCGCCGTCGGGATGGAGTTTGGCCCAATCGAGCCGCGCGGCAACCACGCCGGCAGGCAGACTGGGATTCAGCATCGCCGTCAGGCGCAGCGATCCGCGATCATTGAAGACGCGCACCGCGTCGCCCTCGGCTATGGCCCGCGATTCCGCATCCAGAGGGTGAATCTCAAGGCGCTGGCTGGTCTTTGACTCCATCCTGCGATGGCCGTCGAGATTCGCGAACGTCGAGTTCATGTAGTTGTCGGCCTTGCGCGGCAAAAACTCGAGAGGGTATTGTTTTGCACCCGCGCTCCAACGCGACTCGGCGGGCGGCGTGAATCCAGGCAGCGGGTCGAGGCCCGCCGCGGCCAAAGTCTCCGAGTAAAACTCGATTTTGCCGGTCGGCGTGGCGAACGGCCCACGCGTGTATGGCAAGAAAGGCTCACCCTCGGGATCGCGATGAAATGCGAGCGGTATGTGGCCCTCGCGCTCCAGATCCTCAAACGTAATGTGCTCCATATCAACGTTCGTTGAGCGGCCGTCCGCGCCGATTGCCAGCGCCTGTCGAATGATTTCCTCGGGCGTGTCGCGGAAGCATGGCTCGGTGAATCCCATGCGCTGCGCAAGCTGCCCGAAGAGCCACACGTTTGAGCGCGCTTCGCCCGGTGGTTCAATGGCCTGGCGCGAGAGCTGAACGAAGTAGTGGCCGTACGCTCCCTGAATGTCAGTGTGTTCGAGGAATGTAGTGGCGGGGAGAATAAAGTCCGCGTAGTCCGTTGTGTCAGTGAAAAACAGATCGTGAGCGACGGTGAAAAGATTCTCCCTCGCCATGCCGCTCAGAACGGCATTCTGGTTGGGCGCCACGGCTGCTGGGTTTGAGTTGTACACAAACAGCGCATGAACCGCCGGACCGTCATCCGCACGCGAACCTTGATCTCTGATCTCTGATCTCTGTCCCCTGTTTTGTCCCAGATCATTCAACGCATAACCCAGCTCGCACATATTCACCAGGCGTGCTTCGCGGCCCAGCGGCGAAGCAAGCTGAAGATCGGGCCGTTCCACGGTCTTTTTGTTCCACTGGAATGCGCCCGAGGTTGAAAGCGCGCCGCCTCCGCCGCGATGTTTCCACGCGCCGGTGAGTGCCGGCAGCATGGCAATGGCGCGCGCCGCGGTGCCTCCATTCTGAGAACGCTGCACACCGTAATTCATGCGAATCGCAGCGGGCTGCGTAGTGGCATATTCGCGTGCAAGTTGCTCAACTTCAGCCGGTGTCAGCCCGGTCCACTCGGCAACACGGCACGGCGTATAGTCGCGCACGCGTTCGGCCAGACGTTCAAAGCCATGCGTGAATTCGTCAATGTAGGCGCGGTCTTCAAGCCCCTCACGCAAAATCACGTGCATCAAACCCAGCGCGAGAGCCGCGTCGGTGCCGGGGCGAATAGCAATGTGCCAGTCGGCCAGTGCGGCCGTACGAGTGCGGTAGGGATCGATCACAATCAGCCGCGCGCCATTGCGGCGGGCCTGCTCAATCATTGGCCAAAGGTGGACGTTGTTGCCGTGAATATTCGCGCCCCATGCGACGATGAGTTTCGCGTGCTTGAAATCCTCAGTTGGCGTGCCATATTTCTTGCCATAGACAAGGTTCCACGCTTGGCCTCCGGCTTCAGAGCAGATGGTGCGGTCGAGCCGGCTCGCACCAAGGCGATGAAAGAATCGCCGGTCCATGGAGCCAAAGCCAAGCACGCCAATGGTGCCAGCGTAGCTATACGGCAAAATCGACTCGGGACCATACTTGTCGCCGATCGTCTTGAGCCTCGATGCGATCTCGTCCAGAGCTTCGTCCCAGCTGACGCGCTCAAAAGACTCGTGCTCGCGGCCTTTTGGCAAGGCAGCCTTGGCCACGCCGGCTTTGCGCTTCAGCGGATAAAGAACGCGGTCAGGCGAGTAAACGCGGTCGAGATACTTGGCCACTTTGCCGCACAAGAATCCCTGCGTAACGGGCTGCGAAGGGTCGCCGGCTACCTTGATGGCGCGGCCAGTCTCGTCCACTGTCACCAGAACCGCACACGAGTCGGGGCAGTCGTGCGAGCAGACGGTGTGGACGACTCGGAAAGGGGACGCCATGCCGTCATTGTAAGCTGATTCCGGAGGTTGGTAACAATGCGGAATCTTCTTCTGGTTTTGGTAATGATTTGCGCTGGGGCGGCTTGTTTGTCGCAGAGCCCGGGCAGCGACGAGGCGGCGATTCGCGCCGTGGTGGCAGCGCAGGTTGATGCGTGGAACCGCGGCGACGTGCCCGGATTCATGCAGGGCTATGAGAACTCACCCGAAACAACATTTATAGGCGCAACCCTGGGGAAGGGATACGAGCCGATTCTCAAGCGCTATAAGCAGAACTACACGAATCCCGCGCAGATGGGCACGCTTTCGTTTTTGAATCTTGAAGTGCGGTTGCTGCCGGGCTCGTGCGGCAAGGTGGAGTTTGCAGTGGTGACGGGCAACTTTCACCTGGAGCGCAAGGAAAAGGGTGCGGCCACGAAAGACGACGGCATCTTTTCGCTGGTGTGGCGTAAAGGGCCAGATGGTTGGAAGATTGTGCTCGACCATACCAGCTAAGCGCTCGGTCACCTTCCATTCCGCAGGCGGTTTGAAGCGTACAATTGGTTCTCCAAACGTGGAGTTTTTGCAAGTATGTTGAAGACGGGAATTCTGAATCCACACGTGCTTTCGCTCCTGGCGCGAGTAAGGCATACCAACACGCTGGTCATCGCCGATCGGGGCTTTCCCTTCTGGCCGTTGATTGAAACGGTCGATCTTTCGCTCACCGACGATATTCCGCGCGTGCTCGAGGTGTTGAAGGCTGTCCGCGAGAACTTCGTCATCGGTAATGTGTGGATGGCCGAGGAGTTCAAGACCGCGAACACGGCGCGCACGCGCAACCAGTATGCTGCGGCGCTGGAAGGCGTTCCGTTCAGCTTCGAGCCGCATATCGAGTTCAAGAAGCGCGTACCCACCGCCGTCGGCCTCATTCGTACCGGCGATACAACGCAATACGCAAATATGATCCTGGAGTCGGCGTAGGCTGCGCGTCCGTTCGGGTCCGGTGTGGCGCGTAATCATGCGGGGGCGTGTTGTGTATTCTCTTCGCCCCTACAGGGTGGCAGCCAATTATTTTGCAGTTTCCCCAGGGTTCCGCTTCGCTTCACCCTGGGCCATTCTCGATTCGGCCCTCCGGGGCGGCAGTTAAATTTATGGCGACTTACCCAGGATTCCGCTTCGCTTCATCCTGGGCTATTTTCGATTCGTCCCCAGGGGACGAAAGGCCGGCCGCGAGCCGCACGCCTCCTCGATCTACCCGTCTCCTCTATACTGTTCACGCTATGAGCTGCCTGTTCTGCAAGATCGTGAATGAAGAGATTCCGTCGACGCCGGTGTACCAGGACGAGCTGGCGTACGCGTTTGCCGATATCAACCCGAAGGCGCCGGTGCACGTGCTTGTTGTGCCGAAGGAGCACATCGAGTCACTCCACGATACGGGCGGGGAACATGAGGCTCTCATCGGCCACCTGATGGGAATCGCGGCCGAGATTGCGCGGGCGAAGGGCCTCACCAAAGGCTACCGGGTGGTGACAAATATCGGCGAAGACGGCGGGCAAACGGTAGACCACCTGCATCTGCACCTGCTCGGGGGAAGGCAGATGACGTGGCCGCCGGGATAAGAGTAGCCAGTAGAGAATAGCCAGTAGCCAATAGGGAATGAAGAACCGCTCGCAGCTGCATTTTAGACGTCGTTGCGGCTCCTCATTGCAGCCTGAAGCAGTGGACAACGAGCATCGATTTTCGATAGCAGCCTTTTGAGAGCTATGGAGCAAATTCGAACGGCCGGCACACCTTGAATGATCTTGCGAACTGCGCTTACTATTGGCACGGCGCCAATAGCTGGCTAGAATGCTTTCTATGTTTGTGCCAGCGTCAATCGCCAGCTTCCTCGTTGAAATTGCGAAGGATGCCTTTCTGGCAGGGTTGGCGGCGTGGATCGCCGTCAAGCAGTCGCTTCGGCAGTTTTCTTCGCAACGCTGGTGGGAGCGCCAGGAAGAGGCTTACCGGAGGATTATCGACAGCCTGTCGCAAATACAGGTGAGCGTTGCTCGAATGAGCAACATGGGAGCGGAGTTCGTTTCAGTGAACGAGCAACTGCAACACTGGGCTACGGTCTCAGAGAAAGTGGAAGACCTAGGGCGGATATTTCACGAGGGAGCGTTCCGCATATCGAAGGCATCCAACGACGCACTCAGGGAGCTGACGATGAACTGGTATCCCGCTCCGCCTGTGGGAGAGGGGCGGGAGCAGGATGCTCTGTTGAAGCCTTACCAAACCAGTGTCGATCAATGTCGCAAGATTATCAACGCGGAGGCGAGGAGAGATCTGGGATTGCCCAAGCAGCATTGAGCCGGCCGCGGACAATGGTCGCGGTAACAATCGCTCACCCATCCTTTGAGCTGCTCCCTACCTCCTGTATCAAAACGCGGGTTGTGGGGCGTTCTCTTCTTCCTCTTCCAAGCCATAGCGGCGCAGCAGATTAGGCAGGCTCTGCGAGAAGGCTGAACGCGGCATCACCACGTCGCATCCGGCTTCGATGCCCTTCATCTTCAGGTCGCCCTGCAGATGGCTGAGGAAGCCGATGATCGAAACCGCCTTCTTGAACTTTGTCTTGAACTTTGGAATAAGCGTCATGGGCTTCACGGCCAGGTTGTTCAAGTCGAACACCAGCAGCGCCGGCCGCTCGCCTTCGGGCGCCTCGAGTATCCGCGAGACTACTTCCTTGTCGCCCTTCACGAACTCGACCTTCACGCCCAGCTTGCGCGCGGTCTCCTGGATCTTGGCCAGGAAGAAAAGATCCTCAATAAAGCAGAAGATGCGTGTCGGCGCGTCTATGCGCACAGGCGCGGGCGCGGCCGCAAACGGCTCGGAGTAATAGCCGCTGTGGTTGCTGCCTGTCACGTGGATGGTCGCCGGGGGGCCATCTGCCACGTTGCCGTTGACGGCGCGATAGCTGTGATCCATGGGGCCGACAAACTCGCGTGGGCCTTTCTGCCTGGTCTTGCGCTTGCCTTGCGGCGGATTGATGCTGTTGCCGGGCTGCGACTGAGGCTGAGGCGGGGAGTTCTTCTGAAAGAATTTCTTCTTTTTGCGGCCCTGATGGCCCTGGTGGCCCGGGTGTTGTTGCGGCGGCCTCTGCTGCATCTGCGGCGGGGGTTGTTGCTGGGGCTGTCCCTGCTGCGGCTGCGAGTTTTGCGCTGCCTGCTGGGAGCCTTTGTTCTTGCGGCGGCGCCGGCGGCGGCGATGCCCTTGCGACTGCGCCGGACCATTGTCCGGCGTCGGCCCCAGTTCTGGCTGAGGCTGCGTCGATTCTGTCGTCATGCGTGTACTTCCTGTTGTATTACGGTGTGTTGCATTGGCTTGCGCCCAGCGCGAACTTGCGCGCAGAGCATCCCCTTTATTGCCTGCCTCGGCTTCACGCGGGAAGCAGAGCGGTTCCGGGGCAGGTGTTGCCAGAGTTCTTACCGCCATGCCTGCTGGTATCGTCGACTCTGCAGGCGGCTCAAGCTCCTGACTTCAATATCAGATTCAGACCGGCTCGATTCGCCAAGGCTGCGGCGCGACCTTCCAATTCGCGCCAGTCGCAACCCTTGGGACGTAGCTCAAAAGTGCCGTAACACAACCGGCACAGCCTGCCTGGACCTGCGTTTCAACACTGTGAGATGCCGTCGGCGCCATATGCGCGGGAATCATGATCGGACTCCGTATCATCGTCCGGAATCGATGCGCTTCAAGGCCCGTGCTTTTCTCAGGTAATGCCCTTTCCTAAACGCGAACCCTCGCCGTATCCAGCATCTTTAATTGGAGTGAACTGCCCGGCGAATTTGCTCGTCTTGAGCGGCGAGCTTGCTCTCCCCAATTTAGGGTGGCCCGCGTCAGCCGCCTGATAGGCAACTCTGATACTACAGCGAAGGACTACGGCTGGCAAGCGGAAGGTCAAAAGGAAAACAAAAGTGGTACACCAAAAGAAATCCGGGGAACGATAATTCCCAGGTTGGGTCAAGCCTGAGGTAAGCGCTTGAAGATTGTTTGCCCAGACAATCGGCTTCACGGCGGTTCCGGCCCGTATTCAGTCCCAGACGCACGAAACGCCACTCAATAGAGTGGCGTTTCGAATCCTCGTGACCGGTCTCCTCGACCGGTCACTGGCCCCCCGAAGATGGTTGGCCGGGGTTTGTGCCCCGCGCCTATTGCAGGTTTTGCCGGCTGGCTTCTCCCGTTTCAGGGTCGCTCATTGGCGATTGCTCTTGCCGGGCCTGCTGTACTCAATGCTGGCAGGGTTTTCACCCCGCACAGCGTATTATCACTGGCGATATTAGGTTAGCAATCAGCGTACCGTTTCAAAGATTGTTTATTTTCAGCAACTTAATCGTCCGATCATTGTTGACTATTTCGTAATATCGGAGACGTCTGCCTCGATAAATTCAGAAAACCATAAGTTTATCCAAAACGGGTCCTCCAAAAGGATGGCTGCGGGCATGAACCGCATCCTTAGCTTTGGCAGCGAGGGCAAAAATGTGTCCCGCGGCCAGCCAGCAATATGCGCCGTATCGGCGTACCGCAACGCCGGCAGGGCTCGCCGGTGCGAAGATAAACGCAATGCTCAAGCTGGAAAAAACCGCGCGCGCCGTTGGCGTCGACGTAATCTGAGACCGAGGAACCGCCGAGCCGGATGGCCTGCTCAAGGACCTCGCGCAACGCCAGGCGCAACCGCTCGAGTTCAGCACGGGTGAGACGACCGGCGGCACGACGGGGTCGGATACCGGCATGAAACAGGCTCTCGTCGGCGTAGATATTGCCGACGCCAGCGAGCAGCGTCTGGTTAAGAAGCGCGGCCTTGATGGCCAGTTTGCGGCCGCGAAAGAGGGCAGCAAACTCCCCGACGCCGATCGTGAGCGGTTCTGCCCCCGGCGCACCAAAAGCCTGCGTATGCTTGAGGTTACGAAACTCAAGCCGACCGAACCGCCGTGCATCCACAAAACGCAGCTCCCGGCCGCTGACAAGATTAAGACGCGCATGAGTGTGCGCGGCGACCGGCGCGTCGGGAGTGGTAACAAGGAGGCGGCCGGTCATCCCCAGGTGAACGATCCATTGCGCCTCCGGCTCCAGTTCGCCGGCTTTTACAGGAGCCACAATTCCTTTGCCCTCAACAGCGCCCAACTCGCAAACAAGGTGCTTTCCGGTCCGGTGGACCGACAGGATTGCTCGCCCCTTAAGGCTCTTGGCCTGGCGCGCCGGCGGCGTCTTGAAAGGCTGAGGATGCGAGCCGAACCAGACGTCGACAATGCGGTCGCCCCGCAATCGCACATCTACGCCACGGGCAATGGTCTCTACTTCAGGCAGTTCCGGCATCGGCTTATTCTACTGAATTCGACCGGGCGCCAGAGCCGAGCCCCGACGCCGGTCTCGGGTGGGAAGGGATGAGATTACTTCGGTTCGGCGGGCTCGGTGATGCGGCTGGCCTCAAAGCTCACGATCTTCCACGCTCCAGTTGCATCGCGCACGTAAACGCGGGTGTAGCGATAGCTTCCTGAGACCTTGCCTTCAGGCGTAGTGGCCTCCATATCGGCGAGCGACGTCACCACCGCCGTATCGCCGTAAATCCGGACCTTGCGGTCAGAGATATCAAGGCTCGTAATGTGCATGCTGCCGGAGCGGAGACTTGCCAGCGATTCTTCTTTGGTTTGCAGTGTTCCGGTCGGAGTAATGGCCATGTAATCGTCGGCCAGCAGCGAGCGCATCATCGTTATGTCGCCCTTGAGCAATGCCGTGCGCCAGGTCTCTTCGAGGTGGTCGATTTCGTGACGGTTCTCGTGTTTTTGTGCCCTAGGCAGGCGCGCGAATAGCGGGTTTGCGCCAAGCAAAAGCAGGAGCACCGACACTGCCACCCCGCCCGCCCGCAAGCGGGCAGCTGCGTTCAAGATGCGAATCTTATTACCTGGCATATGCAAAAGGGATGGTAGCCCCGATTTGCCATGGCGGTCAATATTCTTAGCATGAAAGTGTGCCGACATGCGAACCGCCTTTCCCCAGCCGGAATGTTCACAGCAGGTCTTCCAATTGCATTGGACGATGCGAATCGGCGAAGGATTTGTTCGGCGTCCGAAACGGGATTGCAGAATCGACACGTCTTAGACGAGGTCGACCAGGTTTTGCAGCTTACGCTCCAACATCTTCTGGTAAAGGCCGCCGGCTGCGTACTTCTTAAAGTGCGGTGAGTCGCGATGCGCAGACAGCGCTTCTTCATCGCGGTACTGCTCGTAGATGAGCACGGTGTCGGGGTCTCCCTGCACTTGGTGGGGTGTGAAACTTACGCAGCCCGGTTCCTTGCGCGCTTCAGCAGCCAATGCGCGCAGCAGACCGGCGACCTCTTCACGGTCTTCGGAGGCAAATTTGAACCAGACAAGAATACTGACCATTTAAGAAAGTCCTTTATCCGCGCAACTACGCGGCGGGGCAGTGATCCAGTCTAAACGCTCGTCGGATTTTGCGCATGAATGCGATCGAGCGTGTGCGCAAAATCGGGGAGCAGCATGGTCTGTTCGCGATCGGGCCCGGTGGAAACCATTCCAATGCGCGCGCCGCTCTCTCGTTCCTGAAAGCGCAGATATTCGCGCGCAGCCTGGGGAAGCTTGTCGAACTCCCGGATGCCTTCAGTTGATTCGCGCCAGCCCTTGAGAGTAGTGTAGCGCGGCTTGATCCGCTCCAGGCCATGCACATCGGCAGGAATCTCGTCAGTGACTTTACCGCCGGACTCGTAGCCGATGCAGACAGGAATCTGGTCGAATTCATCGAGAACATCGAGCTTGGTCACCACCAGCCACTCCGCGCCGTTGACCTGGTTGGAGTAGCGCAGCAGCGGAATGTCGAGCCACCCGCAGCGCCGTGGGCGGCCGGTCACAGCCCCGTACTCATGGCCGCGCTTGCGCAACAATTCGCCGGCCGCGTCGTGAATCTCGGTGGGGAACGGCCCTCCTCCCACGCGCGTCACGTAAGCCTTGGTGACGGAGATGACGGTGCCGATTGCGGTCGGGCCTACACCGGTACCGGTGGCCGCGCCGCCTGCCGTTGCCGACGACGAAGTCACAAAGGGATAAGTACCGTGATCGATGTCGAGCATGGTTCCCTGCGCGCCCTCGAACATAACGCTGCCGCCCTCGGATAGAACCCTGTTCAGAATGCGGCCGGTGTCGGCCACAAAGGGTCGCACCCGTTCGGCGGCGGCGGCGTACTCGTCGTACATCTTGGAGGGGTCGAGGGGGTCGGTGCCGAAGAGCGCGTGAGCAATGGCATTCTTCTCGGCGCAGGCTGCCTCAATGTGCGTCTTCAACAGCGCGGGATGCATCAGATCCACAATGCGAAGGCCGCTGCGGGCCATCTTGTCTTCGTACGCCGGACCAATGCCGCGGCTCGTGGTGCCGATCTTCTGCCGGCCGGGAGCGCTCTCAGCCGCAAGTTCAATCATGCGGTGATAGGGCAGAATTACCTGGGCGCGATTCGAGACAAAGAGATTTCCGTCGATGGCAACGCCTAGTTCGCGCAGCCGCCCCACTTCACCGAGGAAAGCGATGGGATCGAGGACGACGCCGTTGCCGATAACGCCTTTGCAGCCGGGGCGCAGCACGCCGCAGGGTATCAACTGGAGCACAAACCTCTGGTCGCCAATAATGACGGTGTGTCCGGCGTTGTGCCCGCCGGCATAGCGCGCCACGGCAGAGAATCGCTCGCTCAGTACGTCAACGATTTTGCCCTTGCCTTCATCGCCCCACTGGGCGCCCAAAACAACTGCTGTCTTTGCTCGCATCTGGTCCATTTCCACAAACTATTGCGCGGCAGCAGCGGGTTTTCCGGTCGAAGCCTACGCGCCGATATCTATTGCCGGTGCAAGTTCCACACCGTTTGAACAACCTTTTCGATTCTATAGCGTTTCTTGGAAATGCTGTATTCGGGGATTGCAGGGGAAGAGTTGCCGCGGCCAAACATTCAATACCGCGCATTCATTGCACGGCAGGTCCGACTAGGCCTCCGCTTGCTTCGATCGCACGCCGCGCCAGTAAAGGATAAGGCCGAGGAGGATGGCGGCGAGAGTGCCGCCGGCAAGCCGGAATTCGAAGCCCCACTTGCTGGCATAATCGCCGGGCGGTACCAGCGAGACAAAGATGCCGACGAGGACAACGAAGAAGCCCAGGCAACCGCAAATCCAGACGCCGGGAATGCCTCCGGGGACAAGAATGGCGTGCAGATTCTCTCTGCGGTCTTTGCGATGCGCGAGTTTGATGACGGCGGCGAACATGTAGAGGAATGGAATGAAGTAGAGGATGATGGCGGCGTCGATGAGGAACTGATAGGCCTCGACCACGGTTCGGCTCTTGATCTGGCTAAGGAGCAGGATTGCGCCGGAAGCAATGGCTTGCACGAGGATGGAGACCCAGGGCGTCTTCCAGCGGGGATGGATTTTACCGAAGGCGCGGGGCAGATAGCGATCGATGCCGACGACGAATGGGACGCGCGCGATGCCGGCCACGGTGGAGCCCACTCCGCCGGCATTGCCGACGGTGACGAGGATGGCGGCAACGATGCCGAGGAAGCCAACGCCAAGAGCGATGGAGCCAGCGGTGACGGCATGGAACACGCCGCTCTGCGGATCGATGTCGCCGGCGGGCAGGAGGATGAGAATGGCGAATGTGCCCGCGATGTACATCAAAGCGATGAGCGCGCCAGCTCCGAAGACCGCACGGGGCAGCGTCCGGCGCGGGTCACGAACCTCTTCGCTCATCGCCGATACCAGCTCAAGCCCGGTAAACGCGAACGCGATCTGGGACCAGAAATTGACCGTATCCCAATTCCATGTGGGCATCATATTGGCGAGGGTGAAGTGGGTGGCGGAGCCGTGACGCGGAACAGACGACGACCGCAACGCCCACGAGAATCACCAGTGGAAGATAGGTGCCGACGCCGCCGGCGTTTTGGAGCCACTTGCCGATGTTGAGGCCGATGATATTGAGAACCACGGCAACCAACAGAAGTGCGAGTGAGACGGTGAGCTGAGAAAGGTGCGGTCCTGCGCAAGGGCGGAGCCGCTGCCACCGATAATGTAAGCGCTCATTGAGGCGCTGGCCAGCAGCAGCCCCGGAAAGTAGAAGATGGTGTAGATCCAGTAAGTCCAGCCGGCGACGAATCCATGGAAAGGGCCGAAGGCCTCGCGCGCCCAGACGTATAGGCCGCCCTCCTCAGGAAAGCGCGACGACAGTTCATTGATGACCAGCGCGCCGGGCACGAAGAAGAACACCGCAGCCAGCACCCAGAGGCTAATCGACGATGTTCCGTTGTGGCCGGCTGCGGCAATCCATCGGGGGCCGAGCACAGTGGCGATGTTGAACAGCAGCACATCCCAGAAGCCCATCGCCTTCCGCAGCTGTGATTTTGTGCCTACGGCGTCGGGCGCGGGAATGGTCATGGTTTCACCTGAACCGGGAAAGCTGCTGGTGCTGTTCTGGAGATGATAGACGATCGAGGGGCGATGGCTATTGTGCAGCCGCAGGCTCGCCTGCCGGATCGAGCGTTTCCAGGCCTTCGGCTTTGGCGGCTTCGCGCAACGCCGCGGACGCTGAGACAAACGTGATCGCTGTCCCCTGGAACATCTCGCACGCGGTCAGGGCTGCTCCGAGTTGCAGCGCCTCAGGCCAGCGCAGGGTAGTGCGATCGAGCAGTTGCCGGGCAGATTCGAGCACCGCTTGATTCAGCGGCTGCTGTACGGTACGGGCTGCTTCCAGTCTCAGGTTTTCAAGGGCGGCAACAGCGTCATCGGGGGAGATTGCGCCGGAGCGTTCGCGCTTTCGGATCGCGGAGTAGACTTCGAGCGGCGTCGATCCGGCGATGAGCTTGCGGTTGTCCTCGAGCGGTTCCAATAACCGGATGAGGCCGTGCGTGCCCTGCTCCTGCACAAACAGCTTGATGAATGCCGTTGCCTCAAGGAAGTAAAAGCTCACACTTCCTCCCGCTCCTCTTCAAGAGCCACAGCCGCGCCGTCGCCATGCACACTCACGGGATGGAAGCGCTGGGCCTCTTCAGGAATTCCCGCCTCAGCGCGGTTGAGGCGGATTGTCGTGGTGGGATAGGCGGGCGTCTTCGGATTCGCGATCTTACTGGTCATCACCACGCCTCGCTGAATGGCCTCAGCCAGGACAGCCTGGCGCGCCTCAGGGTGCTGATTCCAGCGGAACGATTTGCGCGGCAGAAACGAGTCGCGGAACCACTTGAGCGCGATAAACGCATGCCCTCCACGCTCGGCCTCCGAGAGAGCCGTGCACAGTTCCTTGATGCGATTGTCCATCTCTGCGGGGAGAACCGTCTCCTCGGCCGCCTCCTCATCCTCATGAATCTGAGGCGTGGCTGCGCGGGGCGAGCGGCTGTGGCGCGCTTCGCCGTCGGTGATGCGCTCAAAATATATGCGGACCTCGTCGTCCTCGGGCGACCAGGTGTCGGCCATCGCATTGCGGCGTTTGCTGCGGCCATTCTCGCTGCAGAGCTCAACTACGGCCTGATACCCCTGCGGCGCAAGAAAACGCAGCGCCCTAACCAGTCCGGGATCCTGCGAATAGGCCAGCTCATTCAGGGCTTCTTCAATGATTTCTTCTGCTGCTGGAATGGTAATGTGCTCTATACCGTTCTGCATCAATCGCATCGATTTCATTTCGTTCTCCATCATTTATACCGCTCGTGCAGTTCCGGGACGTACTCCGGCTGCAGGCGGACAGACGCAAAGCTGGCAATTTCACGTGCGGGGGAGAAGATGCCGTGATGCGGTGTGCCTGATCGTTCGATTTTCAATAGCTGCTGAATGGACCCGATGAAACTCGCCGGACGACCTCCCGCCCTTCTAATCTTGTCAATCCATGGAGTGCCACAATCTAGCCGACAGTGTGCACTGACTGCATACAGTTCCGCATTGCGCAAGTCAAAACCTGCGCAGTTTAGTGCAACCTATTGTTTACTTCATTTCCCCTGGAGATTTGGCCGCCGGGCGATCGAGGCGATGGCAAGTTTGCGGGGAGGGTTGCCACGTAAACGATTGTGCCAGCGTACAGCAGAAGGAGAAAGGTGCCCGAAACAATCAGACCTGCTCAATCGAGCTGGCAGGAGGAGTTAATTGAGTCAATCACGAATCAATGTAAGACTGCAAATGATATGAATACGGTCCATGAAAAACTATCCTGGCTTCACTCTTTGACCATGCGGAGCCACAAGAGGATAGTACAGTCTTTGAGCAAATTCTGCGATTCCAGGATTTGAAACAGGCCCAGGTCGATGACGACGTTCTCGATGTTCCCTCAACAGTTTCCGGATACAACGCCCCAAAACCGCTACGGTACATGAGGTTTATGCCCTCCAGTGTACCCGAAGATTGGGTTTACAACGCGAGAAAGAGAGGAATTCAGCTAAAATCCAAGCCCGGGCACTGCTTTCATTGCACGGGCAAGTTCGTACAATAGGAATATGCGCAGTAGCTTGCGTCACTTCCTGCCGTTGCTTTTACTCCTGGTATCTACCGGGCTGCACGCCCAGGGCCAGGGCCCGCAATTCGATCTCACCGGACCCAAAATCGACGTACACGTGAAGCGCGGGTCGGTTACGTTGCCCATCTCACAAGTGGGCAATCTGCTTCCTGGTGACCGCCTGTGGATTCATCCTGACCTTCCTGAAAACCAATCGAATCATTTTGTTTTGGTGGTCGCCTTTCTGCGTGGCGCCACCAACCAGCCTCCGCCCGAGTGGTTTACAAGGGTGGAGACGTGGACCGGGGTGGCGCGCCAGGAGGGGGTGTTTATCCCCGTTCCAGCTGAGGCGCAGCAGGCGCTTATGTTCCTTGCGCCGGAGACGGGCGGAGACTTTGCCACCCTGCGCAAGGCGGTTACCGACCGGCCAGGCGCTTTTGTGCGCGCTGCCCAGGATCTGCAGGCCGCGAGTTGGGAGAGGATGCGGCTTGAAGCGTACCTCCAGGATGTGAAGGCGACCTCGCAGACCGATCCGAAATTGCTGAAAGAACGGGCCGAGATGGCGGCGCGGAGCCTGGGAATCAAGATCAACCAGGACTGCTTCTTGCGCCCAGTCGATCAGCAGGCAACCTGCCTCACGCTTAACTCCGAAGGGCTGGTTCTTGACGATACGAACGCGGAGACGCTGGTTGACCAGCTAACCAGCGGCTCAACGGCCGACCTGATGAACCAGCTCAGTTATTCGAACCTGGGCGGCGCTGGAGCCTACAGTCCGTACGTTGGCGCGGTAATAGATACGGCGAGGATCCTTGCCTCACTCCACACGGCCCACTTCCAGTACATCCCCGCGCTCGCCCTTCCCACCAGCGACACGCTGAACCTGCGACTCAACATGCCGCCGTCGTTCCGCAATCCGAAGTCGGTTGTCGTGGTGGGTTTGCCACCCATCGGGCACAGCCTGCCTGAGCCGCTCCATCCCGTCAATCCTTCTGACAGTTTTTGCGCCTTTAAGCCAGACCTCGTGTTTCCCGCCGACGGCGCACCTCTTGTATTTGCAACCGGACTGGTGCACGACCTGAACCTGCACCTGACGCTGGCAAACTCCAAGGAAGGCGAAATCGATATTCCCCTCAAAGCCGAGCCGGGAGTCGGGGGACTGGTTCCGGCCACCAAAATGCCGCAACTGGCAGCGGGCGAGTGGATTGGGATGGTCACTGGAAAGTGGGGATTCGATGATTGGGTAGGTCCCAGCTACACCCTCGTCTCACCGGCACAAGGCAAGTGGAGCCTTTTGGAAGCCGATGAGTCGGCGCTGGTCGTGGGCCGTGACGATATGGTGCATCTCGAAGGCGGAAGGTCGCTCTGTGTCGAAAAAGTCGAGGAACCGGGCCCGGACGGACACGGCGAACCGTTGACCTGGAAGAGGGCAAAGCCGGAGACGCTCGAGGTGTCGCTGCCGATGAAAGACGCCGAGCCGGGACCGGTGAAAGTGGCCGTCTATCAGTATGGCCTTACGCAGCCCGACACGGTGAAGTTGACCGCATACGAAGTGGCCGCATCGCTTGAGCGGCTGAGCTTGAGCGCAGGAGACACCGAAGCGTTGTTGAAGGGCACGCGTCTCGACCAGGTTGCAACCGCGAAGCTGAACGATATCAGCTTTACTCCATCGTCACTGGCGCACGTTGACGACCTGGATCAACTCACCATGAATGCCACCGGCTCGACCTCGGACCTGATTGCCGGCAAGGTATACACGGCGCACGTGGAGTTGAAAGATGGACGCGAACTCAAGACGCCAGTAACGGTAGGCCCTCCGCGGCCCGAAATAACACTTCTAAGCAAAGGCGTGCAAAGCTCGATTACCGGTGCGCAGAGCCCGGTTCAGTTTGGTAGCCCCGACGACCTGCCGGTAGACGGCAAGCTGGTGTTCTTCCTGCAGTCGAGCTCACCATCGCACTTCCCCAGGGACGAGAAGGTCGAAGTTGCGGCTGAGGATTCCAGTTTTCACACCATTCTCGACCTTGCCGACGGCAGTCTGATGCTCGAGGACGCAAATACCGCGGTCGGCACCGTGGAGCCCCTGACGCGGTTCGGTTCCTCGGCATTTGGTCCGGTGCGGGTGCGGGCAATTGACGCAAACGGCGTGTCCGGCAAATGGCTGACGCTGGGAACGTTGGTTCGCGTGCCGGGATTCAAAGAACTGCGTTGCCCGCGATCAGCCTCAAAACCGTGCTTATTAAGCGGGAGCAATCTATTTTTGGCTGACTCGTTTTCGTCAACGCCGGACTTCAGCAATCCGATGGACGTGCCTGCACAATTCACCGGAATCCAGCTGGTGGTGCCGCACGCGTCTAACGGTACCCTTTACATGAAGCTGCGCGACGACCCTGGCACAGTGCAAACGCTCACTTTGCCGATTACGCCGCTTGCCGCAACACCTGAGTTGGTTGGCGCCAAGCTTCAACCCGCGGGCACGCAGCGCTCATCAGAACCGGTGGAGGAACCTGGTGCTCCGGCTGCCGTTCCCACCAGCTCGCCTGCTGCCGCGCCGCCCGCGGCAGCACCGCAGTCCGGAACCCCCGAAACTTCGCGACCATATCCGAATGCAACGGACAACTACCAACCTTCTGCTGGAACGCAAACTGATGCCACGGCCGCAAACCAAATCAAGCCGGATTAAGTTGGCCGGTTCAGCATGGTCGGCTTAGTTGAAGTATGCCCGGTTCTTTTCAGCAAACTCCGCCTTGTCCGCGGGGAGTTCGTCGATCGGATAAATGGCGTTCCGGGCGCAGATTGATGCGCAGTTGCCGCAGTCGATGCACTCATCGGGATTTATGAAGACCTGCGAAACGGTGGCCGCGGCGCAGTCGCTCTGCTGGGGTGCAATCGCCATCGTCGAGCATTCAGCTACGCAAACAAAATCCTTGGTGCAGGCATCGGTCACAACGTAAGCCATGATGAATTTGCTCCTCGGTTAACTTGAAGAGCTGGAACTCACCGGCTCTCCGCAGTTATGAAGCTAACTGCCGAGGGGTGTGCCGGGCCGTGACCCGAATCACCAGCAAGCGAGCTGATGCGACTTTGGGAGAATTGCGCGCGCTTATCCCGTAATGGAACTGGTTTCATCGCCGCCAGCGCCAGAATTGTCTAGCAGGCTGCGGAAAAACTGGTCGAGCTCGGCCAGACTCCTGAAAAACATTCCTCAGGGGCTGAAGCCCTACTCATTTTGCCGGCCTTATTGGCACGACTAAGAACTTATCCGTAAATAACCATAGTCTGCCTCCAACAGATAAGAGCGGCGGCGAGTTGTAGCAGAGCCATGTAGCTGGCCTCGGTTTTCTCGAAACTGACCAGCAGTTTGCGGAAGCGATTGAGCCAGGAGTGGGTTCGTTCCACAACCCACCGCCGCGCTTTATGTTCAGCATCGCTGAGCTTTTCTTTGCGCTCCTCGGCGCGAGTTTTCAGGTTCAGCTTGTAGTTTTGTTTGCGGCTGGTGACCAGCACCGGATATCCAACGTATCCGGCATCCACACAGAGCGTTTCGCTGGGCTCCTTTTGAGCCTTGGGGCGGCGGCAGACGATTCCCTTCAGGGTCGGTTCCAGCAATTTGGAGTCATGCACGTTGGCTCCGCTGCCGACGAGCGACAGCGGGACACCACGGGCGTCCACCAGCAGGCTTCTTTTGCGCCCATTTTTTTCCCCGATCCGTGGGGTTCGGTCCCACGCACTCTTGCGCCAGGGGCGCCCTGCCCATCGCCCCGTCCACGCTCTGCCAGCGCCAGGCGATACCCTCCATCCCGTCGTATTCGGCCAGACCGGCCTTCCAGATCTTAAGGAAGAAGCCTTCCTGCTGCCAGCGCTGGAAATGCGCGTGCACGGCGCTGGCGCTGCCATACTCCTTGGGCAGCGCCTTCCACTGACACCCGGTTCGAAGTACGTACACAATCGCCGAAAATATCTGTCGGGCCGACATCGGCTTGCGGCCAGCCCCAGCCCTGCGCTGGTACTTGCCGCCAGGTGGCCGTTTCCGCACCGGAACCAGCGGTTCGATCTTGCTCCACAACGCCTCCGACACCGTCCAAGACTTGATCTGTGCCATATGGGTTGCATCTTCGCAGGGTTCCGAGGACCACAAACAACTTAATCCGCAGAGGGAATCAACTCAATCACTATTTACGGATAATTTCTAAAGTCGTGCCCTGACACTTCTTGCTTTTCCATTGAGTTTTTCCGCAGCCTGCTAGGGGATGTTGACCCTGATTCCTGCGCTGACTCCCAGCGTGGTCAGGGGTGTGGTCTTGGTGCCGAAGGTGAACCCGGGCCAGTATTGCCACTCGGCGTCAGCCGCGCGGATGTGGATGTTGTGATTCAGGCGGTAGTCCACCCCGCCGCCCGCGGTCACTACCATGTAGTGTCCAGTCGCGAAATTGTACGGAAAGTTGAAAAAGCCCTCCCCAATCAATCCCTTGACGTACGGCTGAAGGCGGCCAAAGTTCCTGCGATAGCGGACGCCAGCCGAATAGGTCGAGAAGTGCAGCTCATCGGTCTGGAGAAACTGGACGAAGCGGGCCTCGCCCTCGAGGCCAAGATTGCGTTGAGTGTCGAAATCGACGAAGCCTGTGATGCCAACCATCTTGCGCTCGCCATACTGCACGTACATGCCGGAACCGGTGACTCCCGCGGAGAGCCCAAAACCGCCGGACGAGGCTGAAGCTGCCACCTGGGCGTTGGCTGAACCGGCGGTTGTCAGCATGATAAGCGCTGCAAAAAAGGCTGCGGCGAGCCGGATTAGCAATCTCGACCTGAAGTCTGCAGTCGACTTTCTTGCCTGCGCCAATGCTGACAACAGGCTCCCGGGATTCCACCGCTCGCTGTGATTTGGCAAAATAATCATCTTGCTCCTGCGCCCGATGCGTGCAATCGCGCCGCTATTTCGTAATGGTCAGATTCACGGTTGCGTAGTGAATGGTATTGCTCTGCGTTCCGATTCCCGTTACCTCAAACGTGTAGGTTCCAGGAGTGACGGTCGATGCGCCGAAGCTGTTGCAACCGGTGGCCACCAGAGCTCCCAACGAGAGCACTGCGATCAGCACCATGGTGAGCAACGAAGCCGAACGCCTGCGCAGCCGCCAGAAGATCAATCCAAAGATGACGCTGAACGGCAGGAACAGTCCGGCGAGGCTCATTCCCCTGCCCCTGGTTGAATTCATGGCCGTCGAGCCCCCGCTCAGCGGCGAATTCGTGTCGATAGTCAGTTGCGAGGTGGCACTTCCGTTTGCCGCGAGGGTCACAGATGACGGGATGAAAGTGCAGGTTACTCCCGCAGGGAGAGCTGCGCAGCCAAGTGCGATGGTATCGCTGAATCCGCCCACTGAAGCAATGTTGACCGCAACCGTATCGTTCTGTGACGCGGCCATGCTCACTGTGGATGGTTTGACGGTGATGCTGAAGCCGGCCGGGGCGCCATTCACACTTACTGGAGGTGACTGCGACGGTGCATGGAGCGAGTCGCCGCTATAGGAGGCCACTATCGGGAAGACTCCGTTGGGCAAGTTGGGAGTGAAAGATGCTACACCGCTCGTGTCGAGCGTTGCCGAGCCGAGAGTTGTGGTCCCCGTGGTGAAGGTGACGGTGCCCGTGGGAATCGGTCCAGTGCTGCCTGTAACCACTCCCACCAGCAATACCTGCGGCGGGATTCCCGAGGTGGATGTTGCCACCAGATCGGTAGTCGTCGGGATGAGAGTAACGGTAAGACTCACTGCCGGCGACGTGTTGGTTCCGTTGTTCGCGTCGCCGCTATACACCGCGGTGATGGAATAGATTCCTGCGGTAAGAGATGAGGTGGTATAGACCGCTGCACCGTTGGTCAGAGGTCTAGTTCCCAGGACCGTAGTGCCCGACATAAAGGTAACGGTGCCTGTGGGCGCCACGCCATTGCCCGTCACTGTCGCGGTGAACGTGATGGTTGCGGTTACTGGCGCCGGATTAGGCGTAATCGTCAGCACGGTCCCGCTCGCGGCAGTGTTAACCACAAGAGTGTAAGGCGCAGAAGCGCTTCCGCCGATGGTGCCGCTGGTTCCAAAGGTCGCTATCACCATGTATGTACCCGCAGCCAGGGCTGGATTAATCGTCGCTGTACCGTTCGTCAACGTAGCCTGGCCCAAAGTCCGGGTTCCCGCAGTGAAGGTGACGGTGCCCGTCGGCGTAACCCCGGTCACGTTCGAGGTGACCGTTGCGGTAATCGCCACGGGCACGCCTGCGATCGCCGGATTCGGAGCGGCGTTCACAGTTGTAGTGGTCGGAGTCGTAGTCACTACCTGACTAAACACTGGCGAAGTGCCCGCCGCATTGTCGGTATCGCCTGCGTAAGAGACGGTGATCGGATGTGTGCCCACCGTAAGCGTCGAAGTCTGATAGGCCGCGGTTGCAGGAGTGCCGCTCAGTGTTCCGGTTCCGATCTGAACCCCGTTGTCCAGGAACATCACCGATCCCGTGGCTGCCACGGTGGAGGCGGAAGTGATGGTTGTTGTGAATGTGACCTGCGCCCCGAAGTTCGACGGATTCAGCGAAGAGGTCACCGCGATTGTTGTCGCAGCCTGCACATCCTGCGAAACGGCGTTTGAAGTGCTGCCCTGGATGCCGTTGGCCGCATCACCGGAGAAGACCGCGGTGATGGAATTCAAGCCGATAGGCAGCGTTGTGGTGGCGAATGTGGCGACGCCGGCCGTGAGCGTCACCGGTGCGCCCATTGCAACGGCCCCATTCATGAACGTGACCGTCCCGTCCGGAGTGACTCCACCCGGCCCTGCAGTGACCGTTGCCGTGAAGGTAACGTTTTGTCCCTGCGTTGAGGGATTCAGGCTTGAAGTAAGCGCGGTTGTGGTGCCTTCCTGCACGGTTTGCGTAAGCGCTGTTGACGAACTAACCGCATGATCGGTGTCGCCGGAGTAACTTGCCACAATCGAGTGCAGCCCGATGGCCAGGGTCGTGGTTGCGTAGGTTGCCTGGCCCGACCCATTCAGCGTGAGGCCCGTGGCAAGGTTGGTGGTGACCCCCTTGAACGTATCGGCAATCGTAACCGTGCCGGTCAAGTTTCCACTTCCGGTCGGAGCTGTCACTGTAACCGTAAATGTAACCGACTGTTGAAATGCGGAGGGATTGACCGATGAGGCGACTGCCGTGGCGGTTGACGCGGCGTTCACCACCTGCGGCACGACGTTTGAAGTCGCGCCACTATTGTTATTGTCGCCGGGGTAAACCGCGGTTATGTTGTCAGTGCCCACCGGCAGAGTCGAAATATTCAGCGTAGCGGTTCCGGGGCTTCCGGAAAGTGTTCCGGTGCCGATTGAGGCGGCGCCATTCATGAAGGTCACTTTGCCGGTGGCCGCGGTAGTCGAACTGGAGGTGACTGTCGCAGTGAAGGTGATCTGGGTTCCGAAAGTCGATGGGTTAAGCGACGAAACGAGATTGATCGTCGACTGCGCCTGGACAATCTGGTTCAGCACTGCTGAAGTGATGCCGGCCACCTGGGTGGTTGCGTCGCCGCTATAGACCGCCGTGATTGGATTCGAGCCGATGGGCAGCGCATTTGTTGTAAAGGTCACGATGCCGCTCGGGGGTGGAGTTTGAGGCGCGCCAATCACCGTGGCGCCGTTCATGAACGTAACCGTGCCCGTAGGCGTTACCCCACCGCCGGCAGAAGAAACTGCGACGGTGGCTGTAAACGTGACGTTCTGGCCCACGGGTGACGGATTCAGACTCGACGTCAACGTGATGGTCGTCGCTTCCTCAACAGTCTGAAGCAAGGGTGGCGCGCCGTTGTCAGTGGAAGTGCTGGCTGTGTGATTCGCATCGCCGCTGTAGGAGGCCACGATGGTGTGGATGCCCACCGGCAGAGTGGAAGTCACATACGTTGCGACATCCAGAGTGTTGATGGCGATTCCGCTCTTCAGCGTCGTTGTAACGCCGTTGAAGGTATCGGTTATGGCGACCGTGCCGGTCAGAGTTCCGATTCCCGTTGTGACTTTGACCGTGAATGTTACCGGCTGCCCGAAGTCGGACGGATTAGCAGACGAAGTAACCGTAGTAGTGGTTGAATTCAACGGTATGGCATCGCCAACGATTTCAATGTCGAGCGGAGAGTTAGCTGTCTGGCCGGCGACGTCGATGTCGGTGATAAGGGGATCCTTGGGAACCGTCGGCGCAAAAACCGCTCCAACATTGCAAGTCCCGCCTACCGCGAGATTCGGAGCGCCCGTGTTGCAGGTTGTAGTGCCGGCATCCACCGCGGCATTGAGCTGGGCTGTGATTGCTGTCAGGTCGAGCGGCGCATTGCCGATGTTCTCAATCGTGATGACGTGCGGAGGAGATGTCGAATTGACGCGGATCACGTTGGTTGCGGGCGGGGGCACCTGGTCGACCAGCGTCAGATTGCTCTGCATCTCCTGCACGACCATGTTGAGGCTATCGCCGATATAAAGGTTACCCTTGGTGTCGAATGCGAGGCCGATCGGCCCGTAAAACGAAAGCGCCGAAAACGACACCGGAGTCGTAGAGGGGTCGTAAACCTGATTTGTAACGTCGCTGATGATGGTCTCGATATCGAGTGTTCCCGCGCTCACCATCCTGACGGCATCGTTCTGGGTGTCAGCTATGTAAACATTCTGGGCCGGATCGATTGCAATGGCAGACGGTGAATAGATCTGCGCACTCGTTGCCGGTCCGCCGTCGCCCGAATAGCCCGACGATCCGTTTCCTGCAAAGGTGGTGATGATACTGGACGATGAGATCGTTCCGGCAGTAGCCGTCAACACGCGCACGCGGTTATTCGAACTGTCGGCAATATACATGTCCCCCGCCGCATCAAGGGCAACGGCATCGGGATTTGCCAGTTTTGCCTGGCTGGCCTGACAGGTATCGCCCACGCCGCCCTGGCCCCCGGTGCAACCGGCGCCGCCGCCGGCAATAGTGCTAATGATTCCCGCAGGCGACACAACGCGGATGCGATTGTCTGCCGTATCGGCAATGTATATGTTTCCATATATATCGGGGGTAACACCCTGCGGCTGATTCAATATGGCTGAAGTTGCAGGGCAGCCATCGCCCAGAAGGTCGATCCTTCCCTGCGGCACCGTGCATAAGGGATTGATCTCTCCGGCAAACGTTGTGATTATGCCGGTTACAGCATTTACTACGCGAACCGCCTCGTTGCCCGTGTCGGCGATATAGAGATTGCCGACGCCATCCACAGCCACTCCGCCGGGGCTGGCCACCGTCGCTTTCTGTGCAGAACATCCGTCGCCGAGCAGGTCTAATTGACCATTGCAGCCGCCGCCGGCGCCGACCACGGTAATGATGACTCCCGGCGCAGTGCAGACCGAATTACCAGTAGTGCCGGCGATGATCCCGCTGTTCTTCGCGGCGCAGACCATCCTCACCCGGTTATGCGCGGTGTCGGCGATGTAGAGGTTGCCAGCGCCATCCAGAGTGACGCCGGAGGGGAGATACAACTCCGCACTCGTGGCCTGAAGTCCGTCGCCGAGAGCGCCAAGGTATGTGTCGAGTTGGCCGGCGGCGACCTCGACGTTGCCTGGAACAAACGTTCCAAGCGCGCCCAGGCCGGTGCCGGAGATGGTTGTGGTGCCCAAAACGTTGCCGCCGCCGTCGAGGACCACTATCGCGCCCACGCGAATTCCGGGCGCAGTGGGAGTAAAGGTGACGCCGATGGAGCAGTTTCCACCTGAAGGCACAGGCGAACCGCTCGAGCAGGTGGTGAGCGCCGAGTCGACGGCGAAATCGAGACCCGACTGTCCAAGGGTGAGCACACTGGCGGTGCTGTAAGTGCCGCCAGCGGGAAATATAACCGGGACAGCCTTGCTGGCCGCAGGGACGCCAACGTTCGAACTGCCGAAACCAACCTGCGCGCGGGCGCCGCTTGCGCCGAGGAACAGCGCAGCCAAAGCCGCAATACACCCAACGACGAACCTTCGTCCGGCTATGAATCTGGCTTCGATTGTCTGGCTGGAAGATGCAAGGTGGGACAGGGAACCTATTCCGCGGCTCATTAAACTCTCCGAATCCGTAAAACCGGCGATCAATTGTCTTCGGATCGACAGGCGCGGCGCGGTCTTAGGAAGACCGGCATGCCGGAGACGCTGCCGATTCGCCTGGCAAGGCAAAAATACGTTTCCTACAAACTAACTATCTGGCGTAACTCTGCAAATGGTGACTAATGCTCGCATAGATTACCTTCGGTGCGAAACAGGAAAAAACGCGAATGACACAAAAGATGTACCTATTGAGCCAATTCTCATAAGATGTCGCCCATCGGACTGACTCGCTTGGTAACTGGGCGGGCTTACAGGAGGGGAAGCTATGGCGAAAATGTTATCCGCCTATGGCAGGTGCGAGAGTCAAGCGACCTGTCAGACGCGCAAAACCGCACTGCGCGCAGGTCCGAGGCAATTGCAGGGATGAGGAAACCGGCAGGGGATGGAAGGAAATGGCGCGCCCGGAGACCCCTGAGATCCATTAAGAAATTGCGAAATGCGCTATTCTTAGAGAGTGCGCCCGTAGCTCAGCTGGATAGAGCGAATGCCTCCGGAGCATTAGGTCGGGAGTTCGAATCTCTCCGGGCGCACCACTTCCGCCAAAGCTTCCAACCGCTAATCAAGTGAACGCTGTTTCCCGGTCCGCTCAATTCGCCACCTGCAGCACCTGGAAGCTGCCCTCCACTTGTTTCTCGCGCAGCGTCCCGATCCCGCCGGGCTGGCTCAAATCTACTCCCTGGTAGTCGGTCACAAGATACACTGCGCCGCTGCTTGGGTTCACGGCCAGCGCGTTCGCTCGCTGCCGCGTCGGCAGCGTCTGAATGACCGCGTAGCTGTCGGTGACATCCTGGCGGATGATGGTGAGGCTGCCTTCGGCCGCGCCATTCGCGGAAAAGATCAACCCGTGGTCCGGGTCATAGCCCACGGCATCCGCGCCGGGACCGATGGGCAGCGTTGTCACTTTTTCGCCGGTGCCGGTGTTCAGCACCTCGAGCGTTCGATTGGAGCAGGTGGCAAAGATGCGCAGATGCCGGTCGTCGAGAGCGAGGGCGAGCGGCTGGTTGCACTCCGGGCCGAGCCCAAATAACCGCAGGCGTCCATCGCCAAGGGCCGCGAAACGCCGCCCGCCCGACCAGTCAAGCGTGGTGAACGCAGGAGTCTTTGGTTTCGACGCCTCTTTTGGCTGGGCCGGCACGTTTGTATCTGCATCCGGCGCCTGGGAAGATGAAACAGCCGCGTTCGCCGGCGGCGGAGGGCGCATAACAGCAGCGATTGCGGGGGCGTCGATGCGGAGAAGCTGGTTGTGATCGATGAGGGCGATATACACCTGCCCGTTTTGGTCGACGACTGCGTACCCAAGCTGGCCTGAGAGCTTGATTTCGCCGAGTGCTGTCTGAGTCTGCGCATCGATCACCGACACAAACGATTGGATGTTCGACTCCTGCTGCGCAGGCGGTCTTGGAGTAGCAGAAGCGGCGGGGGGCGGCGTTTCTCCCAGCCCGGCATTACGCCTGCGCTGGGGCGGAGGCGCCGCAGGCGCTTCGGCAGGCGGGTTGGCGCGCACCACAAACACCAGGTGAGTGAGCGGGTCGTAAACAGTCCAGTGGGGATTGGCGCCGGTATCGATCTCAGCCACTCTTTTAAGAGTCTGGCGGTCGAAGACGACCACCTTCCCCTGACCTCCGTCGCTCACATAACCAAACTGCCCGGTGTCGTCGAGCGCCACCTGTCGGGCCTCGTAGAATCCATCGATCTCGCCGGCCAACGCGCCGGTCTCAACATCCACCACTTGCATTTGCGTGCCATGAGCGATGTATAGCCGGCCGGCATCGCGGTCAAAGGTAAGGTAATCCCAGGTCCCGGCTCCGCCGATGTACCAGGTAGCTTTAATGAAAAAAGGATGGCTGGGCAGATCGGTGGAGAGCGGCACCCGCTGCGCGACCGCAACCCCGCAAATGAGCAGTCCTGGTAGCAGGAGCTTCCTCATCCGCACCCCTCCTTGCCGAAAATGACGCGCTGCCGGTGAGGATTGCTTATGGCCCTGGAATCAGCGGCGTTCCGATCTCGCATCTGACTCGCTCCCAGGTCCCCAGATGCGAGGGACCTGGGGCACCCGTTTCAAGAGTCTGGGGATTAAATCCTCACCAGTTCGCGCTGAATATTTCCCGACACCCATGCTTTGCCGGGAGCGGTTAGCATGTCAACTTCGCTGCGCACGCCAAACTCGGGCAGGTAAATTCCCGGCTCGACCGAGAAGCAGGTATTGGGCAGAATCAGGCGCTGGTCGTGCGTCTCCAGGTCATCGAGGTGCGCGCCCGAGCCATGCAGTTCCTGTGCGATGTTGTGCCCTGTGCGATGGGTAAAATACTGTCCGAAGCCGGCCGCCTCAATCACGCGGCGGGCCGCATTGTCCCCCTCGAATCCGCAAATCGACCGGCCTTCGGCAAAGGCGCTTTCAACCGCGGCAATCGCTGCATCGCGCGCGTTGCGAACGGTCTCAAACACCTGCTGCTCGCGCTCGGTCGGCTCCCGTCCTATAAGGGCGGTCCACGTAATGTCGTAGAAAATCGTGCCTGGCTCGTTTTTGCGGCCCCATATATCGATGAGCAGAAAGTCGCCTTCGTTAATTGGCGAGGAGCGTTCGGCCGTCGGCTCGTAATGCGAGTCGGAGCTGTTGGCGTTTACGCTCACATTGGGCCCGTTCTCCCATATCAGGTTGTCGCGGCGCATGGCTTCTGAAAGCCACTGCACGATGTCGAACTCGGTAACCGGATTGCCGCTGCGAACACGCCGGCCAATCTCCCGCCAACCTTCCGCGAGGATATTGTCGATTGCGATCTGGGCCGCGCCGTGGCTGGCAACCTGCTCCTTGCTGAGAACCGCCTCGAACTGGCTCACCATGTCGGCCGAGCTCACAATTTGCTTGCCCAGGCCGCGCAGGAATTCGACGGTGCCCGCGTCCACCATCGACACATACATGATGTCGTTGTTCGGCGAATACTGCATGGCCAGCCGCCACTGGTCGCCCAGCATTGCGGCCAGCCCCTTGTGCAGCTCCTGCCAGCTTGAGTAAAGACCCTTCTGTCCGGGGAGCGAATCAAGCCGCCCCTGCTCGATGCGGTGCACCAGTTTGCGCGGCTCGCCCTCGGCGGGGACCAGATAGTACCAGCGCCGGGTGATGTGGGCCTTGGGATCGAGACCCAGGATTCGTTCCGCAATTGGATCGCGGTGGTGGTGGTCGCAAAAAAGCCAGCCGTCAACGCCGGCCTCTCGTACTGCTGCCTGAATCGCGTCAAGTTGCATAACGGCCATCATACGCGGAAGATAGCCGGTCGGCGAAGGGGCATTTCAGCGGGTCAGCAAGTCAGCAAGTCAGCGGGGCAGCGTTGTGGCCTGAGCACCAGGACGAGTCAGCCAACGGCAATCGTGACCTTGCCGCGCACGTGGCCGGTTTCAACGTAGCCGATGGCTTCGGCGACACTCTTGAGCGGGTAGCTGCGGTCAAGCACCGACCTGATCGTGCCTTTTTCAAGCAATTCAGCCAGCAGCTTCAGGTCAGCCGTGTTGATCTTTGCCAGGACGCCGGTGAGCTTTTGGCTTACGAAAGGCGCGATCGCCGCCCGCCCGAGCATCTCTACTAGATATTCGGTAGAGGATTTGTCGATTTCGCCTCCGCCGCATCCGACAAAGACTCCTTTCGGCTCGAGAGCGCGGCGCAGCGCCGCCAGCGGATGGTTGCCGACCAGGTCGAAGATTACGTCCCAGCGCTCGCCGCTGAGCGTAAAGTCCGCCTGCGTGTAGTCGATTACGCGATCGGCGCCGAGAGATTTCGCCAGGTCCACGTTGCGCGTACTGCACACGCCGGTGATATGCGCACCCAGCCACTTGCCGATTTGCAGGGCGAAGGTGCCTACTCCGCCCGCCGCGCCATTGATCAGGATGCGTTGCCCCGGCTGAACCTTGCCGTTGTCGCGAAGACCTTGCAGCGCGGTAATGCCGGCGATCGGCACTGCCGCCGCCTGCTCGAAGCTCACGTTTTCGGGTTTAATGGCGAATTTCGCTTCCGCCTCGCATGCGTATTCGGCAAACGATCCCTTCCCGGCGCCGAAGACCGCGTCGCCGGCTTCGAAAAGCGTTACGCCCGCGCCAACCGATTCCACCACTCCCGCCAAATCTGCGCCGAGTCGCGGAGACTTTGGCTTGCGCAGTCCGGTAAAGATGCGGAGGAACTTTGGCGCTCCGCGCATAAAGTGCCAGTCGTACGGGTTAACCGAGGCAGTGTGAACCCTGACCAGGATTTCGCCGGGAGCGGGCGTCGGCTTGTCGATTTCAACGAGTTCGAGAACCTCAGGCGGACCGTATCGGTGATAGACGATTGCTTGCATTGGCGTCTCCTAGGGTTTACCAGGGATAACGGGCCGGGTGGCAGCGATGCGGTCGAGAATCTGGTAGAGGTTCCCCGATTCGATATCGCTTACATCAACACTGTAGACTTCGTGGATCTTTGCGAACAGCGCATCGTTGTTTTCTTCGGTATGAAAATCCCAGAGGCTCGATTGGTCTGAAATGAAGGCCCATGGGAGTTCAAGCACGCGATGAATGAAGTTCTGCGCGAGATCGGGATGCTCGTTGACCCGCTCCCGCGACGCAAAGTCAATGGGGACATCGGTGCCGGGCCTTGGCAACGGCTTGCCCTCTTCAGCCAGCTTCGCTTTCCGCGCAAGGAATTTGGCGCGAAGGTCGCTCAGGGCTTCGTCGCGTGAATCGCCGAAGGCGTCCATAGTCGGCCAGTTGACGACCCGGGCGACGTAGTGGTGCTGTTTGAAACGAGAGTTATTATCGTAGGCGGTTTCCGGGTCGTCCCGTTGCCTGCGGAAACAGATCGGGTAATCTGCAAGCTGCCAGTCGCGCGCGCGAAAGGACAAGGCCCACTTTAACCGGGCGAGCAGAAAGTCTCTAAGCCGGATGACAGCTTGCATGGAGGACCGTTACAGCGCAGCGATTGCCGCAGCCTGGTCGGGGAAGAGTTGCGCGTACTTGGTGATGCCCACCATGGTGAATACCTTGATGAAGTGCGCCGAGAGGCCGTAGGCGTACACCTTCTGGCCCGAGTTGGAAGCCTCAATCAGCACTTGGATAATGAGCGCGATTCCGCTGGAGTTGATGTAGTCCACCTTGGTGAAGTCGAGCAGAATGATCTTGGAGGTGGCTTTGGGCAAAGCCTGGTAGGCGCCAAGCACCGCATCCTTCGACGTGCTGGCAATATCGCCTTCGAAGCGGAGCACGGTAACAACGTGGCCAGCCGGGCTGGTGATCTGATCAACGCGCGATTTGGTTTCGGTCTGCACTTGTTCTTCGCCTCCGGTTTTACTTGGCTGCTTTAAGTCTAATTTGCCCTGGGGATAAACGCCGCAATCAATCTGCTTCTTTATCGAGTCTGATCACAAGCCTCACATAACTGCTTTTTCCGTTGGCTCCGGCTACCCACTCGGCTTCGTCCACCAGCGCCTGGATGAGGAACATCCCCATGCCGCGGGGATCCTCTTCACCGTGCATTTTGCGGTCGATATCGGGCTTGGAGGGCTTGGTCAACATGCCCTTGCCGTCGTCGATCACTTTCACCTCAAGCGAGTCTTCACCGGCCGAGAGTACCACGCCAACTGAGAGCTTTTCGTTAAGACGGTTGCCGTGCTCAATGGCATTGATGCAGGCCTCGGCGACGGCAGTTTTCAGGTCTTCCACGCGGTCTTCGCGAAAGCCCATCAGCTTGGCCACCGCCGCCGCAGTGCTCATGGCCACTTTTTCAAAGCCTAAACGCGAAGGCAGACGAACTTCAACCGAGGTAGGCTTCGTCGGGTTCATGCTTCGACCTCCGATGGCTGAGCTCCATGGCTCAGCGCCAGTGCGGTCATGTCGTCTCCCTGCGCGCCGCCCTCGGCAAAATCGGTGAGGGCGCTCCATAATGCATCGAGGATACCATCGGCATTTGGCGACGGGCACGTAGAAAATTCATGTAAAAGGCGTTCTGGCCCAAACTCCTCATCCCCCCTGAAGACCTCAGTGAGGCCGTCGGTGTAGAAAAGCAACCTGGAACCCAGGGGGAATTGGCTCTGTTCTGAGGAGTATTGCATGCCCGGCACCAGGCCGAGCGGCGTGCCGGTGGCATTGAATTCGCGGGGAGGCGCGCCCGGCGCCAGCAGGAAGCCGGGATTGTGGCCCGCGTTGACCACTTCGATTTCACCGCTTTGCGGATCGAGCCGCATAAAGATGGCGGTCACATATCGCCGGCGAGCCTCTTCGCCTTCGGCCCAGTGGTGCTGGTTCATGCGCGTGGCGAGCTCATCGAGCGGCAGGCCTCCGGCAGCAATACCGCGCAGCGCAGCGCGGAAGCTTGTCGACATGATGGCCGACGCCAGTCCCTTGCCCGCCACGTCGGCAACCACCATCAGCAACTTGCCGTCGGGCTCTTCCACAATGTCCAAGTAGTCGCCGCCGACCTCGTAGCATGTATCGGAGCGGAAGGCGATGGAATAGCCGGGAATCTTTGGCAGCCGGTGAGGAAGCAGCGAGCGCTGGATGTCGCGGGCGGCGTCAAGATCGCGCTGCAGGCGGACAAACTCCAGGTTGCGTTTGTGGTTGCGCGCATTTTCAAGCGCGACGGCGGCCTGCAATACCAGTCCTTCAAGAAAATCAGCCTCGTATATAGTGAGCGGGCGGCCTTCGGGCGTGGCCACAACCAGCTCGGTCATTCTTTTTCCATCGCGGTCGTCCAGCGGGTAAGCGAGAATCGCCGAACCCTCATCGGCGCGGGTAGGGTCTTGGCCGAAGGTCAGCCCGGCTGAAGGGAAACCCGCCCCGGCCATCTCCAGCTCGCGAACCACGATGCGCAGCACCTGGTCCAGCACATCGCGCTCGAGGATGGTCGAGTGCACCTGGCGCGAAACCTCAAGCAGTGCCTGCAGCCTGAACACCTGCTGCTGCAGATCGATAGTTTCGCCATCGCCCGCAAGCTGGGCTTCGAGCTCCATGTCGAGTGTGCCTCCGTGGATTTTCAATGTAGCATGGCGGGGCCACTATCTGGCATCACAATCGGAGCAGGAGCGGTCTGCAATGTCCGCCGCCGGCCCCCAAAACTTGGGTACACGCACAAATGAAGCTGCAGTTTCTTGCCGACCGCCTCGCCGACGCAACCCGGCAACGCATCCCAGTAGAAGATCAGTCTCTATGTGACTGCTCATAAACGCGAGATGTCCACTCGAAGCCGGTGCGACACAGAAGGAAACAATGAAAGACATCGTGACAGACGGACATGGAACTCCCCAGATTGTCGATCGCAGCGCCTTCCAGACGCAGCTCGACGCATTGCGGGTGAGAGAGAAGGCTCACACGCACGAAGGCGACGCCATTGCTGCTGCGCGCCGCCGTCTTCCCATGGTTGAAGTGGACGGCTCCACAAAGCTGATTGGCCCGCAAGGCCCGGTGACGCTTCTCGATACATTCGAGGGCAGGCGGCAGCTTATCGCCTACTACTTTATGTGGCACGCCGGCCATCCAGCGCCGGAGCAATGCGAGGGGTGCACCTGGGTTACATCGCAGGTCCGCGAGCTATCGTATGTTCACTCTCGCGACGTCACCTACGCCACGTTTTGCCAGGGCCCGTACGAAGAGAGCGCCCGCTACCGTGACTTCATGGGCTGGGAAATACCCTGGTACTCAGCCCCCCGGGATTCGCTCGAGATCCTCCTGGTTGGACGCCGCGTGGGCAGGATGCACATCGTTTGCTACCTGCGACAAGGCACCAAAGTTTTCGAGACGTACTGGACTACATCGCGTGGCGCCGAGGCGATGGATAACAACTATCACCTGCTGGATTTGACGGTCTACGGGCGGCAGGAGAATTGGGAGGACTCGCCGGCCGGCTGGCCGCAACAGTGCACCATCACGCGGACTAAAAGCGGCTCGCCCACATGGGAACCAGAGTGGCCGGGCGGACGCCCTATCGCCCAGTGGCCGCGCCTGGATGCCGGATTTTCCGACGACCTGGGAACCGGCAAGCGCTGAGGAACGCCGAGGTTTCAGCTATCTCCAATCCGCTCAACTCTCTTTTCATGGGCTCGCAAATTTCCTTTATTCAGTCGCTTGCAACATGTGTTGCAAAGCAACTCCCCCGCTGGCGCGCTGCTCTAATCCACCAGTTAGTATGAGGCTATTTGCCGCAAATCGGCTAATTTCTTGAGGTTTCCCCAATGCAGTTTATGAAATACACTCGTAACGCTTCCAGCCGTGGTGTCTCTCGCCTGCGGTTTCTGTTTGGCTCAGCCAGTCTTTTGCTCGCAGCGTCAACCGGCGTAGCTGCCGCCCAATCACCCGTCGCTTACGTTTATGTGGGCGAAAACGCAACGCAAACACCGTTTAACGCAACCTCCGCCTTCGCCGCATCTTCAGATGGCAAGCTCACCGAGATCAAGGGCTCGCCATTCACCCAGACTACGAACATCGGCTACATGCTCGCCACAAACGGCACGCACTTCATCTTTGTTGGCCCCGACCCCAACGATCTAGAAGGTCTGATGAAATACCTGTACTCGTACAAGGTTGAACCAGATGGGGGCGTCGGCCAGCAGGTTTCGGCCATCGATACTCAGTTATATGGCGGCGCCGACTGTACGCCCGAGCAAGGCTATTCAGCGCCTGAGGGCGTGGAAAT
The DNA here is from genome assembly GCA_963836635.1 of uncultured Acidobacteriaceae bacterium. Lineage (GTDB taxonomy): Bacteria > Acidobacteriota > Terriglobia > Terriglobales > Acidobacteriaceae > Telmatobacter. The sequence goes on along the minus strand of CAWILB010000076.1, from coordinate 53,886 downwards.
GGATCATACCGGCCAATACCTCTACGTGCCCTACTGTACCGACGCGATTCAAACCTACAAGATTGCCAAATCCGGCGAACTAACTTTCCAGAATGCCGGGATTTACAATAACGTCGACTACGCTGGCGGCTTGCCCAAACTGGCTGGAAACAGCACCTTCGCGTACAATCAGGCGCTTGGCGAAAACTATGCCTATACATTTGCCGCATACTCCCGCGAAAGCGACGGCTCACTGGTATATTCCGGGATCCCATCCGTCACCAGCCCAAGCCTTCCGGAGGGTGATTACCCCTCGTTCTCTGGCCTGATTACGGACGATCCGACCGACCATTTCGCTGTAATGCTTCAAATTTTTCGCCCTTCGGAAGCTGGCTACTGCGCACTTGCCAGCTACAAGATGGGGAGTCAGGGCCAACTTACGTCCACAAATAGCGCGAACAATATGCCTAATCTTCCCGATTGCGGACAGAACATGCTACTTTCGCCGAACGGAAAGTTCCTTGTCGTGCTTCCCAATGGCCAACGTAGCCTGCAGTTCTTCCACTTCAATGGGGCGGAGCCCATCACGCCGCTTGCTGAAGTAATCGGAAAATCCGGCTGGTTTACGAGCATGGCATGGGACAGCAGCAACCATCTTTACGTGTTGAACGGCCTGAGTGGAAGGCTCCACGTCTACACAGTTGCTTCGACCAGCGTAGTTGAAGCTCCCGGCTCGCCGTATGACCTTCCGTTTTGCGGTTACGACTTTCAGGACGAGGTGGAGGGCTGCATGCAGAACCTCGTAGTCCGCAGTATTCCTTAAACAAAACCTGTGGCCCGGCTGAAGAGTTTCCGGTCCTGGCATGTCTCCATCTCCACGGACAAACCAGTCCGTGGAGAATCCGGAAAAATCGCGGTTACTCGGGGGGCTTGGGCATCTGGCCCCACACTATGCCATAGACCTGCTGGGTTATGTGGTAATGCAGCTTCTGGCCCCAGGCGATCGCCGCATCCTCAAGCGGAACGCTGCCGCAGTTGAGAAAGTATTCGGCCATTCCCTGATTCGGGAAACGCTCCAGCGCGGCAACCAGATCATTCTCAGTCCCCGGCGCTCCCAGGCTCACGTAGAACGGGTACGCGCCCGCCATGATGGCCGTGTCGTGAGCACCCATGGCAGCCACCAGTGCGTCATGCGGCCTCATGTCCTTCCGCTGTGTCGCCACCCTTTCCTGATTCATCGCAATGTCGCTCAGAGCCTCTGCCGCAAGCCGGCGGGTGTTCTCATTGGCGTCGTGTAGCAGCGGGATGAGCGGCTCAATCGAAGCCGGTCCGAGCGCGGCCAGTTCCTGCGGCACAAGATTTCTTCCCACTGGTCCGTTCCTCATATAGTCGATTAAAGGCGCAATTGCGCGGGGGTCGCCGAATTGGCTGAGGGCGCTGAGCAGGGCTGAATAGGTCAAGGGCCGTATCGGCCCTGGATCGTCAGGCCCGCCCACAATCGCCGCGCCATAAGGCTGCGGAGTTCCCTTATACGGTGTTTGCAGCATTGCGACCAGAGGTTGGACGGCGCTCGGATCGTGCGTATTGGCGAGAGCGTTAATGGTTTCGTTTAGCAGTCCGGACTGGTTGCGCAGCTCGGGCGAATCCAGCAAGCCGATCAAAGAGTCAACCGCAGGCGGGCCGATCCTGCCCAGGGACATGATTGCGTTATCGGCTAAGTTAGGGAATTTGGAACGTGCGGCTGATGCCAGCGCAGGAACTGCGCGCGCGTCGCGGAGCTGGCCGAGTTGTTCGGCGGCAATCATCGCCATCCGCGAATCGGTGCTTTCAAGCGTATCAACCAAAAGTTCAAATGCGCGCGGGTCCTGAACTTTGCCGAGCAGGCCCATCGCCTGACCGGGATCGACTTTCGGATTCTTGCCCAGCGCGAAGCCGAGCATGGCGTCGATGGCCTTGGGGTCGCGCGATGTCGCCAACGTATTCAGCGCGCTCCAACTCACGCTGGAATCCGGATCCTGGACCAGCGCGATGAGAGACTGTGCTACTTGCGGATCGCCGGTTTGGGCAGGCTTGAGATAGGCAGCAGCGGCGTTCCTGACGCTGGGATCGGGATCGTGCATGGCAGCAATTGCCATCGGAATGCTTTCACTGCTTGGCAACTCGCCGCTTGCCCGCAGTGCAATCGCGCGGGTTGCCGGATCGGGATCTTTAAGAATCGCCCGCAATGCCTCAAGAAAATTGGGCGCGTTCGACGTCTGGAGCGAGAGGAGCGCGAGTTGCCGCACTCCCCCGTCTGGGTCCTGGAGCGCCGCAGTGAACGCCGAAATTGCGCGGGGATCGTGAGTGAAAGATAGAGTCGAAATCGCGCTGCTTCGCAAAACTGGATCATCGCTCTTAACGGCCGCGAGCAACGGCTCAACCGCGGCAGAGCCGAATTGGAGCAGCGGCATCGACACCGCAGGAGTCTTTGACAGGCTGGCGACCAGGGGCGCAATTGCCCGGGGGTCCTGCAATTTACCGAGCGCCATCGCCGCCGACGTGCTGACGTTCTCATCGGGATCATTGAGCAAAGGAATCAGCGGCTCGACCGCCGCCCGGCTCTTCAACTCGCCCAGGCCCACTGCCGCATCGGCTCGTACCTGGGAATCCGCGTCGCCGAGGGCCGCAATCAAAGGCTCGGTCGCACGCGCGTCTCCGAACTTTGCTAGCGCGTCCGCCGCATTCCGGCGAAGATCGACATTCGGGCTCTTCAGCCGGGTGATTTGGAGCGCAACGTTGTCCGGGCTCGTTTGTGCGCAAAGAATGCCCGCAACGGGCCAGCACAAAAACGCACCAAGCAGAAGCCAAAGCCCCTTCCGAGCCAGTTTGCCGGAAGAATGAGAGCCGCGCAGCCGTTTCATAGCGAAATCGTACCAGCGTTCAAGCGCCGCAAGCATGATTTTTCACGCCTTGATACCAGGTTCCTTCGGCGGGAGTATTCTGTTTCCACTATCCGCTACAAGGGAGAGCGGTCCCTATGGACCCAATGAGCCTTGCCATTAAATATGGCTGGATTCTGATCGTCGTCATTCTCGTCATGGTGCTTGAAAAACTGCTGCTGCGATATTTCTTCGGGACGGTCATTGTTTCGAAGGATCAGATCGGCATCGTGAACAAGAAGTGGGTGCTGTTGGGCAAGCCATCGCACGCTGCCCGACGGCGCGATCGTGGCGCTGAACGGAGAGGCCGGCTTGCAGGCCGATACGCTGGCCCCGGGAATCCACTTTGGGCTGTGGGCGTGGCAGTACGCAGGTTACGCTGGCGCCGTTTACCACCATCGACAAAAACCAGATCGGCATTGTGGAAGCGCGCGACGGCAAGCCCTTTCAAGCGGGCGCGTGCTGGCCAGGGCGGTCGACTGCAACTCGTTCCAGAACACGCGGCAGTTTCTTGCCAACGGCGGCGAGCGCGGGCCGCAGATCTCGGTGATTCCGCCCGGAACTTACCGCATCAACACGGCCATGTTTACCGTGCTGCCGGCTGAGGTGCTGGAGATTCCCGACAACTCGGTGGGCATTGTGACCACCAAAGACGGAACCCCGCTGCCGACCGGCGAAATTGCCGGCAAAGAGACCGCCGGCCACAACATGTTCCAGGATGGCGAAGCCTTCATCCACAATGGCGGCTTCAAGGGATTGCAGGAGCAGGTGATCCTGGCCGGCCGCTACTTCATCAATCCGCGCTTTGCCACGGTTGAGATCAAGCCGATGACCGAGGTGCCCATTGCCAACGTCGGCGTGGTGATTGCCTATGTAGGCGAAGAGGGCAGTGGACCAGAGCGGCGACGCGTTCAAGCACGGCAACCTGGTGAAGAAGGGCCAGAAGGGCGTGTGGGTCGATCCGCTCGATCCCGGCAAGTACGCCATCAATCCTTATACGCACAAGGTCGAGATTGTGCCCACGGCCAACATCGTGCTGAACTGGGCGACCGGCAAGAGCGAGGCGCACAAGCTCGACGAGCGGCTGTCCACCATCACCGTGCGCTCCTGCGACGGTTTCACGTTCAACCTCGACGTGAGCCAGATTATCCATATCCCGCGCAACGACGCGCCCAAGGTGATTGCGCGCTTTGGCACCATGGCCAACCTGGTGACGCAGGTGCTCGAGCCCACCATCGGCAACTACTTCCGCAACGCGGCGCAGACCTCCGATGTGATCGAGTTCCTGAAGAAGCGCAGCGAGCGCCAGGCCGAGGCCAAAGCAGGCAATTTCAGCGGCGCTGGTGGAGTACAACGTTAACGCCATCGACACGCTGATTGGCGACATCACCCCGCCTGAAGCGCTGATGAAGACGCTCACCGATCGCAAGATCGCCGAGCAGGAGCAGGTGACCTACAAGACGCAGCAGCTTGCCGAAGAGACGCGCAAAGACCTGCAGCAGGCCAGGGCGATGGCCGACACGCAGGCCCGCGTGGTTGACGCGGAGCGGAGCGTCTCCATCGCCGACTTCGCCGCCCAGGCTGTGGTGAAAGAGGCGCAGGGCGCCGGCCAGTCGAAGACCATTACCGCGGAAGCCGATGCGCGGGTGAAAACGATCAATGCCGATGCCGATGCGCGAGTGAAGACCATTAACGCCGACGCCGATGCCAAAGTGGTCATCATGGTGGGCAACGCCGACGCGGAGAAGGCGCGCGCCGTAGGTACCGCCGAAGCCGACGTCATCAAGATGAAGATTGCGTCGATGGAGTCGGGCAACTACGCAGCCGTTCAGATTGCGCAGGCGCTGGCAACCAACCACATCAAATTGGTGCCCGATATCATGGCGGGCGGGGGCGCCGACCAGGGCAGCCTGATCAACGTGCTGCTGGCCAAGATGCTGCAAGGCGGCAACGGCTCAAACGGCGGCGACTCTGGAACGCACAACGACGGCGAACAGAAGTAGCAACGCTGGTTGCCCCATCCTCCAGACCTCCGGTCGCCGTGGCGACCGGAGCTGAAGGATATGTTTCTTGAGCCCGCCCGTGAAAAGGGTGGGAAAGCACGAATCCCGCATTGTTCACGCAGCGCCGAGAGCCGCTTCTCGAATGTCTCTCACCTCGAGAATCCGCGTCTTGTAGCCGTGCCGCGCCACGTTCAGCATCGCCTGGCCAATCTGGCGCGTGGTCAGAAACTGGTTCGGCATCGCATTCCGAAAAACCGGGACCAGCGGCCGGAGCAATGTGTACATCGCGTTGTAGAGGGCCGTGCGTGACTTAATGCCATCAAGCGGCTGAATGAAGCCGGGACGAAACATGTAGGCCTCGAGCGGCAGGCGCAGCAACGCATTTTCAGTGCGTCCTTTCACGCGCGCCCACATGGTGCGTCCCTTCTCGCTCGAATCGGTTCCCTGGCCTGAGACGTACACGAACGTCATGCTAGGATTGACGCGCGCCTGAGCCTCGCCTGCCGCAACCGTGAATCCGTACGTCACGCGCTCGTAGTCGGCCTCTGCCAGTCCCACTGACGAAACCCCCAGCGCGAAGAAACACGCGTCGTAGCCGCGAAGCTTGTCCTCAATGGCGCTCAGGTTCGATAGATCCTTTTGCACAATCTCAGTGAGCTTCGGGTCGTGCTGACCGCTGCTACTACGGCCGACCGCGGCGACGCTCACCACGTCATTGGCCAACAGGGACTCGCGCAGCACGCCCTGGCCCACCATTCCCGTAGCTCCGAATACGATGACCTTCATTCCTGCTTCCTCCGCATCACCAACAGAATAGATGGCGCCCCGGTGGCGCGTGATTTCCCTCGCTCGACCTCCGTCGTCTCCGCCGCCAACGCTCAAATCTCATGCAATCCTGATGGACTCGGGCCTATGGTATTGTCAAAACTATCCCGATCGCGGCGCCGGGATTCCCGTTTAAGCAAACGAATTTCCGTGATGCGGTAATCATTCCCGCGGCACTTTTCGCCTTTGCCCCGGCCGGAGCGGCGCATACGTGTCATTTCGATCAATCTATATTTCGACCACCAACCGCGCAGTCTTAAACGAAAGCCGAAGGTGACGCGATGAATCCGCCCCACAATCCCAACGACCCCAATCTGGTGCTGACCCTTGAAGAGATCGGCAGCCTGGCAGAGGAGCAGGGCAAGCCGGCCGAAGTGTTGATGAAGATCGTGGCGCTGATCGCCAAACGCTTCCGCACTGACGTCTGTTCGGCCTACCTGCTTGAGCCCGATCGCTCCACTCTGGTGCTCGCGGCTACAGTCGGCCTTCATCCCCGCTCGATTGGCTCCCTGCGCATGCCCATCGACGAGGGGCTCTCTGGGTTGGTAGCGGAGCGATTGCTTCCCGTCTCGGTTGCCGACGCGCCCAATCATCCGCGATACAAATTCTTTGAGAAGTCGGGCGAAGCGGAGTATCTCTCCTTTCTCGGTGTGCCGCTCATCGATCGCGGCGTTCTGCAGGGCGTCCTGGTGGTGCAGACCAAGGAGAAGCGCAGCTTTCGCGAAGACGAAATCAAAATGCTGGTTGAAGCAGCCAGCCAGGTAGCGCCGATTGTCAGCGAAGCGCGCACGCTCGACCGGTTTATCGCGCCCGCACAGGAGAAGCTTTGGGAACTGGCCCGCAATGTGTGGTGGAGCTGGGATCAGGACTGCGTCAGCCTCTTCCGCGATCTGAATCCCACGCTGTGGCGGAAGCTGAATCAGAATCCCATCTCGATGCTGAGCGAGATGCCACTGAGCGAGATTGAAAAACGCGCCAGCGAGCTGGTGCTCCACAGCCGTATCAATTACGTCTTTCGCCGGCAGCAGGAATATCTGAGCGCCGACCGCACCTGGGGCGCGAACCACGCCGGCGTGCTGCGGCCCCGGCCGGTGGCATACTTCTCCGCCGAGTTCGGACTGCACGAGTCGCTACCCATTTATTCGGGCGGCCTGGGCGTGCTCGCCGGCGACCACATCAAGAGCGCCTCCGACCTCGACATTCCGCTGGTCGGCGTTGGCCTGTTTTACGGGCAGGGATACTTTCTTCAGCGGCTCGACGATTCAGGCTGGCAGAAGGAAGAGTATCTCGTGACCGATATTGACCAGTTGCCCATGCAGCCCGCCATCGGCGCCAACGGCGAGCCCGTCACCATCGAGATTGCCACGCGCGGCACTCCAATCTGCGCCAAAGTGTGGCGCGTCAAGGTGGGCCGCTGCGATCTGCTGCTGCTCGACTCAAACGTTGACGGCAACGCGCCCGAAGATCGCGATACCACTTCGCGGCTATACGGCGGCGACGTGCGTGTTCGCATCCGGCAGGAGCTGCTGCTGGGCGTGGGCGGCTATCGCGCGCTCAAGGCCATGGGCATCACGCCCGGCGTTCTGCACCTGAACGAGGGCCACAGCGGATTTGCGGTCTTTGAAGCCATTCGCTCGCGCATGGAAGAAGAAGGGCTGGACTTTTACGCGGCCGCCAGCCAGATTCCGCGTGAGGTGATCTTTACCACCCACACTCCGGTGCCGGCCGGGCACGATCGCTTCAGCGCCGACCTCATCGAAGAGCATCTGGGACCGCTGCGCGAGCAGCTCGGCATCTCGCAGGAGAATCTGATGGGCTTTGGCCGCGAGCACCCCACCGACTACGGCGAGCCATTCTGCATGACGGTTCTGGGACTCAAGCTGGCGCGGCGCGTGAATGCGGTTTCGTCGCTGCATGGCGAGGTCTCGCGCGCCATGTGGAAGGGACTCTACCCCGGCCGGCCCGAGGATGCAGTGCCTATCGGCCACGTGACCAACGGTGTGCATGTGCCCTCGTGGCTCGCGCCGCAAATGGCCAAGCTCTACGACCGGCACCTGGGAGTTGGCTGGCACAAGCAAAGCGGCGCCGACCAGACCTGGGCGGCGATTGAAAAAGTTGACGACGGCGAGTTGTGGGAGACGCACTTGAGCCTGAAGGCGCAAATGCTCGAGTTTGCACGGCGTCGCGCCCGCGAGCAGGCTGAGCGGCGCAAAGAGCCGGCCACGGAGCTCAAGCGGCTCGACAAAGTGCTTTCGCCCGATGCGCTTACTATCGGCTTCGCGCGGCGCTTTGCCACTTACAAGCGGGCGAATTTGTTGCTGAAGGATATGGAACAGCTTGCAGCCATGGTCAACGACGCGAAGCGCCCTGTGCAGTTCGTTTTCGCGGGCAAGGCGCATCCGCACGACGAGCCCGGCAAGCGCGTGCTGCAGCAAATTGCGCAGATGATGCGCAGTCCCGAATTCGGCGACAAGTTCGTATTCATTGAGGATTACGACATCAACGTGGGCCGGCACCTGGTGCAGGGAGTAGACGTGTGGCTCAACAATCCGCGCCGCCCGCTTGGAGGCCTCGGGCACCAGCGGGCAAAAAGTTGTGCTCAACGGCGGCTTAATCTTTCCATCCTCGATGGATGGTGGGCCGAAGCCTACGACGGGCTCAACGGGTTCGCCATCGGACGCGGCCGCACCCACTCCAATATGGATGTGCACGACAGCCGCGACGGCGACGATCTTTATCGCGTGCTGCTCGACGAAGTGGTTCCCCTGTACTACGAGCGTGACCGCGATGGCCTGCCGCGCGGCTGGATCAAGCGCATGAAGCGGACCATTCGTACATTGGGCTGGCGCTTCAACGCCGACCGCATGGTGATGGACTACACGATGAAGTGCTACATCCCCGCCGCCGGCGGAACGTCAAGCGAAATCCGGCCGCTGGGATAGCGAGCGGGTGGCGAGTCGGGGAGTCGGCTAGTCGGCTAGTCGTCGAGTCAGCCAGTCGACACGGAGGGAGCAGCGGCCTTCAGGTCACTGAATAGCTACGCGAAAAAGCGCGTGGCCTTCAGGCCCGGAGACTTCGTCGGACAGTTATTTTAGAAGGGTGGGCCATCCAAGCTCTGCCTGGGTGGGAGGGAAACAAGGTTACTCTATTACCCAGCTTGTCAGTGGCTGGCCTTCCGGGGACGCATTCTGTGGGTATACCCCTGGGCACCCCCCCCTCGTTATCCCTACCCCCCCCTTATTTGGTTAAATTGCTCATTTTATTGGAGTTGGAGGTCGCAGAAATGGGCGAATTGGCTGCAAAATATTCTCAGCAAAGGACTTAGATCTCAAGTTCCTGTAAACGCGGGAGTTACGGGTGCGTCTTCTTTGCGAACTCGATGCAAGGCAAAACGACCCTTACGGCGCGTTTGCCCCGACCTGAGATGATTGTGCGCCGGGGCGGGGTAAATGTACGCAAAGGCGGTGAAGGAGTGAGGGTGCGGGGGTTCACTCCAGTATCTTGTCCCCCGTCTGTCCGAGGCACATACGGACGAAACCACTACGCGGGGGAATAGGTATCATGTCCCCTATCAACCCTATCAACCCCCAGTGCTGGAGCACGCTCACCAACTCAATCCAGCAGATGCGCAGACCACGGCGGTGCTCGACAAGCTGCGGGCGGAACAGCCGAAGAAGTAGCGTACCCTCCCCCCCTCGAAATCGATAAAAATATGATTTCAATTGGGTTAATGCGGTCGAATTGCGCGTTGTGCGCGTAAAACATTTAAATCCCAGAGCTTAGTTGTAAATATATGAAACAAAACTAGTTGTCGATAGCCTTTTGGCGATTCTGGATAAGGCGGGGCACGCCGCGCCAACGGCGTGATTTGGCCCTGAGATGATTGTGCGCTGGGAGGGGGCAATTAACCGCAAAGTACGGCGGGTTTCTGCGAGGTTGTGATCTTGCTCTCCGGTCCGTGGCGAGTGCTGGACGGTCATCGCATTCCCTCCCCAGCGAGGCAAGGATGGGGCAACTCGGTTTGCAGAAGAGTGGGCCAAACGCACGATTCCGGGATTGTGCGGGAGAGGGAACGTCCCGTCTGTCCCCAGGGTTCTGTGTTTGGAATCTTCTCTACATAGGCGGAGACCGCCTTCGACTCGAAGTCGCAGTTGCCAGAGTATGTAACGCCGTACGACGGGTCGAAATAAGGCCCACCCGCCAACGAGAGAATCCGAGTCAAAAGAATCATCGAGATTCTATTCCACCTTTTTCATCGCGACGAGGTTGTAATTCGCATCCAGGGTGATCACTTCGGTCCACCGGGCCTGCAAGTTGATGTGCCAATGCTCACCATCCCATCTGACATTTGTCAGTTGCGGCTTCACGTCGGGTATTGCATTTCCAGGCGTCTGAGTAAAATCCGCACTCAGTCCTGTGAGAGGCACCTCCGTCCACTGCTTTGCGACGTCCACATTGCCGGGCGGATCATTGAGCACTGCCACGGATTCGAGAGCCTTCTGCTCAGCGTCGTTCATGTTGAGCGCCCTACCATGAGACTCATTTACATACAGTGGCCCAGGCGGTATCCCAGTCATGAACACGACCAATTGATCACCCTTCAGGAAAACAGTGTTACAGCTTTCGTACGCTTGCATGCGCGGATGGGCAGTGGCGGGGGACGATTCCTCCAGAGACACGTTCCACGAATATGCTCTGCTCTGAGGGTCGTAAAGCACGATCATGATGTGTGGAACTGGTTTACCGTAAGCGCCCGTGCTCTGGAGTTTAATTTCCCTCACCTGAAGCTTGTTCTCGCCACTTGCAGAGCGCGCACATCCCTGACCGTCAAATCTGTCTACTATCTTGAGATGGGTGTCCGGTGCTGCACCGATGGGCAACGAAAGGTGAGCATTCGCCCCGAGCAATTGAACCATGAGTAGAACATTCCAGAACATTTCACACCCCTTATGGAACCAACGTTACGCCGCAGCCACCGGACGGTTTCTCCACATGGGGAAACAGGGGGACATGATACATATTCACTGCAATCTTAGCGACCATGGGCTGGAAAATGGGGGAATATGTATCATGTCCCCCTATTCCCTATTCCCTGTCCCCCTATTCCCTATTCCCTGTCCCCCTATTCCCCCCTATTCCTCGACTTAGCTCCGGGCCCCGCTTCTGAGACCTGGGAGACTACAAATCCAGGCACACTCTTAATTAACCTCTTCCCAAGCAACACGGGCCGCGCAACTTGTCCAGTCGCGCGGCCCGCATATTCCAAAACGACCCGCCTCAGTCCGCAAACAACGGCTCTTCCACCTTTGCGGGCTCCAGCAGCGTGCCGGGATAATACGCGTTGCGGTTGTACTGCTTCACCATGCGGTTGGTGTTGAAGTACGAACCGTTGAAGGCCAGCGTGGTGCGCATCAGGCGAGCCCACTTCTCCGGTGCCTCAAGATACAGCGGAACCACGGCCGACTCGAGCTTGTGGTAAAGCGAATCGGCTTCTTCACGGTCGTCGGCGCCATCTTCGATTGCCCATCCGGTTACGCCTTCGATGCAGCCTTCAATCCACCATCCATCGAGAATGGAAAGGCTCGGCACGCCGTTGAGCGCGGCCTTCATGCCGCTGGTGCCTGAAGCCTCGTAGGGGCGGCGGGGCGTGTTGACCCACACGTCTACTCCGGCGGTGAGGATTGCGCCCAGGCGCCACTCGTAGTTTTCAAGGTAGACGATGCGCAGCAGGTCGTTTGAAAGTTGCGCTGCCTCTTCCACCACTTGCTGGATGAGGGCTTTGCCGGGGCCATCCTGCGGATGCGCCTTGCCTGCGAACAGAATCTGCAATCCGCCCGCGGCCTTGGCGATCGCGGCCAGCCGCTCGGGATCGGTGAACATGAGCGAGGCGCGCTTGTATGTTGCGGCGCGGCGGGCAAAGCCGAGCGTGAGCACATTGGGGCTGAGCACCATTCCGGTGCGCGTACCCACCTCGGCCATCAACTCCTCTTTAGCGTGCGCGTGGGCGGCCAGCATCTTGGCTTCAGGCAAGTCGATGGCGTTGCGCAGGTAAAGATTGTCGCGGCGCCAGGCGGGAATCTGCTCGTCGAGCATCTGCTGCATCGGCTCTGAAATCCATGTGGGCGCGTGCACGCCGTTGGTGATGGTGTCGATGGCGAATTCCGGAAACATCTGCCGCGAAACCTTGCCGTGCTGCATGGCCACGGCGTTGGCGTAGCGTGAAAAACGCAATGCCAGCAGCGTCATGTTGAACATGCCGTCGCGGAAACAGCCCAGCTTTTGCAGGCGCGAGGTGCGTTCTGCGCCGAGAATGCGAATAGACTGCTCGGTTGAGAAGCGGTCGTGGCCGGCAGGCACCGGTGTATGCGTGGTGAAACACACATTGGCGCCGCACGTGCTCAATGTCGGTCTCGGTGGCCGCCCGCAAAGGGCCGCCGCAAAGCTGTCTCTCAAGCAGCGCCAGCGTAAGCAGCGAGGCGTGGCCTTCGTTCATGTGGTAGACGTTTACACGCATTCCCAGCGCATTGGCCATGCGCACGCCGCCCATACCCAGCACAATCTCCTGCTGCATGCGATAGTTTTCATCGCCGCCGTAAAGATGGTCGGTCAGGCCGCGGTCCCAGCCTGTATTCGAGTCAAGATCGGTATCGAGCAGGTAAATGGGAACAATGTGCCCGAAGCGGCCCTGTATGTCGTAGCGCCAGGTTACGCACGGTAACAATTCGGTCTTCAATCAGCACCGTAACGCGGGCGGGCTCTTCCGTGCAGAAGTCCGCGGGGTTCCAGGGCTGCATCTCCTCGGTCTGCACGCCGCTTGGCGTCAAGATGCTGCTGGAAATATCCCTTGCGGTGCAGCAGAGTGAAGGCAACCAGCGGGATACCGAGATCGGCAGCCGAACGCAGGGTGTCGCCGGCCAGCACACCCAGGCCACCCGAGTACGTGGGCATTTCGGGGCGGATAGCGATCTCCATTGAGAAATAAGCTACGTGGCCTGAATTGGGGAAGATCTCGTAGGAAGATGGTTTGTATGAAATCGGTTGCATAATTTTTATGATTCTCCGCAGTGCTCGGGATTTCCGCCTGCTATTTTGCCGGCGAAAACCGCGCAATACGGGCACGGCCCTCCCTGTCCCTCATCGGTGGAAACATCACACAAGTTTAACAAGTGAGAGCGGATGGTTTGTCGCTAGCCACTTTGTGTTATGGAATGCGTTTTCCTGCATCTGCTGAAAATCCTCCTTCACCTGCCAAGTAAGGAAAATCCTGCCAATGCAGTCTCCTTCTGGTTTGATGCAGCTATTCCAGCCGGTGCGCTCCATCTGACGCATGGCACACATGTATCTGCGGTTCCATGCCAATTCTTGCCGCGTAACGGCTGCCGAGCGTTTCGGCAAACTCGGCAGCATGTCTCTGCTCAACCAGGTTTATAGTGCAGCCGCCAAAACCGCCGCCCGTGAGCCGGGCGCCGATCAGGCCGGGCAAATCCTGGGCAAGCTCAACCATGGCATCCGCCTCGAGGCAACTGGCTTCGAAATCCTGGCTATAGCTGCGGTGAGCCTCGGCCATAAGCCTTCCCAATTCAGGCAGATTGCCGCTAAGCAGCGCTTCCGCCGCAGCCACGGTGCGCAGGTTCTCGCTGATAATGTGCCGGGCGCGCAGAAACGATTTCGGCTCCATCTCGTGACCCCATTTTTCCAGGTCATCGAGGGTGCAGTCGCGCAAAAAACGCACACCGGGCCGGTGAGCCGCGATTACGGCGCAGGCCGCCTCGGCCTCGGCACGGCGCGTCTTGTAATCGCCGCCGACCACGGAATGCTTCACCATGGTGTTGGCTATAACCAGCGCCACGTCGGCGGGAATGGGTGCCAGCTTGTAGCTCAGGTCGCGGCAATCGAGCAGCAGGGCGTGGTCTCGCCTGCCGTTGACGCTGATGAACTGGTCCATGATGCCGCAACTTGCGCCCACAAACTCGTTTTCGGCACGCTGGCAAAGCCGGGCAAGCACCGGACCGGGGTACGAGGCGCCGATGAGCGACAGCACCGCGATCGCAGTGGCCACTTCCAGGGCCGCCGAGCTCGAAAGTCCTGAGCCAAGAGGCACATCGCCCCAGATACTCAGGCTGAAGGCGGGGATGGCGTGGCCCTCGCCGGCGAGAATCTTCACCACCCCCATCGGATAGTCGCTCCAGCGATGGCTGGCCGAATCCGGCAGCTTATCCGCATCGCAGGAAAACTCCTCGCAGAAATTCTCAGAGTAGATAACCACTTTGCCGTCGATGCGCGGCGAGATGGCGGCAAGCGTAGCGAAATCGATGGCCACGGGCATGACGAAGCCCTCGGCATAGTCGGTGTGTTCGCCGATCAGGTTCACGCGGCCGGGCGCAACAAAGATTGCGGGCTCAGCGTTAAATCGAGCCTTATGAATGGACCTGAGCTTTTCGGGATCGTGCATTGGTTTGCTTCCTCTAAGAAGTCGACCGGAACCGTCCGGCAAAGCCTGCGTTAAAGCGAGTCGGATCGGAATCGTCACAAAATTCGTTGGCAACGTTTACTTTTGTGCCCGCACCACCGCCTCTCACACTACTCATTCGCGGTTTCGCTCAGCCTTTGCCAGATGCGGTCAAGCCACGCCTCGTGTTCCGGCTTCATCAAGACCGAACGCAGGCAGGTAAGTGTGTCCAGGGCGCTTTCGTTAACCCCGGGAGTTTCAAACCAGGAACGGGGCAATTGTACAAGAGCCAGGTGCAGATCCCGCTTTGCGCAGGCATCGAAGACCCGTTGCGCCCGTTCAGATGCATCCTTTGAACCTTGCGACTGCAAACCCCATACCACTATGTCGAGTTCGGGAGGGCCGGCCGCGAGTGGCTGAAATCGATTATCGGCGCGCAGGCGGCGGTCGAGCTCCAAGGCGGCGCGCCGGCCGCAGGCCAGACCACCGGCAAACTCGCCGCCCGGCGCCAGCGGCAAAAGCTGCTGCGTGGCCCACAGCGCCACCGCAGCTGCGCCCGCACGAGAGCACTCCAGGCTGATCTCGCCCAGGTGTAAATCTTTTGAAGTGAAGTAAGTGTAAGGCGAATCATGTTTGTAGAACCGCCCTACCGCCGGGTCGCGGAACAGCACGCAGCCGCAGCCGTAGGGCTGCAAGCCATGCTTGTGCGGGTCGATGACGATCGAGTCGGCCTGCTCCATGGCAGCGTATGCGCGGCGGGCCGGATCATCCAGACGCCTCGGGTATCAGCCGGAAATAGCCCGCCGTACGCCGCATCGACGTGGACGCGGAAGCCGTACTTCTCGCGGAGAGTCAAAATCTGGTCCAGCGGGTCGACAGCGCCGATGGCCGTTGTGCCCAGCGTCGCCACCACCGTGCCCACATCTCCTTTGCGAAGTTCGGTTTCGAGCGCATCCAGGCTCATGCGGCCGCAGCGGTCTGAAGCAACCGGCGTAAAGTCCAGCTTCAGGACTGCAGAGATGCGGCTGTGGGTGTAGTGCGCCTGCTGAGAGCCGAGAATTCGCTTGCCCGGCGCGAGCTGCCCCGCCATCCACAGCGCTTCAAGGTTGGCAAAAGTGCCGCTCGAAGTCAGATGGCCCAGGAATTCATTCCACCCGAACATCGCTGCGATCTCGCGCACCGCCTCAATTTCCATGGCAGAGCTGGCGCGGCCGCCGTCGAGAGCGTGGTTGTTGGGATTGATTTTCATGGCCAGGGCGTAGGCGGCGCGCGCCACCGGATGCGGCGGCTTGAGCATTTGCCCTGCATAAAGCGGATGGAAGTAAGGGAAATTGTCGCCCAGACGGCGGGCTGTGGCTTCAAGGACCCGGGCAATCGCTGTCTCGTCGACGGGCGGATTCGGCCGCTGGAAGGCCGGCAAACTCGCTTTCGAGCGCCGCGAGGGCCCGATCAAGCATGCGCAGGAATGGGATCGTTGACCATGGCGACCTCTCACAGTAACACAGCGCGGGGCCCGGTTCGGGCTAAGTCCCAAATTGAGACGAATTTGCGGCAACGAAGGGGGTTGCGGGCCGCGGAGGAAAGAATTCGTGCGCGGAATTTTGACAGGGATGATACACTTGACCCAGCGTTAGATTCGAACCGGGCGTGAGCAGCACTCGCCCAACCAAGCAAGATTCTGCCAGTGGTCGCTCCGATTCCTCCAGCGCAATTCAAAATCAGGAAATACGAACAAGATGGAACAAGGTACTGTGAAGTGGTTCAATGATGCGAAGGGCTTTGGCTTTATCTCGCGTCAGAACGGCGAAGATGTATTCGTGCATTACTCTGCAATCAACTCAAGTGGTTTCAAGAGCCTGCAAGAAGGTCAAGCCGTGCAATTCAACGTTGTGAAGGGTCCCAAGGGCTGGCAAGCGGCAGACGTTCAACCGCTCTAAACCCTGACGGCCGGATTCCGGCAGAATCCAGTAAAACGCGAACGATTCAACGCAGGGGCTGGGACAAACTCCCGGCCCTTGTAGCATTCGGCGCGTGGCGGCTTCCTGAACGGCTGGCAAGTCGAAAGATAAGGGAAGCACGCAACGGTAGTTGTGTGTTCGCGCGCGCCGTTAGACCCTTTCGCGCCAATGGTGCGTTTGGGGGTAGCGTTTCGCGGCTCAATGTGGGCATCTCGATGCAGGCTTGTTGACGCGGCCTGCAAGCGACACCGTGCCGATTCTTGCGCGGGAGTCCCGCCATCGCGGATTTCCGCAACCTGCCCCGATGCAGATTAGACGCGCAATTTCCCAAAGCGCCTTGAGAGCCGCTATCCTTTCCCCGACGCTACTCTCAAGTCCATGCCTCAACCAAACCCAGCATCAACGAACACGCGCGTCCTGTCCGGTTCCTCCGAACCGCATTCCGCTGAGGCGTTGCTTACCGGAGAAAGCGCCCAACGGGCGATCATTGTCGGCGCTGGACCGGCCGGGCTCACGGCGGCAATCGAACTCCAGCGCTATACCGGAATCAAGCCCATTATCCTCGAAGCCAGCCACGAGATAGGCGGCATCTCTCGCACCGTTCGCCACAAGGGCAACCGCATGGACATCGGCGGTCACCGCTTCTTCTCAAAGTCCGACCGCGTAATGCGGTGGTGGCTCGATATGATGCCCGCAGAAGCCGCTGCCGGAGCTGACGGCCTGTTGCGCTATCAGGGGCAGCAGCGCGAGGTTCCGGCGGCGCAACAGCCGCGCAATCCCCAGACCGACGACCTGGTAATGCTGGTGCGCCAGCGCAAAAGCCGCATCTACTTTCTCCGCCGCTTCTTCGATTACCCCATAAGGATGAGCGGTGCCACATTCAAGAACCTGGGGCTAGCGCGCACCGTGCGCTGCGGCCTAAGCTATATGCGCTGGGCCGCCTTTCCCCGGCGCGATGAAAAGTCGCTCGAGGACTTCATCATCAACCGCTTCGGCCGCGAGCTTTATCTCACCTTCTTCAAGTCGTACACAGAGAAAGTGTGGGGCGTGCCGTGCGAGCAGATCAGCGCGGAGTGGGGCGCGCAGCGCATCAAGGGGCTCTCGCTCACCGGCGTGGTAACGCATTTCCTCAAAAAGACCTTTGCGCCCAAGCCTGCCGGCGACCTGGCTCAGAAACAGACTGAGACTTCGCTGATTGAGCGCTTTCTTTATCCCAAGTTCGGCCCCGGCCAATTGTGGGAACACGCCGCTGAACTGGTAAAGGCCGGAGGCGGCGAAATTCATTTCGGCGTGCGTGCCGAGCGCGTAGTCGTAAAAGGCAACCGCGTGGTTGCAATTGAGGGTCTCAACGACGCCGGCGAGCGAGTGCGTTTTGCCGGCGACTATTTCTTCTCAACCATGCCGGTGCGCGACCTGGTGCGATCGATCGCGGCCGTCGATGGCCAGGCCGTTCCCGCCGAGGTGAATGAGGTCTCTGAAGGCTTGATGTACCGCGACTTTATTACCGTGGGCCTGCTTGCCTCGCGGCTGGCCGTAAATGAGCCTGACGGCACCACACTCAAAGACAACTGGATCTATATCCAGGAACCGGATGTGACTGTCGGCCGGCTGCAGATTTTTAATAACTGGAGTCCTTATCTGGTGCAGGACGAGAAAAAAGTGTGGATCGGCCTGGAGTACTTCTGCAACGACACGGACCCGCTCTGGCAGCTTTCCGATGGCGACATGGCGCGATTCGCGATTGATGAGATCGCGAAGATCGGCATCCTGAAGGCCGAAGACGTTGAAGACTCGCATGTGGTTCGGGTGCCCAAGACCTATCCCGCGTACTTCGGAACCTACGATCGTTTCGACGTGATCCGGAACTATCTCGACAGCTTTCAGAATCTCTTCCTGGTGGGCCGCAACGGCATGCACAAATACAACAATCAGGACCACTCGATGCTGACCGCAATGACCGCCGTTGAAAACATTGTCAAAGGCGTAGCCACCAAGGACAATCTATGGACCATTAACACCGAGATGGAGTACCACGAAGAGAAGGCGTCGAAATGAGCACCGGGACCGTCATCAAGTAGAGGGTCTATGGCAGAGATCAGCGCTGAGCGCGTCGGAGCCGGAAGCCGCATTGTTGCGCATGTGCGGCTGATGCGGCTCGATCACAGCATCAAGCAGATCTTTGTGGCGCCGGGAATCGTGCTGGCGGTTTCGATCGGCGGAGTTCATTTTTCTGCAACTATTTGGTTGCGCATTCTTGTCGGCTTGGTGTCGGCGACGCTGATCGCATCCAGCAATTACGTGCTCAACGAGCTGCTCGACGCGCCCAGCGACCGCCTTCACCCGATCAAGAAATCGCGGCCCGCCGCCAGCGGACTTGTCGATCGCGGCTGGGGCTACGCGCAGTGGATCGCGTTAATGCTGGCCGGCATGACGTTGGCAACGCGGCTTGATTGGCCTTTCGCGTTCAGCGCCGCAGGACTATGGGTGATGGGCTGCGTCTACAACGTGCCGCCAATTCGCAGCAAAGATGTCGCATACATCGATGTGCTCACCGAGTCGGTCAATAACCCGCTTCGATTTTGCCTCGGCTGGTACTCTGTTGTCACGGCGCTTCTGCCGCCCACGTCGCTGCTCATCTCTTACTGGATGCTGGGCTGCTTTTTCATGGCGCTCAAGCGTTTCTCAGAGTACCGGCAAATTGGCGATCCCGCGCTGGCAGCCGCCTACCGCAGCTCGTTTGCGCATTACAGTCAGGAGTCGCTGCTCAACTCAGCCACGTTTTATGCCTCGGCTTCAATGTTGTTCTTTGGCGCGTTCATCATGCGCTACCGCATTGAACTCATCCTGTCGTTTCCGGTGATTGCGTGGCTGATGGCGGCCTACTTCAGGCTCTCGTTCCGCCGCGACAGCCCGGTGCAGCATCCGGAGTTGCTTTACAAGGAGCCTTCGCTTATGGTTCCGCTCGGCCTCTGCATTGCGCTGATGGTGGCGCTGCTCTTCGTCGACGTTCCCTGGATCGCGGATACATTTCCCAGGTCGGCACCGTAGCAACTCAAGTCGCTGATTACTGTGCATCAACTTTCTCTGCGTTCAGGTAGGGAAGGCACATTCTGGCCCGCCTCGATCATGGCTCCCAGATCAACGAAACATGCGCGCATCGAAAAGAAACTCCTGCGGCTCCTCGACTTCGATCTCCCTGGTCGCCGGGCGTAAAGGATTAATCAGCACGTTCCATTCCGTCCGCATCGCCGCTGAAGGAACCTTCAAGGCCAGCGAGCTCTTTTCGCCGATCCATTTGTCTCCGAGTTTCCGCAGCGGCTCAAAGTCGTCTGTCCACCAATTGAGCGGCAGCCCATCCGGTTCAAGGCATCGAGCGGGCTCGCCTGCAGGCAACGTCGCCGCGATCGAAACCATATCGTCGGGCTGCAAGTTTGGCTCCAGGTGAACGAACAGCTCAATCGCGGCCAGCGCCAGCGAGGTTGACGCATAGACCATGGGCACGCCAGGGGAGTTCCACCTCCCGCCAAACCGCCGCGCGCCCAGCCCTGTAAACGCCTCGCCGGCAAATCGCGCCCGGCAAATGCGCCAGATCTTCATTCGAGCATTTCTCCTAAAGGTGTGAGGTCTGGGTACCCCATCCTCGCCCCGTCTTTGTTTTTGCGGCTACGGTGGGAACGCGATACAGCAAAGGGAGAAATGCTTTAGCTATAAACACCGTAGGCGATTCGCCCCAGCACATCCTCTACCTCGCGTACGCCGGGATCGGTGTCGAGCTGGTCCAGCGGCCGACCGCCACGCAGAGCACGGTTGGGCGTCTTAAGCCACGCCGCTGCCTTCTGTCCGTCGCCCAGCGTTTCCACTGCCGTTGAATAGACCTGCGCCAAGCGCACCGCCCGGTCGCTCTCCGCAGCCGTCAGCCGCGAGTGCCGGGTGAGGCGCCGGCTCAGCGTGCGCTTGGGAATGCCAATCTTTTCAGAGATTTCCGCCTGGCGGATGTCAAGTCGCTCGGCCAGCAGCAGAAGCGCCTGCACCGGCAGCCCCTCGCGCACCAGCTCCGCCAGGGCTCCGCCTTTGTTCATCGCCCTGCCCAGAACATCTTCGCCGCCAAGCACTTCAGGTACGGAATGGGTCGCCATGGCACACCTCTATGTAAAGTATACGCCATTTGGCTAGTCGCAGAGAGCCATTTTGTTAGTTCTCGGGAGCGAAAAGGAGCGCAGCTAAACAGCTTGATGAAAAACGGATTTTGCGGGCGCGAGAGGCGGCAGGGGCTAAAGCCCGTTGTTGAAAGGAAGCCGTTTGCGGCACGAGTAAACTCGTGCCCTGATACAAAGCTCCGTCGCGCAGGATTTTTTCGCCGAGCTGTAAAGCAGAACGACATTTGCACCGGAACTCCGGGGCCTGAAGGCCCGGCTCCCTCCGGTGGCTACGTGATCACCGCGACCTTGGCCCGCTTGCCCACCCGCACCGTGAGTCTGGACGGGCGACAGATTTCCAAAGTGGGAGTCGTCCTCTTCACCCCGTCAATCATCACGCCAGCACTGACCTGCCTCTCGCCTTGAGTACGCGACTCACAAATGCTGAGGGCAACGAGCAGTTTAGCGATGTTGATATGGAAAGGCATCTTGGAATTGGTACGCAGCTTTTGAAGAGATACAGCGTCGGCTACGACAAGAGCCTCCCAGGGGATATGAACTTCTTCTGCTAAGGCTTCAACATCTTTCTGCTGAAACATGCGCGCCCAGTTCTCGTCCGCAACCCTCGAGGCTTCTTCGCCATGAAAATCCGCCACAATGGTGCGCGCGAGCAGCTTCTTTATCTTCATTGGGTGCTCGTTGCCAGCCGCCACTCCGGCCTGCAGCGCGTCGATTTCCGATTGCTTCAGATCGGTCAGCAGCACCCAGTACTTCCACATCAATTCGTCACTGATGCTCATCAGCTTGCCGTACATCTCGGCCGGCGGCTCGTTGATGCCGATGGCATTGCCCAGCGATTTCGACATCTTCTGCACGCCGTCGAGCCCTTCGAGGATAGGCGTCATGAGGATGATCTGCGGCTTCTGGCCGTACTGGCGCTGGAGCTCGCGCCCGGCGCCAAGGTTGAAGCGCTGGTCGGTGCCGCCGAGCTCGACGTCGCACTCGAGAGCCACGGAATCGTATGCCTGCATGAGCGGATAGAGAAGCTCGTGGAGGCTGATAGGCTGCTCGGCCTGAAAGCGCTTATGGAACTCATCGCGCTCCAGCATTTGCGAAACGGTGAAGTGGGACGCAAGGCGGATGGTGCCTTCGTACCCCAGCTTCCCCAGCCACTCGGAGTTGTAGCGCACCTCGGTCTTCCCGGCGTCGAGAATCTTGAAGACCTGCTCCTTATATGTCTCCGCGTTCTGGTCAATCTGTTCTCGCGTGAGCGGCTTGCGCGTCACGTTGCGCCCCGTGGGGTCGCCGATGAGCGAAGTGAAGTCGCCCACCAGAAAAATGACCGTATGCCCGAGCTGCTGAAAATGGCGCAGCTTGCGCATCAGCACTGTGTGGCCCAGGTGCAGATCGGGAGCGGTGGGGTCGAATCCGGCTTTGACGCGCAGCGGCCGGCCGGTCTTGCGGCTCTCTTCAAGGCGCTCGCGCAGGTCGGCCACGCGGATAATCTCCGCCGCGCCCTTCTGAAGCAGGTCCAATTGTTCATCTACAGGTAGAAACGTGCTCATCTCGTCTTTCAGTATAAAGTTCAGAACGCGGCGACGACGTACGGGCGCTATACTCGCTGGAATAACCTCGATTCGGAAAGATGAAGGACCTGCAGGAATAAACCATGCGCTTCTACACAAAGGCAGAGTGCGAAGACTGGCTGGCAGGCAGAGGACGGGAGATACCTGAGCCTCGCCCGGACTTCCATTTCGAACGATTCTTATTCCCCAAAGAGCCCTACAGGATGTACCCCTTTGCGAGGCTGATTTCGCACTCTATCAGCTGGAAGGAGCCTGTGCTACTTTGGATTACCGAATGGGGCATTTGGACCGAGAATTGGCACTTGTACTACAAACTTCGCCAGTCGTATGGTGATCGCCAGCTTCTCCATGAGTGCCCGGGCCATTTTTTTCTAGACTACGAATCAGAGGACCTGGCGTCATTTCTTCAGCTGGCGATGCTGAATGGCTGGGGTGGTTACGTACTTACCAACGCCAACTATACAAACGCCTTCTTCAGCCATGACGAATACATCGATTTCTTCGCAAATTCTGCGGGGAACTTGGATGATATTCGGCAGTCCTTCAGTAAATAGTGGAGTCGGTCACGGAATAAGCCTTGGCGAAAAGGGATATAGGGAAACCATCCCTCAGGGGCTAAAGCCCCAATTCTTTTAAAGGCGTTATTGGCACGACTGAAGTCGTGCCCTGACACTTCGTGCCTTACGATTGAGTTTTTCCGAAACCTCTTAGGCCTGTGAGAGGATGTTTTCTTAACCTGACCTGCTCCGAACCCTGCACCCGTTACCTGTGGCACTAATGGGTCATCCCGGAATCAAAAGACCGAGCGTACAATGACCGAAATGAACATAGAGCCGGGCTTCATTGATCGCGGCCATGGAAATCAGTTTTCAGCCAGCATCACGCGCCATCGCGTCTCTACTTTGCCTGGCATCCGGCCTTCACCTTCGGTTCTCGAGTGCATGCGTTGAGAAGCAAATCTTGAGGAGCTCCGCCCATCCACGGCAAAACCTCAAGGAAAACGCCGGAAAGGTATCGCATGGACTCGATCGACTCCACTTTCATGATTCAAATTC
Source organism: uncultured Acidobacteriaceae bacterium (assembly GCA_963836635.1). GTDB lineage: Bacteria > Acidobacteriota > Terriglobia > Terriglobales > Acidobacteriaceae > Telmatobacter. The sequence continues at coordinate 30,977 of CAWILB010000076.1, read as the reverse complement.
ACCGCTGCAGGCATGCCTTGGCGAAATTCAATTCTCACACCACGCTTCTTCTTCCATTAATCGCGCTGGGAACTTTAAACTCCTTCGCCGCCGCACAGACCAAACCGACAATCATATCCTTTACCGCCAGCCCCACCAGCTTGATTTCGGGAGCTTCGTCCAAGCTAAGTTGGAGTACGTCCGGAGCGACCAGCATAGCCATCAAGCCCGGGACACTCACCTCGACCTCCGCGAGCGGCTCCACCACCGTGAGGCCGACCGCAACCATCACGTTCACGCTCACGGCCACCAACTCTGTCGGCTCAGTGACAGCAACAACCGAGGTGACAGTCACGCCCGCGCTCAAAATCAACACCAGAACGTGTCCCGGTGGAACGCAAAACGCGGCATACGCGGGATGCACCGTTGTTGCTACCGGCGGCACGGCGCCCTACAAGTTCAGCATTGACACCAGCACTACTTACGCGCCTTTGCCTGAAGGCATGGCGATCAACGAGTCTACTGGCGCAATCATCAGCTCCCTCATCGGCGGCCAGGGCGCTTACACACCTGAAATCATCGTCACCGATTCCGCCGGCGACACAGCCCATGCCGAAATCACCTTTTCCATCAACGGAAGCAATGCTTTCCTCGCATCTATTTTTCCCACGACCTCAATCTTTCATCATCGCGTGGATGCGGCAACCACCATGCTCCCCGTCGATACCTCTCCCGCTGCACCCATCTACAGCGGCTATCAGCCGGAAACCATCAAGCCATTCTTCGGCAACGCCTCCAACGCTCCGTATCCCAACGGAATTCCGGCCATCGAGGTTCCGTATAACCAACCCGACGTTGCGGTCTCAACCACGGTCTATCAGTCCTACTTCAAGACCGCGCCGATCCCGGCCTATGCACCTGTCGAAGGCACCAGTTATTCAGACGGCGACCGGCACGTCCTTGTCTATCGTGAGCCGGCGACCGGGTCGAGCCCGGCCCTTTACGAGATGTGGCAGGGAATCTACGAAGATGGTCCCTGGACCGATTCGTCGAATGGTCACTGGCCCGATGTCGCCATAAATCAGCTCACTCCTCAAGGTTACGGAACCTCAGACGCCGCCGGACTTCCGGTGGCGCCGCTGCTGGTGAACGCCGATGAAGTTATCGGAACAGGCACTCCCAGCGCACCGGCCGGCGTGGTCAAGCATCCCGTGCGCTTCACGCTCAACCATATGCTCAACTACTGGGTCTGGCCGGCAACGGAAACGGCGGGGGTGGGTTATTGCACGCTGTCGTCAGGGGCGTCGATACCGGTTGAATCAGAGATCTCGCAGTCATCGCCGCCGGCCACATGCAGCATGACCGGGCCGGCCGGCGAAATTTACAGGCTCAAGGCCTCAGTTGCCACGCCCGAATGCGCCGCAACCAGCCCGCAGGCAGCCATCATCATCACTGGGTTCCGCGACTATGGCATCATCCTGGCCGATAACGGAGACAGCGGAGGCCTCATCGGAACCCCCGACGCGCGCTGGAATGACGACGATCTCTCGTGTCTCACAAGTCTCACGCTGGCAGACTTCGAGCCGGTGAATGTTTCGAGCCTGCAAGTTGCCAAGGATACCGGCACGACCAAGTAGAGTGTCAATGAGCGCAGACGTTGCACGGAGCGGCGCTCTCGAAGCCGCTCGCGCAGATATGCTCACTCGTTCTATTGGCCGCGCACTTGCTCGGGCAGTTGTTTCGCCGCCTTGGCCGCCTTGTCCATCGCCTTCACCAGCTTCCGCGTCATCACCTGGAAGTGATAGCCCATCACTGCCAGCGTCATGGCCGCGCCAAAGCAGCGCCGGTATCGCGTAGCTGCCTGCGCCAGAAACTTCCAGTAGCTCCACTGGTGCCGCCCCAAAACTCCCTGCCGCACAATCGAATTCGCCAGCGCACGCAGATTCGCACGCGTCATCCATGGCCGCGACTGCTGCCGTTGCTGCTTGTTCACGTGCTCCCCAGCCACTGGCTTCGCCGGCTTGGGATGCGCCCGGTTCAGGTAGAGCTTCACCCGCTCGTAATAGGCCTCGCAGTTGTAAATCCTTTTCAGCACCTCGCGGTAGCCTTCTGTTAGCTTCGCCGAATCCATGCGGGGCAAAAAGTTCAGGTGATCGCAAAATGTGTTGTTGCCGGCGCCAGAGTCCACAATCCGGCCCTCGCCCCTCAGCCGTTGGAACAGTTGCGTCCCCGGCATGGCCTGCAGCAGACCCACCATCGCAATCGGGATTCCGCTCTTCTGGATAAACTCCACCATACGGTCGAAGATGTCTTCCTTATCGGTGTCGAAGCCCAGGATGAACCCGCCCATCACTTCCATCCCGTAGCTCTGAATCGTGGCCACGCTCTCCAGCAGACTCCTGCGTGTATTCTGCAGTTTGTTGCTCGCAATCAGGCCGGACTCATCCGGCGTCTCCACACCAAGAAACACCGACCTGAAGCCTGCCTCCTTCATCAGCTGCATCAGTTCTGTGTCGTCGGCCAGGTTCAGTGAAGCTTCGGTGATGAACTCGAAGCAGGCTCCGCCCTTGCGCCACTCGATGATGGCGCGAAGCAGTTCCTTGGCCCGCGCCTTGTTGCCGATAAAGTTGTCGTCCACAATAAAGACCGACTGGCGCCAGCCCGCCGCGCGCAGCTGGTCCAGCTCCGCCAGCACCTGCGCTACGGCCTTGGTCCGCGGCCGCCGGCCGTAAATCGCAATAATGTCGCAGAACTCGCAGTTGAACGGGCAGCCGCGCGAGTACTGCACCGTCATGGTCGAGTAGCGCTTCATCTTGATCAGGCTCAGGTCGGGCAGCGGGCTCGCCGCCATCTCCGGACGCTCCGTTGCCTGGTACACGGGCCGCGCCGTTCCCGCCTCCAGCTCTCGCGCCAGGTCGCCAACCAGGCTCTCCGCCTCGCCAATCACCACGTGGTCGGCCTTCAACTCGGCCAACGGCACGCTGCTCGCGATTGGCCCGCCCACCACGGTGCGCACGCCATGCGCGCGGCATCGCTCCACAATCTCGAGCAGCGACTCGAGCTGGATGTGCATCCCGCTCAGCAGAACCACGTCGGCCCACTTCAGGTCGCGATCGCGCAGCCGCTCTACATTGGTATCCACCAGCCGCTTCTTCCACGCGCCCGGCAGCAGGGCCGCCACCGTCATCAACCCCAGCGGAGGCTGCGCCGCCCGCTTGCCCAAAAACTTGAGCGCATGTTTGAAGCTCCAAAATGTTTCAGGAAATTCCGGATAGATGAGCAGCGCGTTCATTGGCCATCTCTCAGCAGGAGGAGTGGCTGCGCGGGCGCCATCGGCAGATGCGGACCGTGCTTCCATATGCGGAAGCAACGCGGCCTTGCTCGGTGCGGCGAACTAGTCCCGCACCAATTGTCGCACCGTGCGGCTGAAAAACTGTACAAAAGTGAACAACAGGCCAGGAGGCCGCAAACCCGTTCAACGATTACCGGCCGCCCCACGTTCTTATCACGATCGCTAACCTCTATTCACCGGTAGCTAGTGGCTAGAGGCTAGTACCTAGCAGCTGTTTCTAAATCAGCATCCCCATCCAGGGCGCTTCATCGGGCTGCCCCTTTTCAAGCTGCGCGACCTTTTGCTTGAGCCGCATCACCTTGAATCGCAGCTCCTGGTTGGTCTTTAACAGCTCGCCAATCAGCGCGCGCATTCGCTCGCGCTGTTCGACGCTGGACTCTGCAGGGAGATCCGCGCTCAACTCGGTCTCCGCCGATTGCATAGTCTCAATTCTGTGTGTCATCTCATGCCTCCTTTCTCCCGTAATGGGGTGCCCCATCCTCAACGCGCTTTTGCGTTTAGGGTGGGAGACCAAGAACCACGATTTACGAACCACGTTTCAAAGGTGCCGGGTGCCCCAGGTCTGGATTTTGAGACCTGGGAAAGTACGAACCCATCTCAACCCGCTGCTAACCCCGCTCCTCTCACGCTTCGTCAATCGCGCGCGCAGCGTTGTCAATGGCCTCGGCAATCCTGCTCACCTGTTCGGCGTTCAAATCGCCGCGCCCCACGCGCATTCCCAGCGCCATCTTCAGGTTCATCATGGCGCGCATAATCTGCGGCGAGCGCCCACGGCCAAACCTCTTGCCCGCTTGTTCCATGCGCCCGAAGATGGCCCTCAGGATTACGCTGTTTTCCTTCAGCACGGCCCGGCCCGCGTCAGTAGCCGCGTAGAGCTTCTTGTTTCCCTCGGCAGCAGCAACTGTGGCCAGGCCTTCTTCCTCAAGCAGCGTCAACGTGGGGTAAACAATGCCGGGACTTGGCGCATAGCCGCCCGAGAGCCGCTCTTCAATGGCCTTGATAATCTCGTAGCCGTAGCTCGGCTTCTCCGCAATCAATTGCAGAATCACCAGCCGCAACTGGCCGCCATCAAAAAAGCGCTCGCGACCCTGGCCGAAGCCGTGTTCGAAACCTTCCCAGCGCCCGCCAAATCCGCCAAAGCGGTGCCTGTGCTGGCCCTCGTCGTGGCAATGGCCGTGGTGTTCGCGGTGCATTTCTCTTAACTGTTCAAACATGTGTTCTTCTCCTGTTCCATCTCAGATAGATCATTCGTACTATCCAAGATATATCTTACGATATATCGAAAATAGGTCGGTGTCAAGAAAAGAGAGAAGAGAAAAGAGTGCAGAGAACAGAGATCGTGGAACCACGGGCCGCGCTATACTTGCGGGCATGTGGGACGATCAAATTCCGGTCGAAGATCTAGCAGTGGCGAGAATGCGCATTGTGCGATTCGCCTGGATGACGTTGCTATTCGGAGTTTCGACGGGTCTTCTTTGCATTTATTTGCTGATCGCTTTTAACAGGACCCATAACCCCTACAGTCGCGAATTTGCGATTATCAACGGACTCTGGACAATCACCTGGTTCGTGACGTCTGCCCGGCAATTCATTTTTCTGGCGAAGGAGTCTCTACGCCTGCGCTCAGTGCCGGAATCGCGCGAGTCCGCTGCTTCAAGCATCTAGGAACTTGTTGAAATAGGTACGTGTTTTGCGTCGTTGGTTTGCTGCCGTTCGTCTAACAGACATGCGTGGAGATGAGCGGATTCAGGACGGGATGTTCAGCTATATATCGTTGGAACAGCGTGTGCCTCAGGATCATCCCTTGCGGGCAGTTCGCAAGGTGACGGATGCGGTATTGCGGACGCTGAGCCCGGAGTTCGATACGTTGTATTCCGACTCCGGCCGTCCATCGATTGCACCGGAGTACATTCTGCGTGCGCTTTTGTTGCAGGTGTTCTATTCGGTGCGCTCAGAGCGTTTGCTTGTCGAGCAGATCGACTACAACCTGCTGTTCCGCTGGTTTGTGGGCCTTGGCATGGACGACGCGGTTTGGAACCACGCCGTGTTTTCCAAGAACCGGGACCGGTTGCTGACTTCCGATGTAGCACAGCAGTTCTTTGCCGAAGTGAACAAACATGCGAGGCGCTTTATGAGCGACGAACACTTCACGGTGGATGGCACGCTGATTCAGGCGTGGGCTTCGCAAAAGAGCTTTCGCTCCAAGGACGGCTCCGATGACGGCGACGGGACAAATTTTCATGGCCAGGATCGATCGAACAAGACGCACGAATCGACCACCGATGCCGATGCGCGGCTGTACAAGAAGAGTTACGGCAAGGAATCGAAGTTGAGTTATCTCGGTCATGCGCTGGTGGAAAACCGCAACGGTTTGATCGCTGCAGCGATGGTGACGCACGCCGACGGTTATGCCGAGCGCGATGCAGCGCTGTTGATGCTTGCCGAAAAGCAAGATGGCCGATCACGTCGCATCACGGTCGGCGCCGACAAGGCTTATGACACGAAGGATTTCGTCAGCACGGTGCGGGAGTTGAACGTAACGCCGCACGTTACCAAGAACGACAAGGGTCGCAGGAGCAACCTTGATCGCAGAACCACGCGCCAGCCCGGCTATGCTGTCAGCTTGAGTCGCCGATGGCTGATCGAAAAAAGTTTTGGATGGCTGAAACAAACCGGCCCGCTCCGACAGGTCAAGTTGCGAGGCCTGGAGAAAGTCGACTGGCTGTTCGTCTTCAGCTGCGCAGCGCATAATCTGATCCGGCTGCCGAGACTGATAGCTCAACCACCTGAAATGCTGCGGGAGAAGTGTGCCTGAGCAAGGGTTGCGAGCCTCGGGGGTCATTCCCTGTGCCTCGAATACCCCCATAAACACCGGCCAGAACCGTACTTCAAACAGATTTCGAAGAGCAGGAAATGGAAATCGCCAGAAAACATACCGCAATCATGCGAATTTCAACGAGTTCCTAAAAGCACGGTCGGGAAAATGCAGCCTAAACAGGCGGAATGAGCACATCCCTCGGGGACCATCGTGAGTTATTTAACACTTTCGACCGTTTTGAGGCTAAAATAGGCCTAAAAACCGGTGCCTAATATAGCGACTTTAGGGGTGTTTCCGCAAAGTGTCGTTTACGTAACACTTTCTAAAGCTCAAAACGTCATTTACGTAACACTTTTTCGGCGCCGGCCGCGGCCGCTTCCAGCCGCTGCCACTGCGTTCAGCTCCTGATCCCAGCAATCAATGCGATTCTAATGAAAGAGTTTCTTCAACCGGCCACCTGTCCAGCCACGCTTAGTGAATGGGCCCGAAGTGCACGTTCTCTGGAGCGGAGGGTTCGTCGAGAAACTGAAGCGTTGTGAGTGGGCCGAGATTTGTTGGCGGAGTCCAGGATGCGAGCGCCCACACCACTTCCTTCGAAGGCGTCAGCTCCAGTGCCTGCAGAGTGCCGGTTCGCTCTTCCGGTTTTGTGTTCCACTCGTTCACCCAGTTGCTGATGACTGTATTGCCGTTCTGCAGCCGCCACGCCTGCTGGAAGGCCGAGAACTTGTAGTCGGGAGCATCGGACTGACTAAATGTCCACACCACGTCGCCACGACGAGTGATTTCACGAACTCCAATCCTGTCGGTGATTAAAAGGTTGCCGTTCGGAAGTGGCGTGACGCCCCAAGGCGCTGCGGCAGGGAACGACCAAAGCTCGTTTCCATCGAAGTCGTATTCCACCACCTTGTCCAATTGCATGAAAGCCACGACCATGGTTCCATTCGGGGTCAACCGCAGATGACGGATCTGCCCATGCACGCTGATGGGATGCTTTGCAGGAAGAACGAATTCACGTTCTGTTACACCGGTGACGATGTTCACGACACGCACGGTGGGGAGATCGCCGTTCATAATAAACAGCACATGATCATTTCCAATGGGCACCGCCGTGTGAATCTCGTAGCCAGCCGGCGCGTCGTAATTCCAGACGACTTTCTTGTCGGGGTTAATCTCGCTAACGCCGAACTGATGTGCGAACAGAATGTTGCCGTTTGACAACATGACTGCGTCGCTGATTTCGCCTTTCCCCGCGGGATCGTCGTAAGTCCACACAATCTCACCGTGGCGCACGATGAAGATGCGGCGGTCGTGCGATTCGCCGGTGTACATGAAGTCATGCTGGGCAAGTCCCTTGCCGGGAAGGTGTGCGGGAACGGGTGGCGCGGGATTAGGGAGAGTCTGAGCAAGACAACAAATAGCCGATGCAAAAGACGAAAGAACGAAAGCCGATCGGGTCATTGTCACTTCCTCAAAGTCGGTGCTACATAGCGGGGGAAACTCCCCTCTATTTGCTGTTGCTGTCGCCAGCCCGAGTTGCCAGGGAATCTGACTGTATGAAGGAGCGTTCGCAGCGGGGTTGTCTCCCTGGTAGAGGAATTGCAGATTGTTGGGGTCAATCTGAAGGGTTTCGTCGTAGCCGGTGCGGAGGATTTCGCCGTGGCTGAAGTCCAGGGTCCAGGGCGCGACGCCGCTGTCAAACGTCACATCGTTTGAGCCGAGAAACGGCGCAGCAAAGCTGTTGGCTCCAGTTATCGGAGTCCAGATGCCATCCAGGCTGTTGGCCAGGAAGGCGCGGAAGTAGCGGTGGCCCGAGGAGCCGCCCATCGCCTCGACGATGGCCAGGTACTGTGTCGAACCCTTGAGGCTATAGATGCGCGCCGCCTCGAACAGATCTCCGGCAGTAGTGGCATTCATGATGAGTTGCGGCGTGTTGAAACCGTTGGGGAAGTTCGCGACGGTGGTCTGGCTTCGATAAAAGTCGCCGCCATCGTCCGTGAAGAACAGGTAGCAGTTGGCGGAGTCGCATGTGACCCAGAAATCGAGCCAGCCGCTTACGTTGGAAGGCTGGCTGGCAAAGAAGTTCTGCGGCGCGGTCCAGGTTTGCGGCTGGGTAGGGTCGGCGGCGGTGGAGTACGTCGGCGGCCCGGACTGGTAGATCAGATACCACTTGTTCTGTGGGGTGAAATAGAAAAGCTCCGGTGCGCAATGGTAGCCGCTGAAACCGGGTGTGGCGTCCATGTAGTAGGGCTGCGCGGCGGAGGCCTGACTCCAGTCGGGGAAGTTCAGGTAAACCATGTTCCAGTTGCCGGAAGTATCGGCGGTGGTTGCGTAAACAAGCCACTGATTGTTGTAGAAGACGGCGGTGGGATCTTTGACCGAGACGATCGGATGAGTCGCGTCGGGGATTGCGGAGATGAGCGGCCCGGTCGAGGTCCACGCGTAGGGATCGGGAGCCTGGGCAGCGGCGCTGACAACGAGGCTGAGGCTCGACGAGGCGGAGTTGGTTCCGTCGGTGGCCTGCAGCGTGAGCGCGTACGTACCTGGGGCGACGGTAGGAGCAGCCATCACGACGACTTGCCCGCTGTTAGCGGCCTCGGGGTTCAGGTAGGAGACGGTGGCGCCCGCTGGAAGTCCGGCCACGCTGAAAGTGACGTTTCCAGTGGTTCCTGTGCGGACCAGGGTGACGTTGCTGCTGGCGCTGGAACCTTCGGGGACGGTCAGCGTCGAGGCGGAGAGCTGAAGCGCGATGCTGTTGGTGACGATGGGCGTGACCGGCGTGTGGTTCCTCCTCCTCCGCCGCAGCCTAAGAATGAAAGAGAAAGACAAAGAGCAGGAATGAGCAGGGCGTAAATCTTCATTGGGCGAAAGCCTCAGAAAATGATTAAGTCTTGTAAACGCTTACCGGACAGTTTCCGCCTTCACCTCACGCGGTGTCAAACGGAAGCGTCTTCAGATGGTAGGCGCTCAATGCCGTGAGGCTGATCCCTGACTCATCAATCATGATTCAAGGACCACGCCAAAATGCATGTGGCGATGGGTTTCGTGATTCGAGCGGTGAGGGGTTGTAATGACCAGTTTGAAGGTGGGGTGCACCCCGCGCAGTGGATGCCCTGCGCTCCCGCGCAGAGCTTTACCAGAATGTTTTAGCTTCTACCGTGGGTTTACCTTGCATCCCATTCACCACTTGCGAGCTAAGGACGACTTCGAAGTTCTTCTTCGCCCAGTCGGCGCCCGCGCCATCTGCCAGTTGTTTCAAGGCTGCTTCATCGGTCAGGAATTCACCGGCCGCCCTGGTTCCGCTGCCCGTAATTCCTGCCGCGACCAGAACTACCTGGCCGGTGCTCTCGTCAATGAAGCGGGCAGCTATTGCATAATCTTTGACGACTTGACTCATCGGAGCCTTTGCACTGACTTGCCACGCGCGTGACGCGGGGTGCTGTGTGTCCGCGATCCAGTAAACCTGATTTGGGCCCTCAGGCCCTTCCAGATGAAACCTGAGTAAGGACGTTCTGTTAATCGTCCAGTCATTGTTGAGGGCACCAATCAGAACCACCGGTCCTTCCCGAAGCTGAGAGGAAACGGTCGTACGAAAATTCTGAATCCTGAATGCATGTCCGTGTGCGCCGGCCAAAGACACGAACTTGCTGAGAACCTGCACGTCGGAAAATGGAACAAAGTCGTTTTTGTCCGCCAACGCCTGAAGAGACGAGTCGTCATCGGCGACGCTCTGGAGCCCAGTCAGCGAGGGATCGTGAGGGGAAATAAACATCTCTTTTCCGCCCATGCAGAACAAGATTGGCTTGCTGCCGGTGAGCAACGGAGACCAGACTTCTTCAAGAGCTGACTTTTGTATTTCAAGTGAGGGCCTTGGTTTCTCGGGCTGCCTCCAATAGCGAGCGCCCAGGACGAATATCACGACAATTATCGCGACAGAAGCTATCAATCCCGCCGGCCTATAGTTTCTTTTCGTTCTCTTGGGCTGGCTGACCAGCTCGGCATTAGGGGGAAATTCCGCCGGAATCACTTCGCGGGTAGGCACATCCGGTGCGAGTTGCGAGAAGACGGGAACGTAGGATCCCGGATTCAATTCAATTCTCAACTCGCCCCCATGCGCCGACGACTGGTAATACTGGGCGAGTCGCTTCCTCACTTCGGCGGCACAGAGGCGCACGACCGGATCGAGATTGGTGTCGTAATCCGGCGGCCGATGAAATACCTCCACTCCGAGGGTGCGCTCTTTCAAGTCGTCTTCGTTCCCCGCAAGAGTCTGTTCCACGATGTGTCGGAGCAGTTGCGGGTAACGCTTGCTGGCCGCGAATCTGGCGTCGCTCACAATCTTTTCGAGTTGCGAGTGCACGAGTCGTTTTTCGCTCTCGGTTTTTGGGTGCCAAGCACCTGTCGCTAACCCAGCGGACGCCATGGTCTCACTCCGCAACCCTCAGATTTGGCCGAAATCAACGTAACACCGCCTTGATACGTCTCGCAACATGTTTGGAAGATCTCTATTGCCTGCAATAAGTTGCATTAGGCGGCGAGCCGCATGCAGGTATTCAAGGCTGAAACTACCGTAGCAACCTTGACTGCTTCGTCATCGAGCGTATGTATTGGGACGCTGATCAGGGAAGCCCTTTTCTCACACCATTGAAATTTCGTGATGAGTGGAACGCTTACGCAAAATCTCTTGCAGTACAAAGTTCCATTAGGCAATGTATTCGTCCATGGGAGCCACGGTTTGGACCAAGAATGCCAACAACACTATTGGAGGCGGAAATGTCAGGGAGACGAATGAGACAAAACCTACGCAATACGGCAATGGCGATCGGGGCCCTTTTGCTCGTTCTGGCCGTGGGAAAGCTCACAGCCCAAACCGTCTACACCGGGTCGATCACCGGCTCGGTGAAAGACACAAGCGGCGCAGCGATCATCAATGGTAAGGTGACCGTCGCCAATACGGCTACAGGAGTGCAGACCCCAGTCAACACCACGTCGGCGGGTGATTACACGGTGATCAACCTCATCCCGGGCCAGTACACGGTCACGGCAGAGGCTCCTGGCTTCGCCCCGGAACAGGTGACAGGCATCACCTTGGTCGTTGCTCAGCAGGCCCGCGTCAACCTCACCCTTAAACCGGGCACCGCCACCGCAACGGTCACCGTCAGTGCGGACGCTGTCCAACTGGACACAGACACGTCGGCCATTTCGCAGCTCGTCAGTGCGCAGCAGATTACCGATTTGCCGCTCGACGGGCGCAATTTCACCGATCTGCTCTTTATCGGAGCAGGCGTGACCACGATCGGCGGCGAACAGTCCGGTCACCCCGGCGCGGGAGACGCCATCAGCATCAACGGATCTCGGCCGGAGTCCAACAACTACCTGCTCGACGGCATCGAGAACACCGATCAGACGGTTAACGTCCCATCTACCGTCCTCTCCATCGACGCCATCGACCAATTCAAGGTGCTGAGCGAGACCTACTCGGCGCAGTACGGCATGGGCGCCAATCAGATCAGCGTAATCAGCAAGAGCGGCACCAACAATTTTCATGGAGCGCTCTGGGAATTCGACCGCAACAATGACTTCGACGCCAAACAATTCTTCCAGGGCACGGCCAGCACCCCTGAGTTTCGCTTTAACCAATTCGGCTACGTGTTCGATGGCCCGGTCCGGATTCCATGGCTCTATAACGGCAAAGACAAAACGTTCTTCATGGCTAACTACGAGGGGCAGCGAGTGGTTGATGACCAGAATACGGGCTACTCGAGGGTAATGACACCGGACCAATTATTGGGATGTATGACCACCGTGGTCACAGACCCCACAACAGGGAACCCGTTCCCGAGCGGCACTGACTCCAACGGTGTGAGCTGTGCCTCCCTCATTCCGCCTGGGAGATTCGCGACTTTGTCGGCGATGACAATCAAACTGGGATACATCCCAGCGCCGAACTGTCCAAGCGGAGGCTGCCTGGGCAATCCCTTGCTCAACATAAGCCTCCCTTCGGTGGGCACCCTGCACGCTAACCAGCAGACGTATCGCATCGATGAGGATATGGGCAAATGGGGCAGAATCTTTGCCCGGGGCTCGTACTCGACCTACGACTCGTATGGATATGGCGGGATCGGAGGACCGGTTTCCGGCACCGGAGCCTCAGAAATCAACACCAATTGGGCCGTAGGTCACACCATCAACATCGGATCCCGCATGGTCAACCAGTTCACCTTCGGAAGAATGGATTCGTACCTGCTCAATTACGGATCCAATACAACCTCTGATATTCAAATGTCCCTCGGTTTGAACAACGTATTCACCAATCTCCCCACAGTGGCGCGTACATATCCCAACTTCGAGTTTAACAATCAGAATGGCGAGGGTCTGGGGGGCTTCGGCGGCGCGAACAACGCCTATACCTACAGCGACAACCCCATGTGGCAGTTCAGCGAGGCGTTGTCCTACATCCGTGGCGCGCATACTCTCACGGTGGGCGCGGACTACAAGAGGTGGACCCTCTACCGGGGCAACGCCGACAACTTCCTCGGCGAATACACTTACGGCGACGCAACAGCCACGGGGAACGAAGTGGCGGACTTCCTTCTCGGATATTATGAGGCCGCGAACGGCTTCATGCCTGCCCCGTTGACCCCTCCACCCTCGGCCAACGCCAGCAATCTGCATGATTACAATTTCGTCTATGGCGCCGCATTCTTCCAGGACGACTGGAAGGTGAACGACAAGCTGACGCTCAATCTTGGCCTGCGCTGGGATCTTCGTCCCATCCCCACTTCGGCCGGCAATCGCTATCTCTGGATAGATCCCACCAATCCACTGGGCGGCCTCTGCTACGCCGACCCGGCGCTCGGCACCGACGGCATTGCGCCGGCGGGCAACGGATATTACGAGTATTGCGGATCCAACCACCCAGGCAAGACCGAAGGGGACAACTTTGGCCCACGCTTCGGCGGTGCCTATCGCCTGGATCCCAAGACTGTGGTCCGCGCCGGTGGCGGGATCTTCTGGGATGGCATGGAAGGCCGGGAAATGGACGACTCCGGCGACCTCTATCCGTATATCACTCGCCAAGCCCTGAACCAGGGAGCCGGTCTATCGAGTTACCAAACCACCAATCAACTCTGGGGCAACTACTGGGCCCCTCTCCCCGCCGTAGGCGCCGACAATACGTTCATTGCGGTGATCATCTCCGATCATCCCAGGAATCCGTTCGTCACCCAGTGGACGGCCTCGGTGGAACGGGAATTGGCCAGGAACACCACGTTCGAGGTGGATTACATTGGCAACAAAGGCAGCAATTTGCTAGCCCGCCAGAACATCAACCAGTCCCTGCCACTGGCCAACCCGGTGTTCTGCTACGCAAATTCGACGAACGCGGGATCGTTCGGTTGCAGTGACGTGTCTCGCTTTCCCTATCAAAACTTCTCTACCGCGATCAACAGTTCCTGGATCGGGTACTCCAATTACAACGCGATGAACTTGAAGTTTGAGCATCGCACCGGCGGGCTCGCCATCACCAGCAACTATACCTGGTCCAAGAGCCTTGACGACAAGTCCACCGCCGCCGCCGCCGGCTCCGATGGACAGGGGTGGCAAGGCTTCCTCAACAACGAAAACCCCAGCCTGGACTACGGACGTTCCGACTTCAACGCCGGCCAGCGCTTTGTCACCAGCGCGGTTTACGATCTGCCGGTAGGCCGGGGCAGGCAATTTGCCAACCAGGTCAACCACGCCGTCGACGCCGTCATCGGGGGTTGGGAGCTCTCTGGAATCGCTACCTTCCAGCAAGGCTTTCCCATGTCCATTAATGCCTACGATTACGACTTTGCCACGGGGGTGGGCGGACTCATGGATATAGCTACGGGCTTTGGTTCCAACCGCGCCAATCAAGCCGGTAATGCCAAGAACTTTGAGTTCACCCTCCCAACCAACCCCAACGCCGCCGCTGTTTATGCCCACAATAGGGCTCTCTTCCCAGACCCCCTTAACGGGACGTATGGGACCTCGCAGCGCGGCACTGTCACCCAGCCAGGCATTGAAAACTTCGTCCTCGGCCTCTACAAGAACACCAACATCACCGAGCGCGTCAAGTTCCAGCTTCGCTTTGAAGCCTTCAACGCCTTCAACCATCCGCAGTTCTACGATACTTCAGGGGGCGGCAATGTGTCTGTGAACAACACCCCCGATAGCGGGCAAGCAGGACTCATCGGAGAATGCGCCGGACAACGTCAGCTCCAATTCAGCGGCAAGTTCATTTTCTAGCCGCTGCCGACTTACCCTCATCAAGGTCCGCCGCGGTTCAGCTGCGCTGTGGCGGACCTTCCTATTTACCCGTGTATGTTGGGGCGGCCATGCGATTGCTCACGTATCTGATCTCTCTTTCCGTCCTCGCTGCCGCCGCCGCTCCTCTGCGAGCTCAATCGAATAGCGTCGCGGAATCCCGCGAAGAGTTGCTGGCCCAGCAGGCCCAGCAGGCGATGGCCGTGGGCCGTTTCGACGCAGCGGAAGCAGCATATCTTGAACTCGCAAAACTCGAGCCCAACGTCGCCGAAATCTACGCCAACCTCGGCGCGGTCTATTTCCAGGAAGGCAAACTGGACCCCGCCATCGACGCCCTCCAGCACGCTTTGCGCCTCAAGCCATCGCTCACCAGGACAAAGAGTCTGTTGGCCATCTGCCTCACCGAATCCGGCCGCTCCGCCGAAGCCCTTCCCGGCCTCGAAGACTGCTTTCGCTCCACAGCCGAGCCCCAACTCAAGCGCCAATGCGGCCTCGAACTTCTCCGCGCCTACTCCGCGGTCCATCGCGACGCCGACGCCGTCGAAACCTCGCTCGCCCTGAACAAGGCCTAGCCCGACGACCCGGAAATCCTCTACCAGACCGGCAAAATCTACGGAAACTTCACCTACCTCACCATGGAGAAGCTTCGCGACAAGGCCCCCGGCTCCGTCTGGATGCTACAAGCCAAGGCCGAAGCCCAGGAGAGCGAAAAGCAGTATGACCTGGCATTAGCCAGCTTTGAAGGCGTCCTGCGCCTTGAGCCGCAGCGGCCAGGAGTCCATTACCGCATGGGCCGCGTCTACCTCGCCCGCTTCGAGCAGTCGCGCGACCCCAAAGATCGCGATCAGGCCGCGGACCAGTTCCGCGCCGAGCTCGCCCTCGATCCATTGAACAGCAATGCCGCCTATGAGCTGGCGCAAATTGACTACGATTTGGGCAACCTCGACCAGGCCCGCCAGCAATTCGAGTCACTGATCGAACGCCGTCCTGAATTCGAACAAGCGCGGGTCGGCCTCGCAGGCATCCTCATCGAAACCCAGAAGCCCGGCGAAGCCGCAACTCAACTCAAACGTGCCATCGAACTCGACCCCAACGATGAAGTCGCATGGTATCGCCTGGCACACGCGCTGCACCAGACCGGCGACGAGGAAGGGCAGAAAAAGGCATTAGCCGAGTTCCAGCGCCTCCACGCGCTCGATAACAGCCGCCTGGCCCGCACTCGGGATCCTCGCCGAAGCCGGCGAAGTCACTCCACAGAAAATCGGAGATATCACTCAGCCATGAATCTCCAGTTGACGAGGACACCCAGCGAAACCAGGAGGTTTGCGCCAGGCCCGTTGTGCCCGAATAACCAGACCGTCGACCCGACGAGGACACGACGTGCACCGTGGTCTTCGGTGCTGTGCATAGCGATCGCGCTGGGGGGGAGCGGTGACGTGTCCGCTCGGGCGCAGGGGCCGCTGAATCCTGATCTGGTGGCGGCGAAGTGGCCGGCGAGCTGGATCGCCAGCCCTTCGGCTCCCGCGAAAACTCCGGGAGTGTTCTACTTTCGCAAAGAGATCGTGCTCACGACCGTGCCTCAACACTACTGGGTGCACGTCAGCGCCGACAACCGGTTCGTGTTGCACGTGAATGGGCAGTACGCGGCGGAGGGGCCGGCGCGTGGTGATCTGCTTCATTGGCGGTTCGAGACGGTGGACCTGGTTCCGCTGCTGCACGCCGGGAACAATGTGATTGCGGCGGTGGTGTGGAATTTTGGCGAGCTAGCGCCGGTCGCGCAGATGAGCAGCCGCACCGGCTTTCTGATGCAGGGGGACACCGAGGCGGAAGCGGCAGTAAATACGGGCCTGGAATGGCGCGTCCGCAAGGAGGCAGGTCGTGCGGTTCTGGAAAACAACGGTGCGCCTGCATACTACGCCACGGGCCCGGCGGAAACCGTTGACGGCCGGGTGCTGGACTGGAACTGGGATCAGCCCAACGACGCAGATTCCGGCTGGGAGACTCCGAAGCTGGTATACGCCGCCGCGACACGCGGGGCGGTAGATGCGATTACCGATTGGAATCTTGAACAGGACCTGCTGCCGCCGATGGAGCATCGGCTGACCGACGCGGGCGACCCGGTGCGTGCAGAGGGACTGCCGGGGCTGCCCGCGTTTCCCGCGCAACCGCTTGAGATCCCGGCGAACACCCACGTGACGCTGCTGCTCGATCATCGCGTGCTGCAGACGGCATATCCCGAGCTGACGGTAAGTGGCGGACGAGACGCGGCGATTGGGCTGACTTACTCGGAGGCTCTCTACGACGCGCAGAGGCAGAAAGGAAATCGGAACGAGATTGCGGGGCGGCACATCGACGGCCGCACAGATGAGTTCGTCGCGGACGGCGGGACGGCACGCCGCTTCGAGCCGCTTTGGTGGCGTACGTGGCGTTACATGCAGATCGAGGTGACGACGAAAGCCGAGCCGTTGCGATTGGACGGGCTGCGAGCGTGGTTCACAGCGTATCCGTTCGATGCGAAGGCGACGATTGCAGGCGACATTCCGGAACTGGACGGACTGTGGAAGACGGGCTGGCGGACCGCGCGACTGTGCGCGCACGAGACATACATGGATGCGCCGTACTGGGAGCAGTTGCAGTACGTGGGCGACACGCGCATTCAGGCGCTGATCTCGTATGTCATGACGGGCGACAGCCGGCTCGCGCGTCAGGCGATCGTGAACCTGGACGACTCGCGCGTTCCGGAAGGGATCACGCAGAGTAGGTATCCTTCCGCGCGACCGCAATTCATCCCGCCCTTTTCGCTGCTGTGGGTGGGCATGCTGCATGACTACTGGATGTACGTGGACGATGAGCCGCTGGTGAAGGAGACGCTGCCGCATACGCGCACAGTGCTGGACTGGTTCGCAGCGCAGCAGCGCCCCGACGGACTGCTTGGCCGGATGCGGTGGTGGGAGTTTGGGGACTGGACGGCCAATTATCCCTATGGCGTGCCACCGCAGGAAGCCGATGGCGGATCGGCGTTCCTGACGCTTCAGTTCATCGAGGGGTTGCGCGACGCCGAAGAAATGGAATTGGCGTACGGAAGCTCAGAGCGTGCGCATCAATACGCGGAGCGGATTCGGAGGGCCACGGCGGCCCTGAACGCACAAAGCTGGGACGCGCGGAACGGCCTCTATGCGGATACGCCGGGAAAGAAGTCCTGGAGTATCGAGGCCAACGTGCTGGCGGTTTGGCTGGACGTTGCCCCGCGCGCGGAGCAGGCGGCGATCCTGCGTCGGGTGCTGGCATCGAAGCCCGATGCGCAAACGACGGTGGAGGGCAGGACGGTTCCTGCGATGTCCACGCCGACGTATTATTTCCGGTTTTATTTGAGCCGCGCGCTGGAGCACGCAGGGATGGCTGATTTGTATCTGCAACAGTTGCAACCGTGGTATGACATGCTGCGTCTCGGTTTGACCACGTGGGCGGAGAACCCGGAGCCGACGCGGTCAGACTGCCATGCGTGGAGCGCCACTCCTAATTACGACTTGCTGACGCTGGTAGCGGGCATCCGGCCGGACGTGCCGGGATTCAGGAGAGTGCGGATTACACCGCATCTGCGCGGTCTGCATCATCTGGATGCGTCGATGCCCCATGTCGGTGGGGTGATCCACACGGTGTATCAACTTGAAGGCGCGAGTTGGAAGGCAACGGTAACGCTGCCGGCGGGATTGAGCGGTGAACTGGTGTGGGGAACGCACGAATATCCGTTGCATGCAGCAACGCAGGTGCTGCGGCTCGCGGGCGAGGAGAGGTGAGTCTGGTCCTGCTTATCCCAATGGAAGGCCAACCGATCTCGCGCAACACTCTAAACCGAATGAGAACCCAAGAGGCAGAGAAAACGGGATGACCCTTATTTCTAGACGCGACGTTTTAGCTGGATTGGCCGCTTCAGGTGCTGCCTCCATTGTGTCCGCTCGCGGCGCACAGAGCGAAAGCTCCGCTGCCAACAATGCTGCGCTCCTCTCCGGCGACGAGCGCCGTCAACACGCTGATGCACTCCTCCGCTATTTCGCAGCGAATGCGCCGCAGCTATTGCGAGCGCCCGATGGAGTCCTGAACCACCCCAGCGTTGCGCCCAGCCTGCCGGGCAAAGCCTACTCAAATAGCCTCTGGGACTGGGACACGCTCTGGACCAGCCAGGGGCTATTTCGGCTCGCGGCGCTGATTCATGACGATCAACTTAAACAGAAGCTGTGCGAGCATGTCTCCGGAAGTCTCTTGAACTTTCTTGGGCACGCCTCACCGGGTGGGCAGATTCCAATCGTGATGACCCCGGACGACCCAGACCCCTTCAGAGTTCTGGGGAAGAACGCTATCTCAAGAAACCAGGCCAAGCCTGTTTTCGGTCAACTTGGGCTGCTGGCCTGCGACCAACGCGGAGATGCGAAATGGTTAGAGCCACATTTCGATTCGATTCTGCGTTTCTACGATTCCTGGACAAGGCACAACTCTTCTCAGATTGGCCTACTGGTGTGGGGAGACGATGTTGCTATAGGTGATGACAATGATCCGGCCACTTTTGGCCGGCCCTTCTTTTCCTCCGCCAACTTGCTTCTCAATTGCCTGTTCTATCAGGATCTCTTGGCATCTGCGGAACTGGCGCGGCGGCTGGGACGCTCGAAGGATCACGATCGTCTCTCTGCGCAGGCCGCGACTCTGGGGCAGCGAATCCAGATGTGTTGCTGGGATCCAAGAGACAACTACTATTATTCGGTCGACGTCCAATGTGTCGACCGGCGCGCCCAACTCATTCCTTCGGTGCCTCGCGGCATGGATATGTCCTGGAATTGCCTCCCGATGAGAATCCAGATGTTCACCGGATTCCTGCCGCTCTGGTGCGGCATCGCTCCTCAACAGAACGCTCAGAAACTCGTTAGCACAAACTACCTCGCAGACGACCGCCTTTGCGCGCGATGGGGCGCGCGATCGCTTTCGTCCCGCGAGACCATGTACTCTCTGGACTTTAGTTCCAACCCGAGCAATTGGCTTGGGCCAGTCTGGATCATCGTAAATTACTTCGTATGGAAATCTTTGCAGCGATATGGATACAAGAAAGAAGCAGATGCGCTGGCCCACAAGACCGTCCTTCTCCTGTCGAGGGACCTTGAGGCAAACGGCTCACTGAATGAGTACTACCATCCCGATACTGGGGTAGCGCTGAGCCACAAAGGATTCATGGACTGGAATCTGCTTGTCCTGGAAATGATCTGAAATGGAAAGGTCGTGTGAGAGCAGTCGAATCGACTCCTTATCGACCGGTTGGGACCGCAAATCGTATGAACTCCAAATTAGCCCCGATAGACATACAGGCTGTTGCGAAGACCGTTATGAGAGAGGGCGGACAAGAAGCGGCAAAACCACCAACTCCATTCACTCCGCCACTGACTTTACACGAGTTATTCCTCTTTCAAAGAGGCCTGCAAAACCTTTATGCGCCGGTTCGATCCCGGCCCGCGCCTCCAACTTCTTTAGACAATTTGTGCTGATTCTCAGGCGAGGCAGATTCAACTTTCGCGCGGCCAAAGCTCGCGGCGCGGTAGCGACATTCGCTGATCTAGTATCTAGTTGCATAAATTAGCGAATGGTGTATAGTGCAATGCATGAACGCCCGCAGCATTGCGCTTACGCCTGAAGAGCAGAGCGATTTGGAGTTGGTCGTGCGTCGCCTAACCAGTGCGTCGCGGGATGTGTTTCGAGCCGGGGTGATTCTGCGGGCGGCTGCTGGGGCCAGCAACGAGCAGATCGCAGCGGACATGGAGACGCGCCCAGCCACGGTGAGCAAATGGCGCGGTCGTTTTTTGCGCGACCGGATGAACGGGTTGCAGGATGCGCCGCGGCCAGGCAAACCAGCGACCTACGACCTGAAGAGCGAACGCCGCATTCTGACCCAACTGGATCAGGCGCCGCCCAAAGGCTATGCGCGTTGGAATGGCGCCTTGCTGGCTGCGGCGCTGAAGGATATTTCCGACGATCAAATTTGGCGGGTTCTGCGCAAACATGGAATTTCGCTGGAACGGCGTCACAGTTGGTGCGTTTCCACCGATCCTTGCTTTGCACAGAAAGCCGCCGATGTGGTCGGGCTTTATCTGAATCCGCCGGAACATGCTCTGGTGTTGAGCGTCGACGAAAAACCTCACATCCAAGCCCTGGAACGGGCTCAGGGCTGGCTGAAGCTGCCCAACGGCAAAGCGCTCACGGGCTTTCAGCATGATTACAAGCGGCACGGCACAACCACCCTGTTTGCGGCTCTGGAGGTGGCCACCGGGCTGGTGAAGGGCGATCATTACAAACGCCGCCGCCGTATGGAGTTTCTCGACTTCATGAACAGCATCGTAGCCGAGCATCCCGACCGCGAAATCCATGTGATCCTGGACAACCTCAACACCCATAAGCCCAAACGCGACCGTTGGCTGGCCCGGCACAAAAACGTCCATTTCCATTTCACGCCCACACACGCATCGTGGATGAATCAGGTGGAAATCTGGTTTTCAATCCTGCAGAGCCAATCTCTGAGTGGGGCCAGCTTTACCAGCCCTGGCCAACTCCGCAAGCACATGGACGACTTTATCGCCGCCTACAATCAGACCGCACACCCTTTCGAATGGAAGAAGCAGGTCGTCTTCCAGAAACACCCCAAAACATTGTACGATAACTTATGCAACTAGATACTAGTCGATTTTTCGCACTCCGGCGGCCCGTCAGCAATGGTTCGCCATTGCTGATGTGGTCCGGTTCGCTCTCTAAACTTCAGCTTTCTATAGCCTTCTAATTTAGCGTTGTAATATAAGTTCTCAAAACTAGCTTGCTAATTCAGCCCTCAATCCAGGAGTTTCACCGATGTTGGTGTTTCACTTGACCAGGTCAACGCCTGGCGGGAATACTCGGTTCGCCCGCCACGAACATAACGCAATCTGCGACGCCTAAGCTGAATCGCAAGTCGCTTGGTCGGGTTGAACGTAATTTCATTGTCTTAGCCTTGATTTTCTTCTTAACTCCAAAAAGTGAAAGGCAATTACTGACACGTCACTCTTTGCGTCAAACAGTACATTCCCTAATGGCTCAGGTTCACTAACCACTTTCAGTTCACGAGAAGAACTGCGAGAAAAATCCGGCCTGCTTGCCGGCAATTCGCGGCGCATTCGAGTTGTCTTTGAAAAGGAGCGATTCTTAGGGAACCTAATCATCGAATTCATCGGCATTATTCTCCCTTTTAGATTTCAACTATTCGATCGGAGTGTAGGCCATCGGCAGTTCAGTTTCCCGGAAGCGGCAACGTCGCGATGACCCGCAACAACGAGGAGCACCGGGTTCGATTCATGTGTTTTTCGGCCAGAGGCTGCTGTCAACCAGGGAGAACTGGCGGCGTGCGGGGCGATTGAACATTGCCTGCGTAACAGAAGAGGACACCGGGCCAGGCAGAAGGAGGCAAACAAGGTCGAAGATGGAAATCTGTTGATGAACAGAGGTTTCCATGGGGAGGGGTTTCGATGTCAATTGCTCCGACATGTTTGTGAGCTCCATCGTGCTTGGGCGATTTCTCTGCTTGGAGTGTGCCCACGTCTCGACTTACCGCAATGCGGCGAGGACACGCGGCACAGCTACCGGGGAAAGCCGGGACATCTGGTATGTCGTTGAGCTGGGGAAAATATTGCCGAAGTTGAGAATTTTTCCGGTGACTCCCCGTTTTAAGGCGACGATGGTTCTGGATTCGTCGTGTCTGTACGAATCGTCGATACGCCACACGGCGGGAGATGCATGGGGACTTCTCAGGCAAAACGGGATGTTCAAGGCAACTTTCAGGCGTGTATGCTTAGGGAAATTGAATCGTACTTCCGGCTGCACGCTTGGTTGACACGGCGCCCATGTAGAGACATGCAGGCACTCAATTCATTCTGACTTCAGTACAGTTTTCGACTCATCCGAAGAGGATGAAATTCGGGCGCACCGTAATGAATCGAGATTCCATGTTCGAAAAGGATCCAGATTCACAATCGCGAAAGATCAAATCCGGGTTCCAGCTTCACCATTGACCGAATCGGACGCGGATCTATTTACGTAGATAATTGCTGCGTCTCACTCTTCGGGGGTATTCAACCAAGCAGGCTACGTTCATACTTTGCTGACGCAATGGTTGATGGTGACAGCAGTGACGGGCTGATACAGCGCTTTCAGCTTCTTATCTGGCCAGATAAACCGAAGAAATGGTCTTATGAAGATCGCAAGAAGGACGCAGAAGGGTTCAAGCAGGCGGAAGATGTTTACCGGCGCATTGCAGCGCTAGATGCCGAGAATCCGCTGCTTCTCAAGTTCTCTGAAGACGCGCAAGTTTTCTTTCAGGAATGGCTCACGGGCTGGATGAATACTGAGCTACGCAATGACGAACTAAACGTTTCGTTAGAGTCGCATTTCTCAAAATACCGCAGCCTTATGCCCTCTCTAGCGCTTTTGTTCTCTCTTGCTGATGGGAACCTGGATGAGGTGGGCTTGGAACACTCGAAACAGGCTGCAGAATGGTGTGAGTATCTGAAGGGGCACGCAATGCGCGTGTATTCGGCACAGACGAGTCCAGACTACAGCGCAGCGCTTGTCCTCAAGAAAAGAATCGAGCAGGGACTCCTTGGAGATAAAGAAGGCGCCTTTACTATCCGAAATGTGTATCGAAAGGGTTGGGTGGAGCTTTCCACACCCGGGCGGGCTCGCGCCGCTGTCGGGGTGCTGGAAGACCACTGCTGGGTCCGGCCCGAGAGGCAGTTGGATCTGCTTGAGGAAATGGGTATCGTCGAAAGGGGTAGGCCGAGCGAGATATATAAAATCAATCCGGAGATACTCAAGCGCATACGGCGCTCCGAAACCAAACCTGAGGCTGACGAAATAGGAAGTTCAGAGGTCGAGCAAGTTGCGAACTGACAGAACTGACAAAACGGTCGTCAAACGGACTTTTGTCAGTTTTGTCAGTTCAGAATCCCAGGCGACAAACACCTTTGCTCGGCAGCGAGGGCAGTCACGAAGTCGATCCGACGATCCAATAATCACTGGCGCGGAAGGTTGAAGCGTTTGCAGATTGGCAAATCACTGCCGGTGGGGATGCAACAGACATCGACAGGGCCACGGGCAGTGTCTAGCGAACCGCAAGAGAAGCTAGTTGCCGCGATGGAAGTGCGCTTCACCGTATGAGGTTCTATGGCAGCCAGGTTCAGAGGGTTGAACGGCGCGCAAGGCGCGACCTCCTTGCTGACAACCGATTGATTCTCTTTCGAGACTGCTTCAGCCATTCGGCGAGATTCGATTCCCACCGCGGAAGCTGGGACTTCCTGGCCATTGCAAGGAGGACCTTCAAGACATCACGTTGATGGCGCTCGCCAGCAAGTTCACGACAGCACGTTTCGTAGTACCAAGCACACAGGTTCGAATTGGATTTCTGTCGCATAGAAGGACCGTGGCACCTCGTGACGGTGAAACCGGCGAACTAACTTTGATCTTCAAAGTAGAGCCAGTTGTTCATCATGCCGTCCTTGGCGATTTGGAAATAGCCGGCTTCATCCTGAAGTTCCTCGAGGGCAGACATACGGGACAATCGACGTTCATAGATGCGCTTCGAGACTAACCTGGTCGCCTCGCGGGAATGGCCGCAACCCGTAAGAATCCTCTGATCCTGAATCTGGTCGATCGATTCGGTTCTGGTGCCAAGTTCAAAGAGGGCCTTTACCTTCGCGCAGTCCTTGCAACCTTCGCGTCCAGCAGGTGGCGTGTCAGCCCTCCATAGCTTTTTGACTTCCTTCAATGGGCTATCGAGAAATCCAAAATCGATATCGAATTCGAGCGGCTTTGGCCGAAACGGCACCCACACGGTGCCCTTCTCGTAGTGACCTGCCGGGTCGTTGACCGCTTCATCACGCTGAACTTCCCAATATAGGAGGCCAGCTTTGGTCACGGTACCGAGCTTCAGTCCGTTCTGAGCAATGTCCGAATAGCCGATCGTCTGCGAATGGTAAATCGGGAGGAAGGGATCGCCTTCCCCTTTATTGATGGCGGTTTTATGGTCGATTACGCACAGCGATCCGTCAGCCAAGATGAAGATTTCGTCTGGGACGCCGTAAAGAACAACGCCACTCTTGTGCTTGTACCGGAACTTGGACCAGTGTTTCGGAAATTCAGCTCGGGAACTAATGTCGCAAAAGGGCTTGAACTCCTTCGGTAAACAGCCATCCTCTTCAAGGTGGCGCCCAATCTGTGCCTCCTCAATCTGCTGCATGTAAGTCCACAGTGCACCGCCACCATGATCGAAGGGCGGATGGAACTTCATACAAAGCAATATCCAGAAGCAGTATGGGCAGAATGTGTTCAACAGGATGAGTCCCAGATTGCGGGGCGAGATGGCAAGATCGGTATCGGCAATTTCATTACTTTCCAAAGTCGTTCTCCAAAGGGACTTGTCTATTTGGGTCCATTGTGCGAAACGGCTCTCGCACGGGCCCAGCGTCCCGTCTGGGCTGTCTAGTATAGGGGTCGCCGGCAATGCTCCTGTTCTGAACGGTCGACCGGTTTATACACGTAGCCTGCGAACATCACTCGCCGGCGTGAATACTCTTTGTGCTCGGCCTAAAAGCCAAGAAATGCGTCGCCTACCAGGCAACAAGCCCCCGCGCAACTGTGATCGAGCACCAGTTGTGCGCGACCGTCGCCAGGCTGGGCGTTTGTCCTGTCAGGCCAATCAATCAGTCAACTCAATCGGTAGCCATCGGGCTGCCTATTCCGTATGGAGGAACAATGGAAAAACCAAAGCAACAGTTGAACAATTCACGCCGGCGCCGTGTACGCCTGGTAAAAGCAAGATGGAAATCGAATCCAAAGCACTTTGCTCCATCTCCTGCAGTAGGACAGTCAGAGTTTAAGTTCAAACTCGATCAGGAAAAGAATGACGGAGGGACCAAAGGTGAGTAGAACCGCACTTAGTGCAGTTGCTCTGGTCGTCCGAGTGATGCTTTTGAATCTGGTCGTAGAGGCGCTGACAACCGCGGCATTAGGGCGTCTACAGTCCGATTGGCGCACAACAGAGCGCCGTGCTGTGGCACCTCCGGATTCCTGTCCTGAGCTTCCAGGTTCGCTCTAATGGACAATCGAATGCCGATTCAAGGCTATTCAGGATTTCAATCGTCCCCGGCAACTACCTGGGCTTGATCCAGTTACAAATAGGAAATACCGAGCAACTGCCGGCTGCGACAGTCAGGATTGGGTTTCTTCGAGTTAATTCCAGGAGGTGGAAGAGAGTTCCTATACTAGCCAGTGGGTGAGTGGCATGAACAGGATCAGGGTCGCTCCTGACCTGTTCGCCGCGGTGCTACCCGTTTCATCGCATGCTGGCCGGATAGCGATGGCACGGGGCTCCAAAGGTCCACGGATACCAGATCCCCCTCCGCTTTATCAAGCAGCGGTCACGAGCAGCGGGCGCCAATCCGTTGTCAAAATCGGGTCCGGCCATACCACGAACCTCCGCACACAGCAAAGATGCGGATCAGTTCGGCCCTTGCGGCTCGAGCGCGTAAGGGACCCGGCACCGCACCGGGTAGCTAATTGCCACATGCCCGCATGGCCTTACCCCGCCCATGCGTGCGAGGATCGCAACCTCGCATACGCCTAAACGCGTTAGAAGGCTGATGCTCTGTGCGACCAGTGACTGAGTACACCTGCAAGCAGCAGGTCAATGCTCACCAATACTGCCGAGACTGTTGCATCACAGACAGGCTCTCTCTGCTCTCTGAGGGCGGGGTCTACCTTCAGGATGACTGCCTCGTCGCCGAGATTCAAGTTTCAGCTCGTCGCTGCGGGCAAACATATTGGGACTTCCTATACTAGACAGCCTGTGAGGAGCAGCGTGGAGCCTTGCAGCTTGCACCGCAAGGATGCGTGGAGCTTCTTTTCAATTCGCTAAGGGCGCCATCAGGGCGGCCGTTTGAAAGGACACAGGCTTATGAACACTTCAACAACAACCAAGTTCCCCACATTTGAAGAGATTATCCGTATCAAAGGTCTCCAACTCCAGGCAACATACACCGTCGGAGATTTGGCAAAGATATTCAACGTATCCGCGCGGGCAATCCAGAACCGCGTAGCTTCCGGGCAGATCCCGGCGCGCGATCTACCGGGGCGAGCCAAGTTCTTGCCGGAAGATCTGGAGGCCTTTCTCTCGGCCAGCAAGAAGAAAGGTGCACAGCGTGGCAAATAGCATAGCGAGCCTCAAACTGCTGGCTGTCCGCATTGGAGACTTGGGCTCGGTTCGCATGACCGAAGTCTGCCAGATCCTTCTTCCGGTGTCGTTCTATCAACACTCCCTGCGTTTCAATGCTGAGTTTGCCGTGATCGTCGTTTTGCCTCTGATTGCTGCGCAAATTCTAAGCAATTTTTGTGGAAAGTACTTATACATCCTTCCAGGAGAAATGCATATATGACGTTCGCGACCCTTCAGTTTGGTACTCAGATTGCTCAGGATCCATCCATTCCTTCCAATCAGAACGCGCCACTACCGATAAGAACCACCGGCGACCTGCTGGCAACCCTAGCCGTAAAGCCGCCCCGCTCCTTAGCGATGCTCAAGACCACCTGTGGCCTTCTTGGCGTCTACCTTGATTTGCCGGGCAATGACATCCCGTTCGACACCCTTGACGCGCGCGGGAAAGGGTTTCGTGCGTTCCTGGTAGACCGCCGATACGCCGAGAACAGCATTCGCTCGTACGTTTATCAGCTTCGAGTCTTGCTCAAGACGGCTCGCCGGAATGGCTGGAAGCCCAATGCGAATGTTCCCGAGCGATGGAAGCCGCTGCTCGCAGTCGCCTCAGAGAAGAAGGTCATGGACATTGTCCAACACTTCTCCCAGGTCACGAAAACGCCGGCTGAAGTGGCGATCGAAGATGTCGAGCGCTGGTGTAATGAGATGATCCAGGGCGGCATGCTGTTCACCACCGTGCGGGCGAAGCGGAATCAGTTCTGGCGATTGCTGCTCGATACCGGCTGGATGACCATCACCCCTCCCAGCGTGCTCCGTCAGACCAAGTACGGCATTCCCCTGGAGCAACTTCCCGAAGGGTTAAGAAATGATGCTGTAGTGGCGATCAAATGGAAGCAGGCAGCGTTTGCAAAGGGCCGCCCGAAGCGAGGCAGGATCAGGGCCATATCGGCCAACAACCTTCGACTGACCATTTGTCAGATCGCTGGATATGACATCAATGTCTGCGGTAACCAGCCAACGTCACTTTCCGATCTCATCCAGAAAGATGTTGTGGAGGGTTTCGTCGAGTGGTCCATCAACGAGCGCGGCAAGAACGGACACACTATTCAGTCCCGCCTGGGAATGCTGGATGCGGTAATGAGTCATCATCCTGCATACGCCGGCCGGGATTTCAGCTGGTTGAAGACTCTTATCGATAGCGTCGAGCTTGAGGACGACTCGGAACGAAAGCAGCGGAAGGCACAAAAGCAGGTGGACTACGACGTACTCGAAGCAATCCCCGGCAAGATTCGGTCGTTGCGTGAGGCATACCAGAAGAAGAGGAAGATCAACATCAAGCGCGTCGCACGCATGGCAATGGATGAGTTGATGATCCAGTGGCTCCTGATTCTTCCTTGGCGGCAGCGGAACCTGCGTGAATGTCGGATCGGTGGGCCAGCGCCGAACCTGTTCAGGGACAAGATCTCCACGTCCAGTGAATTGGACAAACCAGCTTGGGTCATTGAAGAAGAGGCGAGAAACCCTCACACCGAGTTCTGGCAGATCAGGTTCTCACCGAAGGAAACCAAGACAGGTCTCGCAATCCATGTTCTGCTCCCGCGGCAACTGATCGCACCTCTGGAATGCTACCTGGCTGAGCAACGCCCTCAACTTGTCGGTGTCCGGAACGCGGATACCCTCTTCCTGAACCAGAGTGGAAGGCCAATGCGTGCTGACCTGGTCGAAACGGTGATCGGGCGTTGGACCTCGCAATTTGCCGGCGTGCGCACCACGCCGCATCTGTTTCGTGATGCGGTTGCTTTCAAGTGGTTGAAAGAGCACCCCAAGGATTATTTGACCTTGGCGAAGATGCTTTGGCACAAGAACGTGCAAACAACAATCCGGATTTACGGCTCCAAGTTCAATGAGTCCTCCGGCACGCTTGCCATGGAAGGCTGGCTGGATCAAAAAGAGGCTGGGGGCAAAGTTAGGTAAACAATCACACCCAGCGCGAAGTTCATTGCACACCAATCGGCGTTATCCGCGGACAACAAATGAAACGGCGCCGTTAGCAAAGACGCAGTCACGATGCAACGTTGGCAACTGAAGAGCAGAGCATTCGACTCCCTTATCCAATTCATTGGTAGGCGTCGAATGGTTTCGGCCACCGCCCGTCACAACCTCAACGTATCTCTCAACAACAGGAGAAGAAAAGCATGAGAATACAGAGTTCTAATTACGGCTTGGATAGCGGTGCCGAGGTCGTCGGACACGGTGACGGCTCCCGGTTTACCGCGAGATCAGTCCCTTTGATGTCGACGGTCGATCGATTTTCGGCAGCTTTCGCAGGACGACCGCGACCAGTGATTACTACGGTGGAATTCAAAGCATTGTTGGCAGCACTAGGGGATGACGTCGCCGAATTAGATCTGAAGGAAATTGCGATGATAGTCTTTTGCACCGGAATTCTTCCGGAGGATCTCGCAAACATACGCTGGGACGACATCGATCTCGAACACCGCGAGATTTGGATTTGTGGTAGTCGAGACCGAGGTAGTTTGCGTGTTCCATTCGGCGATCAGATCTCGAATATTCTCCAAGCGCGACGCGCCCGGGAGCGCTTCGCTGCAGTTGGATCGTATGTGTTCTCGGAGAGTGTCCTTCTCGATGTGTCGGAGCGGTTGAAATCGCTGTCGATGCAGGTTCTGATGCGGCCGGTGACCTTGGGTACGCTGCGACTTGCGTTCCTGATGCGTTGGCGAGAGGTCGGGGAAAACCTGGCGGCCCTCGCACTCATTACTGGATTTGCCCCACTCCGGCTAAAGTCACGCGGGCAGTCGATGGAACCCTTGTTCCGAACTGCGGCGAAGATCCAGAACTGGCTCGAATCGTTGGTGTAATTCGAGGCAACGATCCGCAAGTTTGGCCCGTCTTTGGCAAAACACAGTCACAATGCAACGCTGGAATATGGGGAGCCCTACGCTCGACTCCTCTTCCAACAACTGTCAACTGGCGCATCCAGCGCCAACGAAGGATTGACCCATGAAGAAGTATTCGGCCCACGTCCACCGGCTCGTGATCCCGCACCGGATTCGCAAGCCACTCACCTACAGGGAGCTCCGTCGACTCATCTCAGCCGCGGACAGGGATCCACTCGGTCTCGATTTGAAGCTCATCGCTGCACTGGTCGACGCACAAGAGTAGCGCTCGAAAGCACAGGTTGCTTCGAACGTGTATTTTGCAAAATCGTTGACCCATCGACAAGGCGCAATCGCGCAACAAGGAAATAGAAAATGAAGACTACCTCACACCGGCAACACGCCACACAGCATCGCATCCCTACGCCTCCATCGGACCAGGAGATATCGAAGCTCCTAGCCTTTACAAGCCGGAAGCCTCACACCCGGGACTTGCGCGATATCGTTCACATCGTCACCAACACGGGATTGCGAGCTAAAGAGCTTTGCGAACTTCGCTGGGCAGATGTCGACCTTAAAGCGAGGTCCATTACCATCAAGCCGCACATGAGCTTGTATGAGCGGCGCGTGCCTTTCACCGGAAAGGTCGCAAGGATACTTCTAGCTCGCCAGAAAAGACAGCCAGCAGACGACAACGTTTTGGGGATAGCCCCGCGACGCGTACTCGATCGTGTGTCCCATCAATTAAGTGCGTTCTCTGCGCAGCTTCGTATTCGTCGGATCACTCTCCATGGGCTCCGCCATGCATTCGCGGACAGGTGGTTTAACGTAAGCGTCTGACCAACGCACCTGTAAACAGCGTGCGATCTGTGATGGACTCTTCTTATGGCAGAAGAGTCTGGAGTTGGAGTTCGTCAACGTGGCCGGCAAGAGATAGCGCGTCTGGCTGCTTTGTACCGCAAGAGTGGGATGGGGCGAAGCGAGTTTTGTCGTAGTCATGGAATGGCTTTGAGCACGCTGGCCCGGCATCTAAAGAAGCAGCCAGGTGAGCAGCGGTTGAGTGAGAACATTACGACTGGGGAGAGCCGGCTGATAGCGGTGGAGTTGGCCGCGATGTCGGCTTCTGCAACAACAGGGAAGCATGAAGCGCCCTTACGGTGTTGTTGTCCAATGGCCGCAAGGTGGAGGTTGGTAGGGGCTTCGATGCTGAGACTCTGGCGGAATTGGTGAGCGCGCTGGAGAGGTTGTAGCGGTGTTCGGCTTTGGACCGGCGACGCGGATCTACCTTGCGCCCGGCGCGACTGACATGCGGAAGAATTTTAACGGCCTCTATGGCCTGGTGCGCGACCATCTGGGCTGTGATCCAGAAAGCGGCCACAT
>CAWILB010000075.1:0-53127 GCA_963836635.1 uncultured Acidobacteriaceae bacterium | reverse complement strand
CAGAATCGCGATGGTGATGTAGATGCACATGCCCAGCATGGCGATCATGAAACAGCCGGTGCGGAAGTTGCGGTCCTTGAGAATGTGGAGATCGACCAGGCCCTTGGGATTGGTCCACGAGCGCCATATCCAGCCGATGAGCGCGACCGCCAGCGCCGCAACCGCCCAGCGCACCCAGATCGCGCCAAACCAGTCGTCCTCCTGGCCTTTGTCGAGAACGACCTGCAGGCAGCCGGTCCACACAATCAGCAGGCCGAAGCCAATGTTGTCGAACGGTCCCACCTTCGCGTTCTTGATGTATGGCGGATCGTGAACGAAGCGGCTGATCATGACGACCGCCAGGATACCCACCGGAATGTTGATGTAGAAGGCGTATCGCCAGCTGAAGGTGTCGGTCAGCCATCCGCCCAGCGTGGGGCCCAGCACCGGCGCCACCACGATGCCCAGGCCATACGCGGCCATCGATTTTGATCGCTCGGCCGGCGGAAAACTTTCAAGCAGGATGGACTGCGAGAGCGGCTGTAGTGCGCCTCCTCCAGCTCCCTGCATTACACGGGCCAGCAAAATCACACCCAGCGAAGGCGCCGCGCCGCAAAAGAACGAGGCAATGGTGAAGATGATAACGCAGGTGAGCAGGAACCGCTTGCGCCCGAATCGCCGCGCAAACCAGTTTGACGCGGGCAAAATGACGGCGTTCGCCACCAGGTAGCTGGTGAGCACCCAGGTGGCCTCGGAGTTCGAAGCCGAGAGCGACCCGGCGATGTAAGGCAGGGCCACCGACGCGATGGCGGTGTCAAGCACCTCCATGAAGGTGGGCAACATGACGGAACAGGTAACCAGCCACGGGTTGACGCCCTGTGTGAGCGGATATCGAGCGTGGGCGGCGTCCGTCGTCATTTCCAAGAACGATTAAGGGTAAATGATCGGCGACTGGCCCGCCAGTGACGCAATACACGCGTTGCGGCCCAATTCGATGGGACGCGACAGCTTGACACAATGAGCCGCGCCCTTGATGCTAAACAGTTCCGGTATATGAGTTTTGTTCTCCGGCCAGAGGGAGTAAGTGTTTTGCGGGTTCGGGTCTTTTATCACGACAAATGCTTCGACGGAGCTTGCTCAGCTTCGCTGTTCACGCGGTTCCACCGCGAGTGCATCGCGCAGGCCGCGAACTACGAGTATCACGGCCTGGTTCATCGCGCCGGGGCTCTGTTCAACGAGAGCGAGTTTGTGGGCGATGAGAATGCGATTGTCGATTTCAAGTATTCCGCCTCTCCGCGCATCACCTGGTGGTTCGACCACCACCTTTCGGCGTTCCTGACGCCTGAAGATCACCAGCACTTCATTGCCTGCCAGCGCGACCCGGCGTGCGCATCGCGCAAGTTTTTCGACCCCACTTACACTTCATGCACCAGCTTTATTGCGCACATCGCCGGAACAAGGTTCGGCTTCAACGCCGAGCCGGTGAAGGAGCTTATCCACTGGGCCGACATCGTGGACGGCGCAAAATACGAGAGCCCGCGAATCCGCCGTTGAAATGGCCTGCCCCGGCCATGAAGCTGACGCTCATCATCGAGTCCACCCAGGACCCTGAGTTCATTCCGCGGCTTATTCCGCTGCTCACCGAGATTCCGCTCGGCGAGGTGCTCGAGCAGCCTTTCGTCGCGCCGCTACTGGCCGCCGCTGCTCGAGCGCCATCAGCAGGCGCTCGACGCTGATCCGCAGTCGCGCCGAAGAACGCGACGGCACCATCTTCTTCGACATCACCGACCATCCGCTCGAAGGCTTCAACAAGTTCATCCCCTATTACCTGTATCCCAAGGCCACCTACTCCATCGGCCTGTCGAAGTCGAGCTTCCGCACCAAGGTCGCCGTCGGCTCCAATCCCTGGACCAAGGCCGACCCCGAGAAGATGGTGAACCTGGCACAGATATGCGAGCGCTATGGCGGAGGAGGCCACGCTCGCGTCGGAGCAATCAGCTTTCCGCCCGACAAGGAAGATGAGGCCCGCGCCGCTGCCATGGAGATTGTGGCCGAGTTGCGAAGCAAGAACCCGATAGCGTGAGGCGCACCACCTGCGAGAGCTTCTGTTCACGTGCAGCTTTCTCTACCGCGGTAATCTTGCCTATAGCAAAATTTGGGCCGGGAGGCCCAGATTACAGCCGGTCAGGAGACCGGCGGTTCCTGCCAGAGGCCCGCGATGCGTCTCTGCAAAGGTTCTTAGTCCCTTAGCCTGAATTTCTCACCGGAATGTCAATGCTGCACAGAAAAACCGCACCGCGGTACAGATTCTGTGCGGTTTCTGTATAGCTGTAAAGACTAAAACTCCGCTCAAGCTATTGATATCATTGAAGCGATCCACATCTGAACAGCATCTGCGTGGCTTTTCAGTAAAAGCGGGCGTCTTTGTATCCCTGAGAGTAGTCGGGCGGAGGCGCGATCACGGTGTTGATGACGTTTTTCATTTTCTCTCGATCCATGCTTCAAACTTCCGTTTTGACCTTCCCAATTACATTGTGCGCCGGGAGGGCAAAATTATACGCAAATGGTGGCCGGAAAATTTCAGCAAGGAGATTACCGGCTGTGAGAAGTGCGGTTAGTCCCTGCCTTTCAGAGCCCCAGCGTCTCCGACTTCTTCTTCATCGCTTCAATGCAAAAGGCGATGTGCGCGTCCAGATCGACGCCCAGCTCTTGCGCGCCCTGAATGACGTCCTGCCGGTTCACGCCTTTCGCGAATGCCTTGTCCTTTAACTTCTTCCGCACGCTCGGCGCTTCCACATCCCTGATCGCCTTGGTGGGCTTCACTAGTGCGCAGGCAGTCAGGAAACCGGCCAGCTCGTCGCAGGCAAAAAGCGCTTTAGCAAGATGCGTCTCACGCGGGACTCCCGAATATTGCGCGTGGCCCAGGATGGCCGTGCGCATCGCCTCAGGCCAGCCGAGACGCTCCAGTTCCTTGACGCCGACAAACGGATGCTCTTCGGCCGTGGGGTGGCGCTCGTAGTCGAAGTCATGCAAGAGGGCCGTGGTTGAGTAAAGCTCGAGAAACGTATCGCATTCGCCGCCGGCCAGTCCCAAACGGGCGGCCTCGGCTTCTCCACAGGCGACCACGCAGGCCTCTACTGCCAGCGCATGTTTGCGCAAACTTTCACTTGCCGTCCAGTCGGTAAGCAGTTTCCAGGCCGCTTCGCGGTCATGCGCCATCTCCGAAGAGTTCATGTTTATTTTTTCTCCGTGTTGCACAACTTGGTTCGTGATTTTCCGGGTTTTTTGGGGTATCATCCGTGTGTCTTAGGATTGATCCTAAGTTTGTACTTGACAATTATGGTTCACCTCCACGAGAGTATCACCAGTCGAGGTGCAAAATTGCACCCCGGAGAGTCCGCTCTGGCACTCCGCACCCGCAGGATGGCAACTACTCCAGTCAGCTTGGAAACCCGCGAAATTGTGCGTTGCGCATATCGCAACTGCCGTCTGATCCAATACAGGACGAGCAACTCCCTCTGCAGAAAATGCCACAGACCCCTCGATGTTGAGGAACCGGCGCGTCTCGCGCCTCAGCTTGTAACCAGCCAGCCCGCCCAGGCGGCCGAGGCAGGCCTGCAGGTGGCCGCGCAGGTACGTGAAATCCGCCGCGCTCGCCACTTGAGCCAGCGCCAGCTTGCCGGCCGCATGCAGGTGCCCCGCACTTACATCTCGAAGATCGAAAATGGCAAGGCGATTCCGACGCTCGGCTCGCTCGAACGACTGGCCGCAGCGCTTGAGGTAGACATTTGCCAACTGGTGCGCGACTCCCGGAGCCGCCGCCAGGAAGAGGTCGCCGCCATATTCAACGATCCGTTCCTGGCCGAGATTGCCGCCGTGCTGCCGCTGCTTGACTCGTTGCACCGCACGCTGATCATGAGCGCCGCTCGCGACGGCGCTGTTGGCCATTTGCGTTCGGCCTGATTCAACGCTTCTCGTTGACACCCGGCATTGCCAGCCCTATCAGGCCGGCGACGCCGGGTTGTTGTCCGCACAACTTCCGCGCGCCCGACTGCTTCTAATGATGACAATGCTCCCCGAATCGAGCCTTGCGGCGGGGTCGGCGCAGCGCCCTACTCCATTGGTAACAGCTTGTTTTGAACGTGGCAGCGTCAGCCTTCGTATAATCGAGAGTTAGAGTCTGTGATTTCCTTTTGCGGGGCCGAAACACGCGGCGGGAATGCGGAAAACGGGCTCGAGAATATGGCGGATTCTTTGCAATCTTCATCCACGCTTCGAATCCATGAATTGCCGCCAGATGAGCGGGCCGTCTACGCAACGCTCAAGCCCGAGCGCCTGCCTCAGCACGTCGCCATCATCATGGACGGCAATGGGCGCTGGGCTGGCCGCCGCTCGCTCAAGCGCTTCCTGGGCCATCAGCAGGGCGCGCGCAGCGTACAACTGGTGACTGAAACCGCCTCGCGTATCGGCCTTCCCTGGCTTACCCTCTACGCCTTCTCGCTCGAAAACAGCCTGCGCCGGCCGCGCGCCGAGATCAGCTTTCTGATGCGCCTGCTCAAGAGCTACCTTGAGAGTAACGTGCAGCGCATGATGGACAACAACGTCCGCATGCGCTACATCGGACGCACGCACGACCTGCCGCCGGAAGTGCAGGACAAAATGCGCTGGGTTGAAGAAACTACTGCGCGCAATACCGGCACCACGCTCACCCTCGCGCTAAATTACGGCGGCCGCAGCGAGATGGTGGACGCTTTTCGCGCGCTTGCCGCCGAGGTAAGCCGGAAGCATATTCCGCTCGACCACATCACCGAGCAGGATATTCACCGCCATCTCTACACCGCACAGATGCCCGACCCCGACCTGCTCATCCGCACCTCGGGCGAGATGCGCATCTCCAACTTTCTGCTCTGGCAGATCGCCTACACTGAGATCTTTGTCACCGAGCGCCTGTGGCCCGACTTCCGCGGCCTGAACCTGCTTGAGGCGATCGCCGACTTCCAGCAGCGCGAGCGGCGCTACGGCGGCCTGGGCGAAGACGGCGGCGAAGTCGAGGAAAATCCGGAGCAGATAAGGATCGCAGCTAGCTGAATCGTAATTCCGCGCCGCTTCCGCGCAAGTCAAATATCCTCTAAATAGGATCGGATGTATGGCCTACTTCAGGTTTGGTGCGGATTGCGACGTTTACCTGTACACGTCGACTGACGATTGTTTTCATTGGTGCAGTTGCGGCCTGATTGGTCCTTGGCTTAGGCAAGGCTTCGTCGACAACAGACACAGTGAGATCCTCAATCATCTTGAGCAGCACATTAGGGCGGGCCATAAGGTTCCTGCTGAGGCAATACTCGAACTCAAGCGGGAGGCCGAAGCACTGCAGGAGCGCCCGACTTGATAACTCATTGAGCGGTTGAAGATTAGCCACCTCCCTGCCCCGGCAGTGTATTCTCAACCGTGGATGAAACGAATTGTTACCGCTCTAATACTGATTCCATTAGTCCTGGTACTGGTGTTTCTCGGGCCACGGTGGCACGTCCTTTTTACGGCCGCGGTCGCCATTGTTGCGGCGCTCGCTGGATGGGAGTACCTGGGACTAGCCCAGTTGCGCGGCGCCAGGCCGCCGCGCATTGCGGTCGCGGTCGCGCTGCTGCTTCTCTTTGCCGGCAACTATGAGTGGCCGGACTCCACTCCCGCCATCTTTGGCGCGCTCAACCTGGGACTGCTCATCCTGTGCACATTCAGGGGGGCGGTGGAACAGGTGATGGCGGACGCCTCGGCCTCGATTTTCTGCATGTTTTACCTGGGATCGACGCTGCTGGCGCTGCCCACGTTGCATGAGCAGCCGAACGGTCCCTCGCTGGTGGCATTCCTGCTGTGCGTGGTGTGGGCCGGCGATACCATCGCGCTTTACGTGGGCCGTGCCTTGGGCCGTCACAAACTTGCTCCGCAACTCAGCCCCGGCAAGAGCTGGGAGGGCGCTTTTGGATCGGTGGCAGGTAGCCTGATTGCAGCCGGCGCGCTGCTGTGGCTGGCAAACGTGCTTCAGGCCCATGATTCCGCCCTGCTTTCGTTCTCAGACGAAACAGCATACTGGCTGGGCCTTGCTGTGGTGATCAATATCGCCGCTCAGGTGGGGGACCTGGCTGAGTCGGCCATCAAGCGCTCAGCGGGCGTAAAGGATTCTGGCTCGCTGCTCCCCGGCCACGGCGGCGTGCTCGACCGAGTTGACGCGTTGCTGCTGGCGGCCCCGGCACTCTGGTACGCGCAACTGTTCCATCAAAGGTTCTAGAGTTCGCCGGCGAGGTTACGCACTGGATCCCGGTTTTTCTTGCAGTGCTGAAAGTATCTGCGGGGCAAGCTGGCTTACGCTGCCCGCGCCGAGTGTCAGAATCAGGTCATCTTTGCGCGCGGCGGCGGTGACGGCGCGAACGGCCGAAGCAAAGTCGGGAGCAAACACGACACGAGGACCAAGAATGCGCTGCGCCAACACTTCCGCGGTTACGCCGGGAATCGGCTCCTCGCTGGCGGCGTAGATGGGCAGCACAATCACGGTGTCGGCTGCAGCAAATGCGCTGGCGAATTCATCCAAAAGGTCAAAGGTTCGGGAGAACCTGTGCGGCTGGAAGATCACGTGGATCTTGTTGTGGCCGCATTCGCGCGCCGCTGCCAGAGTGGCGCGTATCTCGGTGGGGTGGTGGCCGTAATCATCCACCACCGTAACGCCGGCGGCCCGACCTCGAAGCTGGAAGCGGCGATCGACGCCGCGGAAGTGGCTGAGGCCCGCGGCGATCTTTTCGGGAGCAATTTCAAGCTGCCGCGCAATCGCAACCGCGGCCGTCGCATTCAAAACATTGTGGCGCCCCGGCACGTGGAGCTCGAACGGACCGAGAGGGCCAGTTGCCGTGTGTATCTGGAAGCGCGAGAGCGAACTTCCCAGCTCTGACCTCTTCCCGACTTCGAGAATTTCGAGCCGGAAGTCGGCTTCGTTTGAGAGCCCGTAGGTAAACACGCGACGGCGCACGCGCGGCAGAATGCTCTTGAGCAGCGCGTTGTCGATGCAGGCCGTTATCGCTCCGTAGAACGGGACGCGGTCCATGAAGTCCACGAAGGCTCGCTCCACGTCTGCCATGTCGTGGTAGCAATCCATGTGCTCGCGGTCGAGATTGGTCACCACGGCAAGAATCGGCGAGAGCTTGAGGAATGAGCGGTCGCTCTCGTCGGCCTCGGCGACCAGGTACTGCGTCGTACCCAGCCGCGCATTTGAGCCGAGCGCGTCCACGCGCCCGCCCACAACGACCGTAGGGTCGAGCCCGCCTTCGGCAAGCACCGCCGCCACCATTGAAGTGGTAGTGGTTTTTCCGTGCATGCCGGCGATGGCGATTCCGTACTTGAGCCGCATGAGCTCGGCCAGCATCTCGGCGCGTGGAATCACGGGAATCTTGATCGCGTGCGCCTCAAGCACCTCGGGATTCTGCTGTGCCACTGCCGAGCTTGTAACCAACACTGTTGCACCCACAACGTTGCCGGCCGCGTGGCCTTCGTAGATGGTGGCGCCAAGTGCGGCGAGACGGTCGGTGACCGCGCTGCGCCTCAGATCGGAGCCCGAGACCTTCATTCCGAGGTTCAGCAGAATCTCGGCGATGCCGCTCATGCCGATTCCGCCGATGCCCACAAAATGTGCGTGTTGAGAGGTCGCGAACATGGTTGGCCGAAGGTTAAGGGTAACAGGAGAAGGGAATAGGGAGTATGGAGAGAGTGAAGGAGTGAAGCAGGGACTGAGAATTGACAACTAACCATTGCACCCTTGACACTACACCCTACCGCCTACTCCCTGTTTTAAACGGCAAGCCCGGCTGCGAGAGCCGGGCCAGGTTCTGTTTGCGACGGTATTTACGGAGTGGTGGTCTGGATGGCGTGGTTTCCGTGCGGAACAGCGATCACCGCGCTGGGGCCGTTGCCGGTGGGATACGGCGTGGCCTGCGTGGCTTGCAGCACGCCGGAATTCGGATTCAACCGGAATCCCGAGATGGAATCTCCGAGTTTGTTCGCGGTGTAAACGTAACGGCTCAGAGAGGGGTCGATCACGATTGAAACCGGCTGCGTGTCGGTTGTGTTCGTAGTAGAGCCGGTAGTTGACAGCGCCGACGAGGGCGTGCCGCTGGGCAAGGAAATATCGTAAGCCGAGACAGTGGAATCGAGCGCATTGGCAACATAGATGAAAAGGCCGCGCGCGTCGATAACCACAGCGCTGGGCTCGTTGCCGGTCTTGAAGGGACCATTCACCATGTAGTCCAGCACACC
This sequence comes from uncultured Acidobacteriaceae bacterium, assembly GCA_963836635.1. Classification (GTDB taxonomy): domain Bacteria; phylum Acidobacteriota; class Terriglobia; order Terriglobales; family Acidobacteriaceae; genus Telmatobacter. Next base: position 44,853 of record CAWILB010000075.1, on the reverse strand, counting down.
CGTGCTTTGCACGGTGTACCCGATCAGCTCGTTCGAGGCGAAGTCGGTGACATAAACAAAACGGTTGGTCGGGTCGTCAGTTACCCCGCTGGGCTTGATGCCGGACTGGTAAGGACTGCCGGATACGGCGTTCAGCACGCCGCCCGAGCCCACCGCAAAGCCGAAGACCCAACCAGGGTTCGCGTTGCTGGTAACGCACGACGGGCAACCCGGAGCGTACGCCGAGGAGTCATAGAGTGTGGCATAAACTTCGTTGTTGTTGGGCAGGACCGTGATGGCCGTCGGCACCAGCGTATCGGAAGTGTAGCCGGGAATGATGAGCGATTGCTCAGTTGTGGCCGAGCCGATGGCGCCTGAGCTGAGAGCATACTCAGTTAACCTGGCCGAGGTTGTACCCGTGAGCACGTAAAGATAGGTGCCCGCGTGGTTCACTGCCATCGCAACCGGAACCTCCGATGTGGTGAGCGTGTCCTTCTGGCTAAGTGTTCCGTCAGCGGCAACCGCAAAATGAACAATCGAATTATTTCCCTGGTTGGCGACGTAAAGGTTGCCGTAGGTGGAGTCGACGGCCATAGCGACCGGTGAATCGCCGCCTGAGGCGATAACCTTATTGACGGGACGCAGGGCTCCCGATTCCGCGTCGGCCGCGAACGAATAAATCTGGCCCGTGCTCGCTTGACGAGAACCGCCCGAGGTCGATACAAAGACGTAATCGATGGTGACAATATTGCAGGCAGTCAGATAGGTGGCCAGGATAAGGCCGATTGCGGAGACCAGGAAAAGCTGGCTCAGTTTGCGCAACTTCATGCGCTTCCTTCGTCGCGGGCGCAGCGTTTCGAGTCAAGCCCTTTAAAATACTCGGTTTCAGTTTGCCCGCAGGCTATTGTAAAAGTCGCCTGCGGGTTGTTTCTACCGGCTCCCTCGCGGGAGCGGCGCCGTTGAACTCGTTGCCATTACTTCGCGATTCCGCCTCCGGTGCCGTTGTGCGGAATGGCTGCAACGGCGGTTGGGTTGCGCATTGGCCGAAAAGGGCGAGAATTGCGAGTCGAGAAGTGTACCGGCCGTGGTGCTCAACTGAAAGCCGGAGACCGTGTTGTCAAGAAAATTCGCCGTAAACAAAAAGTGTTCGGTGGAGGGATCGATGCCGATCGCCACCGGATCGCTGCCGATGGTGTAGTTGCCCAGAGTAGTCAGCGCACCATTGGTCATTGAATAGGCCGTAACTGTTCCATCGATCGCATTGGTGACGTAAACGTAGGGATAATTCGGATCGACCGCAACGGCGCTGGGCTGGTTTCCGGCAGCAAACGGGCTGTTGCTCAAGGCAGTCAGCACTCCGGTTGCGCCGATCGTGAACCCAAGCACATCGGAGTGCGCGGAATCGGAGACGTAGAGATAGGTGCTTGAGGCATCGCTGGCGATCCCTGTGGGTTGGGTTCCGGCAGCAAACGGCGAGCCGGCAATGGCCGATAGCGTACCCCCCGAACCCACTGCGAAGCCAAATACGTACCCCGCATGCGGCGCCACGGACGAATCGTATGCGGCGACAAATACGCAGGAACCCGATGCCACTAGGTTCACCGCAGTGGGCACCATGATGTCGGTGCCGTTGAGAGCCGTCAGCGGCCAGTACTGGGCACTAATCGCGTTGTTGGTCAACGGCGTTCCCAAGGTGACCGGGTTCGAGCTGGTAGCTGCATTCAGCGGATAAACAGCAACGGAGCCCGAACAAGGCTTGGCGTCGGAGCAGAGTGGGCAATGGCTGGTAAAGATCCACGACAAACAGATTTGTTTTATCCTTGCCACCGCCATGGGAAAGATACCGGGCGTATTAGCGGTGTTGAAGGGATACAGTTTGCCGTCGCTGCCAATGACGAACTGAACGATGCTGTTATCGTCCTGATTGACAACGAACAGGTTCTTGTTGTCTGCGGAAACCGCTTCAGCCACCGGTCTGCGGCCGCCCGAAGGAAAAGGCGACGAGGGAATCTGGCGCATTTTGCCCGACTCAGAGTTGATCTCGAAGACGTCGATCAGACCGTAATTGTTGATCCCCGCGGCCAGGGCGCTGGATACATAGACAAAATCGACAGTGAGGGTCTCACACGCCGTGAGAAGCGATGCCGCCAGCAGGCTGGCCGCGGTTACCAGTAAAAGCTGGCTCGATTTGTTCAACTTCATGCGCATCTTTCGTTGAAGGGCCATAGTCGCCGGCCCGGCAAAAAATCTCTTTGAATTAAAAGCCCGGGAGGGCCAGACGCAATCCGCACCGGCAATCCGAATCTTCATTCGCCCCAGTTTTGACGGCCCTTCTTGAATCATGCGGCCGGAGGTCAACCATCCGGCCATGACTGCAAGAAGCTGCCGTCGCATACGGTCCGGTTCTATCCGGTGCGCCCATCCACAAAGCACCAGGTCGCAGGTCCCTTCAAGGCGTAGGTACTGTTCACCCTCAGGTCGTCGAGCTCTCCCGAGTTCGGGTCAAGCACCCGTCCGGTCACGCTCGAGTCGTAGAGGTTAGCTTCGTAAATAAACTGGTCGGAAGGATCTTCCACAATGCACTGCGGCCCTGACCCCGAACCGAAGGGCTCGCCGGCGACAAAGCTGAGCTGGTAGGCAGGAGTTGTATTGATGAAGTATCCCGCAATGCCGCTCTCAGGGTTATTGCCCTGGGTGTTGGTGCCCTGGTTGATCACGTAGAGGTATTTACTCTTCGATTCCACCAGCAGCCATGTGGGATTGGAAAGCGTCGGGTCGTCGGGAATGATTCCCCCGGTTTCGGCCTGGAAGGCGCCACCTGAGCCCAGAGTATACGGCAGAATCTGGCTCGACGAGGTTACTGAGTTGGCGTTGAAGGTCACGGTGATCGGATCGTCGTCGAGCACGTAATAGACCCCGCCGGCGCTCACTAATGCTGTGGCGTTATCCACCTTCCCATTCGAGGTATAGGAGTCGGTCAGCGGCTGCGAACCGTTGAGGCTCAAAGTCAGTTGCCCTTGGTTGGATACAAAGACGTAGGGATAAATCGAGTCGCCGGTGGCAGGCGTTCCGCTGATTGTGAGCAGATATCCCGGGCCCAGCAGGAAATCGATGGGATCGGAGGGAACCGGGAAGTAGCTGCAGCGGGCAACTGGTCGCTCCGCCGGGGCAATTGGCCTGCGTAACCTGTGAGTTCAGCAACCGTGCTCAGGCGTCCGGTCGTCTGGTTAATCTAGTAAACCGTGACGTCGCCGCAAACCGTAAGTCCGTCCACCCAACGCAGTTGCCGCAACTGCTGATTCGGATTAGTCGCCGAGGCCGGATTGGCTCCGTCCTTCCCGATCGAATCGTGATCGAGAGCAAGAATGTAGCTGCCCGTGGAGTCCACCAGCAATCCGGAAGGGATTGAGCCCCTGCGTGTAGAAGGTCTCCTGAGGTGTGAGAACACCGTTTCCGCCCACCGCGAATTCGGTGATATTTGCGTTCTCGCACGGATCGGCCGTAGTGCAATCGCCATTGCCTTCGGCATTGGCGCCGCGATTGAGGATATAGATGAACCGGCTGCCGAGGGTCAGCACGGCGCGGACGGGATTCGATCCGCCCGATGAGATGGGCAGACCATTGATCGTAGACAATCTTACCGGTGTTGTGATCGATCTTGAAGCCGCTGATGATGCCGTTATTACCCGACTGGGCCGTCATCGTTCCCGTCACATACAAGAAACCGACCGTATAACTTTAAACGCAAGACGAAACACCAAAAATGATGCACGAGCGAAAGGGTGCCCATCAGGAGTGCCTTGCCGAATTTCGTAAACTTCATGCGAATCCTTCATCCTGGTCAGGCGTATGCCGCCAAGTTTGATCGTTCCCGAGCAGCGCTGGGTTGGGACGGGTCCCTGCTGCATTGTAAAAGCCAAGGGCAGGTTGTGCCTAGTTTCGCACATCGAGGCCATGCATTTAGGCCATTTTCCCGAATCGCACCGTCCCTCGGCGCTCCTGAACTGAGCATTCGCGCCCTTGGCTCGTATTGGCTTGAAACTGTGTTCGCAGTGATCAGCATTTCATGAAAGACTTCAGCATCACGAACCGGATCCCATCGCCGCCGCCAGGTGTGGAAAATCGCCGGCCATCAGAATTCTGTGGGAATCGATCTCATCTTTGACGCGGCAAATCGGGTGAATGTCAACCGCGGGATTGGAAATCCGCGCTTCAATGGAAAAGACTTGCCGCGAATTTGCGCAGCGAGTGAGCGAAAATGCCGTGAATCGCCCGCCGAATATCTTTGATCCCGCCGACTGACTCAAATTGCCATTTCCGGACTGAAACTTGCATCCAAATGTACTCATCGAATTCCGGTTAATTGGGTTCTTTACACGCCGCCCCGCCCCCTGCCACACTGTTACGTGGACACCCAGACCGTCGTCATTCTCGATTTCGGCTCGCAGTACACCCAGCTCATCGCCCGCCGCATTCGCGAGCTCAACGTCTTCTCCGTCGTTCTTCCCTGCACCGTCCCGATCGCCGAAATCCAGGCTTTGAAACCGATCGGCATCGTGCTCTCAGGCGGTCCTTCGAGCGTCTATGACCATGACGCGCCGGTCGCCGACCCCGCCGTGCTCAAAATTGGCGTGCCTGTTCTCGGCGTCTGCTACGGATTGCATTTCATTGTGCATCACCTTGGCGGCAAAGTACGTTCGGCTCTTAAGCGCGAGTATGGCCACGCCGAAGTCTCAATCGAAGACCGCTCAACGAAGTTGTTTGCTGGCCTGCCCCCCAGTATCCATGTCTGGATGAGCCATGGCGACGAAGCACTCGAACTGCCATCGGGCTTTCATCGCACTGCCGTCACTTCCAACGCTCTGGCCGGCATCGTCAATGAGCAAAAGCGCATCTGGGCCGTGCAGTTCCATCCCGAAGTGCACCACACGCCGCTCGGGCCGCAGCTCATCAAAAACTTTGTGCTCGACATCTGCGGCGCGCGCGCAGACTGGACGCCGGCGCATTTCATCGAGAGCACTGTCGAGCAGATTCGCGAAAAGGTTGGCAGCGGTCACGTAATCTGCGGGCTCTCGGGCGGCGTCGATTCCTCAGTTGCCGCGGTGCTGGTGCACAAAGCGATCGGCGACCAACTTACCTGCATTTTTGTGAACAACGGCGTGCTGCGCAAAAACGAGTTTGAGGGCGTGCAGCGCAACCTGCGCGGCAAGCTCGGCCTCAACATTGTCGCCGTGAACGCGAGCGCGCGTTTCCTTGAGAAACTCGCCGGCGCCACCGAACCCGAAATCAAGCGCAAACGCATTGGCGCAGAATTCATTGCCGTCTTTGAAGACGAGGCCAAGCGTATCGCGCGCGATACCGGTGGAGTGGACTGGCTGGTGCAGGGCACGCTCTACCCCGACGTTATCGAGAGCTCGAGCGTGAAAGGGCCCAGCCAGACCATCAAGAGCCATCACAACGTGGGCGGTCTGCCCGCGCGCATGAAGCTCAAACTTATTGAGCCGCTGCGCGATCTGTTCAAGGATGAGGTGCGGCGCATCGGACGCGACCTTGGCATGCCCGAGGAGATTCTGGGCCGTCAGCCGTTCCCCGGTCCCGGTCTGGCCGTGCGCATCCTGGGAGAAGTAACCCCCGAGCGCGTAGCGCTGCTGCAGGAGGCGGACGAGATTGTGGTGAGCGAGATCAAGGCGGCTGGGCTCTACAACAAGGTGTGGCAAAGCTTTGCCGTGCTGCTGCCGGTGATGAGCGTGGGCGTGATGGGCGACCAGCGCACCTATGCCTATACTGCCGCGGTACGCGCCGTGTATTCCGAGGACGGCATGACGGCCGACTGGGCCGAGCTCCCCGTCGAACTGCTTAAACGCATTTCGAACCGCATCGTGAACGAAGTGCGCGGCATCAACCGCGTGGTTTACGACATTACGTCAAAGCCGCCCGGAACCATCGAGTGGGAGTGATTTGCCAGAGAAGCCGCGCCCGCTGCAGCCCCATCCGAACTGAATCAAATCGTCTGGACGGAGTGACGCAGCGGATCGAGTGAACCGCGCGACGGCTGCGCATTCTTCTTGGAATCCAGTTCTGAATCGGCTATGATCCCCTCACCGCGCGTGAAGCAATAGCCCGGAGTATTGAAAGTCATCTTCGAATCCGGGCGGCCACCGCCGGCAAGGAGTGATTCACATGGATTTCAATAACGTGCTGGGGAGGGCTCGAGACCTCACTAACTCCGCGAGCGATGCGGTCAGCAATCTTCTCGACGAGTTCAACGCGGCGCTACCTACGATGAAAGCACTGGGATTTAGCGTCGAAGACCTCAAGGTAAGCATGGGACTGCTCCCCGAGGTCCACGCAAAGCTGGTTGCCAATGCCGACAACGTGGATGTAAAGGCAATCGACGAAATAATCAAGAAAAAGAGCGAACAGAAGACGCTGGTCGCCGTATTGAAGGCGCTGCAAACGGCCTATAATGTGAGGGACCAGTTGGGCGATCTTGGGTTGAAGGGCGTTGAAATCGATCTCACGCTTGGTCTCCCGCCCAAGGTCTCCATCGGCTTCATCAAGGCACAGGTAGTCACTGCTCCAGTTCTCGCCGGGGCGACTGCTTAAGGCGCTTTTCCACAGAACGCAGGGTCGTGCGTGCATGGCCTGACGCGCCTTTGTTCCAGCGGCCCCGGGGTTTTCCCATGTCAAGTCTTCGTCACTGGGGTAGAGACAGCGGTGACCTTTTTTAGCTGCGAAGCTGACGGCACAATTCCCGTTCCCGCCCTATTCTGCTGCCGGCTGCGCCCGCAGCGCCGCCACCTGCGCCTGCAGCGCCTCCAGCCGCTCGATCAGCTCGTTGTGTTGCTTCTCGGCGAGCGATGGCTCGAAGGCTTCCACATAGAATGTGCCGTTCGGTTCCAGCTCGCATCGCCGCACCTCATGCAGGTGCTCGAATCCCTGCTTGTGAATCACCGATATCAGTTCCTCGCGGGTCAGCGTCTCCTTGTCGAGCGCGCGCTGGTCGATCTGTCCGTTGCGAATCAGGGTTGTCGAGCGGCCCTCGAATGTGCGCGTCAGCCGCTGCGACCGGAACAGCAGCCTGACCACCAGCCAGTTGATAGCCAGCAAGCTGAAGGCTCCAATGACGCCGCCCGTCACTGAGTTGTCGTCGCCGATGATGGCGTTTTGCACGGTGTTGGAGAGCGAGAGCAGAACCACCAGGTCAAACGGGTTTAGCTGCGCCAGCTCGCGCTTGCCGAATATTCTCAGCAGCACCACCAGCACCAGGTAGACAATTACCGGGCGCAGCAGTTTCTCGGCAAAGGGAAGCGGCAGATGAAACATGTTTTCGAAGAGCGCTGAATGCATCATGGCAAGAGCATAACTGTCCCGCTCTTACCGCGCCAGAGTGATTACCAGATTCACCTGGCGAGTCGTTGGATCCGCGCTCGCATTGATTGAGGTTTTCACGCCGGCCAGCGTCCGTCGCAGTGTCGGATCCTGCGCTTGCGCCTTCATGAAGAAATCCGACACGTATGACTGGTTGAACACGTCGCCGGGCATCATCTCCCAGTAGTGCAACAGCAGCGCACGCAACTGGTCGCTCACATTATCGAAGCGCAACAGCCCCATGTGATAGATCGGTCCAGGCGTCACATCGACAAAGTAGTTAACCGTGCCCGCGGCATCGTTTAAAACCGGACGTGGGCTGACTGTACAATCCAGATAGCCTTTGGACTTGTATTCCTTTGCGATCATCTCCCACGCATAGCGGAGTTTGGTTCCCTGCACATCCGCTCCGTTGGGCCTGACGAGAAACTTGTCCACATCGGACTGCGGGACAAGCGATCCGGCAGCAACGCTCACCGAGCCAACCGAGTAGGTACGCCCTTCCTTCACATCCACTGCAACGGGAACGTGAATTCCGTCCGCAGATACTACCGGCACACCCGCCTGCGATACCTGCACGATTACCCCTGCGAATCCCCGGTCCTGGTAGTAGAGGGTTACTGCCTGTTCCAGGGTGCCGGCCGTGCTGTCGGTGTCAAATGGCAGCTTTGCCTCGTCGTTCACCACTGTCTGCACCTCCGCGAGCCGCTCTGCGGAGACGCCCACCAGTTTTACATCGCCGACCAGCACCGGCGGATTCGAGATGAGATAAGTTGCAATTCCCGATTTCCGCGATCCCGACGTCACCACCCCTTCAGCAGTCACTGTAGCCGTAATGCCTTGGTCTGCCAGCAGTTTCTCGAGCGCAGCGCGAACATCTTCGACCAGCTTTCCGTCCGAAGGAACCTTGCCGTGATACAGCGGCAGCATATCGTGCAGCTTGGCGTCCAACTCCTTGCCCGGGGTCAGCGGCAGGTTCTCAAGATGAATCGGATAAACATCGGTCGAGGGCGTAATCATGAAGATCAGGTCCTGCCCATCGAACTTGAAAGCCAGCGAAGCAAACATGCCCGAGTCCATGAGCAGTTTAGAGTGGTCGTTCATCTGCGCATAATCCAGTACAACACCCTTTTTCAATTGCGCGGCCGCCATCAACTCCTGGTCGCTGTACTCGGGGTCGCCCTTGAACTGGATTGTTTTCGGGATAAACTTCTGCGCTGCGGCCGGTTGAGCTGCGGCAAGAGCGGCGACTCCGCAAAGAACCACAAGAAGATATCTACACATGGCAGGTCGAGATTAGCATGGCCGAAAAGGGTCTAGCGACGCCTTTTCTGTGACCCTCCGGAGCCCACGCATTCCGTCATTTCTCTCCGCCCACCTCTGCTAAAGTGGACTTGCCGGCGAAAGCGATTCAAGAACCTTACGCCTCCTTGTTTCAGCATCCTTCAACCCCGGAAAACATATGGCTTTCAAGAGGATAGTGTCAGGCCGCATGGTTGCTGCTTACGAATCACCAACAGCTACTCTCGCCCCCTTCCGCATCGATCCGATGTTATCGGAACGCCCGTGGGGATTTGACGACCTGCGTCCGTGGTTTGACTTTGTCGCCGGAAAAGCGCCGATCGGCGAAGTCTGGCTCACCGGAGACAACTCGCTGGTTGCCACAGGTCCGCATGCCGGCAAAACACTCGAAGCTCTTTTTGCTGAAGCGCACGAAGCATTGCTCGGCCACGAAGCGCCGGCGCCCGCGTCGCCGCTGCTCATCAAAGTGATTTTTGCTCGCGAAAAGCTCAGCGTGCAGGTGCACCCTGACGACGCGCTGGCGCAAAAATACGGCCAGCCACGCGGCAAGACCGAGTGCTGGTACGCGCTTTCGGCCGAGGCAGGCGCTGAGGTTGCCGTAGGCCTCAAACCTGGCACAACTCTCGACCAAGTGCGACAAGAGATCCACGATGGCACTCTCGAATCGAGCCTCAACATGCTGCCCGTCAAGACCGGCGACATGATCTTTGTGGATGCAGGAACCGTGCATGCCATCTGGCCGGGCGCAATTCTGCTTGAGACCCAACAGAATTGCGACATCACCTATCGCATGTTCGACTATGGCCGGCCCCGCGAGTTGCATATCGAAAAATCGCTCGAAGCCACCAAATTTGAGACGCGCGCCGGAAAGATCAAGCCCAAGCTACTGCCCGACCGCACCGTTCTCATCGACGTGGAATATTTTCGCGTCGAGCGCGTCCCCGTCTTCAGCATCAGAACAAGCGAGAACCTCCGCTGGTCAACTGAAAGGGTTGGTCTGCAGTATTTCTTCGCGGTCGAAGGCTCGGGGCGGCTCACCTCAGATGAATTCGAGCCCCTCGAATTTCCTACGCGGTCGATGATCTGCGTGCCTGCTTCCTCGCCGGAGTTTGTTCTTGAGGACTTGGGCGGCCTCGACCTGATTCGCGTCACACCCAACTGGCCGGATTACACGCGATGACGCTTCCCGAATGGCGCACATCGGTGATCGATTACATTCGCCGCGAGGCCCAGCCACCGGACAAGTTCGGCCACCAGCCCCGGCTCTACGCGCTGGCATCAAGTATCGGCGAAGGTGAAGGCGTGGCCTACGACGACGATATCGTCTTTGCCGCGGCGTGGTTACACGACCTCGGAGTCTTCCTCGGCCATCGGCCCGATGATCCCGAGGCACTCGCCATATGGGACCACGTGCCCTACACTATCGCCCACACGCGCGAGTTGCTCGCCGGCTGGGGATTCCCGGCCGAAAAGCTGGATGCGGTCGCTGCCGCCATTGCAACACATCAGCCCTACCAGCAGCCGGTCGAATTTGAGGCAGTCCTGCTCCACGATGCCGACATTCTTGAGCAGCTCGGCGCTATTGGAGCTTTGCGCGCCTTGGCCAAGGTCGGCCGCGATACCCGTTACCAAAGTTTTACTCAAGTTTTGATAATGCTAAAGCGGGTCCTGAACGAATTGCCGCCTCTGCTCCAACTAAATCATTCGAAACTTCTTGCAAAATCGCGGGTTCAGGCATTACGCGACCTTCTGGTCGCGATCGAGTCCGAGGCCGGGGAACTGCTGTTCTAGAGCCGTCTTCTCACAAATGGCGGGAATATCTGAATCCCGAGACCTCCTTCATCGGCTCGGCGCCACCGGGACTTTGTGCTTTTGGGGTCAACCCGGCCATGGCTCACATTACGAAAGTGTTATTCGGATTTGATCCTTTTGTGGCATGTTTTGAATGATTTGCCTTCGCGTCCGCGTCCAAAACATGCGAAACTTTCAGCATAGCCATGGGTTCAGGGATTACGCCAGTAACCGTAGGCCGCTGAAGCTGAGGCTGCGGAACATTCGTTTCGGGGTCTATTGTTCCATTTTGCCTGGGCCCAATGCACGTGGCTAGGCGGGCAAGGGTCCGCCTCAGCGATCTGGCATTAAGACCAGACGCGGACCGCATCGATGACCGGAATCCTGCCTTGGATCTCACCCCCTGGGGCCTTTTGATGACCTTCATCCAGTGCGGAGAGGTCAATTGATGGTCCATGAGACCAACCCTCCCACTTCCGGGTAATACCCGATGGAAAAGATATTTCGGGTCGATCAGGAGATGCAAGATGAAATTGTCCAGAGAGCTCTCGTTGGTTTTGGCAGTCGTTTTTTTGACCGTCATGAGTCCTGCTTTCACGCAAACTGCTCCCGCCGCATATCAGGGACACTTGCCCTTCACCATCGGCGCCGGCGTCTCAAACTATGCCATCGACTGGGACAATCAGCGCATGTTCGGCATCACGGTCACGGGACAATGGCGACCAGGATTTGTCCCCAACCGCCTTTACGGATTGGGGATCGACATTGAGGGCAGAGACATCGATTACGACCGTCCCCATGTGATCGCTTCCAATTTCAGGCAAGACACCGTCGCCGGCGGCCCCATTTACACCTCGCATCACTTCCGCAAATTCCAGCCGTACGCCAAGTTCCTGGTCGGGATCGGCAGCATCGACTTTCACTCCAGGGTCCCCCACTACGACCACGACACACGCACCATCTATGCGCCAGGGGGCGGAATTCAATACTGGATGTTGCCGCACCTGTGGGTGCGCGCCGACTACGAATACCAGATGTGGCCCGGTCTCTTTCGAAAGACCCTCGACCCGCAGGGAGTAACGCTGGGCGCCTCCTACGATTTCAGGTCCTTTTGGCACTCTCGCTGAGTCGCTGATTCTCTTTCTTGCTTTGCTGGCCCCTACGAGAGGGCCGGAACTTTTTCTCTGCCACAGGGTTTATCCCCCTGACCGCTTCCGGCGAAAACCGTCTAATCGGTCGAGTAATCAGTTGGGCCGGAATAAGTTGGACTTCGTTTTCCGATTCTGTCGCTTTTTTGCCGAATTCGGGAATCTAAGGATTTGACAGAGGAGAAATACGAGCATGATTCGACCATCGTTGAAGAGGTGTTTAAAGCTGAGTCTGGCGTGGTCCGCAGTTGCCATCTTCTCGGTTGGCGCGGCCCTCGCGCAAGAGAGCGGGTCGCCGGCCGGGACAAATGGCCAGCGCACCGACGGCCAGATTGAAATGGATGTGGTGCAGGCCTTGGACGCTTCGCAGGCGCTCAAAAGCGACCTGATTACCGCCGCGACCATTCAGAACCAGGTAACGCTGTCCGGCACAGTTGCCAGCCTGGCCGAGAGCGAGTTGGCCGCCTCAATTGTGGCGCATGTTAACGGCGTTACCAAGGTGAACAACAACCTGAAGATCGGCAACCCGCAGGAAGCGCAGGATGCTGCGGCTCCCGCTCCGGATGACGATCAATCCATGCCGAGTAACGGCCAGTCTCAGGCTGCTGCTCCGCCGGCCGATCAGAGCCAGCCGTCGGTCGGCATTAACCAGCCTGCCCCGAACCAGAACCAAAGTCAGGACCAGCCCGCGCCCGAGCAGAACCAGGGTCAGGGCCAGGCAGCGCCACCGCCTCCGCCTCAGCCCCAGTACCCGGCTTATCCGCAGACCCGCGGGCCCTACTACGCGCAACGCCCACCGGCGCCCCCAGCCCCTTCCTACGAATTCGCCAAGGAGCCGGTGACGCTTCCCCAGGGCACCTTGCTGTATGTGCGCACGACTGAAGAGGTCGACACGAAACACGCAACAGACGGAACGCCGGTCCAGTTCACGGTCATCCGCGACGTAACGCTCGGCGGCGTACTTGCTGTTCCGCGGGGCGCCACGCTGCACGGCGTTGTAAGCGATGTAAAGAAGGTTGGCTCCGGCTCCCTGGGCGGCAGCTCAGAGCTGGCGCTCACGCTCACCTCGCTCGACCTTGGCGGCCGGAATTATCCACTGACTTCAGATCAATTCAAAGTCAAAGGCCCCAACAAGGCCGGCAGAACGGTGGGCAATGCCTTCGGCGGCGCGCTGCTTGGCGCAATGATCGGCGGGATTGCCGGACGCGGTGAAGGCGCAGCCATCGGCGCTGGCGCAGGCGCGGCAGTCGGCACTGCAGCCTCAGCGGCAACGCCCGGTCCCAATGTCTGGATTCCGGCCGAGGCCCTGGTGGCCTTCCACCTCACTGCGCCGCTTACCGTCGATCCGGTGAGCCAGCAGGAAGCGCTTCGCCTGGCGCAGGGACTGTATCCGGGCGGCCCGAGCCTTTACCGCCGTTATCCGTACGGCGGCGGCTACGGCTATGCGGCCTACCCCTATTACGCCTATCCGCCGGTGTATTACCGGCCCTACTACATAGTGGGCGGCGCGTATTACTGGCGCTGATCCTTCAATCTCTCACTCAGCATGGGAATGCTGTACCGGCGCCTCTTCGGCGCCGGTTTTTTTTGAGCAGTGGAGTAGTGAATCTGCGACAAGATTGCCACTGTTCTCGAATTCCAAATGAATCGGGCATGAATAAATGTTCCGGTGACATTTGTGCGTGAAGAATTTGCAAATCGGTGACATGCGGCTGACAACTCCCAATCGCAACCCAAATAGCGTTATGCACGCAGGGCAGCTCAGGGAAAGATCCCCCAGTTATTCCCGCAGATGGTTTGTCCCCTCTGTTCTGACTTCGCGAAGGAGAGATTAGCATGCATGTTCGCAGGACCGCAGTCGGCGTGTGCCTGGGCCTGGTTCTTCTCATGGTTTCGGCTCAGGCCGAGGCGCAGTATGTCGTCACCAAGATAGTCTCGAATCAAGTCGGCCAAGCTCCGAATATTGATCCACTGCTGGCCAATCCCTGGGGATTAGCCCGGAGCGCAACAAGTCCCTGGTGGATCGCTGACAACGACACCGGCTGGTCGACGCTCTACGAAGGAACCGGAAAACAAGTGGCGCTCAGGGTTCTGATTCCCACCGCCGGGAACGGACCGTCCTCCCCGACAGGTCTAAACGGCCCGGGCACTCCGACGGGAGTCGTTTTCAACGGATCGACGTCGGATTTCAAGGTTGACGGCGCGAAAGCAGCCTTCATTTTCGCGACGCTGGACGGCACCATCAGTGGATGGGCGCCAGGAGCAAACGCCAACCAGTCGATGATTGCGGTCGACAACTCAGCCAACAAGGCGAGTTACACGGGCCTGGCCATTACCAGCTACTCCTCGGGAAATTTCCTCTACGCGGCAGATAACGCGAACAACATAATCGACATGTATGACGGCACCTTCACATTCGTGAAGTCGTTCAGTGATCCGTCAATTCCATCAAACTTCTCGGTATTTGGCATCCAGGACATCGAAGGCCTGGTCTACGTCGCGTATGCTGTCCCGAACATCGGCGCGGGCGGTTATATCGACATTTTCACCGAGGACGGTACCTTTTTGAAAACACTGAGCCAGGGAGTTCAGCTCAACCAGGCCTGGGGCATCGCAGCGGCTCCCGGCAATTTTGGACCGCTGAGCAATACCCTGCTGGTTGCAAACAATTCCATCAACGGCACCATTGTCGCGTTTAATCCTATTACCGGGAAATTCGTGGGTACGATGAAGGACGAGAACGGGAAGCCGATTATCTTGAATAACCTCTGGGGAATTGCCTTCGGCGGAGGAAACACAACCAACGGACCATCAAACGCGCTCTACGCCACCGTGGGCCAGGGGATTGGCGGGGATGAACTGGCCGGCACCTTTGCAAGGATCGTCTACAAGCCTGCGACCACGCCACCGAATTGACCGGCGCCTCCACTTCAATCGACTACAAGCAGTGGATGACCAAGAATGCTTAAGAGCAAGAGGCAACCCGGGCCGCCTGAAACAGGCGGGCCCGGGTTACTTGTTGTAAGGCCCGCAAGACTTGCGGCAAAAGACAGCATTGGGCAGCAGTTTAATTGTCTCCTGAAAGGCGGAATTGATTGCGTTCAGCAACTGCGGCGCTCGGCGCCGCGGTTCGCGCCCCTGCTCGTCTATAATGGGAGAGTCGCAACGTGCGAGAATTGCGCATCGCAGGCTGTCGTTCGGGCGCCACCCGCCAAAGCCTTCAACCTGCACGTCGCCAAGAGAGTTGAAGGTTTATTTCCACCCATGATTCGTTTTCTGCAAGCAGACAATCGCATCGTCAAGGCCCTTTTCTGTGGTCATCATCGGCGCGCCATCGTTTCGCCATGTGCGTTTACCTCATCCCCGGCCTCATGGGCTCGTCAGATCTTCCGCCCCTGACACCTTCGCGATGGTCTACCCGCACTGGTACAGCAAGCTCCTGTCCTCGGGCGACTCCGATCAGCCAGCAAAAGGTTGAGGATATGACGCACCGCCAGCTCATGCAGCGCAATCCTCAGTATGCCGACAATCCGATGATCGTGAATTCTGTTTGAGGGCCAGGTGGCCCAGCAGCTCATCCAGCAACAGGTGCTGTTGCAGGAAGCGCACCGCCTGGGCATCACGGCGACCGATGCCGATGTGCTGCACTACCTGCAGACCGGGCCCACCGGCCAGGTCATCTTTCCCCAGCGGCAAGTTTATCGGCCAGAGCGAGTACGCTGCGCTTGTCAACGAGCGGCTGAACATGTCGGTTGCCGCCTTCGAGACAGGATATTAAAGCACAACATCACGATCCAGCGCTTGCAGGCCATGGTCACCGCCGGCGTCACCGTCAGCGACAAAGACGTTCGCGCGGCCTATCGCAAACAGAACCTGAAAATCAAGTTCGACTACGCGGTCATCTCCAGTGACGATCTGCTGAAGACCATCAACCCTTCTGACAGCGATCTCGAGGCTTTCTTCAAGAAGAACGCGGCGCGCTACGCGACCGCGGTACCCGAAGAGCGCAAGATCACCTACTTCGCCTTTACGCCCAGCGACGTTCCCGGCGGCCTGCCGCAGCCCAGCCAGCAGCAGATTCAGTCCTACTACAACCAGCACCAGTCTGAGTTCCAGGTGCCCGACCAGGCCCGCTCGCGCCACATTCTCATCAGCTCGCTCCCGGCGCCGACTCCAAGACCGACGCCGCCGCCAAGAGCCAAGGCCGAAGACGTGCTCAAGCAGCTCCAGGCCGGCGGCAACTGGACCGCGCTGGCCAAAAAGTACTCTGACGACCCCGGCAGCAAAGACTCGGGCGGCGAGCTCGGCTTTGCCAAGCGCGGCACCATGGTTCCCGAATTCGACAACGCGATCTTCAGCCAGAAGATCGGCGACATCAAGATTGTGAAGAGCCAATTCGGCTATCACGTGGTTCAAGTTGAAGAGCGCCAGCAAGCGCACGCGCAGGCGCTGAACGAAGTACTGCCGCAGATTCAGGCCACGCTCTTCCGCCAGGCTTCGTCGCAGGCGCAGGAGAACTACGCACGCACCCTCACCTCAGAGGCCGACAAGAACGGGCTTGAGAAGACCGCGGCCGCTCACCACCTGCAAGTTGTGACCAGCCCACCGGTTGAGCACTCGGGAATCATCTCGGCTCTGCCTTCGAGCACACAGCTTTTGGCCAGCGCATTCCAGGCCAAAGTGGGTGACCCGCCGCAGTATGCGCCCACCGGCGAAGGCTACGCCATCTTCCAGGTCACGGGTATCGTGCCCGCGCACGCGCCGGCTTTTGCCGACTGGAAATCGCACGTGCTCGATGACTACCGCGCCGAACAACTGCCTGCCCTGCTGGCCCAGAGGACCCAGGAGCTGGCCAGCAAGGCGAAGCAGTATAACGACCTGCCAAAGGCGGCCAAAGAGGTTGGAGCATCGGTGAAGACCAGTGATCTGGTGAACGAGAGCGGCCAGGTGCCTGAGATCGGCGACGTTGGCCAGGTGGCGCCGCAGCTCTTCGAGATGAAAGTTGGAGATGTCAGCGGACCAATCGACACCCAACGCACCGGAGTAGTTGTGAAGATCGTCGACAAGCAGGAGCCCAGCGCCGACGATATCCAGAAGAACCTGGACTCGACGCGCGATCAGCTTCGCGAGGAGCGCCAGAACCAGGCCTTCAGCCTTTTCCTCAACAGCGTGATGGACGACTACAAGAAGAAGAAGCTCATCCGCATGAACGCGAAGGCGAATGGACCTGAGACTCCGGGAATGTGAGAGCGGCTTTTAGCTCCTAGCTGCTAGTGCGGTGTCTCGGAAAGATATATACATGGGGCCAGCTGCTTTCTGATCGCACCCCAACAAAGCTGTCATCCTGGTCTTGGCTGCCCCCCAGGGAGCCATTTGTATTGATTCCAAATAGTTTATCGTTCAAAGACTCGTAAATACCCTTTTTCGTACCCCTCCGCGCCTCTGGATTAGCTCGTACCAAAACGCACCACACCGAACGCTCACGAAATCCAGCCGCTGCCCTGTCTGATACGAAGGGCTGCCCTGAACAGCGGTCTTGCTGAAAAGGACACGACGAAGTATACGCTAGCTGATCTCGCTGCCGAGCCTCTCAACTCTAGAGAGGCGGAAGGCCTTCAGGTTAGGTCGTTCCAGGTAGCAATCTCCAGGCTTCTGGCCAGGCCCCAACTCGCCTCCGTCCTCATCCATAAATCTGGACACCTGACCGACGAGTCCGATGATCGACAGGCGCAAATGGCTGGGGTCTATCTGCGCGGCATGACTGAAGTGGGGAAACTCCTCAAGGGCGTAACGACCGCGCCCAAATGATACGATGATGCAACCTCCTTACGTTGATTTTCACTGTCATCTGGATCTCTATCCCGACTTCCCTGCCTCCGTTGAGGCTGTTGAGGGAGCCAGGATCTACACCCTCGCTGTGACTACGACCCCGAGAGCATGGCCCCGGAATCATGAGTTGACGCGCACCAAACGCTACGTACGGGCTGCGCTTGGACTGCATCCTCAACTGGTCAGCGATCATGCGAAAGAGGTTCCCCTCTGGGACCAGTATCTCGATACAACCCTTCATTCCCAAGAAACGCCTATTACGGACGTCGAAGAGTGAGCGAGAGGGGATAGTGGTCAGAAGCCCCAACTAAATCGTGCACCTTGGGCTCAGAACCAATCAACAGCCCCTTCGTCAGGATCCAATCGATGGTACGTGAGCCATCGAATCTCGATGGCACCGTGGTGGGAAGGCTTGAATTGTGTGCAAATGGATTGTTGAGGCCTGATTTTCCAACGACTCCAGCAGCGGGTTCACGGCGCAAGTCAGCGTTGAAGTCGCCTGCAATTACAATCTGAGTGTCTGAAGCGTGCTGAGAGACTTCGCCCAAGATCTCAACAAATTGACTGCACCGCAAGTCATCGCCTCCCCTGCTTTCGAGATGCACGTTATATACCATCAATTTCGACCCCGCGAGATCGATGCAGCTTGAGAGTGCCATTCTTCCGCCAATCCTTCTCTGGAAGGGTCTTGTGCGCGGGATGAACCATCGCGGAAGCCAGAAACTCGACTGACGACAGAACCTGAGGATGCGCGTATTTAAGAGGGGGAACCGAGAGAGCGTCGCCTGCCCATGATAGGCAGGCCTCTCGTTGTCTCGTTGGGTGAGCTCTTCAAATTCGCATCCAAATGCGTAGTTCATCGCGAGCGCCTGCGCGATCTCTCGCGCGACATTGCGACAATGAGTTCGCCGGGCGTTACAATCGGCTTCCTGCAATAGAATCAGGTCTGCCGCCGTTGCAGAAAGAAACTCAATTACCTCATTCAACCGCAGGCCGCGATTGATGTTCCAACTGACAATCCTGACGGTATCGGGAGTCGCTAACAGGCCTTGCGTAGTCATGAATGATGCTGTTTCGAGTTCCTGTGTCGGATCCATTGGCGTTGACCAGTTCAAGTCCAGCGTACGCGCAGGGCATCCGGACTCAGACGTTTATAGGCTTCATTTCCTGCACGGCAGGTGTCTTTGCTGCCGAGCGAGATTTGGACGAGAAGGCAAGTTTGGAATAGAGGGAGACGATCCATGCGACATTGGCGCCGATTGCGGACATATACAACGCCAGCCAGGTTAGATTGAGTATTGCGAAGGCCAAAAGAGCATAGGGCAGGAAGCAGCGCCGGATGATGAATTCGCATTTCCGGCCCACATACAGAAGTGGATTGGATAAACGGCTTTCCGCTTTCTGCTGCCAAACTGCCAGGAACTGCTCGGGTCGCTTGCCCGAAAGTCTTCTTCGCTCGAACCAAGCGAGCAGCATTGTGGCGACCGCGCCGAACAGGAGCAGCGCACCCCATACCCAGAAGGCGCGATTTCCCGAACTGCGCATCAGGCCAATCGCCATTCCCGCAAAGATGAAGAGGTAGTAGAGGTAATCGCACGCAGTCTCAAGCCAGCATCCAAAATCGGAGGCCTGCAGTTTCAACCGCGCGACCTCACCGTCGCAACCGTCGAGAATGCTGGCCCATACCGACAGAATGGCGCCCACCAGCGTACTGAGGTACCCGCCCATTGCATACGACGCGCCCGCTGCAAAACTTACGCCTAGCGTAAACAGGCTCACCATATTCGGTGTGATAGGGAATTTGATGAGCTGGCGGCTGATGGGGATGGAGATCGTGCGGTTCATTCTGGCAAACACGCCGTCGGTCGGTTTGACGAGCCAGCGGTCGAGTTTCTGTTCGGCAGCGGCGCAATCCTGCGGCATCGAAACCTGCTGCCAGGAATCTTCATCAACCCTTCTGAAGTCGACGAATGATGGACCATTCAAGATGGCTTTCCGGGTGATCCACTGATGCAAATCTTGCATGGTCGCGACGTTAGACTCGACATCGGCGCCAAGTTCAAGAGCCGCCTCATGGCTGAGAGCAAATAGTCCGGCGGGCTCACTCAATGTGGCGAGTTCCAATGTGCTGCTTTGCCCATCCCATTCGCTTACGATTCGATGCAAAGCGGGCAGGTAAGTGCGATCGCCAGCAATTAGCAGAACACGAGCAATGCCGGTAACAGTAGCTAACTGGCGAACGATCGATGACAATGGCGTGCCAACTGCGACCTCCATCCACTCCACGCTTGCCGGGAGTCGTCGCGTGTTGAGCAAGTCCTGCCTGATTTGCGGTCCCATGACCCGGTCGAAAACAACGATGATGCGGTCAGGATTTGTGGCTTGCACTCCCAGAATTGCACGCAGCAATACGGGCATAGTTCCCACTCGAGCCAGTGTCGGTTCGAACCACCTTGACCAAGGCATGCTG
Organism: uncultured Acidobacteriaceae bacterium; assembly: GCA_963836635.1. Lineage (GTDB taxonomy): Bacteria > Acidobacteriota > Terriglobia > Terriglobales > Acidobacteriaceae > Telmatobacter. The sequence goes on along the minus strand of CAWILB010000075.1, from coordinate 24,963 downwards.
TTTGCAAGAATTATTGCGACTTGCGCGTTGGATCGCTCCTGCGTGAGGTCCTGCCGTTTCTTTCTTAGCTGCATAGATCCGCTCCCTTAACAATTTCAGTGCTTCCGTTCGGCTTTACCAGCCCATTCGATCTGGAATACCAGGCGAGGCAAATCGCTCCTACGATGGCCCAGAAGATAGCTCTTGCCCGGCGGCAGAGCCCAAGCGTCAAACCCTGGGCGCCGCTGAGGCCGACAAGTTTTCCAATCACCATGTTTCCGCCCTCGTAGGTGCCCAGGTTCCCTGGATTGATGGACCCGATGACGTTGATGAGCTTGGTCAGCGATTCGAGAATTAGCGCACCAACGAAGCTGACGCGCGCACCCAGAAAATGGAGGATGAGATAAACTTCAGTGATCGCAAGGACGTGGCATGCCAGGTTGAGAATCAGGCTGAGCCAGAAGGCAGTGGGCGCCTGACGATGAAATTGGAGAAAACGGCGCTCTGAAGATTCGATCACGGCCTTTTTGGAGTTGATCCAGCCGCGGAACCAAGGAATGCGGCCTAGCGCACGGGCGGGTTTTGAAAACAACGGCCACCCATTATGGAGAGCGAGCCCGGCCACTCCAAACAGGAACAAAACTGCGAGCACGAATATGCCTGCATATACGCGCAAGACAGTCGAGAAGGCGACCACGAGAGTCGCGGCAAGAATTCCGGTTATCGTAACCACCGCGCCTGTCACGATGAAGAGCCCGCGGTCCATTGCCACAGATGAAATTGCGCCAGCCATCGGCACCCCGGAGCCGAGCAGGGCCACGCGCGTGGACTCTCCGAATATCAGCCCCACGAATCCAAGCTGTCCCATGGCCTCCGATACCAGGCGCAGGCCGAGGGTGCGCCAGAAAGAGATACTCTTCGCGTCGCCGAGCAGAGCCAGCCGCCATGCCCATGTTTTGATGATGTGGACGCAGCCTGCAAGCGCGATGACGAGGAGCATTCCCCATGCGAGGCTCCTGGCGTTTTGGAGGAGTACGCTTGGACCGGCCCGTTCCACTAGATAGACGAGCAAAACCGCGCCAAGAAGCACCGCGAGAACCTGCAGTGTGGGCCTGGATTTCCTTTCGAGGTTAGGCATACGCAGGCCTCGAAGCATATCGCATTGTCGAAGGGCGTATGAAATAGGAGTTTCGGGCGTAATCCAACGCAGCCGGCGTATCCACGTCCTGCCAACGCCCTTCTCCGATGTCGAAACCATTGAAGGTCCCGTTCTGGGCCATAATTCGCAGGCCATCCGAGAGGGAGCAATTGCCATCGATCATGGCGCTTTCAAGCCAGTGGAAAAGCTTCGGCTGGCAGAGAAACATTCCCGTATCCAGAGCGTTGTAGCGCATCAGATTCTTGCCGATGTCGACTATGCGGTCCCCTTCAAGCCAAACTTTGGTTGCATCGTCCAAGTCAAAGACGCTGTCAATTTTCCGATCGACGCCGAGAATGACCTGATCCATTCCCAGCGACTGGCGGAGTAACGTCCCGGCAGTGGCTGGTTCAAAGATGTGGTCCGCCATCAGCAAAAGAAAAGGCTCGTGAATCAGACCCTTCGCGCACAAGACGGAAACTCCATTGTTCTTTTTGCGATAGTCAGGATTCTCTACCCAGGTCACACTCACGCCGTTGAGCGGCCGATTCTCGTACCACTCCCGAATCGCCTGACCGAGGTACCCAAGCACGATGACGAACTTCTCGATACCAGCATCGCGGGCACTGGACATCACGTGCTCCAGGAGCGGCTTGCCATTCAGGTGCACAAGGGGTTTTGGCAATTCTCCTGAGCGAGCGGCTAAACGGCTGCCGTTGCCTGCCGCCAGAATCAGAGCGAGTTTAGTGATTGACATAACTTGCCTCCATCGACGAAAGGTCCGATTGCTTTCCACCGGGCTCAGATAGCGGAGAGTAGTCCAAAAACTGAATGTTGACGTCTGTTGGGCCGAATACCCGAACCTCGCTGGTGCTTGTGGACGACCATGGAAACCAATACTCGCCGCTTTTTCGGAATTCCAAAGTTAAATGCACAGCGCGGACCCAATAAGAAGCGGTAGTCGCGAGCTGACCGTCAATTCTCGCCAGCGCGTAGTCTTCGACATCCACCCAGATCTTTCCCCGAAGCAAGTAGACTTCCCGCCGCTTCGGCACAACGTCAATCACATAAGCATTCCGGCCATTGAGAAGAGCGGTCCCGATCATCTGAAATGCATAATTGTTTTCGTTGAACAAGGTCATTGGACGTATTGACGGGCGAGAGATTTCCGATTCTGTTTCGAGCGACTTGCTTAAAGCGCCATTACCGGAATTCCACCCCTCCTTGGAGACCTCGTGAAAAAGTATCGATCCATTCGGATCGCAGGCGACGTTTACGATCATGTGGGACTGCGTGCCAGATCGACGGTTCTCAAGATCGTATTGTCTGGTCCCGGTGTAACCGCCCGCCGCTGTCTCGCGCTCCACATCGCGCGCGGACATCCTGGCCACCACCTCATCAGCAGTTAGAGGAGGCGTGGCGGCCGTTTGCCCCATCAGCGGCACGAATGAGCAGGCAAGCAAAGCCGAAATGATGACGTGGTCTCTCACGGTCAGTACTGGAATACCAATTTCCCGCGAAATTCTCTCCAGGCGGGGTTATAGAAATCGCTGAACGTCGAACTGGCTACGTCGTTCTGCACGTCGCGAGGATTGTCGTGATTGAACAAATTGAAGACAGAGCCACCCACGACGAGGTGCATACGCCTGCCTGCGAGATGGAGCGTGGTGGGCCGGTTGATCTGTAGGTCGCAGGAAGAAAACCTCGGGAACCGCCGGTCATCGCGCGGGCCAATATACTGCCGGTACTCGTTTTCAACGGAATACGGAAAGCCTGAGTGCGTGTCGAAGACCGGCAAAATATTGAGCTTCCATGGTCCGGCGATTGTGGGCCAGATGAGGACACGATTCGGGGCGTCGAACAGCAGTCGCGCCTGGGCATCGGGCTGAATCACTGCCTGCGGATAGTTCCCGATAAAGAGGAACGGGTCGTTCAGATCGCCGTAAGTCCGAGAGCGCACATACGAGGCATTTACAGTCGCGCGAGGGATCTTATAGCGCCCTGTGACTTGAAACTCGCGGTACGAATCGCTGCCACGATTGGATAACGAGATGACCCCGGTATCAGTACTACCGATAGGAGACACCACGAAATCTCTGGCTGTGTTACGTTCCTCATAACCGACGCGGGCGGTTAGTCTGCTCGTTACCTGCCGTTCCAGTTCAACGTTCCATGACGTACTGCGCGGATTCTGCAGCCCGCCCGCGATGCGATTGACAAAAACTGACGAGCTGGAAATCTGGCCCGTGGGATCGTACATCGACACCGTGCGCTCCGGCAGATTCGGGAAGGTTGGAAGCATCAACGGCACCCGATCGTAGAAGACTCCAGCTCCTCCACTGAGCAGTGTCTTGCCGTCACTTGTGAGTGTCAGAAGCACGCTGCCGCGCGGCGCAACGTGCGTGGAGCCTGTTACGGTGTCGCTGTCCAACCGCATGCCGAGGCCAAAAAGCAGCCTGCTTGATGGCGCCCATTGATCGAATACGTAGGCCGTAGTCTCGTTCTGTCCGACATTCAACGAGCCGGCGGCGCTGAATGCGATTTGTTCAATCATTGTCCCCGAGGAACCAATCAGCTCGACGGGAACAAACGTCTCCAACCCGCTGAGCGAGGAGTGAGAGCAATCTACGCCGGCCCTGATTTTATGAGTGCCAAAGAACTGGCGAGGCGCAAATTGATAAGTTTCCTGTGCGTCATATCGCTCGGTGCGGCGGCTTTGCCGATTAAAGAATCCACCTGTGGTTGTGTCGATCATCAACTCGAGTGGATCGTTGCTCTGTGCGCCGATGTCAACGTCATAGGTTTTGTAGTTGAATTGTGAAACCAGAAGGCTGTCGTCGCCGGTAATATACCGGTGTTGAGCGTAAACCTCGTATCCACGTTGACGAAAATCCGCTGTGGCTGGCTGGGGCGTGAAAGCATTCAGCCCCATGTAGTCCAGTTTCTGCGGATATATCGTTACCGATACTGTGGCTGTCTGCTTGGTGCCCTGTACAAAATCGAATTGCGTATATGAGTTGAAGCCTTCCAGTTTGGTATCCCGTTCCAATGGGGGCAGGCTGTTAACCGGAGTCCTTACGAATCTGTATTCGAGAGACTGGGTAAATGCGGCCCGGTCTTTGAGAATTGGGCCATTGAAAGTTATGCGCGGAGTAGCTCCACCAATTCCTGCGATGGTTCCGGCACGATCGCGCAAACGGGGAACGACATTCTGAATTGTGAAGTGATACTTCTCGTAGTCGCCTGTCTTTGTCTCAACTGACGAAAGGGCACCGGTCAGCTTGCCGTATTGGGGATCGTAGGGATTTGAGATGACCTGAACCGAGGAGACTACGTCAATCGGCAGGTTGATCGCCGGGCTACCTGATGCTGGGTCGGTCACGTTAGCGCTATTGACCAAGGCCCCACTTTGCGTGCTGCGAGCGCCTTTCATATTGATATGGCCGTCAGGGCCACGAACTACGCCCGGAACCAGGGGAAGCAAACTCTCAAATCGTTCGTTTGCGTTGGGTGCATTGGCGATGGTTTGTTCGGAGATAGTGACGGAAGAAGTTGGGGCTTCGGTCTCATTCGAACTTGCCGTTACAGTAACTGAGGTGTCGACTTCGACGAGCTTCATTTCGAGCGCCACTATTACGTCGGCTCCCGGCGTCACAGTGACTGTCTGCACTGCGTGCATTCCAGGAAGGTCTCCCTCAATCGAGTACGAGCCTGAATTGACTCCGGAGAAGCTATACTTCCCCTCGGCATCGGTCTCTGTTTCCAAGGTTGTAATGCCCTTTAATGCGACCTTCGCGCCCGGCAGGAAGGAAGTCTTTCCGGAGTCCACTACGAGAACAGTGCCTTCGACTGTCCCTGGCTTGACGGAACTTTGCCCTCGCGCAGAAATAGGAATGAGCAGGCAAACAGTAAAAAGCGCCGCAAGCAGAAGGATGCCTTTGGGTGCAATCCTTCTCGTCGAGTAAGCGCGTGCATTTTCCAGATATACAAATCTCATGACCACGTCGGGGGCCTCATAAGGGACTGTCTTCATTGCCATTCGGGTAATAGCAAGAGGGTTGCCAAAATATCGCCGGGCGCAATCACTTAAGAATCAACGGGGGAATTGAAAGTATCGACATAGAAGTCGAAAATGTCGATGACGAACGAAACAGCTTCGTCAATTGTGGAAAGGGGCGAGAGGAGAAAGAGCCCGTTGGGAACGGTAGTGGCGGTGTGCAGCGTTAACCCACCGGAAGAAAAGTGCCCCCTCCGGGCGATCTTGCACGATCAAGGACTTCCTATAAAGATGGGGAGACGGCTTTTCCCGCGCGATTAGTCAAATCGTTCGATCAAGGGGGTTGTAGTGCTGGGCGGGAAGCCGCGGATCGTAGTCGATTTCCATGTCGCTCGCGTCCGGAATCTATATGCTTTGCGAATGCAGCCAGGAGAAGACCGGCAGCCTTGGAAGAGCGCCCCAGGAGCTTCCGCGGGCAGGCGCGCCGCTTCCTTCAAAGAGTCATTTTACTGCGGCCCGAAGGGTCTCTTTTGCCAGTTCAGGGTAAGGGTCGATAACAGACTGAGGCGATTGCGGCGATTGCAGCGGAATGATCTCATATGGACCGTAATCGATCGTCATCACTGCTTTTCCGCCGATGCGAACCTTTGTTTCGCTTTGAACCTGCCGCGGGAGCCAGAAGCCGTCTAATCTCGAACTTGTCTGATGAATCAGCGTCTGCGATATCCAGAACGATGGATTTGTCGCGGGTTGCACTTCCATCCTGGACACGGCGCCATCCTCACAATCAACCCATATCTTTCCTCGATAGAGATACGGGCTTCCCGACACCGGGTCGACTTGCAGGACATAGGACGTCCGCCCGTTCAGTGTCTCCGTTCCGAGCATCTGAAACTTGTAATTCGCCGGAGACAACGCGTGGGCGCCCCGATCCTGAGATGCATCCTTTTCGCTATCCAGCGCTCGCTTGAGAACTTTTTCGCGAAGTGTGCGCGAGCCGCTTTGAGATACGATCCGGAAATTCTTCCCGGTAACAGAGTCATAATCGAGCTCCACGTCCATTTGGGCGTCGATTGTTTTGAAGAAGCCTCGATACTCGATTTTGTAATGGCGCAGTGCGTGATAATGTTCCAAGGCCACTGACTGCGTCCGATCGTGGCGCTCGATGGCCTTCACAATTTGCGCAGTATCGGGCGTGGCGGGCAAAGGAGCAGGGGCCAGGTTCTGCGACAAGGCCCAGGGAACAAGGAATAAAGACGCTCCCACAGTGAGCGAAAGTTTCCATAAGTTTTTACGGTACTGAAAGTTCACAACAGGACTCCTTTACTCGCCAGACGCGTCGCGGGCTGTGTTCACAGCGAAAGTCACAATTCGCTTTCTTCATTCTCCACGCAAACGGCCTCTTGTGTGGTGGTGCCGCGAAGGACGACAATTCGATCGACGGCATACGGCACCGGCTTTTGTGAAGTGTGGTGATGGCGTACTTGTAACTCGCCAAGCAGACCGATGGCCAAAAACTGAATACCTGCAACGATCAGGACAGCGCTCGCTGCAAAGAGCGGCCCATGGCGAAACATCACACTGATCTCGGGATGAATGATCTTGCCGGCTGCAAGATCGAGCAAGCCCGCTCCTCCAGCGAACATGAAGAGAATTCCAGCCTGGCCAAAAAGATGGAGGGGCCTGTTCAAATACTTGAGGAGAAAACGTATTGTGATCAAATCGAAGGCGACGTGGAGAGTGCGCCCGAGGCCATAATGGCTCGTCCCATGCTGGCGGTTGATGTTATGAATCGGAATCTCACAAATCGAAGCACCGTACCAACTGGCCAGAGCGGGAATAAATCGATGCATTTCACCGTAGAGCGGAATGTCATGAATAACTCGGCGGCGGTAGGCCTTGAATGTCGTGCCAAAGTCGTGAATGTCCACGCCTGACAGTTTGGCCATCATCCAGTTGGCGCATCTCGATGGAAACCGGCGCCAGAAAAAGCTATCTACCCGCTTATGGCGCCAACCTGAAACCATGTCGTAGCCTTCGTCTAACTTCCCGACAAACCGAGGAATGTCGTTTGGATCGTGCTGTAAGTCGCCGTCCATGGAGATGATGTACTCTCCTGACGCATGGTCAAAACCTGCCGCCAAAGCCGATGTTTGGCCGAAGTTTCTGCGGAGCTTGACTAGAACCACGCGACTATCGACTCCCGCGATTTCATTCAGGAACCGGTACGTCCTATCGCGCGAACCGTCGTCGACAAAAACCAATTCATACGAGTCGGTGATTTGACCCATTGCGCGCTTGAGGCGCGCATACAACTCCCTGACATTCTCTTCCTCGTCGTGAAACGGCACCACAATCGAAATCTCGGGCACCTTTTTTGCTGGAGGTCGCCGCCTGCCTGTCTCGAGATGCTCATTGTGTTCGCCTGGCCGCTCAAAATGATTCTGCATTTCCTTACCTCGTTTACTAGCTTTTCATTCAACGCTCGATGATTCGTGATTGGTCAAGTTGAACGCTGACGTTGACGCCCGTTTCCGTGCCGTGGATCGTTAACGTCGGTACTTCTCCGCCGATGGTGGGAAAAAACGATTCGGGATCACGTTGCTCCAGCCTAAGCAGCATGTCTCCGAGGGTCACATAGACAAAGGCCATTGGAGACTTACACTTCGCCCCGTTTACTTGGAAATCGGTTTGGAGCTGCTGCCTACTCTTATTCGAGGTCTCGACAGGATTAAGTTGCGCTGCACGCGTCCCCATATTGCACGTCTCCTTATTCAGAAGTGAAGCAAGGAAGCTGCCACATTCAGCGAGAAACTATCTCATTTGTTATCAACCGGACGTTCGCCAAGTGCTGCGCACTGTCGAAACTGTCGACGTCAGTTTCGCGTTTTTCCGCGACATTTTCGCCGGATAGATCGGTGGGCGATCACCTTGCTATTTGCGACGGCGTCTTGCTGCGAATCGCTGCGGCTCATTGAGAGCTGATTGGACCACCGCTGCCTCTCACTACGTAAGTCATTGCGTTCGCTGCTAATTAGGCAAGTAAGTGATAAAAGTATGCGCACGAATCTCGATGAGACGTGGTTGCTGAATGCATGAGCCGGCGGACGATGATTTTCGAACTTGGCACCTCTATTGCATACGTTCATTAGCGAAGCACCTGGCGGTGAGTGCCGGCGACAATAGGCCCGGTGAACGCCCCACATGCCTCCCTGCCGGAGTGAAGAATTGATGCCGAAAGGCAGAATCGCTACTCCGAAACCGGTATCGGGCGAAGTGGCGAGCTCAAAGCCGTTCGGCACTGCGACCGCCGCATAAATTCGTTTTGCCGAAATTGAGTTAGGAGTCAGAAAGAAAGGATTGGAAAATGAGTTCTCGAAATCTAAATCTGATTTGTTTGAGCCTGATGGTTATAGGCTTGGCCGTTGTTTCGGTGGGATGTAAGAAGGTGCAACGAATCAAACTCGATTGCAACGTCGGCCCGCCTTCCATCTACGCGGGTCAACAGGTGACTGCTACTGCCACAGCCAGTTCGATCAGCATTAAAAAGCAGACCAACGTGATCTATGACTGGTCAGGTACCGGAGTGACGGGTAACGGAACCACGGCCACGGTAGCGACCGATACGTTGAATCCGGGCAGCTACGAAATGAAAGCGGAAGTAAAGGAAGGCAAGAAGGGTAAGGAGGGACTGAAGCCTGGCGAAACGGCGGAGTGCTCGGCCAGCTTCATACTGAAGGAGTTTGAGCCGCCGACGATAAGTTGCCTCGCTGAACCTTCGGCGCTGAAGCCGGGAGAATCCAGCACAATTGCCAGCACCGCCACAAGTCCGCAGGACCGTCCGTTAACTTACACGTACTCGGTCACAGCAGGAACCATCAGTGGCGTTGGATCTACCGCAACCTTCTCTTCCACCGGTGCGCCCGCAGGCCAAGTAGGGATCACCTGTAACGTAGCGGACGACAAGAACCATACGGCGACCGCAGAGACGAGTGTAACGATTGTGGCTCCGCTGCCACCGTCGGTGCCGCACGTGCAGGAGTTGTGCGGTATTTCGTTTGAAAGAGATACCAAGCGGCCAACCCGCGTCGACAACGAAGCCAAGGCCTGCCTGGATCAGATTGCCCTGGATCTGAAGCAATCTCCCGATGCCAGAGCGGTTATCGAAGCTGACTCGAATACCAAAGAGAAGCAGATCACCGCGAAGCAGGAGAAGGTCGCGGTCAGGCATAGACACTCCAAGGTCGAGTACTTTGACCGTCAGCGGGCAGTCAACGTTAAGGACTACCTGGTCCATGACCAGGGAATCGACTCCAGTCGCATCGTCGTGGCGACCGGATCAGGCGATGATCAGAAGGTCCAGAACTACCTGCTGCCCGCTGGCGCATTTTTCGAAGACGGCGCGCCGGGCATGAATGCAGTCGACGAAAACACTGTGACACCTGAAGAGCGCCAACCTCTCCCTTAGCGCCACCACAAGAATGCAATCCCCAGGCAAAATCAGTAGCTGCCGGGGTCAAGTCCCGGCCCCTGTCCTGAGCAGTAATTGGGGGCTGGGACTTCTGACAGTGACGAGTGAATGTGGATAGAACAGATGGAGATTCACCAATGAATGCGGAGATGATTCAAGACGGTGTGCTGTTCGTTGGCATGGTGCTATCCTTCACGCTCCTTCTACGGGCCCGGCGGATTGCAGCTGGCCTATGGTTTGCAGAAACTTCACACCAGCGCCTGTGCAATGTGGACGGCGCCAAGCGACCAGTTGAAATGGATCGGGCATATAGAGCATAAGAAAGGCAGAGCTGAGCAATGTCAAGCGCTGCAACGCAAGCGGCATTCACCAGCGGATGGAGCATACGCGCTCCGCATCTTGTATCGAACAACGGTGGATTCCTGTCCTGGGCAGGGAATACCTCCTTGGGGACGCTGTCGGCAGAGTGCCTGCGAGAGCTCGAAGCGATCATGTCCATTGTGGACTACAAAGCCGGCGGTGTCTTGTTCCTGGAACAGGAGCTACTCAGCCAAGTATTCATCGTCATTGGAGGAGACGTGAGGCTGTCGCTGCAAGACGTCGATGGCAGAAGGCTGACCCTTCGAATTGCGAGGCGCGGCGCCATAATTGGAATGCACTCCGTACTATTTGGAAGCCTCTCGGAATGGTCGGCGGATACTCTCTATCAGTCCAAGATCGCCGTGATCGGACGGGACGGCTTTCTCCGTTTTGCGCAGCGCTATCCGGAAGTATATCGCCTTGCAGCTTTCGAACTCATGGACGTTTTCAAGTACGCATGTGCAACGCTACGGATCGTCGGACTGTCGTCGTGTGTTAGCAAAAGACTGGCGTCGCAATTGTTGGCGTGGGGAGAGCGCGGCAACAAAACTGGAGACCAGACACAGTTTTGCATGGCTCTCACTCATGCTCAAATCGCAGAGTTTATTGGCGCAGTGCGTGAGACTGTCACGCGTTCGCTGACGACCTTCAAACGACGCGGATTGGTAACAATCCATGGCTCCAAACTGACGATTCCAAGTAGGACCGCACTCAGGGAGTACGCGGAACACGGTTAGCCAAACGGAAGACGTCTTTGCAAACGCCACCCGCGCAATAGAGTCGCCGAACATCTTCCGTGGCTGAAACTGCATGCCGGATACGGAGAGAACCTTCTCATTTGTGCCCATCTGAAGTCCACAATTCCCTTTTGAGACATCGTCGACACGCCGCCGAATTGACGACGACAGTATCGACAGGCGCGCGGCTGGTCGAAAATCCCCGCTGAAAACACGATAGTTAATTCGTCAGAGATTTGGCATGAGCCTTGCATTCCCTCCTGGTGTGAGGGGAATGCAGTGATATCGAAGATTTGCCTTATTTTGATTTGTCTGATGGCAGTATTGCCGGTGAAGGCGAAAGGCGTTGTGGTCCCCGACCCGCAGCCCGGGACGATCAGCGGTACTGTAATTGATGTAAACGACGATCTTGTACCCGGAGCCACTGTCACTCTCCAATGCCCTGCTCCTTGCGAGAATCGAACAGCCACTGCGAACGATAACGCGGCTTTCGATTTCCGCAATCTCAACCTCGGAGTTCCCTACCAGGTTCGCATATCCGTGAACGGCTTCGAGGATTGGACCTCACCGTCCATTGTCCTCACGCCGGACCAGTTCGTGTTCTTCGTGACAGGGATCAAGCTTAAGGTTGGAGACGCGGTAACGTCGGTCACGGTCAACAGTTCAACGGCCGAAATCGCCACCGAACAGGTCCATCTTGAAGAACAGCAGCGAGTCCTTGGGTTCATTCCCAACTACTATGTCGTGTACGACTCTCAGAATGCCGTGCCACTCACCGCGAAGCTCAAATTTCAGCTCGCGATGAGGGTCTCCGTCGATCCGATTACCTTCGTGGGAGTGGCATTCATGTCCGAAGTCAGACAAATGGCGCACACCCCCGACTACCAACAGGGCGCCAAAGGGTACGGCCAGCGCGTGGGCGCCGAAGTTGCAGACGGATTCAGCGGCCTCCTGATCGGTGGAGCGATCCTTCCGACTATTCTGCACCAGGACCCGCGTTACTTCTACCAGGGCACAGGAACAACACGAGCGCGTTTGGAGCATGCCCTGGCTAGTCCCTTCATCTGCAAGGGCGACAACGGCAGATGGCAGCCGAATTTTTCGAGCTTGGGAGGCGACCTAGCGGCGAGCGCTCTCGTGACCATTTACTATCCGCCATCGAATCGGGGAGCAGGAATAGTCTTCGGGCAATTTAGAGTTAATACCTGTGAACGCGAATTGAACGCGGTAGTGCAGGAATTCGTCCTGCGCAAACTAACTCCCGGTGCGCGAAAAGGCGAAGTAACCTCTTCCACCTGGATGGCGTTTGGAAAAAAAGGAATCGCGATGAACGTGAAATCAGGGTTACACCTTGAAATGAAATGGCGCTTCATCGTCCCGGCGGGCCAGTCACAAATTAAGTGTCCGCAAGTGATGATGCAATGGGTTTCCATTTCTTCGGTACACCCGCGATGAATTTCTGAGGAAGCGAATATGAATCACGGTGACGCACTTCAAATCACGGCTAATAACAAGAGCGCGCAGGCGACGCTCGACACCGCTCGCTGGGCACCTGAAGAGGCTCGGTACAGACTTTATCTTCTCTCATTTCTGCTGACCGCAGATCGGGCAATGGCAGAACAGTGTACCGTGACGGGTCTTGGTCTGTCCGCCGAAGATAACGCGGTTTTTCGGAATTGGGCGCATTCCTGGGCTCGGCGAATCGTCATTCACAATGCACTTCGACTCATCGCGCCGCGCTTCGAGACGGAAGCTCTCGACTCCGACCACGAAGGGCCACGATGACTTTATTGCAGATTACGTCGATTTTGGAGGGGGAAAATGTTCGTTGCAGTCGTCCCTCCAACAACAATTCGAGGAAAGGATTCATAAATGCGCTTCAAAACATTCATACGCAGGCAGATTAACTGCGATCGGATCGACTTGTTTCGATTCGGACCGGAGCATTACAAAAAGGCTGGTATCCCATACTCGCCGTTTGGCGGCATGCCAGTCCTTGAAGCTTACCAACTCGTAAACGAATTGAACCGGACACAGTCTGGACATTTGTTTGTCTACTATTTGGCGGCGTAGCTGAATGGCCACGTTCATTGGTAAGCAGATACTTCGATGAAAGTTGGCTAGGTGCCGCTGAGGTTGGCGACCTGCCAAAAGTTGCATCGCAGGATCCGCGCTTCTCGGCGATTCTTGCGCTCCCGGATTTCGAACGTTTTGTGTACGTTTTATCGGTTATCGAAGGATGCACGGATCGGGAATGCGCCGATTTGCTGGATGTTTCAGAGCAGATGATCGAAGATACGCGGCTTCGCGCGCTACGGCACCTTTGGAAACGTGACTGAGCGCGCAGTTCTGGCCCGATGGCTCCCGCCGGGCAGGGTGCTGTGAGCCGGATAACTCAAATTGGCAGCTTTTGAATGCTCGGATCATATGAATTGAATCTAGTCTCATGGAGAATAAGATGAACCCCAATTCGAATGCTTCTTCTGGCAACAACGCGGTGGCCGTCCTAACGGAATTGGCGCTGAATCTCGACTGGTCATGGAGCCATACCTCAGACAATCTCTGGAGTCAGATCGACCCGGAGTTGTGGGAACTGACGCATAACCCATGGGTGATTCTGCATACAGTTTCCAGCGAGAGGCTACAAGCTGTCAGCTCGACTCCGCAATTCCAAAGCACGCTCGATCAGGTTCTGGAAACAAGGACGCAGCGCGAAGAGGCGGCGAACTGGTTTCAGCGCTCCTTGCCGGAAGCTCCGCTCAGCCGCATTGCATATTTCAGCATGGAGTACATGCTGAGCGACGCGCTGCCCATTTATTCCGGCGGGCTCGGCAACGTAGCCGGTGACCAATTGAAGGCAGCAAGTGACCTTGGCCTTCCAGTGACGGGCATAGGGCTGCTTTATCAGAAAGGCTACTTTCGGCAGCACATCAATGCAGAAGGCATGCAAGAAGCACTCTATCCTTTCAACGAGCCCGGACAACTACCGATCCTGCCCGTTCGCCAGCCCAACGGGGAGTTGTTGCGTGTGACTGTAAACTTACCCGGTTTTCGTATGTGGCTTCGAGCCTGGGAGGTCAAGGTGGGGCGTGTACAGCTTTACCTGCTCGACACCAATGACCCTGCAAACCCACCGACATATCGGGGAATTACAAGTGAACTCTATGGAGGCGGGCCCGAAGTGCGGCTCGTCCAGGAAATCGTGCTGGGAATCGGAGGATGGCGCCTGCTGCGCGCTCTCGGAAAGCAACCGGAGATTTGTCATCTCAATGAAGGTCATGCTGCGTTCGTCGCTCTCGAAAGAGCGCGGGAATTCATGGAGAGTCAAGGCGTACCGTTTAACGTTGCGCTTGCCACAACTCGCGTGGGGAATCTCTTCACCACGCACACGCCCGTGGAGGCCGGCTTTGATCGCTTCGCGCCGCATCTCATGGGCACTTTTTTTCGGCGTTATGCCGCCGATATTCTGCACATTTCAATCGACGAACTGCTCGCTCTCGGCCGTCAGAACCCAAAGGATAACTCGGAGCCCTTCAACATGGCATTGTTGGCGATGCGGGGCAGTGGCGCTGTCAACGGTGTAAGCCGGCTGCATGGACAGGTGAGCCGAAGGATCTTTCATAACATCTTTCCTCGCTGGCCAGAAGCTGAAGTACCGGTCGGCTATGTGACGAACGGCGTGCACGTTCCAGTGTGGGATTCTACCCATGCTGACGAGTTGTGGACTGAGGCATGCGGAAAGCGATTGTGGACGACACTTCTGAAGCCAGATGACCTCATTAAAGAGGTGGGGGAAAACATCCGGCAAGTTTCCGATGTCCGTCTTTGGCAGATGCGTTCGGCGTCTCGAAAATCTCTGGTTAGCTACATACGCCGGCAACTGGCGCGCCAAATTGCGAGCTACGGCGGCCAGGAAGGGGACGTTGCGCAGGCTCAGAGGATATTTGAACCGGATGCACTCACCATCGGTTTCGCGCGCCGTTTCGCGACCTATAAGCGGCCGAATCTGTTGCTGCACGACCCTGAACGCTTGCTCGCCATTCTGACGAATAAGGAAAGGCCGGTGCAGTTGGTAATCGCAGGTAAGGCTCACCCTCAGGACGGCCCGGGGCAGGAGATGATTCAACGTTGGATCGAGTTCATCCGGCGCGGCCCGGCGCGCTCACATGTGGTGTTCCTCGCTGACTACGACATGCGAATGGCCGAGCATCTGGTGCAGGGTGTCGACCTTTGGCTGAATACGCCGCGCCGCCCGTGGGAGGCCTGCGGCACCAGTGGGATGAAGGTGCTGGTCAACGGCGGCTTGAATCTTTCTGAGCTCGACGGCTGGTGGGCCGAGGCGTACTCCCAGGATGTAGGTTGGGCGCTCGGGGATGGCCTTGAACATGGAGAAGACCCGGCTTGGGATGCCAAAGAGGCGGAGCAGCTCTATACGCTGCTCGAGCAGGAAGTCGTACCGGAGTTCTACAAGCGGGACAATTCAGGTATTCCCGCAGGCTGGATCGCTCGGGTGCGCGAAAGCATGGCCCGACTGACGCCCGTGTTTTCTGCAACTCGATGCGTATTGGAGTACACATCAAAGTATTATCTGCCCCTCACCCACGCGTATCTGCGCAGAGCCAAAGACAGAGGCAAATACGCAGAGAATCTGCTGTACTGGAAGCGTCATCTAGCCGATCATTGGTCCAGGCTGCGATTCGGTTCCGTGCGAATCGAGAGCACGAAGGAGCTTCATAACTTCGATATTCAAGTTCATCTGGACGAAATGGACCCCGAGGCGATTCAGGTCGAACTCTACGCCGACGCAATCGATGGCGACGTGCCCATTCGGCAGGTCATGGCTCGCAAAGAACCACTCGTAGGCCAGAATGTCTGGGGTTACTCCGCGTCTGTTCCTGCGACGCGTCCGGCAGAGGATTTCACGCCCAGGATCGTCCCTTTTCACCCAGAGGCATTTATCCCACTGGAGGCGCCTGACATTCTCTGGTATCGGTGACATTACAGATTCCCAATTCTTCGATGGTCGAATCTTTTGCCGCGGAGATTGGGCCGAAGCTCTTCTGTTCAGTTGCCCTCAGGCGATGGATAAGGTGGCCGGAGTGAACGGTATCGGTCAGCTCTTCTTCGCACGTCAAATCTCCGCGCGGATTTTCGTTAGATTGATGGATTGTCGAGATCGACGACACCACTCTCGACTTCGACTCATCAACTGTTGAAATATGCAATGAGCTTTCAGCGCCTTAGCTTGGCGGATCATTGGCATTCCAATTGCTTCCTAATTTACAAAAGAGGCAAGAACATATGTTGAAGATATCCATCGTCGATAGCGGCGCTGAAAGGCGTCTAATTCTTGAAGGTGCGCTGATTCCTCCTTCGATCATCGTCCTGAGAACTGCCTGGTTGAGAGCCTGCGCCGGCAGGCAGGGACGGAGAATCGTTCTCGTATTCAGAAATGTCACTCAGATCAGCGCGGAGGGAGAAGCGGCTCTTTGGGAATTAATGAATCGCGGAGTCAGATTCTCGTCGGGAGAATTACCAACCAGGCACACTCTTCAGCAACTCATGAGGAAGAACGCGCCCCGGGAAATGTGTGCGAGGCAAATAAACTGACGAGTGATCTGGACGTACCGTAATGGCGTTTAGCTAGCTGCTAAAAGACCCCCAGTCTTCGATGTGACGTGAAAGACGAGCATCAAGTCGCGAGCAATGTCGACACTCGACATCCCCAGATCGGCAGTCCTTTGTCCATTGGGGATTGCGCCCTGCGAATTCAAGGATTTAACTGTGGCACATTTTCTATCTTCTTTGGTATTTCAATTGCAACTGTCAGAGTGATGGCGCACCAGATAGATCGGGGCCCGTCAAACAACAACCCGTGAAGAGGATGTCGATTTGCGGCGTCCCGAATAACTATCAAGGAGAGATCAATGAAACAGTTTTCTCGTTTACTACTTGCCATCATTCTTGCTGCAGGAGCTGCGGCACATGCACAAGACGTCGTGTCTGGCGTTTCCAAGGCGGCACAGGCGACCGGCCATGCCAGCGCCAAAGTGGCAACGACTACTGGACACGCCACAAAAACAACAGTCAAGAAAACAGCGAGCGGAACTGGGCACGTTGTCAAGACGATGGGACATGGCCTTAAGAAGGGCGCGAGAGGAACCGCTCACGTATTCAAAGAGAACGGAAACACGTCCCAGGCGTCCAAGTAAGCCGCGGCGATGTCTGTATTCTGATTTTGCAGAGAGTCAGACACCATCTGACATGCAACAAAGCCGCGCAGCGATTCAGTTGCGCGGCGGTTGTTGTGGATAGGCGATCCGCTGCGCCTGCATTGCAGAAGGTCAGGGCCACGCGGGTTTTCAGGTATGAGGAAGGATTCGTTAATCAACCATTCATCGGAGTGGCAGCCCGCTTCCACTTCTGGAATTCGGGCAGGTCCGCACCATGGGAGGCGACGTTTTGGCTGCGCCGCAGCATCTTTTTCGAGTGCCGCTGCACCTGGTGCTCGACCTTAGACAACAGTCGACGCACATTGGCGCTCGCATTGGGACTCATGATGTCCACAAGCAGAACCATCTGCGTCTTACCCGTGCGACTAGATGAGGGTCTCGGTCAAGTTTCCATTGAATCTGATTGTGCCGTTCTTATCGGTTGACCTCGTCTGAATCTCTAAGGGAAATGTGGAAAGCTGTTTTTCAGAGAATCCCACGATTCGTTCCTTGCCGCTCTCGTCCGTACCCTGCACGATGACAAAACCTTCCTCGCCTCGATAGACAAATCTTTGTACTCTAATCACTCCGATTGAGGTGTGAAGGAAGTAAAGAGCGTCGTCTGGCTTTTGCACGACAGATCGAATAACACGATAAATATCCCAGAAATGTGAGTCCACTGCTCCTCCTTGAAGCGACATCGCCGGCATTCGCGGCAGGCAAAGTCCTGCCAGTTGGCGAAGTTTGAAGTTATCTGTTTCCGGCTCGTGCCCTACTTTTTGTGCTCGGGCGGGTAATCCTTGAGGAGTTTCTCCCCGGTCTTGTCCAGATTCTTGTAATTCTTGTTCGGGTCCTTTTTGAGATCGACGGCCTTAGTTGCATCTACACGCCAGACCAACTGTTTTCTTGCGGGATCGTAGAGGCTCATCACGAGCGTCCCGATTGAAATAGTCGAAGTCTGGCCCTGAATCCGTGTGAGGTTTAGAGGCGCTTGTCAAGATCCGGCATGGCCGGCACATTCGCTGTCCCGTCACTTGTCATTTTCCAGACCTCCAGCAATCGCGCTGGGATTCGCGACGGAGCTTCCATATCTCATCGGATCGGCCGACGTGACCCTGACACTTCGAGTGTTGCGTATATAGTGGTTGCATTTTTCCAACTTGCGGTTCGCGTAAATCAGGATTGCGGCTAGCGCAAGTACTACCAGGAGAGTTCCCGCTCGCGACGCATAGGAGAGTGCGCGATCCAAATCATGGCTGAAGACGTAGCCGAGTCCTCCGTAGACGCTCGCATAGAGCCCCGCGCCAGCTGCATCAAAGACCAGGAAGCGAATTCGGCCGATGCGCGAAGTCCCGGCGAGTGGAGGCACCACGGCATCCAGACCTGGAACGAACTTGGCTACCAACAAGATGAGAAGTCCGTACTTGGCAAACACCCTTTTTGCTCTGCGATCGTGGAAGTCCGGATCTCGGGTGAATCGATGCATGAAATGCAGAATCTTGTCCCCCTTTCGGCGCCCCGCCTCGTACCAAACCCAGTCAGCCAATACGCAAGCGGTGACAGCCAGACCGATCACGGCGGGCATACCCAGTTTCCCGGTCGCCGCGATCGCCCCGGCTGCCAGCAGAAACAGAGGTCCCGGTATGGGGAACCCTATCTGGTGCGCTAATGTTGCTATGAAGAGGATAGAGTAGCCATGTTTTAGAACGAATTGGAAGATCGCATTCACTGGCAGCCCTCCGTGCGAACGAGCTCGGCTTGCGCTACGGCCTGCTGCATATTCGCATCGAAAAGCTGGGCCTTCGCATCAGCCAGTTGCGCCTGCGCGTCTTTCAAAGAGGATTCGGTTGCGGTCTTCGCGACGATTTGATCATTGGTGATGCGAACCAGCTCGGTTCGTGCGGCAACATCTTCGCGAGCCGCTTCCAACCCGGTTTCGGTGCGGTTGATCTTTCGGACTTCCGACTCCACATCCATGCGTACCCTGTTTTCACTCGCATGTAGGTTTTCTTCTGCTTCAGACACTTGAGCTCTGCTCTCGCGCACCTTGCCAAAACGCCTGCCGAAGTCTGTGATAGTCCAGTCCACGTGCACGCCGACTGCGTAGGAGTTGTCGGGCAGCAGAGGCGAGCCGTTTTGATACGTATGTTGTAAAACGAGCGACAGGTCGGGAATGTACGCGGCCCGCGCGGCATTAAGGCCGGCATGGGCTTTTTTCAAAACGTCCCGCGCGGAAAGAAGCTCGGGGTTTTGTTTCATCGCTTCATTCTCCGGAGCCGAAGCTGCAGCTTCCGGGACGGCAGTTGTATCCTCTGCAGCTGCTCCCTGGTCTGAATGCTCGACAGGTTCGATAAGTTCGGTGTCGGTCGACAGCGGCAATCCCACCAAGTCGTTGATCGAGTTCGTCATATCGGCGATCTGGTCGTCGATGGAGCCGAGCGCATGACGCGATTCCGCAATCTGGGCCTTGCTCTGCAAGACCTGCACCTGGAGCACAACCCCGCTTTGGGTAGCGTCTTGCGCCTCCCTCAAACGCGCCTCTCCGGCTTGAATACGCAACTCGGCTGCCTGTTTACGCTGCTGCGCAGAAAGGAGCCCGTAGTAGACTTTTTTGACGTTGAGCGAGACTTCGTTCCGTGCGCGGTCGAGATCGCTGCGCGCCATCCGGGCGTCAGCCTCAGCGGCGCTAACGCCAGCATGAATCTTGAACACCTGCGTGACCGGTTGCGATACGGTTGTCTGGGTAATCTCGAAATCCTGCTTGCCCTCCTGAATCTTTACGTCTTTGCCGGGGAGCGGCCCGGTGGCGCCGAATGTACCCACGGCTCCTGCCGGGATCGTCATAAAATCGGTCTGATTTGCATGAAACGCATTGGTCTGATTGATCGCATCCGGAAAGTAATTCGCTCTTGCCTGGAGGACTTTGGCATTGGCTTCCTTCACCTTCTGTTGGGCGATTCTCACCGTTGAGTTTTTGTTCATGGCCATTTGCAATGCCTCATCGAGGGTGACGGTTGTCTGCATTGGCGAGGATGCTACTGCGGTCTGTGCCCGGATGGTAGTTGCCGCCAGTGCAAGCAAGACCACGGCTACAGCCACACGTGCCGCAGAAACAGCAGGCTTTGAAAGTTTCTTCTGCTGTACGACCACGAACAGTACCGGAATGACGACAAGCGTGAAGAACATTGAGCCGAGCAAACCGAAAGCAATCACGCTCGCCAACGGGGACCACATACTGGAGCGGGAGATGATCATCGGGGTAACGCCGACGGCGGCTGCCATGGTGGTGAGAAAAATCGGACGCAGCCTTCGTTCTCCGGCCTCGAGAGTGGCCTCCTCCAGTGGAATACCTTGCTTCATTCGCTCATGGATGTAGTCGACAAGGATGATGGAGTTTCGCACGACCAGACCTCCAAGGCTGATTACCCCGATAAATGCAGTGAAGCCGAACGGATTGTGGGTGAGGAACAGGCCCAGAGCCGCTCCTGGTAAGGCCAGAGGGAATGCGGCCATTACGATGAGCGCATCGCTCAAAGTGCGGAACTGAAGCAAGAGAATCAGGAAAATAAGAACAAGACTGATTCCCAGCGCAGAGCGCATTTCACCGAAAGTCTCGCGCTGATTTTCATCCTCGCCGCCATATTCGATTCGATATCCGGGCGGCAACTGTAATTGGTTGATCTGCTTATTGGCATCGGCCAAAATCTGGCTCGCGAGCCGTGCTCCGCTGGGAAATGCTCGCACCGTCAAGGTACGGACTCCATTGCGGTGAACGATTCTTCCTGGATGCCACTCCGGCGAAAGCGATGCCATCGCATCCATAGGAACGCGGGCACCAGTTATGGGCGAAAGCATATAGGTGTCAGAGATGTTCTGAAACGACTGGCGCTGCGCCGGATCGAGGCGAAGATTGATGTCTACGTCGCGGTCGCCTTCCCAGAAAGTTGAAACGGTCTCGCCCTCGAAACTGCCAGCCAGTTCGTTTGCAATGGTGGTATTGGTGAATCCAAGCCGATTCGCAACCTCCTGTCGCAGGTTCACTCCGGCAAGCATCTGATCTTCGTGCCAGTCGGTATGGACGTAGATTGCGCCCGGGGTGTGATTTAGGATGTTCTGGACCTGATCGCCGATCGAACGAATCGTGGTCGCCGGGGAGGTTGTGCGTCTACTGGTTGCGGCGTATTGCTGGAGGCGGCGGCGCACAATTCGTCGGCACGGCTGCGGTCGGCGCGGCGGAGAAGCGCGGGCCGCAGTTCCCCGGGATGTGCCGGGTTTGCCCCCGCCCGGGGCGGCCCGATTACGCTGTCCTGGTGAGCGGAACGGAGCCTGCCGATGGTTAAGGCCGGTGAGGAAGTCCTCAGATGCGCCTATCCGGGCTGTGAGAATGAGCCGCGGCCGGGGGAGGCGGGGGCGGCAGAGCAGGGGTACTGCGGGCTGCCGGACCCGGTGGCCGGGGAGCCGCATCTGGCGCTGACCGCGATTCCGGTGGCGCTAGGTGCTGGCCCGGCAAGGTGGCGGGTCGGCCGACCCGGGGGACCCGGGTCGGCCGGGGTTCGCGTTCTGGCGGCGCCGCCAGCGGGCCGAGGCTGATGCGCGGGAGGCGCGTGCTGCGGCGGCGGAGGCTGAGGCGCGGCTGGCCGAGGCGCGGGACGGCGAAGGCCGCCGCCGAGCAGGAGGCGGTGACCGCGCGGGAGGCCGCGAAGGCACGGGCCGCCCAGGCCGAGCAGGCCGCGCGGGAGCAGGTGGCCGCGGCGCGGCAGGAGCGGGACGAGGCGGTGACCGGCGCGCAGTCCCGGGCGGCCGGGGCCGAGTCGCGGGCGGCCGGGGCCGAGTCCCGGGCCGGCGAGGCCGGGCAGGACGCGGCGCGGGCGCGGGAGGCGGCCGAGTCGGCCCGGGCGGAGCTGGACCGGGTGCGCCGGGCCGCGGAGGAGCAGGTGGCGCAGGCCCGCCAGGACGCCGAGCGGGACCAGGCCGGGCTGCGGGCCGGGCTGGAAGCGCAGATCGCGGCGGCCGAGGAGGCCCGGGCCGGGCTTCAGGCCCGCGCCGAGCGGGCCGAGGCTGAGCGCGCGAGGCGCGTGCTGCGGCGGCGGAGGCTGAGGCGCGGCTGGCCGAGGCGGGAGCGAGGCCGCCGCCGAGCAGGAGCGCGCCAGTGGCCGCGCGAGGCGGCCGGGAGACTCGGCCCAGTCGGCGCGGAGCTGGACCGGGTGCGCCGGGCCGCAGGAGCAGGTGGCGCAGGCCCGCAGGACGCCGAGCGGGACCAGGCCGGGCTGCGGGCCGGGCTGCGAGGCGCAGACGCGCCGCGGCCGCGCAGGCTGAGGCGCGGCTGGCCGAGGCGCGGGAGGCGAAGGCCGCCGCCGAGCAGGAGGCGCGGGCCGCGCGGGAGCAGGTGGCCGCGGCGCGGCAGGAGCGGGACGAGGCGGTGACCGGCGCGCAGTCCCGGGCGGCCGGGGCCGAGTCGCGGGCGGCCGGGGCCGAGTCCCGGGCCGGCGAGGCCGGGCAGGACGCGGCGCGGGCGCGGGAGGCGGCCGAGTCGGCCCGGGCGGAGCTGGACCGGGTGCGCCGGGCCGCGGAGGAGCAGGTGGCGCAGGCCCGCCGGGACGCCGAGCGGGACCAGGCCGGGCTGCGGGCCGGGCTCGAGGCGCAGATCGCGGCGGCCGAGGAGGCCCGGGCCGGGCTTCAGGCCCGCGCCGAGCAGGCCGAGGCGCGGCTGGCCGAGGCGCGGGAGGCGAAGGCCGCCGCCGAGCAGGAGGCGCGGGCCGAGCAGGCACGGGCTGCCCGGGCCGGCCAGGCCGGGCAGGCTGAGGCGCGGCTGGCCGAGGCGCGGGAGGCGGCCGAGTCGGCCCGGGCGGAGCTGGACCGGGTGCGCCGGGCCGCGGAGGAGCAGGTGGCGCAGGCCCGCCAGGACGCCGAGCGGGACCAGGCCGGGCTGCGGGCCGGGCTCGAGGCGCAGATCGCGGCGGCCGAGGAGGCCCGGGCCGGGCTTCAGGCCCGCGCCGAGCAGGCCGAGGCTGATACATGGCAGGCGCGCTTCGCCGCACGGCAGGCCGAGGCGCGGCTGGCCGAGGCGCGGGAGGCGAAGGCCGCCGCCGAGCAGGAGGCGCGGGCCGCGCAGGAGCAGGCGGCCGCGGCGCGGCAGGAGCGGGACGAGGCGGTGACCGGCGCGCAGTCCCGGGCGGCCGGGGCCGAGTCCCGGGCCGGGCAGGCCGGGCAGGCCGCAGCCGGCCCGCGCGGATGACGCCGAGGCTGAGCTGCAGCGTCCCAGCGCCGACCGTGACAAGGCGGCCGGGCAGCCCGCCCGGCAACAACCCAAAAGCACAACACGCCGCAGCCGGAACCCCCGGAAAAGCTGAGCGGCGCCGCGGGCTGCACAGCGGTTCCCCGAACCCGGTTGATCCTCTGGCGGGGGTAACCGCTGGGCGATCAGGGCCGCAGGACGGCGGATCCGGGCAGCCGCGCGGGCTCCGCCTCGACTGCGGTTCCTGGTCTTGGAACTGCGCATCTCACGCTTCGCCGCGGCGATGCAGCCGGGATAGCCCGACGTACGTGGCGGCGTTGCGCTCGATCGCTGCGCGCTCCTCTTCGGACACCTCACGCCGGACCTTGCCCGGCACCCCCGCCACCAGCACCCCCTCCGGGACCTGCTGCCCCTCGGCGAGCACCGTGCCAGCGGCGATGATCGAATGACGCCCCACGCGCGCCCCGTTGAGCACGATCGCGCCCATGCCGATCAGGACCAGATCCTCCACGGTGCACCCGTGCAGCGTCGCGTTGTGGCCGATGGTGACCTCTGAGCCCACCGACAGCGGCACGCCGGGATCGGCGTGCAACACGCACCCGTCCTGCACGTTGCTGCGCTCGCCGACCACGATGGTGTCACGGTCCGCGCGCAGCACCGCCCCGTACCAGACGCTCGCCTCAGCGCCGATCGTGACGCGTCCGATGAGCACGGCACCGGGGGCGACGAAGGCAGTTCCGGAGACATCGGGGCGGTCCTGGCCGAGCGCGAGCAATGGCGGCAGGCCGGTGCCCGGGCGGTGCGCAGGCTGGCTGCTGACAGGCTGGGCTGGCCGATCACGCGCCGCGCCGTCACGGCCGCGCAGCATGCCTAGCCGGAATGGGCGCAGGTCGCCGCGCATATACCCGCCGCTGGTCACCGGTTCGCCGGCGACAATCCGCTGCGCTTCACCCTCGCTGGCTGCCTCGAAAATCGCGATGCCGGTGTTGACCTGGCCCAGGCACGGGCCCGCCGCGATCAGCAGGCCGTCGGCCAGCAGCCTGCGCAGCCAGGCGGCGTGGGCGTCGAAAGCAGCCCGCTCGGCGCCGCTCATGGTCGCGATGAAGTCATCCCGTGGAGGATGCATGAAAAAGACCCACTCGCTCACGCCCCGATCCTGCCACTTCTGCGGGCGCTGGGACGTCACGGCGTCGGCTGTGAGAAGGCAACCGAACACGTCGTCAGTCTGAGCGCAGCCAAGGTCGGCTGGTGCCCGGAGTCGGCGAGCCGCTCGGCGGTACGGGTCAGAACCCATGCAAGAGGCGCAAGCCCGAGGCGATGGCAAGTCCACGGCGATGCCCAGAACGGCCATTCGCGCGTGCCGCCGGACTATCACTGGTCGGCGTGGATGTCCGCACATAGCGGCGGATATCGCGTGGGCTGCCAGTACGAGTCGGCCACACTCTGTAATCAGCATTAGCGCGGATGTCCAGGCAGGCTGATGTTCCGGTGTCCATGAGGCCATGCCTGGCCGGTCAAGGCCGGGGCCGGTGCTCGTCGTAGCCCGGATCCCGCTCATCAGGGCCTCGGTGGTCACGAGGTACCTCGTCGCGGCGGAACCTGCGGTGACGAGCGCACCGGCAGGGGCGGTGATGGTGGCGCTGAGCCGGTGGGTGATGACCGGATTACCCTGGTGCCAGGCGCGGTGGAAGGATCGAAGAGGCGATGCCCACAGACCTGACAGTGATTCTCGAGCACCGGCCGGGCGAGCTGGCCCGGCTGGGGGAGATTGCCGGCGAGGCGGGTGTTACTATCCATGGCCTGGCAGCCTTCACTGGTGAGGGCAGGGGTGTTG
>CAWILB010000074.1:0-77892 GCA_963836635.1 uncultured Acidobacteriaceae bacterium | reverse complement strand
GCATCGCTCTAAGGTTGACCCGCTTCGGGTTACAATCGCAGCAGTTCTCAACAGAGGATCGCACACACCCCATGAAGAAACGCAAAGTGAAGCCGGGCGGCGCCCCTGCGCCGCCCGACAGCAGCGAGTTCTCGCTCATCGCAAACGAGAAGCTGCTCGCCCTTTACTCCGCCCTGCTCAAGTGCCGGACGATCGCGCGCCAATTCCCGGGCAAGGGCAAACGTTCACAACTCATATCCGAAGCTGTCACTGTCGGCGCCACAATCGATTTGCTTGCCTCCGACGCCGTCAGCCCAGCCCCGTCCGATCTCACTCCCTGCCTGCTCAAGGGCGTGGCTCTCAAGACTCTTTCGCGCTTGTGGCGCAATCCATCTGCACGCATCCCGGCCGCCTTTTCCCGCGCCAACGTGATTCCCCCATCGGCGTCCTGCTTTGCACGCCTCGAGGCCACAACGCGCCTGGCCGCTCATTTCAAATCCGCTGCAGGTGAATCGGTCTTAGTTTTCTTCGCAGACCCCGCACCCGTGCTGTCCAATCCTGCGGCCTTCTCGCCCGATCAGCTCGCATCGTCACTGCGCAAGGCTGCGACCCAGCGTCTGCCGATCCTTTTTATCCAGCGGAGCGACGGGAAGAAGGAAGACTGGATTCCGCTCGCTGAGCAGTGCGGCATCCCCGCCATTGTCGTCGATCGCGACGACGTTGTAGCCGTTTACCGGGTGACTTCAGAAGCGCTTTCCCACGCCCGCCGCGGTAACGGACCCACTCTGATCGCGTGCCAGCCCTGGCGGGTCACCGGCCGCGGCCGCAAAATGCGCGAGGTCCGCGACTGCATCCGCAAGATGGAGCTTTATCTCACCGGCAAGGGTCTCGCATTCCGACGAGTGAAGGCGAAAATCACAGAGAACTTCGTTGTCGAACTGGATCGGACTACACTGGCATAAGCCGGGACAGACGCCCGCTGATATCTTCGGTCGCTCCGGCCTCGAGCTCAAACGTAAACTATAACTAATCCCGAACGACTCTACATGCGCCAGGTCTCCTGTTTGATCGAGGGCGATGACCTCATTTAAACCGTGATCTCGCATACAGATTTGCCAATCGCCGCGCCTTTCCCGCCGCCGCGACTAACCACCCATCGGCTGCGAAGTCAAAATGATAGAGTGAGGTTATGAAGCTGAATAAGCGTCTTATAGCGGCACCCAAAGTCCCGTGCATGATCCTTGCAGCCGGTCTGATATTCTCAACCGCGGCATCGCTCTGGTCGGAACAGCCGGCTTCTCACGACGCTTCCAGCCAGGTGAAAGGCGACCCCAGCCGTCCGGCTCCGGAGTGCTCGCCGGCTGCGCTCGGCTCTCCTTATATTCCCGTCGACAGTTGGGTTTATCCGGCCATGCTTCGCCTTTATTCGCTCGGGTTCGCTGACAATATGTACCTCGGTCTGCGCCCCTGGACCCGCGCCAGCGTCGAGCACATGCTTGAGGAAGCCAGCGTTCAGATTCAGGACGCGCAGGACGACGGCGATAAATCCGCCGACGATGCCCAGGATATCTACGATGCCGTCGATCGCTTTATCAACGCCGATACAACCGGGCCCTGCCTCACCCGCCAGGGTCATACCCGCATTGAGTCGGTCTACACCAGGGCTCGTGGAATATCCGGCCCCTCGCTGCACGACAGTTTCCACCTCGGCTCTACTATCGTTAACGACTACGGACGCCCTTTTGAGAACGGGTTCAACGATTACTCAGGCACCAGCGGCTTTATCACAGCCGGCCGGTTTGTCCTTTATGCGCGCGGCGAGTTTCAGGAGGCGCCATCGGCCACCGGCTATTCACCGGATCTGGCCCAGGCCCTCTCCACGGTTGACGACGTCTTGTACGCGAATCCAACCACCAACGTTCCGTATAACCAGCCCACCATTCCTGCCGGATCGATTCCCACCGCAACCAACGGCAGGTTCCTTGAGGCTTACGTCTCCGGCCAGGTTCTCAACCACGTCATTTCCTTCGGAAAAGTCGATCAGTGGATGAGCCCCGCCGCAGGCGGAAGCATGGCCTACTCCAACAATGCGCAAAACATTTACGGCTTTGAGATCAATCGCATGGAGCCGCTGCACGTTCCGGGACTTTCGCGCCTCACCGGGCCCTTCCGCTACGAGTTCCTGGTGGGCGCGCTGCGCGGGCATACTTACATGCCCAATCCCGATTATCTTGCCCACCCGTCCCCGAACGTGGCCAATGTAACCAACCCCGGCGACCCCTGGGTTCACATTGAGAAGGTCAGCTTCAGGCCGACTCAGGACCTCGAGATAGGTTTCGAACGCACCGTGATCTGGGGTGGCGAGGGCCATTCTCCCGTCACTCTGAAGCATTTTCTCAAGACATTTTTCAGTGTCACCGCCGGAAGCTGCCCCGGCAACAAGTGCGGCCGCGACGATCCCGGCGCCCGTTTCGGCGCGTTCGACTTCTCCTACCGCTTGCCCTTCGTGCGCAAGTGGCTCACGCTCTACGCCGACTCCGAAGTGCACGACGACGTATCGCCTGTCGATGCTCCCCGCCGCTCATCGTACCGGCCTGGAATCTATCTCTCCCATTTTCCCGGCGTCCCCAAGCTCGACCTGCGCGTTGAGGCTGCTTCCACCGATCCCTCGTCGGCAAGCAACCGCCAATACGGCCACTTCATGTATTGGGAGCTGATCGAGAAACAGGGCTACACCAATCAGGGCCAGCTCTTCGGCGACTGGATCGGCCGCGAGGATAAAGGTGGCCAGGCGTGGTTAACGTGGCACCTGAGCGGTAACGAGTGGGTGCAGGTAAA
Organism: uncultured Acidobacteriaceae bacterium; assembly: GCA_963836635.1. GTDB lineage: Bacteria > Acidobacteriota > Terriglobia > Terriglobales > Acidobacteriaceae > Telmatobacter. The sequence goes on along the minus strand of CAWILB010000074.1, from coordinate 75,075 downwards.
TGCGCGCAACCAGAAGGCCGCAAAGTACTTCATCCCCGGATCGACTTCTGTCATGGTCTCGGGCTCTCAATGCATCGATACCAGCACCTGCCTTGAGCCGGGCGGCACCACGCTGAACGATCTCGGCTTCCAGGTGGTCAAGCGCATCGGCAAGGAAATTGAAGTGAACGGCAACTTCACCATGGAACACTGGACGGCTCCCATCTATATGACTGGCCAGCAGACCGTCACCACCACCGACATCCAGGTGACGTGGTTCCCCAACCGCAAGGTGAGCTTCTAAAGCGGTTCTCTCTCCGGGCTAACCGATCAGGAGCAAAGTTTCACAGTTGAACTGTGAAGCTTTGCGGGTTTTCGGTGCTCTGGCAACACAGTTTCACACCCCGACTGCGAAGCTGTATAGATCTCATTGCGGCATGTTGTTGATTTCATTGGATGGGTCCAAAGTTTCACCGTTTCTGTGTGCTTCCTGTTGTTTTTCTTCGTTTTCAGCGTGAAAAGCGCGGTAGGCGGGGGTCTGGGCGGGCCGCTTGGACGATGCGGCGGCCTTTTTGTCTTTGGCAAGCGCCTCCTGCCTCATGCGGGCCATATCCATCACGGTTTCGGCGGTCCATTTCAGGTTGGGCAGGTGCTCGAGGCTATGTTGGACGATGGCGGAGATGGAGGTTCCGTGGGCGGCGGCCCAGATGCGGGCTTCAAGGTAGGCATTGTCTGAGACTGAGACGGTTATGTTCTTCATTTTCGTGACGCATTCCTTTCTATTTAGAAGTGTGCGCCGGGGAGAGATAATTATCTGCAAGAATAGTGGACAGTGGACAGTGGACAGTGGACAGTGGACAGTGGACAGTGGACAGTGGTCAGTGGTCAGTGGACAGTGGACAGTGGACAGTGGACAGTGGACAGTGGACAGTGGACAGTGGACAGTGGTCAGTACGGGCGGTGTCGGCAATGGCGTTTCAGAGGACGTACGCTCCGCTCTTATGGAACCGGGGGTGACGAGTTAGCCGTCCCGAGGTGAACAGTTGACGATTCATTCTGAGTAAATTCAGGCATGAATGATCTCGTCCGCGCGGACTCCTGTTCCACACGCCATGATGCGAACGTTTTCTTGCGCTGGTATGGCATAGGTTCGGGCGTCGCGTAAATAAAGCCTTTGGCCGTTCCTCTGACTGGAGCACCTGCGTCGTCAGTCATCTTGTCCCTCGACGCCCTGACCGTGGCAGGGGCCAGGTTCCTCATTCGAGTAAGAAAAAGGACTATCGTGGGCGCAGATGCTCGGATGAGGGAGGGTTGCGAGCAGGAACCAAAAGCAAAGCAAAAGAAATTCCCCCCCGCAATTTCTCGCGAAGGGGGAATGCGAACTGCAGCAGGGTCAAAGCCTAACGTTGCGAAGACGATTGGTTCGCTGCCCACATGTTGGGTGAACCGTGGCAGGTGCCGAGGCCCTTGTCGCTATAACCACCATTCGCATTCGGTGCAGGAAGTGTAGGGCCATTGCTTAAAGCTGCAGGACCTGCCAGTGCCGACTCGAAATCCCACGCGTAGCCGTTGGGATAGAGCGTCAGGCCCATCACACCCCAGTAGTACCCGGTATACGCCTGAAGATTCTGGGCGTTGAAATTCACGTTGCCGGTAGGATCCTCCATGTTTGTTTCGCCTGAGCCGCTCGTGACAGGGGTTACGACGATCGGATCGAGTGTCTCGCCGCCGGTGCCCACGGTGAATTGCCGTATGCCCCTCCGTGGATCGGGCTTCCCATTGGGATCAAGGGGTTGGTAGCGGGCATAGAGGTGGTCGTGCCCATTCAACACCAGGTCGGCGTTGTACTGATAGAGCAACTGCCAAAAGGCCTGAGCGGTAACGCCCTCCTGGGTGATGCCGTTGGTAGCGCTGAACGTTGGCTGATGCCAGTACGCGGCTGTGCAAGCGGAATGATTCGCCTCGAGATCCTTCTTCAGCCATTCCAGCTCAGCGGCAAACCAGGAGCCCGTGGGAGAGCACCCGCCTGGCTGGGTCTCGCACTCGATATTGAGCGAGATAATATGCCAGGAGCCCAGATCGTAGGAATACCAGCCATCTCCGACTCCGACCGGGCCGCCCGCCGGTATGGTGGATCCAACTCCACCCGTCTCCTCGAAGTGCCCCGCTTGTCCATCAGCCCGCGGTATAGGCTGGGGGTTGGGAGTGGTAGCGGCCGGATAGCCGCATCCCGTCATCGACTGTGGGCACGGGTCCGCGAGCGTAGTCGTGATCGGTTGCCCTGTGGCATCGATCTGGTAGCCGTTGAAGTAGGAGAAGTAGCCGTAGCCGGCAACGCCGGTGGCGCCATGCTCGTCGTAAAACTCGTGGTTGCCAGGCGCCGGCCGCGTGATCATTTTGAAAGCGCCATAGGTCAAATCGTACGAGCTCTCAAAGTCCTCGAATTGTCCAACCTGGTATTGCAGATCTCCGGCGATCGCGACGAGGTCAGGCATCATAGCCTCAATCTCATTCGCAGTGGCCTCCTGGGATTGCCACAGAGAGGTGGTGGTGTAGGGGGACTTGGGGTTGCCGCAGCTTTCACCGGCCTTCTCACCAGCGGGCTCCGTCTCGCCCGGCTCGCAGGAGATATCGCCGACCACCGCGAGCACAGGCGCTGTGCGGTTCCCCTTTGCGTAAGGCCACGGATTGTCGTTCGGCGCCCAATTGCCGTTCGGCCATTGATTGCCAACAGGGTTTTGAATCTGGGCATTTGCCTCCGCGGCAAACGCCATGACCGAGACGGCGGCTCCAACGAGCACGGCCACTCGGAACCTGTCTTGGATCATCTTCATGCAGACCTCCGGTTCGGATTGGTGGTTGGGGATTGCTTGCCAGGACGTTGGGGGGACTTGCCAAGTTGGGGAAACTCGCCAAGTTGGGGCTACTTTCCAGAACATCTTCTATCCGTTCAATAATCCTTGTCTATATTCAGCAGATTAAAAAGCTGTTACAGAGATTATTTGTGAGACCGTTTGAACCAAGGACAAGCGCAATATTCCTGGCGCTGCCGGGGACGAAGCTCGCGTTCGGCGTGTTACTATGGACAATATGCCACTCGATGTTGTGGCATACTGTCTACGGAGGTTTCTATGGCTGCCAACTCCAGTGTTTTGACTTTTGCCGGCCTCAAAGCTACGTCCGACCTTGAACTTGCTTTGTTGTCGGAGAAGGGCCTCCCCCTGGCAGCGGTCCAGTCACTCAAAGACCAAGGTCTTACGTTTACTGAGATTTCCGATATTGTGATTTCCCCACGGACGCTGAAGCACCGCAAATCACGCAAAGAAAAGCTCTCCAGCGTCGAAACCGATAGAGTTCTTCGCGTAGCCCGCATTATCGACCTGGCAGACAGGGTCTTTGGCTCGCGCATCAAAGCGCTGCTTTGGCTTCGAACCGTGGATGACCGGCTCGATAATCGAACTCCCATGCAGATGCTGGTGAATGAAAATGGCGGTCGTCTGGTAGAAAGCATGCTCTGGCAGATCGATGAGGGGATTTACACGTGAAGGCCCTCTGGAGAATCAGCAACCATTGCGACCTTGACGGATTGGGAGGAGAAAAATCGGACGGACGCTGGCACACCGCCGCGAGAGGGAAACGAATCGTCTACCTGTCTGAATCCCCGGCCGGCGCACTACTGGAATCGCTCGCAAACCTCAAAGGCAATCCGGCGCTGTTTCCAGAGAAATACCAACTCCTCGAAGTAAGTGTTCCCGACGATGTCTATGCTTCGATGGTGTTTCCCTCCGGTGGTTCCCCCGCTTTGCGAACCTTTTACAAAACGCTGTCGCAGTCATTGTCCCGCAAAAAGGGAAACGACTGGCTCCGTAGCAACCTGTCTGCGCTCGCTGGTGTTCCGTCCTTCCCATCTCCTTATTCCTTGAATATCCTTCTGAATCCCAGACATCCCGATGCGAGAAGAATCTCGATCGAGGCATGTCGGCGAATCAAGTATGATCGCCGCCTGTTTCATATCCATCCAGCCGGGAAGTAGTGTTTCTCAACGATCTATGACGCCCTGGTTCAAGCTGTGCTGCGGGTTCTACTCAATTCTGCCCCGGAATATAGTTCAATCCTGGCAGTGACGTTAGTCCTTAGCGGCCACCTATTACACTGCGAACCAGGCGTCCGGCACCTTGATGGCGGCCGTATTTATGCTGGTCGTAAAGTTTACTGGATAGGATTCGCATCGAAAGCGTGGTGGGCAGCTTCGAGGCTACATTCTCCGGCCAATTCGGCTGGGCCCGATGATCGGGATCACGAGAAACTTCCGAATTGGCGACCATCCGACCAAGACTCGCACCCAGCGTGCATTGTTGCTCGAATTACGTCACATTCTGAGTTATCGGGACTTCTCAACCTGCGGGGCGGGACATCGTCTACGGTCGAACCGGGGTGTACGATAGTTTCCACCAGTTAATATTTACGGATTGTTGAGAGGGATCGGGCATGGACGCACCCGCACTCATGAAGGGCTCGCGGATTACTGGGTTGTGTATTGGACTCCTTGCGCTAATTCCTGGCACATTAAGCCTCGCGAGTCCTCAGGCAGAGCCTCCGCGGGCTCAAGAAACCCCTCAGGTCATTGAGCGATTCGGAGTGGCCGCGATTCACCCGAGCGCCGAGAAAGACGAACGCGCGTCGTTTCAGTTTCCTCCCGGTGGAGGATTTCGCGCCGAGAACGCATCGCTCAAACTGCTTATCCAGGTCGCATACGAGATAAGACCCGAGCAAATAAGCGGAGGGGATAAATGGACCGACTCTCAACGATTCGATGTGCTGGCCAAACCCGCGGAGGATGTCGGTACGCTGACGTCTGACGTACCACATGAGGTAACTCTCAAGCGCTTGCAAATGCTTCTAAGCGACCGCTTCGCTTTATCGCTCAAGTCTGAGCCCAAGATGCGTTTTGGATATACGCTTACCGTCGCTAAATCGGGCCCCAAGATGACATTGACAAACGACCCGGGATCTCCCCTGATCAGTCAGAAGGGATTGTGGGCGATCATAGCAGAAAGAGTGCCGATGTCTCTCTTCAGCAGCTTCCTCGGCTCTCGGCTTCACGTAACTGTAGTTGATGAAACCGGACTAAAAGGCCTTTACAATTTCGAGCATAAGTGGACCTCGGAAGTGAATCCAGACCAAGCTCAACAGCAGATGGCGCCAAACGTTGACCCTGATCCGGCCGCAGTCGAGCAACTAGGACTTAGATTGGAAAGACAAAAGGTCGAAACAGACTCATATGTGATCGAGCATGCGGATACGCCGACGGAGAATTGAACGAGCCGCATTGGCAGGTTCCGGGTTTATCACCGCCCATACTTCCCCTACTCAAATTCCGGGCAGATTCGGTCGCTTTCCAGGGTGAAGATTCGGCATAGAGAAGGATCGGCGACCACTTGGGAACTAGCGCGGATTGGTCCGCGTAATCATTGCAGGTGCGGTCGCTGAACGCACGTCGACGATTCTATGTAATGGCGCAAACTTACCAGACTCGGTTCCCAAAATGGCTTCGCCTGACACTAGCTGTCCTCGCTGGATTGGGAGCGGCAGTTGGCTGCATGATTTACATAGCGAACGGAGTCGTAGTCGGAGACCTGTGGGGTCTCCCCGGACGAGAACACAGCATTGCCGTCGCACAGCATCAGGCCAGAATCGGCCTTCTCTCATGCGTTGTTCTCCAGTTCGGAGTGGCTGGAGCAATATTTAGCTTCATGGATCGGGAAAGCTATCGCGTCGCACGTGTTGTTTGGGCTGTGGTCATTTCTTTTGCGGTAACTCTGATGTGCGGCATTGCAATTCTGGCTTGCATGAAAGTCGTTCGCTGACTCAGATCATGACTTGAAAACGACGACCTGTCTCGTTCCGGTCGAATTACCGGCAATCCGGAAACAACGCGTCTTAAAGGCGGAGATCCCTAAGAACAACCGCAGATCCCTCACTGCGTTTCGGGATGACAACAGTTCTTTTGATTGTTCTGGGCGGATGAACGGCTACGAGACCTGCTCAGGCGTAGCGAAACAGCGCCATGAAACCAAAGTCCATGTGGTGCTGGATATGGCAGTGAAACAGCGTCAGGCCCGGCTGGTCGGCGACCAGATCTACCGTGGCGCGCCCAAATGCGGGAACGATCACCGTGTCTTTCATAATGCCGGAAGTGGGCTTGCCGTTGAGTTCGACCAGCTCGAACATGTGCCTATGGATATGGAGAGGATGAGAATCGTCGCTGCGATTGTGAAACACCAGCCGGTAGCGGCCTCCCTCGTGCAACACGAATTCCCGTTCATGCGGATATTCTTTGCCGTTGACGAGCCAGTGATTGAATCGATTGGGTCCGCCGGGCACTTTTTCAAAGACCATGTCGATGGTCTGGTCCGGCGCGGGATGCGGCGCGGTCGTGCCAAAAATGGTGTAGTCCCAGCGCGACATGGGAAGCGGAGCCCATCGCGCGCGCTGCTTTTGATTGGCGTACTCCACCACGATGCCCATTCCGGATTGCCGAGCGACATCGCGGATCTCCCCTAAAATCCAGACGCCCGGGTTATTCATCTCCACGATCGCATCCACGCGCTCGCCGGGGGCGATCTCAATCAAATCCACAGGCTGAGGCGTCGGCACGGGATTGCCGTCGAGAGCGACCACCTGAAACTTGTGGCCGGGCAAAGCCAAGCGATGAATCTGGGCAGCGCTCGCGTTGAGCAGGTGCATCAGCACGCGCTGACCCGGCTGCACGCGGAGGGGTTCCCCCGCTCCGAGTATTTTGTCGTTAATGGAATAAAGCGGAGCGCTGATTTCGAGTCCGTTCGGACGCAGGTCTGGAGTGGCGGGTTTTTCGGGCATCGGGTCCCTGGGATCCGGCGCCATCTCGTCCTGATCCATCGTAGACAGAAAATATTGCCATTCACGCAGCGCCAGAAAAACTTCCTGATCATAGCGTCCATGGTCATTCGCTGAATCGATCATGAGAAAGCCGAACTGGCCGGTGTAGGAGCCGCGATGCAGATCCATCATGGCCGCAGTGTGCGAGTGGTACCATCGCGAACCCGCCGGTTTGGCCACGAATTGATAGCGGCGGCGACCGTGGGGCGGGACCGGCGGTGTGCCTTCTTCCTCGGCCCCGTCCATTTCAGAGGGGACGAAGAGGCCATGCCAATGCACGAACTCCGGAACGTCTGTGTCGTTCACAACTTCGACGGTGACGCGCTGGCCCTCGCGCATCCGCAGCAGGGGACCGGGAACATTATTGCTGTAGCCGATTGTGCTGATGACAACCTGCGGGGCCAGCTCGACCAACATGGGCGCGATTTGCAGGGTGAAATCCGCCGCGCGTCCGGTGGCCTTCGGTTCCGAAGTTGCTGTCATCGAATGCTGCAGCGGCTCCGGAACCCGCTGGAGGCCTGGCGACTCAGCAAACGCGGGCCGCAGCTCGCCTGCCCCGGTCGCTATCATGGTGGCCCATCCAAGCCGTACAAAATCCCTTCGCTTCACGCGACCCTCAGGCAGTGGCACAGTTTGAATTTGGTTAGAGGCCGTTATTTGTACTACTGATTCTGCTGTTCAACGGCAAAGAGTAGTGTCGTCCATACAACTCCAGTTGCAGTGCCGCCGGAACCCTCCGTAATTATCAGCACACGATTTTCATCGATGGACCAGCTCATTGGAGAGAATGTTTTCCAAACTGTTCCATCAGGATTAGACACTGTAATCGTAGTCTGCTGCATACATGTCCTCGAAGCCTAATGCTAACATTCATCGCAATCAGAAATGCCGGGTGCCCCGGTGCCTGTCCTCAGCGGAGTGAAAGGATTTGCGGTTGTTCTACGCGCAATAAACAGTCGCATGGATCTTGGAAACTACCGCTCGGCGCAGCCGCTGAAGATGCGGCTCTCTACAACGTTATCTCGCCCGCGGATGGGTCTTGTCGTAGACCTGGACCAGTTGCGCGGTGCTCATCTGCGTGTAGCGCTGCGTGGTTGAGAGCCGCTCGTGCCCCAGCAGCTCCTGAATGGCGCGCAGGTCCGCGCCCTCCTCAAGCAGGTGCGTGCCGAAGGCGTGCCGCAGCGTGTGCGGATGAACGTCGGCCGGCAGCCCGCGCAGAATTGCGATGCGCTTCACGATCCGCCCCACACTTCGCGTTGTGAGCCTCGCCCGTCCGCCGTTCGCGAGCCCGCGCAGCTGCAGATTCAAAAAAAGCGCCGGCGTGCGCGCATCGCCGCCGGCCGCAGCCAGCCGCGCCGAGCGCTCAGTGAGATACACGCGCAACGACTGCGCGGCCGCATCGCCCAGCGGCACGTAGCGCTGCTTCTGCCCCTTGCCGCGCACCAGCACTGCTTCGTTAGCCCAGTGAATGTCTTCAAGGTTCAGACCGGTCAGCTCGGCATTGCGGATGCCGCATCCATACAGCATCTCGAGAATCGCACGGTCGCGCGCCGGCCAGCTCGCCGCATCTTCGCCCACCGAATCGACCACGCGGTTCATCTGCTCGATGGAAGGCACACGCGGCAAATGCTTCGGCAGCTTCGGCGTCGAAACCAGCGACAGCCGCATTCTGCTCGAATGTATCGCCCGCGCGCCAGCCACTTGAACCAGCTCCGGATGGCGGCCAGCGCCCGCGCCGCAGAGGCCTTCGAAAGCCCGCGATCGTACAGCGTTCCCAGGTAGGCGCGAATGTGCGTGTGCTCGATGCGCTCCACGCCGGCTCCGTGCCGAGTCCGGATTCATTGCCGCTCACCCACGCGGTAAAATCGCCCAGCTCGCGACGGTATGCCCGCATGGTATGCGCTGAAGACTCCGCGCTCGCTCTCAAGCATGCGCAGATACTCGGCTGCCAGTTCGGCAGGACTTGCCGCAATCGCTGCCGGGCTCATGCGGTTCCCTCAAGCGAATCGCTTGTCTCTGCTTCGCACTCGGCGTTGGCGCGTTCCGCGTCCGGCTGGCTCTCCTCAACTATTCGCATCCCACGAGGATGGTGCATGCGATGCACGGCCTTCAGCCGTCCCAGCGCCAGGTGGGTGTATATCTGCGTGGTTGAAATGTCCGCGTGGCCCAGCATCAGCTGCACGCTGCGCAGATCGGCGCCGTGCTCCACCATGTGCGTGGCGCAACTGTGCCGCAGCATGTGCGGGCTCGCCGTCGTTCCGCTGGCCATCTTCACCAGGTGCCACACCCATTGCCGCGTCAACGGCATGCCGCGCAGCGACAGAAACAGCCGCGCTCCCTCGTTGCGCTGCGCCGCGAGCCCCGCGCGCCGAGCTGATGCGGTCAAGATGCGGCCGTCCCTCACGCAGATACTGCTCCAAAGCCAGCAATCGCGGAGCGCCCCAGCGGCACAATCCTCTCCTTGTCGCCTTTGCCGCGCACCTGCACCCGGCCGGAATCGAGCGCCAGGTCGCTGGTGGAGAGCGCCGTCACCTCTGACACGCGCAGCCCGCCGGCGTAAAGCAGTTCCAGAATTGCTCGATCCCTGAGCGCAATAGCCTGGGCCTGTGGATGCGTTCGCAGCCATCTGCGCGCGCTCCAGCATCTCCATTGACCTCCGGCTTCGGCCAGCGACTTCGGCAGCACCTTCCATGATTTGGGCGACTCGATGTTCACGGTCGGGTCGTGATGGATGCGCCGGTCGAGCAGCAGCCACTTGTAAAACCCGCGCAGGCAGCTCAGCTTGCGCGCCGCCGACCGCGACTCGATCGATGCGCGCGCAAATGCTCAAGAAACGCCGTCACGTCTTCCTGCACGGCCATCGATAAGACGCCATTGCGTTTCTCAATAAACTCGGCAAAGGTTCTGAGGTCGCTTAAATATGCCTCGCAGGTGAGCGGACGCAGTCCTTTTTCAACCCTCAGGTAGGTCTGATAATCGCGCAGGAGCCCAAGATTGCCCGTACTTTCCACACCTTCGATTATCCGCGCGTTCCAGCTTCGCCTGGCGCCGGCTGCCAGGTTACCGAACCACGTTCACCAAGGAATCAACAGTGGCACTAAAGGGGCTCATAATGCGGCAACGCATTGATCGCAACAGTGTTTCCGGGCTCGCAAGCGGGCTGCAACCTTCCGCGAACCCTACTCTTCATCGAACCTTGACGTGCAATTCCGCCTCACATCGAAGAAAATAGAATTGGACAACAGATGTGAGCAGGATTGAGGAACGCTTGTTGCGTACGGAAATAGAAGCATCAAAATGGTCCGCCGAGGAGTTTGAGCGGCTGGTAAGTCGAGTGCAGACCCCGCGTAGCGGTTTTCGACTGCGATGGAACTCTGTGGAGCGGCGACGCTGGATACGGTTTCATGGTCTGGTCGCTCGAGCAGGGACTGGTTTCCCGCTCCACCAGCGACTGGATCGACAACCGCCATCGCGCTTATCGCGCCGGCAACGTCAGTGAAGAGGCGATCTGCGGCGAGATGGTGCAGATATACGCAGGGCTGCGCGACCAGGAGCTGCGCGCCGCTGCCGCCCAGTACTTCAACGAGTTTATCCGGCCCAACATTTTCGCCGAAATGGTGAAACTGGTGGCAGTCCTGCGCAACGCAGGCACGGAACTCTGGGCCGTCAGCTCAACCAATCGCTGGGTCATAGCGGAGGCACTCCGCGACTTCGGCATCCCGGAGGAGCGCATAGTTGCCGCCGAGGTCCAGGTCGCAAACGGCATCATTACCAGCGAACTTGTCGATGTTCCCACCGGTCCGGCCAAGGCCACGGCGCTCAGGCGAATCGGGATACCCCACCCGGATGCAGTCTTCGGCAACTCGATCCACGATCTGGCCATGCTGGAGATGGCCCGTTGCCCCTTCCCGGTAAACCCCTCGCCTGCCCTTATGGCTGAAGCCGGCAAGCGCGGCTGGGGTTACTTCAAGCCGGAGGGCGCCGATGGGCTCCATGCGGCGGTAAACGGCGATTAGTCCCTTCGATGTCGGCAAAAGCGCTGGGTTGTGTCGCGGCGTAAACGCATCTGCTTTGTTTCGTTTACAATAATCGCGTGCATGACGCCGCATCCAACGCCGGCTCGCGTCCCCCCGGGGCGCTGCGCTTTGTGGCCGCCGCACTTATTATTCGCGACGGCGAAGTCCTGATCGGCCAGCGCGGCGCCAACCAGCCGATGCCCCTGCTATGGGAGTTCCCCGGCGGCAAGATCGAGCCCGGCGAAAGCCCCCAGCAGGCTCTGGCCCGCGAGCTAAGCGAAGAGCTCGGCATCCAGGCCACCATCGGACCGCAATTCACCCGAATCCGGCACAACTACCGCCGTGGCGGCGCCGTCGACCTGCAATTCTTCACCGTTCGCGAGTTCACGGGCGAGATTCAGAATCATATCCATGCACAGGTAAAGTGGGTCAAGGTCACTGACCTGCCCAGCTACGAGTTTCTCGCCGCCGACCGTGGGCTGATCCGGGATTTGGCCGCCGGTAAGCTGTTGTAGCGCGTTATTTGGGTCGCACCTTTATTCCGTCCCCGCGCCATATCTAATCACGCCGGGCTCCGCATTTGTAGCGCCGGGCTCCAGCCCGGTTGTCGTACGGGCGTCCACGCCCGTACTCCACACCCACTCCCATCCCACTAACCCCGCGCGTTCCGGATTCATCAAAACGTAGCGGACGGCGCGTTCGAACTCATCTCCGTTCCGAATCAGGCGGTCGTAATATTCCCGTTGCCAGAATGCGCCGGTTCGCCCAAGAATCCGATTCGCCATTCTTGCTGTGTATGACTTCCAACTCGACATTACCGCGGCAAGCTCCTGCTCTGGGAACAATCGAAACACTACGTGAACATGATTCGGCATGATGCACCATGCAATGAGCCGGTATCGCTGGCCGTGTCGAAGACGGAGCGCATTTGCCACAAGGTTTGCAATTCGCGGATTGCGAAGGTGGCACTCCCCGATTCCGCGGTCGAAGTACTCCTCAATTTTGCTTGAACTGAACTCAGCGATGAGTGCTTTTTGGTGTGGGAGGAGATGCGCGTCGGTCTCCTTTGCGACTCGAAGAATCCTATAACGTTCCATCATTCTTTCAATAACTTGCCGTGGCAAGGAATCTGCGAGGCGAAAGGTAATGAAATAAAGGGCTCCATCCTTTTCCCAGTGGGGCAGACGTCGATTGCGGATTCTTACCTCGCCGAAGCGCGGATTGACAGCACCTTGCAATGCCGCTTCTGCGGGCTCGGCGGTAGGGATTTTCTTGTCTCCCACAATGACTTTTTATGCCCGGCTTCAAGAATGCGCTGTGATGCGAAATACCTGGTACGGGCGTGGACGCCCGTACGACAACCGGGCTGGAGCCCGGCGCTACTTGTTCCGGCGCTACTAACGGACTCGCGCTACTCTTTGACCGGTTCCGGGTTAATGAGAGAGATTGGCTTTCGCCGAGGTTCGCCTGCGTGCCTTCGCGCCTTTGCGGCAAGACCTTTACCTTGGACAGGTTGAAATGAACAACTCCGCCCCGTTTCTTGCCATCTACCGCGTCAAAAGCAACCTTCGCACCGCAGCGCTGGCGCTGCTCGCCACCGGCATCATCTTTACCGTCGGCATATGGGGCCGTGTCGAGCTCGGTATCGACCGGCCAACAACCGAAACCTTGCTGATTACCTGGCTCGTTCTGCTTTGCACCGTCGTTTTCACGCTCCACGCCTTCACGTCGGCTGTGCGGTTCACTACCGATGCCGTTGAAAAGCGATACTTGCTGACGATCGCCAGCATTCCCCTCGACCAAATTCGCGGCCGTCGCCAGATCGCCGCCCGCGGGGACGGCGAAAATGTGCGTTTCTTCGTCATCGTGCCTAAACGCGCGTCGCTGCCCACCATAAAATTTGCCGAGTATCACGACTTCGACGACGCTTTCTACGAGTGGTTCATGAGCTTGCCGGATCTGGATACCAACGAGAGATAGGCGGCACTTAGGCAACCCGTTCATATGGCCGGTGGTGGAGGCGAATCACCTGTTCTGCTCGCAACGTGGTCAGGGCATAGGTGAACCCCTGATCGTCAACGAACTCAACCTCGGCGGCGGAAGGGGCGTATACTTCAACGACGGTTCCAACCTGGCCGCGAACAAGTCCCTTCTCGGGTATATCGTTCAACAGGGCTACCACCGAAAAAAGCTCCATCTCGTTCATATGGCCCTCAAACTAATGTGGCGTCCCTTGCTATTTTTTACAACTTTGCGATCGAAAAGACATCCCTCGGCGGCTAAAGCCGCATTCAATTTTGGGCCATTACGGCACGACTAAAGTCGTGCCCTTTCAAAACGCGGTGGTCGGCTCTTATGCAGGATTGGACGCCGCAGAGTCCGCGCCGCGCACAAACGAGCTAAAAGCTGAAAGCTAAGAGCTGAAAGCTGCCTTTAATGTCCCGGCATCATCCCCCACAGCATCACTCCGGTCATCACGATCACGATTACGCTTGTCGCCCACGCAATCACGTTCCATAGTCGCGAGTTGCAATGCTCGCCCATCAGGTCTTTGCGGTTGATCAACATCAGCATCAGAATGATTACCACGGGCAGAAGGACACCGTTCAGCACTTGCGAGTAAATGGCAAATTTAATCAGCTGCGCATCGGGCATCAGCAGCACAGTGACGGCGCCGCCCGCGATGAGCAACGTATATAGCCAGTAAAAGAACGGTGCCTCCTTAAAACTCTTATCTACGCCAGCCTCGACGCCCAGGCCCTCGCATACCGTGTAGGCCGTGGAAAGCGGCAAAATTGAAGCCGCAAACAACGACGCATTGAACAGCCCGAATGAGAAGAGCAGGAACGCATAGTCGCCGGCCAGGGGCCGCATCGCCTCAGCCGCATCCGCCGCCAATTGGATCGCGCCCATTCCATGCACAAAGAGCGTGGCCGCGCAAGCCACCACGATGAACCACGCCACCAGATCGGTAAAAAAGCAGCCCACAATCACGTCGAGTCGCGACGCCGCATAGTCCTTTACCGAGATTCCCTTCTCCACAATCGACGATTGCAGGTAGAACTGCATCCACGGCGCAATCGTGGTGCCCACCACTCCCATAGCCATATAGAGATAATTTTTGTCGCGCCAGACCGATTTGGCCGGCAATTTGACCGTCGCCAATAGTGCCTCATGCCAGTCAGGGTGCGCCAGCACGCCGGCAAAAATGTACGCAGCGTAGACCAAGGAGGCAACCAAGAAAATCTTCTCGGTGCTTTTGTAGTCGCCCTTCAGCACCAGCGCCCATACCAGGAACGCGCAAATGGGTACGCTGATGAATTTCGAAACATGAAACAGGTGCAGCGAACCTGCAATGCCGATGAACTCCGTCACCACGTTGGTGTAGTTAACCACTACCAAAGCCACCATCAGGATGAAAGTGAGGCGCAGGCCAAACTCTTCGCGGATCATGTCGCTGAGGCCCTTGCCGGTGACCACGCCCATGCGCGAACACATCTCCTGCACCACGATCAGCGCGATCGTGATGGGAATCATGGTCCACAGCAGCGTGTATCCGTATTGCGCGCCGGCCTGCGAGTAGGTGAAGATTCCGCCCGAGTCGTTATCGACGTTGGCAGTAATAAATCCGGGGCCGAGAACGGCCATAAACAGCAGTATCCGGATTCGCCAGCGCTTCCACATCGGTGCGGATTCCTATGGAGGATTCATCTTAAAGTTGCTTGTCGGCAAAGAGTTCCTCACTGACCATAACAGGCCGGGGGCGGAGGCGAAAAACCCGGCGATTCAACGATCGGAATCTTTCGATAGCGGAAAGTGCTGAGCCTCGCGTTGCCTCGCCGGATTAAAATACGCTGTCACGATTTCAGCCCAGGAGAGGACGCCCAAATGAACTTGTCCCGCCCGAACGACGGTCTTCGCACTCGCCGCAATCTGCTTGGAACACTTGCCGGCGCAGTCCCGGCCGCTGCACTTCTCGCCTCGCCCTCTTCGACCATTGCAGCGGCCGCCCCGCCAGACGACTCTGCTCCCGACAATCTCTTTACCCTCGCCCGCCTGCGCAGTTACAAGAGCGGCCGTTCCTCAAGCTGGGACCGCACCGGCGGCAACGGCGACTCCGTTCCCGTTGAGCCGGGCGCAACAGCTACGCTGCTTGACGTTACCGGCGCGGGCGCAGTCACGCACATCTGGTTCACCATCAACTCGCCCGATCCCATGCACCTCAAGAATCTTGTCCTGCGCGCCTGGTGGGACGGCGAATCGTCGCCCTCGATTGAAGTCCCCATCGGCGACTTCTACGGCCTCGGCCTCGGCGAATACTTCACCTACCAATCCGCGCTCCTTACGGTCGCGCCCGCCAAAGCCCTCAACTCCTATTTCGAAATGCCCTTCGCCACCGCCGCAAAAATCACAGTCACCAACGAGGGCCCCAAACGCACTGACAATCTTTACTTCGCTGTCGACTATGTCACGCTCGCCTCGCTGCCTGAAGGCCTGGGCCGCTTCCACGCGCAGTTCCGCCAGGCCGCGCCCTGCCACGGCTGGACCAACAACTGGACCAACAACTGGGATGATCCGGTGGGCGACAAGAAGAACCTGGACGGCGCCGATAATTACGTCTTCCTTGAGGCCACCGGCCGTGGCCACTTTGTTGGCGTTACGCAATCGGTGCTGCAGAACCAGAATGAGTGGTTCGGCGAAGGCGACGACATGATCTTTATTGACGGCGACAAGACTGCCCACCATCAACGGCACCGGCACCGAGGACTACTACAACGGCGCATGGGACTTTTACGGCCAGCAATTCGCCTACCCGCATAATGGCGCGCCTCTTATCACTGGCGGCGAGCGTATCGGCAGCCGCTATTCGCTCTACCGCTGGCATCTGGAGAGTCCCATTGCCTTCGAGCAGTCCATTCGCGTGACCATTGAGCACGGCCACGCCAATCATCGGTCCGACAATTTTTATTCGGTGGCGTACTGGTATCAGACCGAGCCCCACGCGGCGTTCCCGGCGCTGCCTTCGGTGGCCGATCGGGTGCCGCGGCTGTTTGATGTTGGCGGAGGCGCGAGTCCCGCAACACCGCCAGCGGAGTAGCGCCGGGCTCGTGGTTTAAAGGCGGAATACGGGCGTAGACGCCCGTACGACAACCGCGCTGGAGCGCGGCGCTACCTTCTCGCCTTTATCCCCTCCCACCCCACCTGCTATGCTGCGAACGCCCCGGAAAAGCGATTTATGGGGAAGCGATTTATATCCTGATCGGAGTAAGAGACTATGTGGTTCCTGGGCATGGATGTGGGCACGGGCGGCACGCGCGCGGTGATTGTTGATTCGGACGGCAAGCTTATCGCCGGCGCTGCGGCCGAGCATGCGCCCTTCCGCGCTGAGCATCCCGGCTGGGCCGAACAGGATCCCGAAGACTGGTGGCGCGCGGCACAGGAAGCCATCCGTTATGCCATCGCCGCCGCACCCGAACCGCGCCAGCCTATCGCTGCCCTCGCCTTACCGGCCAGATGCACGGCGCCGTGATGCTCGATGAAAACGGAGCGGTCCTTCGCCCTGCGCTTATCTGGTGCGATACCCGTACCCAGCCGGAGTGCGATTGGCTCACCGAAAAGATCGGCTACGAAAAACTTATCGAGCTCACCTGCAACCCAGCGCTGCCCAACTTCACGCTCACCAAGCTGCTCTGGGTCAAAACGCATCAGCCTGAAATCTTCGCCAAGATTCGCCACGTGATGTGCCCCAAGGATTACGTCCGCTATCGGCTCACCGGCGAATTCGCCATCGACGTGCAGGAAGCATCAGGCACGCTGCTGCTCGACGTCGACGCATCGCCGCTGGTCGCAGGAAGTGGCCGAGGCCGCTGGAATCCCGATGAGTTGGCTGCCCAAGGTCTACGAGTCGCCGGAAATTTGCGCGCGCATCAGCGAGCACGGAGCATCACTCACCGGCCTCGCTGCTGGAACTCCGGTAGCCGCAGGCGCGGGCGACCAGGGCGCGGGCGCTGTGGGCATGGGCATTCTGCAGCCGGGCAGCGTCTCCGCCACCATCGGCACATCCGGCGTGGTGTTTGCCGCGACCGCCGAACCCACCAAGGATCCGAAGGGGCGCATTCACACCTTTTGCCACGCCGTGCCGGGCTGTTGGCACGTGATGGGTGTAACGCAGTCGGCAGGCCTCAGTCTGAATTGGCTGCGCGGGACTTTCTTTCCTGGACGGAGTTACGATGCGCTCAACCAGGACGCCGAGAAAATTCCCGCCGGCAGCCAGGGCCTTGAATGGGCTCCTTATTTGATGGGCGAGCGCACACCTCATCTCGATCCCGAAGTTCGAGCCGGGTTCGTCGGCATTGGCGTAGAGCACACGGCGGCGCATTTTGTCCGCGCGGTGCAGGAGGGCGTGGCCTATTCCTGCAGGACACCTTCACGCTCTTCGCCGATCTGGGCATTCCAGTGACCGCGATTCGGCTCGGCGGCGGCGGGGCGCGCGGAGGGTTGTGGCGCAAGATTCAGGCCGGCATCTACGGCCACACGGTTGAGATACTCACTGCCGAAGAGGGCGGCGCATTCGGTTGCGCTCTCATGGCTGGGGTGGGCGCAAACCACTGGAAGAACCTCGACGAAGCCTGCGGACAGGCCATCGAGGTTGCCGAGCGCATCACCGCCGACCCCGCCGATGTGGCTGCATACAAGATCGGCTACGCCAAATGGCGCAGGGTTTATCCGGCGCTGCGCAGTTTGCGGGGATAAAGCGAAGATTGTTGACAGAAAATTTGGCGCGAATTCAGCGCATTTTGGCGCAAAAGTCGGCGTTTGGGCGCTGGTCGCGTGATATGTATCACCACGGCCCTCTTTATTTGACCTCGCCAAGCTGTTTGTTTTGAGAGTTTCTCTTCACAGTTTCCCAGTTACCCAGCGGCTTGGGGGAGGGGTTGGGGAGGGGTATGTTCTTTGATTTCGCTCATCGGCTCTCAGCTTTCTGCTCTTCAAGGAACGAGCGGAAGACATTGGCAGCCGGCAATAAATTGGAGCCCAGCGGCAGGGCGTCTTCTAATGCAATCGGCGGGCAATGAAAATGCGGTTCAAAACCGCGCCGACAGACTGGTTTGTGAGGAACTTTCACGTCTACCGGGTGAAGCTGTATGCGTATTCGAGATGGAATTGAGCGCTCGGATCTCCAGACAGAAAAAGCAGCCCGCTAACGTGGAAGCAGGTAATTGTGTTGATAAAGCGGAGAGATTCGGCCAAGCTGTGAAAGAACAGATCCAAAAGTGAGAAGGGCCAATGAGCCACTACGTACTTAAGGAGAAAGTACTCGCTGCCAGGTTTTATATTTCTGGCGATTGCTTCCTGGGTCGATTGCATTCGGAGGGATAACGATCATTTTGTTGGTCGACTGGAGCGTCTCTGGAGTCACGCATTTCCAGCCAATCAAGTCGATGCCGGGATGGACCACATCTTTCCTGGATCTGTGCGGCGCCTATGCCGCGCTCGGAGCATTTTGTTTGTACATGACAATGTGGGTTTACTGGATCGCCGTGGAGCGCTCATCAATTCTTGCCAGAATTGCATGGTTTCTAGTTCTCCTCCTCGGATTGCCCTGGGGCGCTTTGATTTACGCGCTCGTCGTGTGGAGAAAAAACATTAGGAAAGTGAATGGGCCACAGCTAATTCGAGACCCCTCAGTCGCTGAATGAGTATCACGGAAGATGATAGCCTTTGGGGTGGCGCGCAACCCGCGAGATGTGTTTGAATTTAAAGAGTGAGCGGCCGCGGCCCGCAGGTCACGAGCAAGCCCGTAATTCCCCATTCAGGAGCACCGCATGGCAAACACAATGCTTCCCCCCGAAGAGCGCAACCTAACGCCCGACCAGGTTGAGGCTCTCGACAAGCGCCGCGACCTGGGCCATACGTTTCTGGTCATCGCCGGGCAGTTTACGGTGATCGCCACCATCCTGTTGCTGTGGGTGGGACAGGACCTGAGCTATTCGCCCGGCTGGGCGCATCCCATGGCCTACTACTTCGGCCTCGCCGTCCTGTTGGTTTGCATTTTTGGAATTTCCGGCCTGGCTATGCGCAAAGGTACACCGCGCATCGACTAGCAGGTTGCGGAAGAGAACCACTAGGGAAGCGAATTTCCTCATCCGACTCCTCAGGGGCTGAAGCCCCGGAATCATTTGGCGGGCTTTTCGGCACGAGTAAACTCGTGCCCTGATACAAGACTTTGTGATTGCTTTCCGGAAAGCTGCATTCCCGCGTCAAAGGGTATAGCCTTAAATCGTGGCTGCTTCCCCGCAAGTCTCATTCCCGGCTTCGAATTCTCCAGCCCCGGCTGCCGGACGCGGCGTGCGCCTGCGCGACAGCCATGGGCGCGTTATTCACGACCTGCGCGTCTCCATCACCGACCGCTGCAATTACAAGTGTGTTTACTGCCGAACCGGGGAGGCGGGAGCCCAATATCCTGAGCTTGGCATCGACGAGTACCTCCGCCTGATTGGCCTATTTGTCGAGCTCGGCATCACCAAGGTGCGTCTGACGGGCGGCGAGCCGCTGCTCCGCCGCGGGCTTCTCGATCTGATCCGCGAACTTTCACAGCTGCGCACCGTTGAAGGCACGCCTCTCGACCTGGCGCTTACCACCAACGGCCATCTTCTTGACGATCTTGCCGCGCCGCTCAAAGCCGCGGGCTTGAACCGCATCACTGTAAGCATGGACGCCGTTGACGCGGCGGTTTTTGAGCGCATTACGCGAGTGCCCGGCAGCTATGCGCAGGTTCTGCGCGGCGTTCGCGCGGCTCGCGTGGCGGGCCTCACCCCGCTTAAGGTCAACTGCGTTCTTATGCGCGGCTTTAACGACGACCAGATCGAGGGCTTCGCCCGCTTTGCGCGCGAAGAGAATGTGGCCGTCCGCTTCATAGAGTTCATGCCGCTTGAAGAGGGCCGCCTGTGGTCGCCCGAGATTGTCGTCACTCTGCGCGAAATTGTCGACCGCATCGGCCGCGTAATGCCTCTCGTCGACCTTGCCCCCCGCGAGTCCAGCGAGACCGCTCGGCGCTACACCTTTGCCGATGGCGTGGGCGAGATCGGCATTATTGCCCCGGTCAGCCAGCCGTTTTGCGGCGCGTGCAGCCGCGTGCGCCTCACCTCCGACGGCAAAGTCCGCACCTGCCTGTTTTCGCAAGTGGAACATGACCTGTACGGCCGTTTCCGCGCCGGCGCAAGCCGCGACGAGCTCCGCGAGTACATTCACCACACCATCCAGGGCAAGGAGGCGCGACACCACATCGGCGAGCCTGGATTCTTGAAGCCGACACGTTCGATGGTTCACATTGGCGGGTGACGGGCCGCGGCCCGGACGTCAACCAAGCCCGATTCTGCGGTAACCGAGAGTTCTCTTTTCCGTTAGCGGTCTCGCAATTGACGTGCTCGCAGCGGCGATTGTGAAAGAATACTTACGTAACACTTTTCCCCGAAAAAGGCGCCTTTATGGCCAACGATACGACGGGACGAATCCCGCTCGACGATCTGCTTGTGTTTCACCGGTTGGCGCGGTCGCTCACTTCGAGCCTCGACCTCGACACCATTCTGCGCACAATCCTCGAATACATGGAGCGGACCATCGAGGCCGAACTTTGGACGCTGCTGATGCTGGACGAGTCGCGTCAGGAGCTCTACTACGCTCTAGCTTCGGGTGGCGAGCAGGCGCAGCTTCGCGATCTGCGGGTGAAAAGGGGGGAGGGTGTTGCGGGCTGGGTGCTGGAGCACGGCGAAACGCTCATTGTTCCTGAGGCTGCCGACGACCCGCGCGTGCGTGGCGGAAACGCCGCCAAACCGCCCAAGGTGCGCTCAGTAATTGCGCTGCCGCTGCGCGGACGCACAGGCACGCAGGGCGCAATCGAAATCTTCAACCCGCGCGCCGAGCAGATGACCGATTACACGATCGCGTTTCTGCATATCCTGGCCGATCACGCAGCGATCGCTATTGAGAATGCGCGCGACGTGTCAAAGATCCAGCAGCTCACCATCACCGACGACACCACGGGCGTCTTTAACGTGCGCCATCTCTACAAGGTTCTCGAGAAGGAACTGGAGCGAGCGGTGCGGAAGAATGTCCCGGTTAGCCTGGCTTTTCTCGATCTCGACCGCTTCAAACTGGTGAACGACGCGCACGGCCACCTGGTGGGCAGCGAGTTGCTGGCGCGCACCGCCCAGCGGCTGCAGGAGTTGAGCCGCGAGAACGACGTGTGCTTCCGCTACGGCGGAGATGAATTCGTGATCCTGATGCCCGGGACCGGTATCCATGCGGCGCATGAGCAGGCCTGCAGACTGCATCACGAGTTGACGGGAACCAGCTTTGGGATGAAGGGTGGGCTGCAGCTCAAGGTGAGTGCCAGCGTTGGCCTGGCCACCGCGCCCGACGACGGCACCTCACTGCACGCCGTGATTGGCGCCGCCGACGCCCGCATGTACTTGGTGAAGAGCAACGGCCGCGGACAGGTGAAGGGCGCATAGCGGCTGCCGGTTGCTCCCCGCAAGAAAGAGGACAATGGTTCTGAACCATGCTGCCTGCAACTCCACAATCTGAAGCCGCGCTCCGGGTGATTCGCGCGCTGCGCGCCGCGGGGCGCGAGGGATATCTGGCCGGGGGATGCGTGCGCGACCTGCTGCTGGGCCGCGAGCCCGGCGACTACGACGTGGCAACCAGCGCGACACCCGACATCGTGCTCGATATGTTTCCGCGCACCTTTGCGGTGGGCGCGCACTTTGGCGTGGTGCTGGTTGCGCCCGAGGCGGAAGACGCGAAGTTCGTCACCGAAGTCGCAACATTCCGTTCCGATGGCGCTTACTCCGACGGCCGGCATCCCGATGCGGTGCGCTATACAAACGAGCCCGAAGAGGACGTTAAGCGACGCGACTTCACTATCAATGGGCTGTTGTTGGACCCCCTGCGGGGAGGCGGCATCCTGGACGAGGGTATCGGCGAGGGAAGGACCAGACCCGCAGGCCTCCTCGATTACGTAGGCGGGGTCGCCGATCTCGAGTCCGGCATCGTTCGCGCCATCGGCCGCCCCGAGCAACGCTTTGAAGAGGACCACCTGCGCATGCTGCGCGCGGTGCGGTTTGCGGCGCGCTTCGGTTTCGAAATCGAGGCCGAGACTCTGCGCGCCATTCGATCGCTTGCCCCGCGCATTAACGCCGTGAGCCATGAGCGCGTGCGCGACGAGTTAACGAAAATGCTCACCGAGGGCTGCGCCGGCCGCGCATTCGAGTTGCTGGATGAAACTTCGCTCCTCAACGAGGTGCTGCCTGAGATCGCGCGCATGAAGGGCGTTGCACAGCCGCCGCAGTACCACCCCGAGGGCGACGTGTGGATTCACACGCTGATGCTGCTGGAGCAACTCGAGTCCGGCTGCAGTATGACGTTGGCCTGGGGCGCGCTGCTTCACGACGCAGGCAAGCCGCCGACTTTTCGCATCGCGCCCGACCGAATTCGTTTCGACGGCCATGTTGAGGTGGGCGTCGCGATGGGCGCTGAGATCTGCCGGCGCTTCCGCTTTTCGAACGATGAGACGCACCAGATCCTGGCGCTGATTGAGAACCACATGCGCTTTGCCGATGCCGATCGTATGAAGGCCTCGACACTCAAGCGCTTCTTCAGACTCGACCGCTTTGAAGAGCACCTGGCCTTGCACCGCATGGATTGCATGGCCGCCAGCCGCAACCTGGACCACTACAATTTCGTCCTTGATCGCTGGCAGGCAATGCCTGAGGAGACAGTGCGACCCAAGCCGCTCCTCACCGGCCATGAGCTGATTGCCGCCGGGTATGCGCCAGGCGGGGGTTTTCGGGAGATGCTACGCGCCGCCGAGGACGCCCAGCTCGAGGGCTTGGTCTCGACGGAAGAAGAAGCGCTGCAGCTTGTCGCGAAGCGGTTCGGCCCGCCACAAAGTCGATGAACCCGCGACGGGATATAATCCGCGCAAAGAGAAGAATCACGAAAACCATGCGTCTATCGAGGCTGATCCGGGGTGTCGCAGCGATTCTGGCGTTTCTTGCGTTAAGCAAGATCGTTTCCGCGCAGAGCCCGTGGCAACAGCCGGCTGCCGATCTCGCCGCGCAGATTGCTGCAATTCTCGGCCACGGGACGGCGCGGCTGATGATTCGCGATCTATCGTCATTGCCAGTCGACGAAATCCCCCTCATTCGCAAAGATCTTGAAGCTGATCTGCGGGCTCACGGCGTTACGGCGAACAGCGCTCCGAACGAAACTGTCATTCGCGTAACGCTGAGCGAAAGCGCCCACGGATTCACCTGGGTCGCCGAGATAATTCGAGGCGATGATACGCAGGTTGCGGTCGTGAACATTCCACCCGTTCGCCCTTCCAGCATTCTTCCCCGGGCGGAAATGATTTTGCGCCGCGTAGCCCTCTTCGAATCCAAAGAGCCCGTCCTTGGCGGATATGAATCGGAAACCGATCTGGTGCTTCTCACACCCGGCGCCATCAAACATGAAGCGCTCGGAGATATGGGATGGATTGAGAAGCAGAGCATCCCTATCCCAGGCAGGTCACAACTCTCGCGCGACCCGCGCGGTGTTCTGACGGTGACCTCGCGGAAATCGTACTTGGATGAGTTTGAAGCCTGGTTACCTGGAGTGCACTGTACTGGATCGCTCGAAAGCCATGAGAATCTCAAAGTCGATTGCCATGCCAGCGATGATCCGTGGCCCCTTGCCGGTATAAGTCAGACACCGCCGCCCGCAACCAGTTCCGCGCCAAACACGCCTACGAGTCCGGCTACCCCCGCACAGGCCGCACTGGCTGCACCGACCCTTCGCGCGTTCTTCAACAACACTCGCAATTACTTCACCGGGATCGTTTCCCCCGGCCTGGGCGTGGACCTTCCGCCTTTCTATTCGGCGGCAATAGTTCCATGGAAAACACCAAATGCTTTGGTGATCGGAACCATCGACGGCAAAGTTATGCTGTCAGACGCGGGAAAGCTCATCACCTTTAATGGAACCGATGACTGGGGCAGCGAATTTGCGGCGATCCGTTATGAGTGCGGAGCAGGCCTGGTGATCGCATCTGGCGCGGGCAACTCAAATACCGATAGCTTGCGCGCCTACGAGATGATAGGATCGAGCGCCCAACCCCGCAGCGCCCCGCTCACAATCGATGGAACGGTCACCGCCGTCTGGACCGAGCCTGACGGCAAAAGCGTCTACGCTGTTATCCGCAACGCTCAAAACCAATACGAGGTGGACCGTGTTTCGGCGCTATGTAATTAGTCTTTTCCTCGTTTTGGTTGGAATCTCCGGCTGGGGAAGGACGCGTCCGCACTACGGCGGCACGCTGCGGGTCGAAGTTGCCGGAGACGGCATTACCTCGCCTGATGCCACCATTCTTCATCTCGTTCTCGACGGGCTCACTCGAACGGGGCAGGATGGCTCACTGCAGCCTGCGCTAGCGACTGAATGGAAATCGTCGAACGGCGACCGCCGCTGGGAGTTCACGCTGCGCGAAGGCGTCACCTTTCACAATGGATTCCCGCTGACTGCCGATCGTGCCGTCTCATCGCTTATCGAGGATTGCAGGGGTGCCTGTCCCTGGTCCTCGCTCAAGTCGGAGGGCAACACGCTAGTGTTTACCAGTGATACGCCGATGCCCGAAATACCCTGGCTGCTCACCGAAGACCGTTTCCTCATCGAGCTGACAGACTCAGGCGCAGGTAAACCTCTGCCGCCCTGCTGTATCGGCACGGGGCCATTTCAACTCACGAAAAGCGGCTACCCTAATTTCACCTTCGCCGCGAATGAAAGCTACTGGGCCGGGCGCCCATTCGCAGATGCCATCGAACTCGTCACCTTCCGCTCGGTGCGCGACCAGTGGCTTGACTTGAGCGTGGGCCGCGCCGACGTGGTTGAAGTTCCGCCCGAGGAACTACGCCTGGCAGAACAGCAGCGCATGACGGTGCTATCGTCGCCGCCCGTCGATCTGCTCGCGGTTGAAATCTCGAATAGCGGCGCGCTCGCCAACCAGCAATTGCGCGCGGCCATTTCTCTCGCCATCGACCGCGCCGCCCTTTTCAACGTCATCTTTCAAAAGCAAGGCGAAATCACCGCCAGCATTCTGCCGCAGGAGCTTTCGGGCTATGCCTTCCTCTTTCCTGTCGAACGCGATTTGGCCAAGGCGCAGGAGTTGCGCGGAGACTTGAGGCCGCCAACGCTCTCACTCGGCTACCAGGGCTCGGGCTCGATGCAACTGGCCGCGCAACGCATCGCGCTCAATCTGCACGAGGCGGGCTTTGACGTGCAAGTGACGAGCTCGCCTCACACGGATCTCATGTTCCGTTCGATTCCGCTTGACTCCACCGACGCTTCTGCCGCGCTCGAATCGGTACTGCACGCAGCCGGCGAGACCACGCCGATCGCCGCAACCTCACCTACCGCCGTCTATCGCGCCGAGCATGATTTTCTCAATCGCAAAACGCTTGTACCTCTTCTCGATCTTCCGTGCGCCTACGCCGTGGGCCCGCGCGTTCGCGATCTTACGCTCGGCAGCGACGGCATTCCCGACTTCGCCGACGCCTGGCTTGGGGTGGCGCCATGAGCCTGCGCCAGCGACTGCTCTTATTGCTGTCGCTCACCGTGGCCGCAGCGGTCGCCGCCGTCTCCTGGACCGTGCTTCTGCGCATCCGCCAGGTCTTCGAGCAACGCGACCAGGAAGAGACCGCGCTCTTCGTCAGCCAGTTCCAGCGCGAGTTCCAGCATCGTTCGGCGGAGCTGGCCGCGGCCGTGGACCGCATAGCCGCCAGCGAACACGCCCGCGCCGTTGCATATCAGCTCGATCAGATCAGCGATGCCGCGCCTTTTCTAACAGAGGCAACGGGCATGGCGCAAGATGCGCAGCTCGACTTTCTCGAGATCGTCGGACCCGATGGAAAAATCGTCAGCTCGGCGCAATGGCCGGCACGCTTTGGATATCCCGAAGCCGTCGCTTCAGAGACGGGAAAAGAGCCGTTCCTCAAGCGCGAGGATCTGCCAGACGGCTCGACCGCACTCGGCGTATTCGCGGTAAGCACCATTGATGGCGCTCAGCCTCCCGTGCGCCTTGTTGGCGGCGAACGGCTCGACCAAAGCTTTCTTGCCGACCTGCCGGTGGCACCGGGCATGACGATTGGGCTCTACACCGATGCTGGACTCACTCCAGGTGCAAACTCCGGCACAATCCCGGGCGCATTGGGCGCTTCAACAACCACCGACGCCGTAACCCCATTTGACCCATCGCGGCTTGCAGGCGCCAACGGCCCGTTGCCCGGCGCCGCAAGTTACCAAAGCCTTATTGATGCGGCGCGCAGCCGCGGCCAGCAAACCAGCGGCGTGGTGAACCCTGGCGGCCCTGCCGGTTTGCGCGAAGCGAGCCTCGGCGCCACGGCCATCCCTCTCAAGAATCAGTCCGGCAGCGTCTTGGCCGTGCTGGTAGTTGCGCTTTCGCGCAGCGGCATGGTCGATGCCCAGCAGCACATCCGCAAGATCGCATATGGTGTGGCGGGCGCGGGCATACTGCTCGCCATCGCCTTCAGTTTGTGGATCGCCGCGCGAGTCTCGCGGCCCATCGAGCAGCTTGCGCGCGCCGCCGGCGAGGTGGCCGCCGGTAACTGGGACGCACACGTACCCGAGAGTGGCCGCGATGAGATAAGCGTGCTGGCCCACAGCTTCAATCACATGACCGAACAGCTCACCAGCCAGCGCGAGCGCCTCGTTCAGAGCGAGCGAGTGGCCGCGTGGCGCGAGCTTGCGCGGCGGCTGGCACACGAGCTCAAGAATCCCCTTTTCCCGCTGCAACTCACCGTCGAGAATCTGTCGCGGGCCCGGCAATTGCCGGAAGCTGAGTTCGACGAGATTTTCAAAGAAAGCACAACGACTCTGAGCGCCGAGATCGCCAACCTCAAGGCCATCATTGGCCGCTTCAGCGACTTCAGTAAAATGCCCAAGCCCGAGCTCGAACGCATCGATGCGAAAGACTTGATCGCGCGTGTTACCTCACTCTACGCAACCGCAGCTGCGACCAGGGAGTCGAAAGTCGAGTTCGAAACCGACGTTGCCCCTGCGCCGATGCCGCTCGACGTCGACCCTGAACTGTTGCATCGCGCGCTCTCAAATCTTGTACTCAACGCCATGGATGCGATGCCCGAGGGCGGCACACTCACCCTCGGCACTCATCCAAAGGGTGATCGGGTGGAACTGAGGATTTCCGATACTGGGGAGGGCCTCACACCGGAAGAGTGCGAGCGCCTGTTTACGCCCTACTACACCACCAAGCAGCACGGCACGGGACTGGGCCTGGCAATCGTGCAATCAGTCGTCGCCGATCATAACGGATCAATTTCTGTAGAAAGTCATGCGGGAGGCGGCACAACGTTTATCATTACGCTGCCGGGGGCAGGACTTTAGAAGCCGTCTCATGAAAGACGCAAACATCCCTCAGGGGCTAAAGCCCCTCGAAAATTGGGGCCTTTTTCGGCACGACTAAAGTCGTGCCCTTTCAAAAGACCATTTACGAGGCTGGTTAGGATCTTTCATCGCTGTTTCACTGTTTCACTTCTTCGCAGTCCGAACACTAACCACTGTTCACTGTTTACCGTTTTATGACCGCGAAAGCCAACATCCTCATCGTCGACGACGAGGCCAACACGCTGGCTTCGATCTCGCGCGCCTTTCGCCTCGCCGGCCATGAAGCGACGGTCTGCGACAATGCCGAACGCGCGCTCGAACTCGCCCGCTCGCAGCCCTTCGACCTCATCCTGAGCGACGTAGTGATGCCTCGCCGCGACGGCCTCGCACTGCTCGAATCCCTCAAGAGCGCCGGTATAACCGCGCCCGTGGTAATGATGAGCGGCCAGGCTCATATTGAGATGGCGGTGCGCGCCACCCGCCTTGGCGCGCTCGACTTTCTTGAGAAGCCGCTCACCACCGAAAAGCTTCTGGTCACGCTCGAGAACGCGCTCAAACTCACGCGGCTCGAAACTGAAAACCGCGATCTGCGTGCCCGCATAGGCAAGCACACGCTGGTCTTTGAGGGCGAAACCATGCGCCGCGTGCTGGCGCAGATTGAGCGTGTCGCAGCCAGCGAAACACGGGTCTGCATCTACGGCGAAACCGGAACCGGCAAGGAACTCGTCGCCTGCACGCTGCATGAAAAGAGCTATCGCGCCTCGGCTCCTTTCGTTACTCTCAACTGCGCCGCCGTGCCCGCCGAGTTGATTGAGAGCGAGCTCTTCGGCCATGAGAAGGGCGCCTTTACCGGCGCAACCCAGCGCCACACCGGCAAATTCGAGCAGGCGCATCGCGGCACGCTCTTTCTTGACGAAATCGGCGATATGCCGCCGGCCATGCAGGCCAAACTGCTGCGCGTACTCGAGGAGGGCGAAGTGGAGCGCATCGGCGCCGCCAAACCCACCAATGTGGATGTGCGCGTCGTGGTTGCCACGCACCGCAATCTTGAGCAGTTGGTCGAGTCAGGCGCGTTTCGCCGCGACCTCTATCATCGGGTGGTGGTGTTTCCCGTTAAGCTGCCGCCGCTGCGCCGCCGAATTGAAGACTTGCCGGCGCTCGTCGATCATTTCGTCCTCCAGGTAAGCGCGCAAAATGGCTGGAAGCCCATTGCCTTTGCGCCCGCGGCCATTGACGCGCTGAAGGAGTACGCCTGGCCGGGCAACATTCGAGAGTTACGCAATGTCGTCGAGCGGTTGCTGCTGCTGGCCGGCCAAGAGGTGACTGCGGACGATGTGCGGTTGGCGCTGCCGGCTTCTCGTTTCGCCAGCGATGCCAGTCCGAAAAGTGAAAGCGCGGAGCGCGAGGGCAGCCTGGCCCAGCGCGTGCTTGCCTTTGAGCGCGCTACAGTTCTGACCGAACTCGACCGCAACGGCCGCAACGTTACCCAGACGGCGAAGGCCCTCGGCCTCGAACGCAGCCACCTCTACAAAAAGTGCCAGCAACTCGGCATTGACCTACAAAACCTTCCGTAAATCGGTCTAACTTCCATCCAGTGCGCGACTGGCGAACTCGCATTCGCGCAAAACCCTATTTCACCCCGCTCCAGCAGTGATCCGGCGCACTTCGCGTCGCGGTTGCTTTGGTGTATAAGAGGGGTCAGCGGCTATCAGCGTTTTGGCTCGGTCCGGGCTCGTTTATTCAAGACATCCATTTTCAAGGCAATCATCTTTTCCTGAACGGTCCATCCGCTCGAAGAGAGAACTCAAACCAGTTGAACGCACACGCATCCTGAAACAATTTGCGGAGCGCCATGGCAAGCAAGGCCAATTCCAGTCCCGCCCTCAGCACGAACAAACATCTTTTGCGCTGGGTTGAAAAAATGGCCGATCTCACCCGGCCTGAATCCATTCACTGGGTCGACGGTTCAGAGCAGGAGTACGACCGGCTCTGCAACCTTCTTGAAGACCGGGGCACTTTCGTCCGCCTCAACCAGGAGCTGTGGCCGGGGTGCTTCTACGCGCGCTCTGACGTGCGCGACGTGGCCCGCGTTGAAGAGCGCACGTTTATCTGCTCGCTTTCGCGCGATGGCGCCGGCCCCACCAACAACTGGGAAGATCCCTACCAGATGCGGCGCAAGCTGAAGGAGCTGTTCCAGGGCGCAATGCGCGGCCGCACCATGTACGTGCTGCCCTTCTGCATGGGCCCGCTCGACTCACCTTCGGCGCAAATCGGCGTGCAGATTACTGATTCGCCTTACGTGGTCGTAAGCATGCGCATTATGGCGCGCATCGGCAAGCCGGTGTTTGAAATGATTGACCGCGACGTGAAGCGCGTAGTTCCCTGCATGCATTCAGTGGGCATGCCGCTCGCGCCCGGCCAGACAGATGTGCCGTGGCCCTGCAACAACACCAAGTACATCGTGCATTTTCCTGAGACGCGCGAGATCTGGTCTTACGGCTCCGGCTACGGCGGCAACGCGCTGCTGGGCAAAAAATGCTTTGCGTTGCGCATCGCCTCAAACATGGCGCGCGACGAAGGCTGGATGGCCGAGCACATGCTGATTGTCGGCGTGGAGAGCCCGCAGGGCGAAAAAACCTACGTTGCGGCCGCCTTCCCTTCAGCCTGCGGTAAAACCAATTTTGCCATGATGGTGCCGCCCGAAGGCATGGAGGACTGGAAGGTCTGGACGGTCGGCGACGATATCGCGTGGATTCATCCTGACGAGAACGGGCAACTTCGCGCCATCAACCCTGAGGCGGGCTTCTTCGGCGTGGCTCCCGGCACCAGCGACAAGACCAATCCCAACGCCATGGCGACGCTGGCACGCAACACCATCTTTACCAATGTTGCGCTCACACCAGAAGGGCGGCGTGTGGTGGGAAGGCATGACCGACGAGCCGCCCGCCGAGTGCCTCGACTGGCAGGGCAAGCTGTGGACGCCTGAGATTGCCCGCACCACCGGCGCCAAGGCCGCACATCCCAATGGGCGTTTCACCGCGCCGGCTTCGCAGTGCCCCTCGATGGACGCCGCATGGGAGTCGCCCGAGGGCGTGCCGCTCTCCGCAATCATCTTCGGCGGCCGCCGCTCGAACACCATGCCGCTCGTCTACCAGGGCTTCAACTGGTCAAGCGGCGTATACATGGGCGCAACCATGGCCTCGGAAACCACCGCGGCCGCAACCGGCGCAACCGGCAAGCTGCGCCGCGATCCCATGGCCATGCTGCCCTTCTGCGGCTACCACATGGGCGACTACTTCCGCCACTGGATCAAGATGCAGCGCATGCTCACCTCAACGCCGCGCGTCTTCCACGTCAACTGGTTCCGCAAAGACGAAGAAGGCAATTTCATGTGGCCCGGCTTCGGCCAGAATCTCCGCATTCTCAAGTGGATTGTGGATCGCGTGCACGGGCGCGCCCATGGCAAGGAAACGCCCATTGGCTGGACGCCGTATTACGACGACATCGACTGGAACGGTCTCGACTTCTAGCCGCGAGCAGTTTGACGCAGCTCCAGGTGGTCGACCGCGAGCAATGGCGCCGCGAGGTGATTGGCCACGAGGAGTTGTTCATCATGGTCCACGACCACCTGCCGCCGGAGATGATCTACGAGCGGGAACTGCTGATCTGCAGGCTGTGAAAACAGGGGTCAGGGATCGGTGGCCAGAGGTCAGAGATCAGGGGTCAGTGATCAGACAGGCCGCTACTTCACGCCCTTGGCGGGGTCCCAGGCGCCCTCAAGCTTGCGCACGTAGAGAATCTGGCCGATGTGGTAGGCGTTGTGCGCGGCTACGTGCTCAATCTGTGAGGCATGGGCGCCCAGAGTCTGATCGTCGGCTGCGGCAACTGCAGCTTCCCAGTCTGCCATCACCTGGTTGAGCTTCTTCACCAGGTCGTCCCATTGCGCGGGGTTGAAGTTGTCAAAGGTCTCGTCGTTGTTGCCGCTGAAGGCGGGCGACTTCTCGCCCTTGAATTGTTCCAGCGCCCGCGAGTCCCAGAACCAGAGATGGTAGGCGAGCTGGCCCACGGAATGGTTGCCCTTGGCAGGGCTCCAATTGGCCTGGTCGGCGGTCAGGTTCGCGACGGCCACGCTGGCCGGAACAAACCAGTCTTCCTGGTCGTGGGTGGTGCGGAGGTCCTCAAGCAGGATGCCGCGCAGATCGGTAGGTTTCTTCGTGTTCTGGGCCAGGGCGGTGAAGGGTAAAGCGAGGACTAGCAGGAAAATGAGCTTTCTCACGGGTGACCTCAAGGGGTTGAGATGGTGGAAGTATAGCGCCAGCCTCCAAAGTGTGTTTGGGCCCCGCCGGGAGGGAGGAATTTGCAGGTTTTTCTGTGAAATCGTGAACCAAGTTCCGCTAAACCATTGAATTTATTCGATCGGGTCACCACGTTTCCTAGGCTTTTTAGAAAACGGCGCCATGGATTGCACAGCGGCCCGCTGGGGAACGAGGTTGGAGATTTCGCGAGTCCTGCACATAGGAAGATTATGCTCCGGACGGTAGAAATAAACTGCAAAGAAGTGATGAGTATTCAGGGATCAGTGATCAATGGTCGGTGGTCAGTGGCCGGTGAATGAGTCCAACGGGATACCCCCCTGGTATTCCCTGTAAATAAGTATCCTGCTTTCATCGGATTACCTAAAGTTTGCCGGCGTAAGTATTTGAAAACAAAGCGCCCTCCGTCAGGCGTTTGAAAATAAAGGACTTACGTTGAGAGCTCTGCGATGTTTTGAGATCTGAGGTTCTCCGGGAAACTCTTCCCTGGCTTATGAATGTAGCGCGACTGGGGCTAATTGCCTGCAAAGGGATGGGGCGTGGTTTGTGAATCAACGGTGAGGGCCGTGCGGGAACCGGGACCTGGAGGTGGGACGCCAACAAGTCTAGCCACGGGCGAGTCCGTGGCGTTGCGGGCCTCAAATTCTTCACCCGGGCAACTCGCCCACCCTAAACGCAGGAAGCGCGTTTAGGATGGGGCAACCGCTGGAACCGCGACAGGAAGACTTCATCAATTTAAAAGATGAATCCCTGTGGGCCGATCCAAGTAGGGATTTGGTACGACGTGGAGCGCGCCGACTGGAAGCGAGCTACAGATCGGATGAATGCCTAGAGCGTGTTTCATAGATGGCTGTTAAGGCCCGGCATTCATCCCGCTGGGGTTAAAACCCCTCATTTTTCATGCTATTTTCGGCACGACTGAAGTCGTGCCCTGACACAAAACGGGTTTATGAAACACGCTGTAAGAACAACCGCAGTCATACATGGCGCTTGCGCCACCCGAGGCCATGAAAATGCAATCGCGGATCCTTCGTCGCTTCACTCCTCGGGATGACAGCGCCTGTTTTAAGAGGACGCGTCAATTTTCAGGGCGGATCCTTCGACTTCGCTCGCCGCGGCGGACTTCGCTCAGGATGGCAGCGGCGGGGAGGCGTTCGCTGTATCCCGGGTCTCGGAATCGAGACCCTTCAACTTCGATTAGGACAGGCTCTGCGGCGCCCGACGTTGTGGGGACCGGCATCGCTGAGACGTGGATCTCCCCCCTAAGGTTCAAGGATCTTGAAGGGAGTAGGACTCTTGGAAATGACGGGCTTGCGCGAGAATGCTCGCTGGAGGCTCTTCCAGCGCTTACCGAAGCGATCGGAAGCCATAAAGAGGTGTCCGGCGGTGAGCGGCCCGAGCACGCGGTGATGTCCAACGGCGGCTAACGCCATGGAAGCGATGCAGCCGCATTGTTCGCAATCAGGATCGCCGCCAAACTGACATGGCGAGATATGCGTGCGGAGATCGGCGGAAATGGTCTCGGTGGTCCGGGCGAAGATGCAGTCTTCAGGACTACCGGGTGGAGATTCCATTTCGCGAATGAGGGCTTCGGGCATGTCGAGGGTGGGGAATTTCAGGCGCGAGCAGTTTCAACTCGGCGATGGTGGAGGCTCGTTGCGCGGCAGTGAGTATCTCCGGGTCGGTAGCGCCACGTTGCGGCGTGAAGATGCTGAACCACACCTTGACGACTTCAGGCTGGCTGGTCCAAAAGCTGAGAAACTGGTCGAGGTAGCCGGGGCGCTGCGCTATCTGCGACGTAATGGTGCAGTGAACGGTGATTCTTGCGCCTTTGATGTTCTTGAGGATGCGCTCATAGGTTGCCGGTTTACGGCGCGCATCATGCTCGGGTTGCAGGCCATCGATTGAAACCACAACGTTCAGCTTCTTGTGGTTACTCCACGCGGAGGGAATTACCCTGAAGGCGCTGGTGACGACCTGTGTATGGATGCCGCGGCTCTCGATCTGCGGCAGGAGTAGTTCGAGTTCGCGGTAGCGAACCAGCGGATCGCCGCCGACCAGCGAGACGTGGAGCGGCTTATGCTCATCGATCAGCGCGAGCACACGGGCGACCAAGTCATTGCCCTGGAAGTCGGAGAGCTGGCGTAGCTGGGTTGCGCCGCCCAGGTGCGCCGCGTCGAAGGCATAGCAGCCGGGGCACCGCAAGGGACATTCCTTGGTGATCTCGATTGACAGGGAAGGCACGCGACCGGCCAGAATCCTGGACCAGGCGTGGAGGACTTCAGATTTCTTCATGACCTCTCCGCATCAGACTTCGTAAGGCTTGGCGGGAATGGAACGGTTCGCGGACGGCTCGGTAGAAGAGGTCCACGACGAGTGCCCGGAGAGGGGACGGATCAAATCTGAAGGGGAAGGTTGTGGATCGCTAGATCGAGGTCTGGGAATGCGCTCTGCAAGCCGGATCAAAAATGCTTCGCGCATGGGCGTTCTTACCAACCGGCGGTGATTGAAGATGAACGCGACAATACGCCAAATTGCGAATAGCGAATCGACACTCTGCTTGCCGTGTTCCGAGAGTACCAGCACAAGGCAGAGGATCGAGAGCACGAAGAGTGTGCTCAGCTCAAAATCCTGTCCGCCGCGCAGAAAATGGTCCCATGTCCAGAGGTGCTGCGTTACCGGCATAGTGAGTAACGAAATGGCGGTCAATATCAAGAGAAAGCGACCAATCCACGCAAGGACTCGAGCCGCGCATGCATTGAGATCTAGCCGGGGCTTGCTGGAATTCTGGGGCACTGATTCACTCGCTGGCCTTGAGTATACGCCACGGTAGGCTTGGGTTCGAAAGCGCCCACCAACATTCTCAAGAGGGTAGCGACCGTGGTGAGCTCGTTCTGATTGATCGTGATAATTCATCCGCTCGATTTGGTCCGGCGGCGTGTGGCCGGGGTCTTGAATGACATGGCGGTTGAACAACACGATGAGGGTTCCACGGATTTCGTTTCCGAGAGCATGGAGTGGATAGCGCCCACTCTTACGCGGGCTCCCCATCCCCGCCGGAGCCGCTTTCTTTTGCCATGGCATCCGGCAGGGGAATCGAAAACACTGAGCTGATGAGTTGCCGCGCGTAGTCGAAGCCCTGCACCTTCACGCTGTCTTCAGAGACAAACCTGGCCACTCCGGCCA
Source organism: uncultured Acidobacteriaceae bacterium (assembly GCA_963836635.1). Classification (GTDB taxonomy): domain Bacteria; phylum Acidobacteriota; class Terriglobia; order Terriglobales; family Acidobacteriaceae; genus Telmatobacter. Next base: position 40,205 of record CAWILB010000074.1, on the reverse strand, counting down.
TGTAGGCCACGATCGCGAGGAAGATAACTATGTTGAGCGGCGAGACGTGGGGCAAGCCAGGAGCAGATTCCTGCGACCAGCCCGCGTAAATCACCAGGGCCTGGCCGACGAGTGCAATCGCGCCTGAGAACAGCGCGAATTCGCGAAGAGCGAAGAAATTGCGCTGGAATCCGTAGGAGATTTCTTCCTCGGCTACCAGCTTGACCATGCGCGTGCTTTCACGCAGCCACGTGACCACCGGTTCATAGAGTCTGTCGAGCCGCGCGGCCTTTTGCTCCCCACTCAGGTCAGCGTTATTGACGATTGCGTCGTCGTCATTCTGCGCGGGCAGGCGGACACCGTTCCGCCTCTCGATCTCATGCTCGATTTCATCCCCCGGAAGCGCTTCAAGCAGGATATGCGCGATCTGGCGATCGTCTTCGTGTTTCAGCAGGGGTGTAAAGCCGCGCGCGCGGCGCAGCATGGTGGTGCTTGGCTTGCCGCGCCACCTGGCAAACAGAACAACCTCCTTGCGGTCGCCGATGCCGCGGGAGATGTGCGAGATCCACCGCACGACGCCGAAGATGCCGAGCAGCGTGAGAATGTCTGTGATGACTCCGTTCAGATTGCCAAACCAGTTCAATAACAGCAGGAGAATGGGAAAGAAACTCAGGAACGCTGGCGCAAGCCGCGCCTCGCGCGTGTAGCGGTCGCCGAGCAGCGACTCAAGCGCCGATTCTTTGTCAGAGTCTGCCATGGGTTGTGCCTCGTGAGTTTGTTACGCAGCAAATGGGGAGAAGCCAGGAAAGTAGCCATTTAAACCATAATCACCCTGAACGTCGATGGCAACTGGCGATGGGCTGGATGTGGGGTGGTGTGCGCCGCGATTATCAATGCCCAGGGAAGCGTACATCGTCCGAGGAGAGCATTAGTGCGGCATGGGTGCGCGGGATCGGCTGGCAATGCGCGACGACCTCACCTCCTGTTACCCTTAAGCACAACAAATCATTAGAACCGAGATGCAACTGGACCACACCACGGGGCACACCGGCGCCGGCCTTAGCGCCGTTCCGCTCTTTCATGCTGCGTGGCTGTTCGCCTGCGGAGTCGTCGTCGCGAGCCATCTGTGGCTGAGGCCGAGCCTGGTTCTCATCGCGATTGTGCTGCTGGCCGCGCTGAGCGCGCTTGCAACGCTCCGCGCGCCGCGCTGCACGTGGGCGCCGCTGGCGATATTGTGGGTTTTGCTTGGCGCCTGGTGCGCGCTGATGCAGCCCCAACCCGCGCCTGCGCCGGCTCTGGCTACGCTGTCTGACAATCTGCTGCGCACCGTAGAGGGCACGGTGATCGACACGGGGCCAGTGCGCAGCGAGCTCGAACCGAATGATGACGAGCCTTCGATTCAGTCGCCCGCGCAACGCGTCGACCTGAGTGTTTCCTCCATCGAGTTCGTAAACGATGCTGAAGACCGCCAGGTTGCGATGAGCGGCGCGGTGCGGCTTACGGTGCGCTGGCGTTCGGATGATACTGTTCGACCCCTTGAGCCTTTCCGCTGCGGAGAACGCATCCGCGCCGATGTGAGGCTCTTGCCGCCCGAGGTCTATCGCGATCCCGGCGTTTGGAGCCGCGCGGATTTTCTGATCGACCAGGGAATCACTTCAACCGCATCGGTTCGGACGGATCGCATCGCCCGGCTCGGCGCCGCGCGTTTGCCGCTGCTCGCGTCGCTGGCCTGCCGCACTACAGGTTGGCAACACGCGACAACAGCCAGGCTGCTCGCCTTGCCTGCGGCCATGCGTTCGCTGCCTGCGCCGCTGCGCCTCTCAGAGGACGACGCAATCATGCTGGCCGCGATGGTGGCCGGAGACCGCACCTACCTGACCCACAATCTTCGTGTCGGCTTCGAGCGCACCGGCTCGTTCCACATGCTGGTTGTGTCGGGATTCCATTTGGTGATTGTTGCCGGATGCATCGCGTATATTGCGCGCCGGCTGCGGTTGCCGCGCGTTCCCGCAACATTGCTTACCATTGCCGCATCTCTGGCCTACGCGCTTTTTACCGGATTCGCAACGCCGGTACAGCGCTCGCTGCTGATGGTGACTCTGTATCTGCTGGGGCGGCTCGTGTACCGCGAGAAGAGCCCGCTGAACACCGTTGGATTCGCGGCGCTGTGCCTGCTTGCGGCCAGTCCTCGCAGCCTCTTCGATTCAAGCTTTCAGATGACGCTGCTTGCGGTCGTGGTGATTGCGGGCGTCGCCGCGCCTCTGCTTCAAAACACGATCCATCCATATATTGAAGCGACCCGAAATCTCGAAATTACAGCCGTCGACGTGAAGCTGGCGCCCAAGGTGGCCCATCTGCGCCACATGCTGCGTTATGTGCGACACCTGTGCCCGGCGGCCAGCCCGCTTATCACACAGGCGCGTTATTCCCTGGGCTGTGCGATTCTGCATCCGCGTCATGGAGCTCATTGTAGTTTCATGCATCGTGGAGCTGGCTATGGCGCTGCCCATGGCGATTGACTTCCACCGCATCACGATTTTTGCTCTGCCGGTCAACATCGTCATTCTGCCGCTGCTGGCAGTACTGATGCCCGCTGCGCTGGTGACGCTTCTGTTGCTGGCGGTTTGGCCTGCGGCCGCAACCATCCCCGCCATGGTCGTTGCGCTTGTGCTTCATCTTGGCGTAGGGCCTGGTTCGTCTTTTCGGCGGGTTGCGGTTTGGCGACTTTCGCATTGCAACGCCGCTTGCATGGCAAACTGCGGCGTTCTGTTTGCTGCTTAGCCGCGGCCATTCTGTTTGCCCGCGGCAGCGCGATGGCATCGCCGACTTGCATGGGCCGCAATGCTGCTTGCGGCGCTGGTAGCCGTGGTCCCGCGCGCTGTCGATCATCCCGCACAATGCACTACTGGTTGAAGCCATCGACGTGGGCCAGGGCGACTCTATTCTGCTGATTACGCCCGAGGGCAAGACCTTGCTTGTGGATGGCGGAGGCTTTGGAGGCGGCCCGCGCCAGGCCGCGCCGGACTTCGATATCGGCGAAGAAGTAGTGTCGCCGGCATTGTGGGCGCGCGGCATTCGTCATCTTGATGCGGTCGCGCTCAGCCACGCGCACTCCGATCACATGGGCGGGCTGCCCGCAGTTTTGCGCAACTTTCACCCCGATGAGTTGTGGGTCGGAAAAAATCCGCCGTTTCGCGACTACAACGCGTTCTCGACGAAGCTGCGAGCCTTCATACGCGCGTACTGCAGTTTTCACTCGGGAGAGGTCTTCAACTTTGGATCAACCAGAATCGAAGTGCTTGCGCCCTTCCCCGATTACCAGCCCGGCCCATTGCCCACCAACAACGACTCGCTGGTGCTGCACGTAGCTTACCGCTCAACATCAGTGATGCTTGAGGGCGATGCGGAAGCGCCCGTTGAGCATGGTATGCTTGCCGAGCCCGATCTCGCCAGCACGCTGCTCAAGGTGGGCCACCATGGCAGCATTACTTCAACTCGTCCGGAGTTTCTTAGTCGAGTGGCGCCGCAATGGGCTGTGATTTCCTGCGGGCTGCGCAATCGTTACGGGCATCCGCGGCAAGAGGTGCTTGAAGAGCTGCAGGCCGCGCACATTCGCACCCTGCGCACCGATATGAACGGCGCCTCATGCTTCCTGTTGAATGGAACGGCTCTAACGCCGGACTTCAACTGCACGGCGAGGTAGCCGCGCTGCGCTACTTGTGCGCGGTCTTTTCCGGCGTTGCCGGACGCGCAGCCGCAATTGCCTGGTCGATTGTCTGGTAGAGATCGTGATCGGGATCGCGCGACTCAAGATAACGAGGACCGTTCGCGCTTTCATAGACGATAAAGATGGTGGGTGTTTTTGTGATGCCGACGCGTTTGCCCAGGGCGACGTCGGCCTCGATCTCGGCCACCAGTTTGCCTTGCGGGTCAATCGCGAAGGGCAGGCTGGTTTTGTAGGCTTGCGTGAATTTCTCAGTAAAACGGTCCAGGTCGGCGCGCGTCTCGATGGACTGCTGGTTGGCGAAAACCTGGTCGCGGTACGCATCGCCCAGCCACTTGCCTTTGGTGTCGAACCAGCGCGCGTTGAGGGCGGCCTGCGGCGACCAGACGTGCCCCGGAATCAGAAAATCGTGACGCAGCCAGGGAATCTTGTATTGCGCGGCCGCTTGCTTGAGCAATGGATTGGCGTGGGCGCAGGCGGGGCACTCAAGATCGGCGAATTCGAAAATGGCGACGCGGACGCCGGGCGGCGGCTTGAGCGGAGAAGCGTCAAGCACATTGGTGGCCGCTGGTGGCCCGAATTGGCCAAAGGCAACAAGTGGCGCGGCACAGATGAGCGCCGACAGAACAAGGTAGCGAGTGGCGCCGGTGCGGCTCAGGGGAATTGAGGGCATCGAATCGGACATGTTTGTTAGACGCGTTCCTGCCTGGTTGAGTTTTTCACTGGATCCCAAAAAGCAGCCTTGGACCAGCGTCGGATCGGGATCAGTGGCGCGTTTCGGCCAGCGCGGCATCGAGCATCTGGAATAGCTTGGTGCGGTCTACGACTTCGACAAAGGGCGCGCCGTGGGAGGCATCGGTAACCACCCATATTGTGGGTGTATGTTCAATGCCGATCCTCTGGCCAAGCGCATAGTCGGCCTTGACCCCGGAGGCAAGCTTGCCCATTGGATCCAAAGCAAAGGGCATTGCGATTTTATGCGCATCGGCAAATTGCTGGGTGAACCTGGCTAGGTCCGGGAGAGTTTCTATTTGCGGCTGGCTGGCAAAAATGAAATTGCGGTAATCGTCGCCCATGCGCTTGCTCTTTGTATCGAAAAAGCGCGCATTTACGGCTGCCTGAAAGCTCCAGGTGTGGAAAGGCAGCGGGAAATCGTGCCTGACCCAGGGAATTTTGTATTTGTCCGCAGCTTCCATCAGCAATGGATTTGCGCGAGCGCAATCGGGGCACTCGAGGTCTTCAAACTCGACGATCGCTACATGAGCGCCCGGAGGAGGCTTGAGTGCCGCGGGATCGTTGACTTTGGTAGTGGCCGGGGCGCCGAACTGCGCGCAGGCGGGGACGGCGACAGCAAGAAGGGCCGCGGAAAAGACAACAGAAAGAAGACCTGGGCGTGCGAGTTGTTTTCTGCCTGAAAAGGTAAAGACACTGTGCATGGCGGATTTACGACTCCCTGAAGCCATTGTAAAGGCATAAATCGAGCCCCGGCGCAATCGGGTGCCCGCAGACTGGCATTGTGGGTTTGCAGCGAAAACACCCCTCAGCAGCCGTCGTCTACTCGCGCTCGCGGCGGCGCGCTGCGATCCACTTGCGCCATCTGTAGTCAGCGTAGAAGGAGCCGGCGATTATAACGATGACAACAATGGCGAGGATGAGCTTCATTCCGGCACGGAACCTTGCGTTGATTTTATCGCCGATATCGCCCGGGCGCCTGAGATCGATGCATTACCCTCATATGAGCGGGCGGTTGCCGCACAGGGGAAGAACTTTGCGCATCGTTCTGTCTAACATTGGCACCTTGGGCGACATTAACCCGTTGATTGCGATTGCGCTTGAGCTGAAGCGCCGCGGCCATACGCCGGTAATGACACTTCCCGATGTGTACCGGGCAAGGATTGAGCCGCTCGGCCTGGAATTCCACTCGCTCAGGCCTGATATCGATCCCAAGAACACCATGCTCGTGGAAATGATCTACGACGTGAACAAGGGAACCGAGACGGGGTTGCGCAAATTTCTTTATCCGGTGCTGCGCGATACCTACGCCGACCTGCTTGACGCGGCCACCAAGCCCGCGCGCGCCGATCTGATGCTGCTGGGCGAGCTCAACTACGCGGGACCAATCGTTGCTGAGGCCACCGGGATTCCCTGGGCCAGTTATGTACTGGCGCCGTTCTCATTTTTCTCAGCCTTCGATCCGCCGGTGCTGCCGCCGTATCCCAGGCTGGCGAGGGCAGACAAAGCACCGGGCATGGGCCGGGCAATGCGGCGGCTGGCGCGATTTATCACGCGCAAGTGGCCTGAGCCGATCTATGAGTTGCGCCACGAGCTGGGACTCAGCAAAGGCCCGAACCCTATCTTCGACGCCAAGCATTCGCCGCACCTGGTGCTGGCGCTTTTCTCCCGTACGCTGGGTGTGGAGAAGAAGGACTGGCCGGAAAACACGCTTATAACCGGCTTCTGTTTTTACGACGCGAATGCCGGCAACGCTGCGCTCGAGCCAGAGCTGGAGCGATTCCTGAAAGCCGGCGAGCCTCCAGTTGTGTTCACGCTAGGCTCGGCTGCGGTGCTTGCGGCTGGCGATTTCTACGAAATCTCTGCCCAGGCTGCCAAACGCCTCGACACTCGCGCGGTGCTGCTTATCGGCGACGACGCGCGTAACCGCCCGGTACAGCCGCTGCCCGACTCGATTTGCGTGGCGCAGTATGCGCCTTACTCCGTGCTCTTCCCTCACGTTGAGATGGTTGTGCACCAGGGCGGAGTTGGTACAACCGCCCAGTGCCTGCGCGCCGGACGGCCCATGCTGATAATGCCCTACTCGCACGATCAGCCCGACAACGCGCGGCGCATGAAACGGCTGGGAGTCGCGCGCTCCCTTTTGCGCTCGCATTACACGGCGAAGCGCGTGGCTAGAGTAGTGCGCACCATGCTGGCAGAACCGGAATACGAAGAACAAGCGCACGAAGCCGCTCTTGAAATCGCAAACGAGAACGGCCCGAAGACTGCATGCGATGCGCTTGAAGATCTCTATAGGCACAGCAACACGTGACATTGGACGTCGAACGATAAGATTCGTTTCCGCATTTCAGATTCAGCCGATTCCACGATATAAGAATCTCCTGCCGTCCGAACGAGCGCTAACCCCTATTTCTCCGGTGTCTTGTATCTGACAAGTTAAGTGACTTCGAAAAAGGACAGGAAAGGCCGCCTTTTCGCGGCAGCTCCGCCTTCCAAACCTGAATCAGACCTCGAAAAGCCTCAGATCGCCGCAACAATCCCTCTCCTCAGCGCATAAACAAGCAATTGTGAGAATCGCTGGCTAACACCCACATGCAGTTTTTCGTCTCACACAACAGATCGATCAATTCACCTCCAGCTTCATGCAAAGTTGGAGACCACACCCAATTCATTTCAGGAGACCATCGATATGACGAATCGAAAGAGCTTGATCCTTGTCTTTTCATGCGCATGCTTCATTCTGGTCGGCGCAAAACTGAGCGGGGCGCAAGGCCCCGGCGCAAATTCTGATTCCGCGGCTGGGGACAGTCACGCAACCGCCGGATTAGTGCCGGCCGAAGTGATGTTAATCAAGAGTCTCGACGCGCGCAAAGACCAGCCTGGAGCGACCTTCGAAGCCAGGCTCAAGTCGACCATTCATTTGAAGAACGGAACCGAGCTGCCAACAGGCACTTTGCTTGAGGGCAAGGTTGCCACTCCCGAATCCAAAGACGCGAAGGCCTCGCAGCTGTCGTTGATCTTTACCGATGCAAAGCTGAAGGGCGGAAAGGACGTGCCGATTCAGGCCACGATTGTCGGACTCGCCGATCCGGCGCTTGGAACCGATTCCTCCGCCACTTCCGACGGTCCGGCTGCGTGGAACGGGACCACAACGCAGATTGACTTGACCGGAGCGCTCGACAATGTCGACTTGCACAGCACGATTGGCGGTGATAATTCAGGCACGCTGGTTGCTTCAGGCAAGGGCAACGTCAAAGTGAGCTCGGGCGTCCGCATCTCACTGGCACTGGGCGAAAAGACCGCAAACTAAAACTCAGGAGGCCCCGGCGCCAAGAGCCGGGGCGCTTTCTCGTAAGGTGAATGTGTGTCGGCCGAGAATCTGTCGGCATTGATAGATGCTGGTCAGGTGCGGGGCCGACTACGTTGATAACGTCGTTGATACCAGGCCGCGTAACGACCGGGGAAGAATAAACGCACAGAGAACGATTTCTCTGCGTCGCTCTCCTACTCGTGCAAGGGATCACTGGCACGCACCACCGGCGCAACACACGGTGCATGCAACGGAAGTTGTCCTTAGATGTCCGCGCCAGTTCGCGGCGCGATAATCTGCGATTGCACGGAGCAATCTCCAATCACAGCAGCAAGTTTCCATTTCATGAAATCGTTTCCAAACGCATTCCGGTGCTCTGTCGAAATATCCTCGTCCAAGGAGGCATAACGGTTACCCCTCAGCAACATGTCGAGCAGGGGTGTAAGGAATTCTCATGGTCAGGGGATCAATTCGATGAAACTTGTAAATCGCTTGTCACTTTCGCTAACAGCGGCATTTCTGGTATGTCTTGCACCGCAATTCTGCGCAGCTCAGAACACGGCTCCAGAAACGCCATATGTAAGCTCGAATGCAAACCCCGATGCACAGCCGGCAAGCACGACCGAGACGGCTCAACAAATGGCACCCGCGGAGGCCAACCTGATCACAACGCTTGACGCCCGGAAGGACCAGTCAGGCTCGGCGTTTGAAACGCGGCTTGTTGGGTCTGTTCATCTAAGAGACGGAACCGAATTGCCGAACGGCACAGTGCTTGTGGGTCAGGTAGAAACCGATCAGATGAGCAGCAGTGGCGCATCTCGCCTGGCATTGCGGTTTACCGAAGCAAAACTGAAAGACGGCAAAGCCATACCGATTCAAGCCACGATCGTGGGACTCTCAGACCCGGCTAGCCTTGCTGAAAACGGCGGGGGTCTCGATAGTCCGATTGCATGGAATGGGACTTCATTGCAATACGACAATATCGGCGTGCTGCCGCACGTCGATCTGCACAGCAGAATCGGCGGTGTGAATTCGGGCACCTTGGTGGCAACCGACAAGAGCGACATGAAGCTGCGGGCAGGCAGCCGCATGTCGCTGGCGCTTGGCGAGAAGAGCGCAAACTAACACTCGTTTGCAACATATCGACGGTCAAGCTCCGGGCGCCTTGGCGCAGCCCGGAGTTTGTCTTCCATGCATTTCAGCAGCGCGCCCCGGCCTTCTCAAGACAGCTCTTCAAGCCATTCATGCTCACACGGCTTGAGGCCTCGGGCGTGCCGGCGCCGCGCCAGTGCGTTTCGAGACTGACAGCGTAGTGGTAACCATCGCGCTCGAAGGCGCGAAACTGGCCGACCCAATCGATGATTCCTCCACCCACGGGCGCCCACTCAAAACCGCCTCCGGGTTTACGAATCGTGTCTTTGCAGTGGCAGTGGCCAATGCGATTCTTTGGCAGCAGGTTGTAGTCGTCTGGGTACGGAGTGTCACCCGCGAACGTAGCGGAGTTACCGGGATCCCAGTTGAGCATGAAGTTCGGTTCCTGAACCTGGCTGAGCGTTACGGCCGCTTCTTTGCCGGTGCCGGTGTTGCAATCCATCTCATTTTCGAGCAGCAGGATAATGTTGTTCGTTGCACAGGCACGGGCTGCATGGCGCAGCTTGTCGTTGATTGCCTCGCGGTAAGGCGCCTGATTCTCAAGCCGCCAGAAGTCAAAGCAACGGATGCGATCGGTTTGAAATGCCTTGCATAGCTCGATGCAGCGCGATAACACTTCGTCCTGCTGCTTGAAATCGAAATCGGCATGAAACTGGTCGCGCCGCGGCCCCTCTTTCGATTGCGGCGCGCCCGGCCAGTGCACTTTGAACAAGGGGCTGGCAAGATCGGTGACGCGCAGTTTGTATTTGGCCAGTATTTCGCGCGCGCGATCCACGTCGGCATCGCTCATATGGGCGATGTTCTTCCCCCACATGCCGCGAATCTCAATCCACTGCAGTCCGAAATCGTTTGCTGCCACGACTGCATGCGTGTTCGAAATCATCGGAGATTTCGTCGTTGATGACCGAAAGCCGGAAGGGACAACTCGCGAGAGCACTTAGCGCTTGCGGCGCGGCGGTAAGCGCGCCTGCTCCCGCCAACCCGGAAAGAAATGTGCGACGTGTAGATGACATCAGCTCTTCTCCTTGATTCAGGAAGGATTCAGGAAGTGAGGGGATCGCGTTCAACTTGCGCATGCGATTATAGCGCCGGACGTCCAGCAGTGTTGCTCGCGCCGGGTGGAACTGCGCAGCGCCGCACAGATGGGGCGTTACTTCGGCGGATAGTTTTTCGCGCGGCCGGTCCGGCTATTCATGACACTGAAGCTGCCGTCTGCCGAGGCTATCACTTTGAAGTAGGCGCCGTCGCTGCCGCCTTTGAGGTTGGCGATCAGATCTTCCGTACTGTTGTGCGCAGCATCGCTACCCTCAGCGGTATGTAGCATGTAGAGGTCTTCAAGGCCGGGGCTCTCATGAACGGTCTGCCACGCCTCGGGGCTTCCGGCCTTGTGAGCGCCATTATTCATGATGGCGACGCGCGGATGGATTGCATCGACAAACGCGCGTGAGTTCGAAAGATTCATGCCGTGATGGTTGACGAGATAAAGATCGACATGGCCGATCAGATTGTTCGGACACACCAGCGGAATCTCTTTGGCCTTGGTGAGGTCGCCGAGATCGAGAAAACGGAACTTGCCGAAGCGCACAAGGATGCCGGCGGAGCGCGGATTCTCAGACGAATCGAGATCCCAATGCGGCTCACTCGCGCAATAAGGATTCGGCTCCGGCGTCACGCCGGGCACCGCGGAGATATGCTCGCCGTCTGCGGCGATCACGATGGTCGTGAGGCCGGGAATATCGATAGTGTCGCCGGGATGGACAACACGACGAGGCGTGCTGCCGATTGCCTTGATGTATGCGGCGTAATCGTGGCGCGTAATGTCACTGTCTTCGCGGTTCACGCCGTGGTCGAGAAACTCGCCCACTTTTACGCGCTTGACGAGGTTGGGCACGCCGCCCACATGATCGACGTGAAAATGCGTGATGAGTACGTAGTCGAGCTTCGATATGCCGGCATCCGCCATGGCCGCCTGGATGCGGCCGGCATCGCGGCCGAAGGATCGGTGCCCGGGCCAACCGGTGTCAACAAGCAAAGACTTGCCGGTCGGCGACACAAGCAGCGTGGACTGGCCGCCCTCCACGTCGATGAAGTAAATGAGCAGATGGCCCGATTTTGCCGGGGCTTGCGCTCGGCCGGAATGCGGTGCGAAATGGCACATGAGCGCAACAGCAGCCAGAAGAGCGGCGTTGAATGCGCTGACAAACCGGCCACGCAGGCGGCCTGGCCGAAAATTGAAGGGGCTCGAGATTTGCGTTTTTCATTGGCTCCAGAAGTGTAACCCTTCAATCGGCACAGACGAAACAGCTTGTGCCGCCGAATCCGAATCCATAAACGAGCCGGGGGCCACGGCTGTTAAAATAGAATCAGCCGCGCTGCGCGGACTTTCATCGCGCGTTCATCTTCCTAATTGCTCCCGCGGCCGCACTCAAGGCAAAGGACATTCACACCTGTGAGCCAGACGATACGCAATATCGCCATCATCGCCCATGTCGATCATGGTAAGACTACTTTGGTTGACGCCATGCTTCGCCAAGCCGGAACCTTCCGCGCCAACGAGCAGGTGGCCGAGCGCGTGATGGACTCAAACGAGCTCGAGCGCGAGCGAGGCATCACGATCCTGGCCAAGAACACGGCCATCAATTTTGAAGGCGGCAAGATCAATATTGTGGACACGCCGGGCCATGCGGACTTTGGCGGCGAAGTTGAGCGCGCGCTTAAGATGGTGGACGGCGTGATGCTGCTGGTGGATGCAGCCGAGGGCCCGCTGCCGCAAACGCGCTATGTGCTCTCGAAGGCTCTTGAAGCCAAGCTAAAGCCCATCGTGGTGATCAACAAGATTGACCGCCCCGATGCGCGCCCGCAGGAAGTGCTGAACGAGATCTACGATCTCTTCATCGATCTTGACGCGGAAGAATCGCAGCTCGATTTTCCCGTGCTCTACGCGGTGGCCAAGGCCGGCCAGGCGACGCTCGACCCTGCCGTTCCCGGCGTTGACCTGCAGCCGCTGTTTGAAACCATCGTCTCCACCATTCCCGAGGCCACCGGCGACGCTGAAGGTACGCTGCAAATTCTGGTCACCAACCTCGACTACTCCGATTACTTTGGCCGCATCGCCATCTGCCGCGTCTTCCAGGGAACGCTGCACGCCGGCGACGACGTCACCATCTCCAAGCGCGACGGCTCGCTGATGAAGACGCGTATCACCAAGCTCTTCACCTTCAATGGCCTCAAGCGAACAGAGACCACTGAGACCACCATGGGCGACATTATCGCCGTGGCCGGCGTGGAAGGCATCACCATAGGTGAGACCATCACCAGCGTGGAGAATCCGGCGCCGCTGCCGCTGATCGTCATTGACGAGCCGACCATTGCAATTCAATTCAGCGTGAACAACTCGCCCTTTGCGGGACGCGAAGGCCAATACGTGACCAGCCGCAACCTGCGCGAGCGGCTTGAAAAAGAACTGCTGACCAACGTCAGCATTCGCGTGGAAGAGACCGGCTCGCCGGATACTTTCAAAGTGCTGGGCCGCGGCGAGCTGCAGCTTGCCATCCTGATTGAGATGATGCGCCGCGAAGGCTTTGAGCTCTCCGCCGGCCGCCCTGAGATTGTGACCAAAGTCGTGGACGGTGCAGCGTCATGGAGCCCGTAGAACACCTAACCATCGACGTGCCCGAACAATTCACCGGCGTTGTAATTGAAAAATTGGGCCCGCGCAAGGGCGAAATGATCAAAATGCACAATCACGGCTCAGGCCGCGTAAGGCTTGAGTTTCGCGTGCCCAGCCGCGGCCTTATCGGCCTGCGCAGCGAGATGCTGACCGAGACGCGCGGGACAATCGTGATGAACGCGCTCTTCGACGGCTACATCCCTTACATGGGCGAGATTCCGCAGCGGCCCACAGGCGCGCTCATCTCTGACCGCCAGGGGGCCACAACGACCTACTCTCTGAACGGCCTGCAGGAGCGTGGCATTCTTTTTGTGGGAGCGGGTGTCGAAGTTTACGAGGGCATGATCGTCGGGGAGCACAATCGCGACAACGATCTCGACGTGAACGTGGTGCGCGAAAAGAAGATGACCAACATGCGGGCGTCCAGCGCCGATGAGGCCATCCGCCTGGTGCCCGTGAAAGCTCTGAACCTTGAGCAGGCCATCGAATTCATCGCCGACGATGAGTTTGTTGAAGTCACTCCAAAGTCGCTACGCCTGCGCAAGAAGATTCTGCAACAGAATCGCCGGCCCAAGCGCTGGGAAAAAGCGGGGGCTGCAAGCTGAATCGATCTCAAATGGCGGCGCCCCATCCATGAAACCGTTTATTGTGTTTCAAGAGTGAGAAAGCACCACATTTAATTCCTCTACAGCCGACGCTTTGCCTCCAGCACTCTTTCCAGCGCTTCCTCGGCCGTCGCGCCCACGCTCGAAAGATGCCCCATCTTTCGGCCTACGCGCGGGGCAAGCTTCTCATACAGGTGCAGGCGCACGCCCGGTACGCTCAGCGCTGCTGGAAAGTTCGGTTCACCCTTCGCGTCGAGCCACACGTCCCCAAGCAAATTCACGATCGCACAGGGAGAAATCAGCTCCGTCGATCCCAGCGGCAGATTGCACGCTGCGCGCACCACCTGCTCAAACTGGCTGGTGACGCATCCGCGCTCGCTCTGGTGATAGCTGTTGTGCGGCCGCGGCGCCAATCTCGTTCACCAGCAATTCGCCGCTGCGCGTCACAAACATTTCAACGCATAGCAACCCCTCAATGCCAAGGCCCGCAACAATCCCAGCGGCGATCTCTTCTGCGCGCCGCTCCATCTCTTCCGGCACGCCTGCCGGCAGCACGCTCCACGCAAGAATCTGGTTTTCATGATGATTCCGCGCCGCGGGATAGGTCCTTACCTCGCCCGCCGGATTCCGCGCCGCCATCACGCTGATCTCGCATTCGAGTTCCAGCGCCTTCTCGGCAACGCATGGCCGCCCGCCCAATTGCCCCCACACTCTCTCCAAAATCAGGGCCGTCTGCAGCACCATCCAGGCCGAATGCGCGCCTGCCCGCGGCCGTCGTAGCCGCCGCGCCCAATCTTCAGGAATACATCGCCGCCCAGCGCCTGCACCGCTTCGCGTAACTCAGCTTCGCTCTTCACAACGGCAAATGGACCAACGGGAAATCCGTGATCCGCCAGCCACGTCTTCTGCAGCGTCTTGTCCTGGATGATGCGGATCGCCTCGACACCCGGACGCAGCGGCGCGATTGCGCAACTTCGCTTCAAGCGCATCCACGCCGATCTGCTCGATCTCGAGCGTGACCGCATCGGCGCCCGTCGCCAGTCGCCGTGCCGCATCCACGTCGTCCCACTTGCCCACGATGGTTTCGTCCACAACAAAGCTCGCCGGGCACTTGGCTTCGGGATCCATGACGCGCACGCGATAACCCATGGTGCGCGCGGCCATGGCCGTCATGCGCCCAACTGTCCGCCGCCAAGAATGGCAAGCAAGTCCTCCAGGACGAACTATCGGAATTGTCATTGGGATTTGGGAAAGAAGAGAGCGTCACCCTGGCAGTTCCTCATCAAGTACTTCCTGGGTTCGCGCGGCACGCCAATTGGCCAGGCGCTCATAAAGGGCGGCATCTGTTACGGCAAGAATCTCCGCAGCCAGCAAGCGCCGCATTCGCCGCGCCCGTCTTGCCGATTGCCAGCGTGCCCACAGGCACTCCCTTGGGCATCTGAACAATCGAGAGCAGCGAGTCCATGCCGTTCAGCGCCGTAGCCGAAACCGGCACGCCCAACACCGGCACCAGCGTCTTGGCCGCCAGCATGCCAGGCAGGTGCGCGGCGCCTCCTGCGCCGGCAATAATCACGCGCAGCCCGCGCTCGCGCGCTGTCTCCGCATACTTGAAAAGCCAGTCCGGCGTACGGTGCGCACTCACAACTTTTGCTTCATAAGGAATTTCGAATTCACGCAGGATTTCTGTCGCTGCCGAGAGCGTTTCATAATCGCTCTTCGAACCCATCACCACGCCCACCAGCGGTTGCTTGCTCATGGGCTGATTATACGAGGGATTCGAGCCGAATTCAGCATGCCCGGGAGCACGTCTGCACCGTCCTAATGCCGCCGCCACGTTTCGAAGGCCACTTCAATCACTGCAAATAGAACGCTTATCGCCGCTACAAATCCCCGGGCCCTTTGCCAGTTCCGTTCGTGCACTTCCATACGCCGTTCCAGTTCTGCGAGCCGGCCTCCAGTGCCGTCGCCCATCAGGCCCGTCATCTGCGTCTTCAATACACTCAGATCGCTCAGTACCTGCGCTTCGAACTCATTCATCATCCGCATCAGAGCGGTTCTCCACTTCACCCGCCGCTCACGCACTCAGCGGTAAATTGATAAATAGCGCTGCCGAAAACTCCGAGTAATTCGGAGGCGTCGAACCGTCATACATCCTGATGTAGAACCGGTCCGCAGCCGAGACTCGCGAGAAGGTAAGCGTCTGTTGCGATCCGCGCATCACCAGCGTCGGATCTTCGCCCGGCATAAATGCAAAATCGCGCAGCCTGATTTCGAAGCCCCCACCGCTGGGCGGCGCAACTCCGGTATTGATTGTCACCGTGCTTCCATTCAGCGCGATCACCGTCAGCCCATTCAGGTTCTGGAGCAACGTCGGCGCAATCGGCGCCGGCAGCCAGGCATCTGCCGGCACCCGTGTGCTCGTCTTGATGGCTAAGTCGTCAGCCCAGTCGTTGGCAAAAGCAATATCGTAGTTGACTAAGTCAGGATAACTTGCCTTATAACTCAGTCTCACCGTTCGCACTACAACCTGCGCATTAAGGTTTGCTGATGGCGCGTTTAACTGCATGGCGTCACCCGGCCAAACGTCTGTCGCGAAACTTGCGCTGGTTCCCTTGTACGTCCCGCTCCACAACGCACTCACGCTTGCTGCCGCCTGCTCCATCACCAGCGCTGCGTTGCGGCAATCGGCGGAACTGCGCGCTGCCGGACTGATAACCGATCCAATCCAAGCCGCTACGGCCGGCGATCCTGCCTGCGCAAGCGCCTGTTGGCTGGCCGCATTTACTGCGCGCCCGACAGCCCTGCCGATCGTACGATAGTTCACCGCCATATGTTCGCCGGCCACTGGGACATAGCCCGTGTAAAATGTCAGAATTCTCCCCCCAGCCACGTAGCATTCGGCCTGTTCGGCTGTTGTTCCAATTCGACGTGTATAGGCCGTGCCCCCCGGGGGCGTGCTCACTACCCATCCCGATCCCAGATTTTTCACAGTAAGTGAGCGTATCGATCCGATAAGGTTAATACTGCTCACGGCCACAACCTGGCAAACGTCGGGAAGACTCGCGAGCGATCCGTCATAGATAGTCACCGGCGTTGCGCCCAAGCCGTTCACGAACTGCTGAACCTCCATTTGGATATTGCAAAGCGCCAGCACTCCTTGCCCGCCCGCCGAAATCGGCCCATTGTCGCCAAACGCGTAATACATGGCCCGCGCGCGTTCGAGTTCCGGACAATGCACGCGAACACGCAGCGTGTAGCTATTCTGAGAATTGATCGAGAACGTTGTTCCCGCGGCACACCCCTGAATCAAGGGTTGCAAGACAGCCGCACCTGTACCCTGTTGCGCGGTTACCTGGAAACCGGCCAGGCAATTTGTTGCGGCAGCACCGCCGCTAAAGAATCCGGCCAATTCTCCTGTGCTGCCCGGCGACAGGTTCACGCCGCTAGCTTCAAGCAGCAATGTCCCACCCATTTCCACTGCATCGAGCCACGTCAACGCGGTCTGTCCGTCAATTCCGTTTCCACCGTTCATTGCCAGTCCGGCCGATCCCAGTGTCAAATAACCCGGTCCCCCTGAAACGCCCCAAATTGTTTGGTTGATCTGTGGCTCATTAAAGAGCTCGTCGATAACTCTTGCCTTTGAACTCGACAGCAAGTACGGCTCCGCACCAAGATTAAACGTCGTCGTAACGCCGTCGCCAAGGAAGTATTCAGTCACATACGCAACCGGCTCATCTTCCCCGCACACCGTCACATCGTTGGCCAGCGCGCGATTCACGCTTGCGGTAAGCCCAAGACTTGCAAGGCTGAGGCTCCCGTCAGTCTCATTTAGCTGATGTAATACCGTTTGGACCGAGGTGAGCGAGAGCGCGCCATTCAGCGCTCTGTACGCAGCCCGCGCCATGTTGGCAGCTTGGCCGGCGCGTACGCTCCAATTCGCTCCCGGCTCGGGTACGAAGCTGCCGATGTTTGTATTTAATGCGAGTCCCTGAGCATTGAGTGCCGCCGACCCGGAATGAGTCACCAACGAGGTGATAAGTTGTCCAGCTGTCTCTCCTGCTGTTCCCGCGCTCGGTGGCATAAGTAACTGGTCAAGAACCAGCTCGTCACTTACTGCTTGAATTGCAGTCCGGTAACAAGGCCCCTCCAACCCGACTCCCGCATACTCTAACACCGGACTAACGGCAATGTATCCGGTGAAATATATCATCCCATTGTCGCCGGTCACCTTTAGTGGCTGCAATCGCGCAGGCGTCGTCACATTGCTATTCGCCGGCATACTCAACCAGAGCTGACAAACTGACGGCTCATTGAGCTTGCGCTCGATTGTAAGCGGGTGTGTCGCGTCAAGCGTCGCTGTGTAGTCCTGCCCCTGAATCGTGATCTTCATAGTTTCTCGCCATCTACCTGTCGTATCCTCGCCATTTTCCGAACCGGTTTTCCTTGTTACACTAGCGCATTTGCGGCCGGCAGAAAGCTCCGGTAACACACCACGCGCTCATTATCCAAGGGATCAGTTACCGGCAGCGCGATGAATTTTCCTTTTAACATCACTCGAGAATGCCCGTTCTGATGTTTGCTGTTGAATGGATTTACCGCTTCATCGGCGCCGGCCATGGCCTGCAGCCTTGGATAATGGAAGAAGATTCGCTCGCCTTGGCTTCCTTCCATCACAAACAGTGCCGACCACTCCTGGTAGAAGCTCCCACCTTCGCGATCAACAAATCCTGCCACTGCCTGCAGCTTTACTCCCGCTGGCGGCGCCCCGCCAGGTAACGGCTCAGCAAGAGTAAGTCCGCTATTAATGACCGCAGAAACCAGCGCAACATTGAAAGTCACACGCCGGACGTAATCCACGTCAGATAGCGCTTGCCTAACATAGGCGCCGGAGACCGGCGATCCAACATACCCCGTCTGCCCCGTGTAATCCACATCGGCTGCAACAATGGACCCCGCACTGAATTTCGCCGCATCCGTGGCGGCCAGCAATATCTGCGTTGCGCTCGAGCCTCCTTGCGGAGTGACTGCCGGAATCGCCTGGGCGCCGTCCGGGGATGCGGGTCCGCCTGCCGCTACCAACACATTCATATGCTGCGAACCCGTAGACAATGCCATCGTCAGCTTGGTCCAGCTGAGGAATTCACAACTCACTTGTGCTTCAAGCGTCTCGCGAACCTGCTGCAGTGGCGCTGCCGGAACACCGGTCAACAGCGGCCCACTTTTGCTCGTCGCCTTGCGCATAAAGTTCTGGATCCATCCCAGGCTCACCCATGGTGCTGTCGGAGCAGTCAAACTGAATCGGCACTGTTCGGCGGGATCGAAGAGCACCGGCGTTTGAGCCGCGCGATTCACGGGCGCAAAATATGCGTGCACCCTTCGCGCTACCGGCGCAGGTGCTTGAAACCATGTCGCAGCCATCTACTCCCCCTGCTCCTGGTAACTGTACACCAACACTGTTGCAGTGCGGCTCAAACGATCCCGCTGGACGACGATCGGCGCAAAACCCGGCTCGTCCCAGAACACCTGCGTCAGCATTATTGTCGGAGGCGTTGCCAGGTAATTCATCTTTGACGTGTAATACGGCTCCATCATCGCCAACAGTTCCTCATCCATCTGGCTCAACGATCTTCCACGGTCGAGACCTCCAAAGCTTTGCGTGCCGCATGTCTGATAGACGATCTCGCACTGCTCGCCCGCCATCGCTGATGGTAAGTCGCTATCTGTTCCCAGCCCAAGCCAACGGAGCACATACACATCCGCGGGCAATTGGTTCATGGGCGCCTCGGCTTCCTCCACCAGGATCCCCGGCCTCAATGCGCCCCGCAGCAGGATGGTTCTCTCCGGATTGATCATCGCCAGCCGCGTTCGTAACGCCATATAAAACGAGTCTTTCGCATTCTGCATATATTCCCCGTCAACTTATCTTCCGAGTTACAGCCCGACTGCCACCGAGCGTTATCCAATCCCTGATTTCTGCCCCTCATACCGCCTGCTGCTGAGCCTCGCGCAGTAACAACCGGTATAAGTAGACTGTTCCGAAAGCCTCGTTGGATGCAACAGATTGAATCAGATAGTCTTGCCCACCCACGGTCACCGCCAACGTCATTGCAAAGAGCGCCTGCGCGGATTGCAAATCGAGAGCAGACACCTGCTGCACAACGCTGCTCGCAGACACCAGTAACTCCCACTTTGACTGTCCGCCTTCCTGCCATGAGGGTCGCAGTTTGCGCATCAGGACTGGGCTGACTACAACTTCGGAGAAGCTCGTCGATACCAGGCCTACCTCCGACATGTTGGTATCTGTGCTTGCTCCCGTAACGCGCAGCAACGCTGTTGTGCCAGCCACGCTTCGCAGCAAGGCATCCGCCAATAACCGCGGAGTTCCCATCGGATTGCGCGGCACCGTATCGCTCATCGTTCACCCCAACCTGTTCGCAACGTACGGCCTCAGCCATGCCTGCACTGTCTCGTCAATCAGCGAACTTGAGAAGTACTTCATCTGCATCGTGTCAATCTTGCTCATGCTTGCGTTGAGCGCAGGCGTCGACTGAGCGTTACGCACAATTTGTGCACACGCCGCCTTCACATCGTCCCCAATGATCGCCAGCCCTGCCGTATACGTCACCTGAACCTCGTTATACGGAATCCCAAGCAGGTTCCAGGGTAAGGTGAGTTCACCGGTGTTCGGATCAAAGTCCACCTGGCTCGGATCGATTGACGTCCACTGCCCGGGTAATGAGAATGCGTACGCAACCTCGAACATGGACTGACTCGGCAATTCTCCCCGGCGTGGCTTCGCGTATCGTGCCTCGATTCCAATTATCGGATTTGCAGAAGGCGCCAACGGCGAAAGCGGCAAATAACTCAGGTGTACTGTCTGGACGCCGGCAGTCATGCGTAGCCGCTCCGTGTACTGGATGACATTAAGATCCGGCCGCCTGCAAAAGCTGTTTATCAGCGCTGTGGCTGCGGCAATCCAGTCCGCTGTCGTCCCAGCCGGCAGTCCGTAACTCGGATAATCCGCTGGCGCGAGATAGGCCATAACTTGTCCTTTCCACACTTTGCATTGTCAGGTGGCAGTTATCAGTTATTAGTTGGCCGCCTGCAAGGTCCCAGGTTACAGAGTCCGGACCGCAGCGGAATCTGACTAATAACTGACAACTGCAAGTTGACAACGATCTTCCTTACCGGTTCACGATCACCTGGTAGTGGGCAAAGTTCGCACCCTTCACCACCACCGCGCCAAACTTCACAGCCACGTACTGGTACGCCAGCGAATTTGGCAGGCCCAGTTGGAAGATCCGCGGAGTGGGGTCGCCGAGCCAGTGATACTCGATCAGGTCTTCAGTCACGATGTATGCCGGCAGCACAGCAGTGCCGGAACCGGGCGTACCCGTATAGCTGAGGCTCCAGTCCGGAATCAGCGGAATGTCGCCTGCCTGTGTCGAGAGCATCTTCACGCGGAACCCCGCCGTGATCTGGTCCGTGTTCAGTACTACGTTGTACTCGCTCTTCATCTCCTGGTCGATCAGATCGAGCAGCACGGGGTTCGCGTAAATTGCGGTCGGCCGGACATGATAGCCCGTGCTTGCACACATCTGCGCGACCGTCGTTTTGATCGTGTCCACGATCTTCATTGACGTCGTCACTGTCACGCTGTTGCCGCCGACTGCTATCTGTCCGGCGCAACCCATGTACTGAGTGGTTGTCGGCGCGCTCAGGCTCGTGTCGTTGCCGTTCCACAGCGCCACGTCGTGCGCCACCATCACGCCGTTCACGGTGTCCACCAGGTCTTTGGCCTGCAGATAGGCAAACTGTTTCTGCTGCTCGCCGAGTTCAACGTCGAACAGGTTGTAGTTGATCTGCGCCACAATAGCCTTCAGCGGAACGCTTAGTTCAATGCGCGTGGGGGTCACTACGGTCGGATTGATGCTCCGCGGATTCACGAATCCGGCTGTGCCCGGGTTCGGAATCGCCGTCTGCTCGAAGAATCTCGAAGGATGGCCAGTCGCCGGAACCTGCTTGATGCGCTGCCCGAATGGGCTTGACCGGCGGACGATGTCGAATATCTCCGTCTGGTAAAGTGGCACTTCAATCGCGCCCGGCCCAATGTAGTCTGCTGCCGCATGAATGTCTGCAAAAACTGCGTTCATACTTTTCGCCCCCTCCGTGGGGCCTTGCTTCGGTTGTCAGTTATCAGTGATCAGTTCTCAGTTATCAGTGCAACGTGAGCAGTTATTGATGACTTCTGATCACTGACCACTGACAACTGACAACTGCCTTTACGCGATCGCGCCCGCCCGCAGCAGTTGTGTCTTTACGGCAATCCGTTGTTCAAGACTCAGGCCGTTCATTGCGGCGTCCAGCGTTCGCATGTCCACTGCCCCGTCGCCGATACCATGCTTTGCAAGCATTTCGGCTGTCGCCGCCGGCATTGTCTTGCGCAGCGGAGTCAGAGGGTTCTGCGCGCTAGAGGCTTTCAACTCGGCCAGCTCCCGTTCCAATGCAGCCAGTTTGTCTGCGAGTTCCGTCTCTCGACGGCTCTGCTCCACCGTCGCTGAGATCCTCTCCACCTCGCCTGAAAGCGCGTTCGCGGCTGCGGCCCGTTCCTCAAGCCAGCGCAACGTCTTTTCGAGCTCAGTGGTCGCGGCTTCAAACCGCACCGTCAACTCCTGTCCGTCGTTTTCCATGTTATTCCCTTCCTTTTCTATGAATGCCGCGCATCGCAGCGATTGCTCCTCAAGCAACAAAGGCCTCGCAACGCGAAGCCTCTTTTGCTATTTCACTAATGCGCTTACTTACTAACTCGCCATTCGAAAGCTTGTCGCTCGATAAGCTGCCTTTTCACGCAACAAGATCGCGGCGCCGGTAAAAGTAACTCGAGTCAGTTTCCAGATATCCGCATGCATATCTTCCACGCGCGCATCTGCCAGCTCGTAACTCATGCCCATCGCCTCGGGAGTGTGCGCCTTAATGGCCTTGGCAACCTCGGGAAAGTCCCGCGCGTAAAGATAGCCCTTCACCACCACCCGCTGCCCCACAACATCGGCCTCAGTCAGCAGGCCAATCTTGCGCCGTGCGTCGTGCCCGTCCCAGCCTGGTCGGTAATCCACCGCCATTCCCAGCAGCGAGGGCAACGCCTTCTCCGCCGCCTCGCGCGTTAATGTCACCCGGTGACCGCGCGCACCAGCCGGAGCCTTATCGCTCGGCTCGTTCACAACCGTTAGCACTCCCTCAAATGGCACCCTGTTTGGGTGACCTTCCACATGAGGAAACTGTACCGCCATTGCTTCCAATCGCATGTCTTCTCCGCCCACTCTTCTAAGTCAATAACTCCGGTCCATATCCCCCATGCCTCTTCACTTAGTTACTGCCCATCTCCTCACTCCCACTCGACGCGCTCAGTGTATGCATGTGCGCCACCTGCTCCAGCGGAGCCATGCCTCGCATCGCTCTCACTTCGTTTACCGTCAAGACTCCGGCCTGCAGCAACTGCACTTGCACAGCCAGCTCTGACTTCTCGTCTCGCGCGCTCAATTCGTTAAAGACGAACTCGAATTCCGGCCACCCAATGCACTTCCCGAAAAGGTCCCGGGTAATATGTCCAGCCACCAGCATCGCCAACGGCGAAATCGCTCCGCGAAACGCCTCATCCGCCATCTCCGACGCCGTCGACTGATTCACGTCGGCCTCCAGCCCCAGCATCAGCGGTGGAAGGCCAAAGGCATTCGCCACCATCCTGATCAGAAACTCCTGCCATGCTAGTCGCAGATCCGCATCCGTTCCCTGCGCAAAGCGCAACACTTCTGGTTTCTGCTCTGTCGAAATTAGTGGCACCCGGCCCGTTCCCTCAATCTCGTCCTGCCACCACCGGATCAACCTGTCATGCTGCGCCGGTGTTGCTTCATTCAGCCACAACGCGTATTGCGCCACCGTGTTCGCCGCCAGCTTTCCCGCAAATCGGTGCGCACATAAAAACTGGTTCACCGTCTCAAATGCAACTTCCAGCGGCCCCAGCCCAAATGGTGTAAAACTCCTCGGGTTCATCCGGATATACATCAGCTGGTTGTCTCGCAACTCCACCGCGCTCGATTCGAGCTGTCCCGGCACCGCCTGTGCATAGCGCGGCGCGTCTTCGCTCCCATCCCACTTTGCGTTGATCCTGATCGACGCGCCATCCACAGCCCACATCATCGCCGGCCGTTCTCCATCGCCCGTCGCCTCCATCTCGATGGCGCCAAAGCCTCCGGTCAACGCATCCTCAATCGCCTGTTCAAGTAGTGTCCTGAAGCTGTCTGTCTGGTTCGGCTCTTCCAGCGTCCTGCGCAATGCGCGCAGTTTACGCTGCAAAAAGGCAACATCGTCGGGCCTTGCTCCGCGCCGGACCCGCACCTGCCAGTCCATCGCCGCAATGCGATCCTTAATCACATTGATCGCGCGCCTCACCACTGGCGTCTCTGCAAAGTGGCGCAGATTCGCAGGCGTCGGTTTTGGCAAGTGCTTTCCCGGAAAGTGCGCCGGACTAAGGATTGAGGGCAGCGCCAACGTCTTCCGCGCCGCCTCAGCCTCGGCTGCCACCGTCATCTGTCGCGCTCCCCCGTTCTCCCTCGCCGCGCCGTTCCCGGTGGCCTGCCGCCATATCTCCTTCAACTGCTCTCCAACCTTCACGTGCACCTTCCTTGTTCTGCAACTCTGTCGCAGTTCTGCAACTCTGTCGCAACAACCCTGTCATCCTGAGTATCTTGACTCGCATTTTGCGAGTTACGGCTAAATTGGACACACAAGAACGGCACTGATTCCATTGGACTTACGCCGTGATCATGAGGAGCGACCGTAGTCCCCCTCGACGGACGAAGGAAGCCGAAAGCCTGCCCTGAGCGGAAGAAGCGAAGCAATCGCCGTCGAATGGGGACCTCGGGTCGTTCTTTCACGAACTTCGGATTCACCACACTCAGGCATGGCTCCAAAATGAAAAAGGCATGACCTTGACAGCCATGCCCCCTTCCGATCTTCAGTTTTACCTGATGGGTCTTCTTCGCCGGCTCAGTCCTTCAGCCTAACCGCCGCGGATCTCGCCGTGTCGCGACCCGCATTCTTCCGGCTAGCCCTCACTTCGCCGCGAATGTTCTAAGAGTATCGAAAACTTAAAGAATTCTCTGCAAACGCCGCGCGACATCGTACTCGCAGTGTTTTCAATCGTTTGCCCGCATCCGCGCCGCTGTTGCCCCTTGACACTCACAGCTTCCCGGCTTCTGCGGCACTGCCTGGCCCTCACCGGTCGCTTCAATTACATCTCGTCAATCCAGTACATCTGGCCAATCCATAGCGCACACCTGCGCGCAAACTCACTTACTCTGCCCCTTGGCCAGCAGCCTCCCCACCACCGCCTCCACAATCTGCTCCTGCACCTCGTCGATTGTCAGGTTGCCTTCAATCAGCACCACTCGATCCGCCTCCCGCGCCGCAATCTCTCGGTACTTCTGCCACACGCGCCGGTAGAATTCGTCCTGCTCCTGCTCAAATCGTCCCTCGTTCTTCCCCGTCTGCGCTTCGACGCGGTCGTTGCGTCTTCTCGCCCGCCGCAGCGACGCCTCGAAACTCGGCAACAGCAACAGCGTCAAATCCGGCCGCAGTCCTCCGCAGATCAGCCGATGCAACTCCAGCACAACCTCTGAACCAATCCCCCGTCCTCCACCCTGGTACGCCTCGGTCGAATCCGTGAACCGGTCGCAAAGCACAATTCGCCCCTCCGCCAACGCCGGCTCAATCACCTCGGCAATTGCCTGCGCGCGGTCCCCAAACATCAACGCCATTTCAGTCATCGGCGCCAATGGCCCCGACCGCGCATCCAGTATCACCGCGCGAATCCTGTCTCCCGTCTCTGTTCCGCCTGGCTGGCGGATCATCGCCACTCGTGGCCACGATTGGTCAGCCACGCCGCCAGACGCTTGATTTGCGTGGTCTTTCCTGAGCCGTCAAGGCCCTCAATCGTAATAAAAAATCCGCGCGGCATGCACGAAGTCTACCACTTCGATTTCAGGCCATATTGAACATGGGTCGCCCCCCCAGCAAGCCTGTGTGCCCCGGCGATTCCTGCCTTTTGCGCCGCCGGTGTGGGCCACAATCTGCCCTCAAATCAATTCAATGTTCCAGAATGACGATCGTGTTGCAGTTGTGTTACAAGAGATTGGCCCCAGCTTCTCGAAAGCGGCCGAAACCTTGACTGGAGACTTAAGCTCGTGGACGCAAGACCGATCAGCAGGTTCATAGCCTGCACCTATGTCGCAGTTGCTCTCCTCGCTGGCCTTTACAGCCACGCCCAGCACCTCACTCTCGAGGGACAAACCGGTGGCTTTATCACTCCCACCGCCTATGTGGTCTACACCGATAAGGGCCATTTCTTTTCGCACCCCGCCATTGGTTACCATTTTATTAATACCTCACGGGTAATTGGCGACATTCAGACCGTTAACTTCGCTGAAGGATTCGCCAATCGCGCTGAGGTAGGCTACACCCGCAGCATTCACACCCTCGGTAACGCGACCGACGTCTCACAGGGCGCATTCAGCCAGCTCTGGAATTACAACGGCATGAATGTATTCAGCGGCAAAGTCGTTGCCATTAAGGACGGTGAGTTCGGCCCCTGGACGCCCGGTCTCGCCGGCGGCCTCATCGTGCGCACCGGCGACCACTTCGTATCCAGCCACCTCAACTATGCGCTTGGTCTCGGCCCTGACAACGCGTACCACAATGAAGATGTCTACGCCGTCGCAACAAAAACCTGGCTTCATCCTCCGTTCCCATTCCTGGTTAACTTCGGTATCAAGATGACCAACGGCACAATCTTCGGCATCGGCGGTCAAAGTACGCGCTTCGGCGGCCGTCTCTTCGGTGGTCTCGGAATCCCATTCCCCGGACCCTTCAAGACCGCTATCGTTCCCGCCGTCGGCTTCACCCAGGAGCCGCATACGGCAAAGAACCTCGGCTACATCATTCCCGGCGGAGTTCATCTACCAACCACTCTCGACTATGCGGTCCGCATCACCCAGGCTGAGCATCCCCACTTCAGCATCGATGCCGGCATTGGCCAGGTCGCCGGAAACATCGGCACCGCGGTTCTTCCCACCGGCTTGCCCGCTCCCTATCCACCCACCGTTTCCATCCCCGTCAATCTCCAGGCCCGCAAAGTCTTCGGCCTGGGCCTCAGCTACCGCTTCTGATCTCAATCAAGCACAAAATGGGTGCCCCATCCTTTTCACAGCCTCATCGTGAAAAGGGTGGGAAAGCACAACTCTCAACAAGCCTCCATTTCAACGAACCACGAACCCCGCACTTCACCCTTGCGACTTTCTTTCGGGGCGCAAGGACAGGAGTCCCGAACCCTCATCGAAATCCCGCCACTTCACCCGCTAACCCGCCAAATTGCCACGCTGGCGCAGCCGGGGCTAACTTGCCAAATTCACGCGGAAAATCGCTTCATCAATGACTTTCATCGCAACCTGTACCTTCGCGGCGCCGCAACCCGGTCCCGGGCAACTCTATGTCACTCCTGCGCAACTAACTCAACATCCTCTTTTGTGCAAAATTCATATTTGTGCCTTGTTGCAACTTCCCCATTCGAGACGGGTTCACAGTAGAATAGACGGGATCGGAACCCGTTGAGAATCGTTATCGGTAATTCAAGACCAGGAGGTTTTTCCCATGCGGATTCTTCGCTCAATGCGCCTGATGTTGTTGGCGTTCGCAATCTCTTTGATTCCGGCTTCTTCTTATGCCGGAGTCTTCATCAGCGTCAACTTTGGCCCTCCGGTGCTGCCCGTTTACGTTCAGCCCGTCTGCCCGGCCCCCAACCTTCTCTGGACCCCCGGTTACTGGGCCTACGGCCCTGACGGCTATTACTGGGTCCCCGGCGCATGGGTGCCGGCTCCCTTTGTAGGCGGTCTCTGGACCCCCGGATACTGGGGCTGGGGCGGTGGCCTCTACATGTGGCATCCCGGATACTGGGGTCGCCATGTCGGCTACTACGGCGGAGTCAATTATGGCTTCGGCTACATGGGCATAGGCTTCGCAGGCGGCGAATGGCGCGGCGGTGCGTTTGCCTATAACACGGCCGTCATGCGTGTAAACACCACCATCATTCACACCACTTACATTGACCGCACCATCGTCGAGCACAACACAATCGTCAACAACAACCACGTTGCCTATAGCGGCGGGCCGGGCGGCATCAACCATCCCATGACGACCGAGGAACGCACCTACACCAACGAGCCGCACGTGGCCGCAACTTCATTCCAGACCAAGCATGAGGAGACGGCGAAGACTGACCGCACTGCCTACTTCAACAACAACCATGGGCATCCTGCCAATGTTGCCGTCGCTCATCCCCTTGCGGCTGAGAACCACCCCGCTCCGCAAGCGCATGCGATGGCAAACAAACCTGGCGAAAACACACCGACACCTCATAACGGTGCGCAGAACCACCCCAATCCGCGGCCTTCACCCGAGGGGCAGCACGCTGTGCCGCAGAACCACCCTGCTCCGCAGACCCACGTTGCTCCGCAGTCCCGCCCTGCTCCGCAGCCGCACCCCAGCCCGGAGCCGAAGCCGAAGCCGCAGTCGCACCCCCAGGAGCATCAAAAACCGCAGGCAATGGCGCGCCCCCGGCCTGACGGGCGCGCTATCGGCCGCTAATGCCAATCCACAACCATCAACAAGCAGGGCCCACGGCAAGCCGTGGGCCTTCACATTTAGCTGGATTTCAGGCAGGTGGCCGTGAAACTGTGAAGCGACTTCTGCCAAGCGATTGATTCCATTCAGTTCACAGTTTCACCACCCGAAGCGCTTTTAATTGAATTCCTGCGGTCGTTTTTTCCTTGCATGTCTTGCCAGCAGCCGAAGCGGTGTTGTTCTTCATGTTCCCGATCCTTCTATTTGCAATTGTGCGCCGGAGGGCCGTAATTATCTGCAAAGAAAGTTGTCAGTTTTTAGTTGTCAGCGGTCGAGACGCTTTGTATCCACGCCTAAAAAACCTACTCCCTATTCTCTAATCCCCGCATTCCTCACATCCACCATCTCAATCTCCAGTCCGCCAAAGTCCGGATGTTCGTTTTCCCTGATCCGGTACGCCACGTCAATGAGGCTCCCCTGCGCCAGCTTCAACTCCGATACCAGCCCGGAGAGTCCCCATCCCACCGCTCGCACCGCACCGCTCGTGCCCGGCCGCACGTCGCTCGCATGAGTCTCCCCGTTGGCCGATTCCTGCGCAAGCTCCAGCCGTAGATGCCGTTCCTTCATAATCCTCGGCGTGGTCAGCAATCGTGCTTTTCGCGCCGCAAACACCGGCTCGGGATTCGCATGTCCCAGCGGCTCCAGCTTCCGCACCCATCCGGCCAGCACTGGCGTAATCCTGTCCAGCGGCAGCTCCGCGTCGATCTTCACCAGTTTTTCTGGCTCGTGACCCGCCAGATGCACATTCGCATACTCCCTCAGCCGTCGCTTCAACTCGGGCAATCGCTCCGCAGGCATCGCGAACCCCACCGCAAACGCGTGACCTCCAAATCGCGTAAACAAATCCGCGCAGCTCTCAATCGAGTTCAGCAGCATAAATCCATCCACCGAACGTCCCGATCCGTGCGCCACGCCGTCTTCCACGCTCACCACGATCGAAGGCTTGGCCGTCCGGTCAACCACGCGCGAGGCCAGAATCCCAATTACTCCACGGTGCCAGCCGTCTCCATCCACCACCAGCAGCCGGTCCTCGCACAACTCCACATCGGTCTCCAGCCGCGCTTCAATTAATTTCAGAGCCGCTGCCTCCGTGTCGCGCCGATCCCGGTTCATTCGTTCCAACTTGTTCGCCAGTTCCGTGGCTCGCGCCATAGTCGCGCGTCGTGAAAAGTTCAATTACTTCTGCCGGCAATATCCATGCGCCCCGCCGCATTAATCCGCGGAGCCAGCCTGAACCCCACATCGTACCCAGTAAGTTCCTTCGAAGCCGGATCAAGTCCAGCAACCGCAAACAGCGCGCGCAATCCCGCACCCGCAGGCCTTCGCAATTCCCGCAGCCCCAGCGCCGCAATCGTCCGATTCTCTCCGCTTGCAGCGGCACCGCGTCGGCAATCGTCGCAATCGCCGCCATCTTCAAAAAACTCGGCAGCAGCTTCTCCCGCATCCGCGCCGGGTCGCGCCGTTCCAGCAGCGCCTGCGCCAGCTTCATCGCAATCGCCGCTCCGCACAGCCCCTTTTCGGGATAAGTGCATCCCCTCTGATTGGGATTCAAGAATTGCCTGCGACACTCGGGGGTCGCGTCTCCCGCATCCGGCAGATGGTGGTCGGTAATAATCAGGTCCAGCCCCAGCCGCTTCGCCGTCTGAGCCTCGGCAACCGCGCGCATTCCCGGTATCCACCGTCACCACCATCCTCACGCCCTCGGCATAAGCGGCCTCAAGCACGCTCGACTGCATGCCGTAACCTTCGCGCAGACGGTGCGGAACGTGAAAGCTCACCTTGCCGCCCAGCATCTCGATCGCAGTTTTCAGCAGCACCACCGCGCTCGTTCCGTCCACGTCGTAGTCGCCATACAGCAACACTGGTTCCTGCGCTTCAATAGCGCGCTCCAGCCGCTCTACGGCTGCGCTCATCCCCAGCATTAGCTTTGGGTCGTGCAGATGTTCGTAATCGGGACTGAGAAACGCGTGCGCTTCGGCGGCCGCTCGTTATTCCGCGTGCCAGCAGCAACTCAGCAAGCACCAGCGGAATCCGCGCCTCGCCCGCTAACGCCGTTGCAGCCTCAGCGTGCTGCTCGGCCATCATCCAGCGCGGCCGCATCGCCTTGCGAATCGTCTTTCGCTTCGATCCCCGCCGTGCCCACGCGGCTTACTCGTCCTCGTCGTCACTGTGGACATCGTCGATCACGATATCCTGGAAGCTCTCGATATCTTCAAGCAGCGACTGGAAACGCTCGTACCACTCCGTCGTGGTCTCGTGCAAAAACACCAGCCCCTGGTACACAAATCCAAGCTGTATGTATCCAAGCATCCCCGAGTACTTGCGCAGCCACTTTGCTTCCACCAGTTCCGGTGGCTTCCTCGTCGGGAAAGTTCATCTCTCCCGCTTCTTCAATCAGCGTGTCCAGTTCCTCGCGCTCCAGCGTCATCTCGCTGAAGCTCACAAAAGGCGCGCCTACATGCTTCGCCATCTCGACAAAGTCTTTCCACGAGTCGGCATTGGCGTGGTCCTCCCAAAGAATCGAAGGAATGTCTTCGGTTACGTAGCCGGGCAGCCGCCGCATCCCATGGCCCTCGATGAAGGCCACCATGTCGTCTTTGAGCGAGAGAAGATTTTCGGTGTTCATACTGTCAATCACCCATTTTCGCAGATGCCCCCACCCCATGCGTCAAGTTTGTGGAAACCGCACCAGCGGAGGTGCAAGCAGAAACTTTCGGAGGCAGGTTTTCGGAGGAGCGCAATGAGTATGAAATTTGAGAGCCCGATGCTGCGAATGCGACCCAGGCGCCATCAATGGGCGCCCTGAGAAAATACGATTGAGTTTATGTGCAAGATTCGGGCTAAGCCATCAATGGCGACTCCGTTTGACACGAGGTAATTGCCGAGTGGGCGGCAACACAACCGCGATCCACTGGGAGCCTGCTCGATATTGAACAGTGGAGCTAAAATGGGGCAAACCTAAAAGTTCGATCGGATGGAACCGAATGGATTATACGTACTGCATGTTGTGTGGTTTGCTAGGGGCTTTCCCGGCACTCGCCACTTTCTTTCTCCTCCGCGCAAAACGCAGAGCATGGATTCCGCCTCTTGCCTGGTGGCTGTTTCTGGCCTTGGGAACCGTTGTTTTCTTCTATGGCTTGTCTCACTCGACAGTACCATCGTTCTCGCGCCGAATTACGGCGGTTGGCAAGGCTTATGACCATGTGGACCGGGAAATTCATAACGGCTACCATCACGACACTGTACACGGCTTTCGTTTTGTGCCTGACGGAGGAAACCCCATTGACCTTGAGACTCAAATCATCTTTCCATATTGGGACACTCCCGCAATTTTCGACGGACAGTCTTTCCGCGTTGTATATCTCGACGATGATCAAAGGGTCTTCAAAAACGAAGCGATAGACGTTGAAATCCTATCGGGGAAGTTTGCGGGCTTTCATGACTCATACGATGCACGGCCACTTGGGAAGTGGCTGGGAATTCCAATTGGCGCTGCGTTGGCGATCTTTGGATTCTTCGGTCTTAAATACATGAAGGATGATGCTGAGTCCGCGGCATCATCCGATAACGATGACGCTTCCTAGACCTGAAAAACTTAAGTTGCGGTTGGAACGCCGGTTATGCAGAAGTTTGGGGAAAGCAACCGCAGATGCTTCGCTGCGCTCAGCATGACAGTGCCTTTGGGTTCGATTGGAGCGGTTAACCGGCTAACCGGAAATTCCAATTTCGTTTTTGACGGATTGGCGTATGGCTGAGGCTGGCCGCAACTAAGTGCATCTGGATCCTTTGTGCAGGGCTTTTCGTGTGCTGAGGTGATCGAATGGAATGTGACGAAGAACAACCGCAGATCCCTCACTGCGTTTCGGGATGACAACTGCTTTTTAGGGATGCGAGTGATTATCCGCCTGTCCGGGCATCAGGAGTTGGTTAGCACCCCGCACCGCTATGGGTGAAGTTCGGAGAACAAGGGAATAAGGGAACAAGGGATCCTCCGCTATCCTTATTCCATGCCACCTTTCGAACGCCACGTCTTTGTCTGCCACAATGTCCGCCCCGCCGGCGCACCCCGGCCTTCCTGCACTGCCGACGGCCAAAGCGGCCTCCACGCCCGGCTTTCGCAACTCACCAAAGAAGCCGGCCTCTCCGGTCGCGTCCGTATCAACAAATCCGGCTGCCTCGACCAGTGCGAGCACGGGCCCAACGTCGTCGTCTACCCCGATGCCGTCTGGTACGGCGGAGTCAAACCCGAAGACGCTGAAGAAATCGTTGCCGAGCACCTCATCGCCGGCCGCCCCGTCGAACGCCTCCGCATCGCCGACTCCTGCCTCAACGTCAAAACCTGCCCCCACCGCTCTTGACCCTCATTCCCCGTTTCACTCCTTCACTCATTCACTCCTTCACTTGCGGAGCCACGGTGTACACCGGGCAGCGCCATGCGTTATCCTGACGCTTTAACCCATGATCTTTTCTCGCGACTACATTGGGTATCTCGCCCGCCGCACGGTCAAGCACCTCGTTGACGCCAAGCTCATCACCACCAGCGACATGAAGGTGACTGAAGAACGCGTCAATGCGGCCCTCCTCGAGGAGCTCTCGCTCGAAGACCGCATCAACGATGAGGTCCGCGTCATCCTCGAAGCCTACTCCGACGAAATGCGCAAGTCCGGCGCCCAATATCAGGAGATGTTCAAGAAGGTCAAGAACCGAGCTCGCGCGCAAATACAAGGCGGTGCTATGAGAATCAGCCGCCGACAAGCTCAACAAGCTCGCCCACACCGTCGCCGACACTCTTGCCGAGATCGACCAGGTCGGCTTCCTCGACGACCGCAACACCATCCGCCAGGAAGCCCGCAAGGCCCTCGCGACACCTCCTCACCGAAGAAGCTCGAATCGACACCGCCGCCCGCCTCAAAATCGCCAATCAGCGCAAGATCATCCTCGAAGGCTCCCAGGAGTGGGAGATCCTCTACCGCAAGTACTACAACGACGAAGTGCGCAAACTCGGCATCTGACCCCCAGCCTCATTCGGTCTCTCATTCGCTCCCCCATGGCGGACAATGGAAGACAAGCGCACCATGCCCACCATCTTCATCTCGGCAGGAGAAGCCAGCGGCGAGCAATATGGCGCGCAGCTAGCCTCTGCGCTCTCGAGCCTCGGTTCAACTCCAAGAAGTAAAACAGTGGAACTCTTCGGCATGGGCGGCGAACGCATGCGCGCCGCCGGCGTGCAACTGCGTCGTCCGCGCTGAAGACATGGCCGTCATGGGCCTCACCGAAGTCTTTCGACACCTGCCCCGCATCTACGGCGAGTTCCGCAAACTCAAGCGCGCCATCCGCGAACGCCGCCCGCAGGTAGCCGTCCTCATCGACTTCCCCGACTTCCACTTCCGCCTCTTCCGCGAATTCCATCGCCTCGGCATCCCCGTCATTTACTTTGTCAGCCCACAACTCTGGGCCTGGAAGAAACACCGCATCAACCAGGTCCAGAAGTACGTCCGCCGCATGCTCGTCATCTTCCCATTTGAAGAGACAGTTCTACCGCGACCGCGGCGTCAACGCCGAGTTCGTCGGCCACCCTCTCGCCGAGCTGCCCCCGCCATCCATCACCCGCGAAGAGTTCGCCAGCGCCAACTCGCTTGACCCCGCCCGCACCTGGATCGCTTTGCTCCCCGGCAGTCGCATGCGCGAGATCAGCGACCATCTTCCAACAATGCTCGACGCCGCCCGCCTTCTTGCCGAAAAATACCCGTCTCAGCGCTTCGACTTCCTCATTCCCCTCGCGCCTACGCTCAACACACGACAGCGCGCTAACGTCGCCGACCTCGTCGCCGCCAATACCGGCATGCTCTCCGTCCACATCATCGCCGGCAGCCAGAAGGGGCAGCCCGCGCCGCCCTCTTTCACGCCCGCGCCTCGGTCGTTGCCAGCGGAACCGCCACCGTCGAAGCCGCCCTCATCGGCAATCCCTTCGTCGTCGTCTACCGCGTCTCGCCCCTCACCTACTCCGTCGCCAAACGCGTGGTCAGAGTGCCCCACGTCGCCATGGCCAACCTCATCGCCGGCAGCCGTGTCGTTCCCGAACTCATTCAACGCGACTTTACGGCCCGGAATATCGTCCAACATCTCGAACCGTTGCTACCCGACGGCCTGTCTCGCCAGTCCATGATTCAGGGACTTGAGGTCGTTCGCGCAGCATTAGTCGCACACCCGCGGCAGGGTGGCCAAATCGGCGCAATTAACCGCGTTGCCGAAGTTGTAATGGAGGAGCTTGCGGCTGCTTCGCAAGCGTCTTCCAAATCAGCGCACACTTCACCCTAACCCGCTGCCATGCCGGCGGCCAGAATGCGATGATTGAAGCTATGCGAACACGAGTATTGCCGGATGAATTTCTCCTTCTCAGCCTCCCGGTCCGCCCTGGCGCTGATGGCACTCGGACTCGCCCTTGTCGGCCCGGCTCTCGCGCAGCGCGAGCGGCCTACCCTCGACATCACCGGCTACGTTATTGACGCCGAGCTCGACCCCGCCACGCACCACCTCAGCGCCACTGCCGTCGTCACCTTCACCGCGCCCGCCAACCTTGACGTCGTCAACTTCGGCTTCCATCCCGCACTTAAGATCACTAAAATCACCGACGAATCCGGCAAACTCCTCGATGGCGAGCGCACCGCCGACGGCTCCATCCGCGTTACGCCAGCCGCGCCTTTCACCGCCGGCCAGCCAGTCAGTTGGACCTTCGTCTACGACGGCACCATCACCGGCAATGAAGACGGCCCCATCGAGGGCTTCAAACTCGCCGCCATCCAGGAACCCATCAGTTATCTGCTCTATCCCGCGCGCTGGTTTCCCACCACCGGCTACCTGACCGATCGCTTCACTGCCGAAATGCACATTCGCGTGCCTCAGGGCATGCGCGTCTTTGCCAGTGGCAGCACCGGCAAATCCCACTCCGTCGTGCTTTCCAACGGCAAGCCCGGCGACGAGTACGACTTCAAGTGGGACAAGCCCGGCTTTCCCGGCACCGTCATCGCCGGCCGCTATCTTGATCCCGTCTCAGTGGGCGCCGGCAACGTAAAAATCTACACCACTCTCGCCCACCAGCAGGCGGCCAACTCGCTCGCGCAAACCGCCACCGCGCGAGTTCGACTACTTCACCGATCAGTTCGGCGCGCCCGAGTCAGAACGGCTCAACGTCGTCGAAATTCCCGATGACACTTTGCCCGCCGCATGGGCGCCTGAGCTCGCCGGCATTCCCGGCAACCGCGATTGGCGATAAATCGGGCATTCGGCTGCTGGCCAACACCATCGCCCACCAATGGTGGGGCAGTGAGGTCAGCCCCCGCACCCTCAACGACGCGTGGATCGAGAACGGCATGTGCCGCTACGGCGAGCTCATGTTTCTTGAAGACCAGAACGGCCCCAGCGCCCTTCGCGCCGCGCTCACTGACGTAGCCGCCAGCGCCCTCGCTTACGACACCATCCCCCTCTCCAGCGCCGGCCGCCTTGGCCCCTTCACGCCCGAGTTTCAGTCCATGACCTTCGACAAGGGCGCCATGATCTTCCACATGCTCCGCTGGGAAGTGGGCGACAAAATGCTGCCCAACATCTTCAAGGGCGTGCTCAGCCAATACACTGATAAGCCCATCCGCGCAGAAGATTTCTATAAAGTGGCCGAA
Organism: uncultured Acidobacteriaceae bacterium; assembly: GCA_963836635.1. GTDB lineage: Bacteria > Acidobacteriota > Terriglobia > Terriglobales > Acidobacteriaceae > Telmatobacter. Next base: position 4,627 of record CAWILB010000074.1, on the reverse strand, counting down.
GAAGTAAGCCAGCAGCAGCTCACGCCTTTCTTTTCACAATGGGTCGACGGCACCGGCGCGCCAAAATTTACTGACAAGTACTCGGTCTACCGCCTCGGCAACAACAAGGGCTTCCGCACCATCGGCGAAATCGATCAGGATCTCGACCTCTTCAGTATGCCCGTCGACCTGCGCATTGAAACCGACGGCAAAACAGTAAACGAGAAAAGCAAGTTGTCGGCCTCAACACGCCATTCGTGGTCGACACCTTCGGCCGCCCGCGCCGCATCGGCACGAACTGGAGCGCCTTGCTGGCCTCCGCATCTCGGCTTCCATCTCGCCCAGGACGACGTCCTTCTTGCCGTCGAGGAAGAGGCGGAGCCGGCGGATGTCGGTGCGGTAGGCCTCGCGGTCGATCCGCAGGTTGCAAGGGGCGGTGCACTGATCGATCGAGTGCAGCAGGCAGGGCCGGAACCACCGCCAGCGGGGGTCGTCCTCCTCGATGTCGAGCGAGCAGGTGCGGAACTTGAAGATCCGCTGCAGGACCTGGATCGCCCCGCGCAGGCTCTTGGCCCGGGGGAACGGGCCGTAGAGCTTGACGCCGCGGTCGAGCGGCTCGCGGGTGAAGTTCACCCGGGGAAAGTCCTCGCCGGTGGTGATCTGGAGGTAGGGGAACGACTTGTCGTCCTTGAGGTCCTGGTTGTGCTTGGGCTGGATGTCCTTGATCAGCCGCGCCTCCAGCAGCAGGGCATCGACCTCGCTGTCGGCGGCCAGGAAGTCGACGTCGGCCACCTCGCCGATCCAGTCGCAGATCCGGCGGTCCTCGCGCGGCCGTCTTGTGGAAGTACGACGCCGGCCCGGCTGCGCAGGTTCTTGGCCTTGCCGACGTAGATGACCCGCCCCTGGGCGTCCTTCATCAGGTAGATGCCGGGCGTCGTGGGGAACTGGCGGACCTTCTCGGCGTGGTCGTCGACGGCACGCTGGCGTCGTCGGACATGAGTGCCTCGCGGATCCGACCCGATCGGAGGCAATCGCCGATCAAGCCGGTCGATCGCAGATCCTCGACCGCACGAGCGCACGTCGCTGGATGTATTGTTCGATATCCGCGGTCATCCGGTCAAGCCGCCGCTCGGTCTCTGCTTGATCTCGGCGAGCTGGTCGCGGCCGGTGACGCCGTCGGTGGGTCCGGGCGAAGAGGTAGAACTTGATCTTGGGCTCGGTCCCCGAGGGCCGGGCGGCGAACCGGGTGCCCGGGGCCTCGGTCTGGAAGATGAGCAGGTCGCCCGAGGGCTGGGGCAGGGGGCGTGGTCTGCCGGCTCGGTCCGAGCGACGCGGATCTCGTGCGTCTTGTAGTCGTAGACCTCGGTCAGCGTCAGGCCGCCGACCTGCTTCGGCGGGGCCGGTCGCGGAAGGCGGCCATCAGCTTCTTGATCTGCGCGACGCCCTCGCGGCCCTCGCAGGTCTTGTTGATCAGCCGCTCGCCGTAGTGGCCGACGTCGATGTAGAGGTCGTCGAGGTATTCGAGGACGGTCTGCTTGCGGTCCTTGACGGTCGCCGCCAGCTCGGCGAAGAGCAGCGCGGCGACGGCCGCGTCCTTGTCGCGGACGTGCGTCCCCTTCAGGTAGCCGTGCGACTCCTCGAAGGCGAACAGGAAGCCCGCCGGGCCCGCCTCGTCGATCCGCTGGGCGATCCACTTGAAGCCGACGAGCAGGTCGTCCTCGATGCCGACCCCCTCGCGCTCGGCCAGGGCGCGGGCCATCTGGGTCGAGACCAGGGTCGTGACGAGGTAATGGTCGGGCCGGAGCCGGCCGTGCGCCTTGAGTCTGCTTCATCACGAACGCGGCCAGCAGGACGCCGATCTGGTTGCCGTCGAGCGTCGTCCACTCGCCCGGCGGGATCGCCCGTGACGGGCAGGCCGACGCCGATCCGGTCGGCGTCGGGATCGCTGGCCAGCACCAGGTCGGCGCCGGTGGCCTTGGCCTCGGCGATCGCGGCGTCGAGTGTCTTGGGGATCTCGGGGTTGGCGACGTGGCCCGGGAACGTTGGGGAAATCGCCGTCGGGCGTCCGCTGCGAGGCCAGGATGTTGACCTCGTCGAACCCGGCCGCCTGCAGCGCCGGCGGCCACCGAGGTCTCGCCGACGCCGTGCATCGGCGTGTAGACGATCGACAGGTCGCGGGCGTGGCTGACCGACTCGCTCACGACCGCCGCGATGTAGGCGTCGTCCACCTCGGGCCCGGCCAGCACGATCGAGCCGTCGGCTGAGCGCCTCCTCGTAACGGCTTCTCGGGGATCTCGCGGTCGGAGGCGGCCTTGACGCAGTCGATGATGCCCGCGGTCGTCGGGCGGGATGACCTGGCCGCCGGTCGCGGCGTAGCACTTGAAGCCGTTGTCCGACGGCGGATTGTGCGAGGCGGTGATCATGATCCCGGCGTCGCACTGGAGGTGCCGGACCGCGAACGAGAGCAGGGGGGTCGAGCGGGTCTCGGCGAACAGGTAGACCTGGAAGCCGGCGGCCGCCAGCACCCGCGGCACAGAGCTCGGCGAACTCGGGCGAGTTGTGCCGCGTGTCGCGGGCGATCGCGCACGACCGCGGGGCGTCGGCTCCCTTGCGCCGGGTGACGTAGTCGGCCAGGCCGCGGGCGCTCTCGGCGATCGTCCGCTCGTTCAGGACGTTGGTGCCGACCGGGTACATCTTGCCCCCGCCGGCCGCCGGTGCCGAACTCGAGGACGGCGTAGAAGGCGTCGTCGAGCTCCTTCCAGTTGCCCTGCCTCGATGTCTTGAAGCAGCCGGTCGCGATAGGCCGCGAACGGGGGCTCGGTCAGCCAGCGACGGATGTTGGCCGCGGCCGACGCCGAGAGCTGCGACGGCTTTCGGCCGTGGCGACCTGACCGAGTGCGGCATCAGCCGTGAGCATGGATGCAGTCTCTCGTTGGGGCCCAGGCAAGCGAAGCGCGGGGTGTTGAGCTGGCCCGACAGACGTGCAACCACCGCGCCAACCGTTCGATCCATCGGACCTGCCAGCGCCGGCTGGACCGGGCATTCAGGTTATCCCGATCGCGCGTCCTCCGCAAGGCATCGACCCCCTCCCGCGGGCTCTGGAGCGACCGCCGGGCCGCCTCACAAAGATTGCAAAATCGGTGGATCCCCGACAATCGAAAAACTCGTGTCGGTCGCCCTAACCCGTAACTTTAAAGAACTTTCTGAGTGACACGGGGGCCCGGGCGGGATTGTAAAAACCGCCGCTTTGTAAGTTCGCCGCCCACCCGCCTGGAGGTTCCTGCTGAGGCCAATTCTGCCGCGCGCCGGCCGGTTCCGGCGGCCAACTTCTTCGTCGTTTCTTTAACTCCCTGAATCGTGGTGATTTCAGACACGAATGGCGGCGCTACGGGCCACTTTTCGATCCTTGGCACGCGGCTTGCCTCTCTGTGCTCTCGCCCAGCCGACAGAACCACTCACCCGCCAAGAATTTTTCCTCAAGTCGGAACGGCTCAGCCTGATGCGGCCCAACTTACCCGCGGGCCGCATGTCGCACTAGTCTTTCATATAATCAATCGCCTCAAGATCGGGGCGGTCGTCGAAATAGGATCACGGAGGTCCGCATGACCCGGCCAAAGACCCGTCGAACCCTGCGACTGGAGAGCTTGGAGTCGCGTTCGCTGCTTTCGAGCGGTGGACCGTCGGCCCAGGAGCAGTACATGCTCGAGCTGATCAACATGGCGCGGACCGAGCCGGCGGAGATGGCCACGTGGATCAAGTCGAACCTCAATGCCAACGACATGGCGACGATCGCCCACTACGGGGTCAACCTCGACGCGACGCTGGCGGACATCGCCAACTCGACCCCGATTCAGCCGCTCGCCTGGAGCGACACCCTGGCCACGACCGCACAGAATCAGAGCCAGTACGAGGCGGACAACCAGGTGCAGACGCACCAGGGTCCCGGCGAGCTCGACCTGGAGCAGCGGATCGAGGGGTTGGGGTACAACCCGACGGTCGACGGCGAGAACTCCTACGCCTACGCCCAGTCGGTCGACCACGCGATGAAGGCGTTCCTGGTCGACTGGGGCGTCTCGGACGACGGGCACCGCGGCAACCTGCTCCAGCCGAACACGGCTGACGGCAAGCAGTACACCGAGGTCGGCGTCGGCATCGTCGCCACGAACCCCGGTTCACAGGTCGGTCCGCTCGTGATCACTCAGGACTTCGGCCGGCCGGCGAACTTCCAGCCCCAGGTTGTTGGCGTCGTCTACAACGACAACAACGGCAACAACCTTTACGATCCGGGCGAGGGCGAGGGAGGCGTGACGATCGAGGTCCAGGACCAGCACGGGAACGAGGTCGCTGAGACCACCACCTGGGGTTCGGGCGGTTACCAGATCCCGCTCTCACCGGGCAGCTACGAGGTGACGGCCCTGGTCAATGGACAGGTGGTCCGGACCCAGAACGTCACGATCGGTTCGGACAACGTCGAGGTCGACTATAACCTGCAGGCCGACACCGTACAGGCCAACTTCGGCGCCGATCACCTCGGATGCGGCAGACGCGAGCGTGTTCGGACTCGAACCAGGGTGGGAGTCAAGACTCCAACTCCAGCCAGGGTGGCAACGGCAACAGTAACAGCAACAGCATCAGCAACGGCAACGGC
>CAWILB010000073.1:0-74448 GCA_963836635.1 uncultured Acidobacteriaceae bacterium | reverse complement strand
AAAACGGTATGTCGTCGTCGGAGATTTCGGCTTGCTGCGAAATGTCGTCGGCGCCGGCCGGCGGGCGCTGATCGAACGACGAAGCGCCGCCGCCCTGGCTGGACCGGTTGTACGGGCCTGAGCCCTCTTCGCGGCCCGAGAGCAGCGAGAGATCGTTGACGATGATCTCGGTGCGGTAGACCTTCCTGCCGGCGTGTTCCTTATCGTCCCAGTTGCGGTCTGCAGCCGCCCTTCAATGTAGAGCTTGGAGCCCTTCTTCACGTAGTCGCGGATGATCTCGGCCAGTCGCCGATAGGCCACCAGGTTGTGCCACTCGGTGCGATCGACCCAATTGCCCTGCTGGTCTTTGGAGCGCTCGCTGGTGGCGAGCTCGAAGGTGGCCACCATGGTGCCGCCGCCGGTGGAACGAATCTCAGGGTCTTTGCCCACATTGCCCAGAAGGATGACTTTGTTGACGCTCTTTGCCATTTTTCTTGCTCCCCAGTTGTAAGGAAAAAGAATAGCAGAACGGCTGCTGCTGAGGTGCAGGCGGGGCGAGGCGGGCGGAGGTAGGTGGGCCGGAGGGGATCGTGCTATCCCACCCAAGCGGAGCTTGGCTGGGGCACCTGTGATCCTGGTGAGTTCACTTTTCCGAGGCCCGGGCCGCCCGCCCTCTGTATGTCATTGATTCACAACAACTTTCAAATCTGAAGAGAGCTTCACCCCGTTGCATCCTAAAAATCTTCGCATTTCAGCTAACTAATACTTTAGTTGGTGCGTCTATCGGTTTGTACGACCGGAATCCGTCCGGACAGAGCCGAAAGAAACGGCAAATGGCCCAAAGAGCACGGACAACGAGAAAAACATGCCACCACGCAAAAGCAGCACGTTGACTGAAGCCGAGCTGAGACTGATGAAGATTCTGTGGCGGCGCGGCGAAGTGGGCGGTGACCGACCTGGTGGCGGGATTGCCAGAGGGCGAACCGCTGGCCTACAACTCGGTGCTGACGACCATAAGGATCCTGGAGCAGAAGGGCTACGTGGACCATCAGGCAGGAGGGCCGCGCGTTTGTTTACCGGCCGTGCGTTGCCGAGGACGAGGCGAGCCGGTCGAAGTGAAGCATGTATTGAGCCGGTTCTTCGGCGAACTCGCGGGAGCGGCTGCTGCTGTCGCTGCTGGGCGACGAAGACAGTTACTGCTGCCGAGCTGGAGCGGCTGAAAGCGGCCATAGAGAGCGCGGCTCCCGATGGAGTCGAAGCGGACCTGGGCGACATCGAAAGAAGATGGAGGCAAGGCGTAACCATGATGACTTTGCCCATTGCCGGTTTACTGATTGCGCGGTTTGCGGGTGGCGACGTGATGGCTGCGGTTGCCGGTGCGATTCGGAACTTTTCGCATGCGGTCGCGCCCCTTGCGGTGACTGCACTGTGGCAGGGCGCGATGGTAGCGGCGGGACTGGCGCTTTGCCTGCGCTTCGCTCCTCGAGTTGCCGCCGCGCACCGCTTTGCCGCGTGGGCGGCGGGATTTGCCGCGCTGATGGCGCTGCCTTTTGCTCCGATGCTGGCGCGCATGATTGCGAGCAATGCGGCACCGAATAATACACTCACGTCCGCGGCTTCCCTTGGCTCTCTCGCAGTTCGCTCTCTCGCAGCGCGGCCATGGCTCGAGCATCCGTGGCTGCAAATGAGCGACGGCTGGTGCGTTTCAATTGCGGCTGTTTGGATTTTGGTGGCACTGGCGCGCGCGGCCGATCTAGCGATTCATTCATTCGGACTGCGCAGGCTTTGGCAGGATGCAAGACCGGTTGCGATGGACGAGGCGCTGCGTGCAGCGTTGACTGCCGGTAACGGCGGGTGGCCACCGAAGTTCGAGCTCTGCAAGACGCGCGATCTTGACCGGCCCAGCGTGATTGGATTCCTTGCGCCGCGAATCCTGATTCCTGAATGGCTTTTTGAAAGCCTGACGCGTCAGGAGGTGGAGCAGGTGGTTTTGCATGAGGCCGAGCACCTGCGGCGGCGCGACGACTGGACCAACCTGCTGCAGAAGCTGTGCCTGGTGGTTTTCCCGCTCAATCCAGCCCTGGCGTTTGTTGAGCGGCGGCTTTGCCGCGAACGCGAGATGGCGTGCGACGAGGGCGTGGTGCGGCGGACACAGGCTCCGCGGGCGTATGCGGCGTGCCTGGCGGGGCTGGCCGAGCGCGGCATGCAGAGACGGGCTGAGGCGTTGACGCTGGGCGCACGCGCGGGTGCGCTGACATTGGGCGCATTTGAACGGCGGCCGGAGCTGGCGCAGCGCGTGCACAGTATTCTGCTGCGCAGGGGCGCGATGAATCCGGTGGCCGGGCGAGCGATGCTTGGCGCATTGGGATGCATGCTGGCAATTGGAGCGGTGGAGCTAGCGCGCTGCCCGCAGCTTGTGGCGTTTGTTCCAGCGCAGCCGGAGGTCACGATGGAGACGCCGCAGATGCTTCCGTCAGACTTCGTGGCCGGTCAGCCCGCAGCCCCGGTCTCTATGAGTTCGATTGGAACGCACTACCAGCCTGTCAGCGTTGTTGCCACGGCACCTGAGGCAGCGCGCCGGGGCGCAACAACCGGCCACAAACCTGCGCCGGCGCCTGCGACTGCTCCGCACGCGTGGCAAACGAAGTCGGTCGCGCCGAGGCTGAGCGCAATGAACCAGACGAGGCCCGCGGGAGCTGATCTCGTTTTCGATCAACTCAGAACAAATCGGGCCGTGATTGATTGGGCAGCTTCGGGTGCCCCGATTCCGCAGGAGCTGATTGTGCTGACTGCGTTTGAGCGGGTACAGGCCTCTAGCGACGAGCTGGGCGACCGAGTGATTCGAGATTCGGGATCCGGCACGGCCGCGAACACGTATTCCGACGGCGGCAGCGCAGGCCGGGTGACGGTCACGCGGGTGATCTTCCGCATTTATCCCGCAGACCGGATGTCGACAAACTCAGCAAAGGCTGTTCTCACATCGGCGGCTCAGTCGGGGGCTGCCACGGCACCAGCAAATTCTGTCGGCCGTAACCCTGCAATCCAGGGATCGAGCGGCGACTCCGCTCAAAAACCTTGGGCCGGCCAACCCATGCCGATTCCGCTGGGCAACGGCTGGTTCGTCATTCAACTTTAAGTTTGCACTTCAAAAACAACCCATGGAGAGAGACGTATGACCGTAACAACTAAACGATTAGTAGCAACCGCGAAAAGGCTAGCCGTGCCCGCGAGCATTGTGGCAACGCTGGTACTTGGCTTTGTTTTTTTCACCAGTCACTTTACGGCGCATGCCGCGCCCGCGTCCGGGCCGCTTGACAGCTCAGAGCGTAGAGCCGCTGGTTGCGCTCGATAACGCCGTGGAGGCTGTCGCTGCCCGTGTAACTCCAGCGGTAGTTAACGTAGCGGTGACTTCGAGCGTTTCAGCCGACCAGGGCGCCGATGACGGGGACGCACAAGACGGCGGGCAGCACGGCAGACAAGGAGGCGGACAAGGATTTGGCGGCATCAACCCGCAGGATCTGCCCCCGGCATTTCGCCACTTCTTTTTCTTCGGCCCCAATGGCCAGGGCGGGCCGCAGCAGCCGCAGATTGAGCACGGCATTGGCAGCGGCGTGATTATTTCGCCCGACGGCTACATTGTGACCAACGACCACGTGGTGGACGGCGCAACGCAGATTCGCGTGACGCTGAACGACCGCCGCGTGTTTACCGCCAAGCTGATTGGCGTGGACAAGCTGAACGACCTGGCCGTGATCAAGATTGACGAGCATAACCTGGCCAGCCTCTCGTTTGGCGACTCGACAGAGTTGCGGCCCGGGCAAACCGTGCTGGCCTTCGGCAATCCCTTCGGCAACTTCCCATTCACGGTTACGCGCGGAATTATCAGCGGACTCGACCGGCCCAATCCCTACTCTGACGATGCGCGCAAGCCCGGCGACTACATTCAGACTGACGCCGCTATTAATCCCGGCAACTCCGGCGGCCCGCTGGTGAACGCGCATGGCGAGCTGATCGGCATTGACACTTTCATTATTTCGAACAGCGGCTCGTTTGCAGGCGCGGGGTTTGCGATCCCTGCACAGCTGGTGAAGGCTTCTGCCGATCAGATCATCAAGTCGGGCGTGGTGCATCACGGGTACTCTGGGCATCAGCATGAATGCGGTGACGCCCGACAATGCAAACTTCTTTAATCTGCCTGACGCATCGGGCGCCATCGTCAGCGAAGTTACTCCCGACTCGCCGGCCGACCACGCGGGCCTTAAGAACGGCGACGTGATCCGCACGCTTGACGGCAAGACCATTCCCAACGCCAGCGCGCTCCAGGTTGCGGTGAGCGAAATGACACCGGGAACGCAAATTGAACTGGGGATTCTGCGCGATGGCAAGCAGCAGGCGATTCATTTGACGGTGGGCGAGTTCCACGCCAAGGCCGTGGAAGAGGCTTCGAACGCAGGCTCAGGCGGATCGCAAGGCGGCAAGCTGGGCATAGCGCTCGATGAGCTGACCCCTGACGTTCGGCAGCAATTCAACATCCCCGAGCGCGTGAAGGGAGCAGCCATTGAAACGGTGCGCCCCGGCAGCGCAGCCGACGATGCGGGACTGGCACCCGGCGACGTGATTCTTGAAGTGGATCGCAAGCCGGTGGACGGCCCCGAAAGCTGTGTGAGTGCAATTCACGCGGTTCCAGCAGGCAAAGACGTTTTGCTTCTGGTGTGGGCGAACGGGGGAGCAAGCTACCGCGTGCTTCACCCCACGCAGAACGCGGGATAGAATCGGCGGGGCGGTAACAGTTCGGGCCAATTGATCGCACGGTCCGCTGACTAAACAAGTTAGTGGACCGTACCAGTTTTGCACCGATGCCGAACGAATCGTCTTTTATACTCGATGCATGGCCCAAGTCCAGGCATGCGGATGGAAGTTTGAAAATGCGGCTCGCCGCGCGGGCGCACTTCGCATTGCCGGCCTCGATGAAGTTGGCCGCGGGCCGATGTTCGGGCCGGTGGTGGCCGCTGCAGTGATTCTTCCCAAAGGCTGCCGTCTGCCAAGACCTGAACGACTCAAAAAAACTCACTGAAAAAATGCGCAATCGAGCTCGACATTGAGATTCGCGCCAACGCGATTGCCTGGGCGGTCGCTGCAGTCGATGTGGAGACGATCGACCGCATCAATATTCGCCGGGCGTCGCTGCTGGCCATGCGCATGGCCGTTGAGAAACTCGCGCTCTCGCCGGATTACCTGCTGATTGACGGCCTGGACACCATCGAGTGGCCGTGCCAGCAGCAAGCCGTAGTGCAAGGCGACGGTACGAGCATGTCGATTGCCGCGGCCAGCGTGCTGGCCAAGGTGCGCCGCGACTGCATGATCGTGGAGCTTGACGCGGTGTATCCAGGCTACGGACTTGCACAGCACAAGGGCTACTGCTCGGCGGAGCATCTTGATGCGCTCAGGCGGCTGGGCCCTACGCCGCTGCATCGTAAAAGCTACCGGCCCGTGGCGCAAACGGCGCTACAATTTCCTGAGTGATGAAGCACGAGCGTAATCGGGACGTGAAACTGGTCTTCTGGTTTTGCGCGGTTGGGTGCGCATGCATCACGTTGAGCGGCTGCCCTGAAGGCGACAACACGCCCCGCAAACCCGATCCCACCAAGGGCACGGTAACAGGACTGGTGCTGTGCACCGACACCGGCAAGCCGCGCGCTTTGCCTTAGTAATGCTTCTGCGCGCATACGACCCTAAAACCGCCGGAATTGGTCCCGACAAAGACTCGATTGATTTGGATGAAAACGGCACGACCGGTCTGGATGGCAAATTCAAGATTGAGGCTGTGCCTCCTGGCGACTATTACGCCTTAGCCATGCTCGATGGATATATTGACCCCGATCTTGCAGTCGATGAAAATCGCCTTGGCTCCGGGGCATCGGAGCGCGAGAAAACTATCGACGAGATCGACCAGTGGAAAGATCACGTGGTGAAGCTGACCGTGGCCGCGCAACATGTAACAGAAATCAACGTCTCAATCGATCGCGGCGCCGAGATCGAGGGCACGGTAAGTTATGACGACTCGAGCCCGGCTATCGGCATTCATTTTGCGGTGCTTCGCAAGACTAAGAAGGATCACTGGATAAAGATTGGCGGCGACATCGGGACGATTGACGAGAAGAGCGATGGGCGCGGCCGCTACAGCATTCCCAATCTGGGTGAAGGTGAATACAAGATTTGCGCGCTGCTGCCGGTGAAAGACGAAGACGCTTCGCCGCAGTTCTGCTTGGGCGGCGGCTTCCGCATCGACAAGGCCGAGACCGTGAAGGTGAGCGCGGGTGAAACGCACACGGGAGTCGACATCGTTCTCCCGCTCGACGGGCTCTTCACGGTTGCGGGAAACATTACCGCCGGCACGGATGCGCACGCGCCTTCGCAGGCAACGGTGCATCTGCTGTACGCCGACGACCGCGAAGTAGCGCGCCAGACCGCGATGCTGAATGACGGCAGCTTCAGTTTCGAATACGTACCTGCCGGCAACTACATTTTGCAAGTTACGAATGCCCAGGATGCCGCTGCGAGCGCGCCCGCACAAGGTGCGCCGCCATCGAATGCCGACACTTCGAGCGGCGCAAGTTCGGGCGCGGGATTCGGCGCCGCGCCACAGGCACATAAATACATGGACAAGGAGACGCCCCTCAGCGTGCAGAGCGACATGGATGATGTGCAGGTGACGCTGGTTGAACCGCCTCCGCCGCAACAGGCAAGTCAGTAAATATAGTGCCTCACGCCGCCGCAACGCGTTGTTTGCGCCTTTGCGCGAACGCGATCACGGGCCGAGCCAGCAGCAGCACTGCAAATACGATTGTCATGTCCATCGGCTTCAGCACGCCCGGCTTTACCTGCCACCAGTAGTGCACGATGCCGCAGATGGCTGCGACATAGATGAGCTTGTGCAGGCGGTTCCAGTTCTTGCCGCCGAGCTTGCGGATGGCCCAGTTAGTCGAGGTCAGCGCGAGCGGCAACAGCAACAGGTAAGCCGCCGCACCCGCCATGATGAAGCGGCGCTTTGTCACGTCGATCAGCATGGCATGCAAGTCGAAGCCGCTGTAAAGCGCGACCCATGTGAGCATGTGCAGCGTGGCATAGAAGAATGCGAAGAGGCCAAGCAGCCGACGAAAGCGAATGAGCCAGTTCAGCCGTGGAATCAGTTTGCGAAGTCGGCGTGATGGCGAGCGTGATCGCCAGCAGACGCAGGGTGGCGAGGCCGGTGGTGAAGGCTAGCCGCGCCGTCGGATCGGGGCCGAGAGTGTTGGTGATGGCGCCCCACGCGAGCCACGCAGCCGGCGCGAGGCAGGCAATCCAGGTGAGCGTTTTGAGGAGAATGATGATCGATCGAGACATGTTTGGCAAATAAGCGGTGTTAGCGGAGTTAGCGCCGGATGAGTTGGATTCCGCGGTATCCCATGTCTGAAAATCCAGACATGGGGCACCCGACGGTGTTAGTGGAGTTAGAGGTGTTGGCTGAGGCCTTACTAACTCCGCTAAGGCGTCCGCGCAGCGGACGGCTAACACCGCTGACTCCGCTTCAGTAGTATTTCTTCAAATCCATGCCGGAGTACATTGAGGCCACCTGGTCAGAGTAGCCGTTGAACATCAGCGTGGTGCGGCGCTGGTCGTAGAAGGGCAAGCCGATGCGGCGCTCCGTTTTCTGGCTCCAGCGCGGGTGGTCGACGTTGGGATTCACGTTGGAGTAGAAGCCATACTCGCTGGGCGCCATGGTCGTTCCACGTGGTGTCGGGCATCTTCTCGACGAACCGGATCTTGACAATCGACTTGGCCGACTTGAAGCCGTACTTCCACGGCACCACGATGCGCACCGGCGCGCCATCCTGGTTGGGAAGCACCTGTCCGTACAGGCCGAAAGTGAGCAGCGTAAGCGGATTCATGGCTTCGTCCATGCGCAGGCCCTCGACATAGGGCCAGTTGATTTGCGACTGGTTGGCCCACCTTTCAACGCTCCAGTTGAAGTACGAAACAAATTGAACAAACTTGGCCGAAGGCTGCGGGTCGCACAGCTTGATGAGCTCAGAGAGCGAGTAGCCGACCCAGGGAATCACCATGCTCCATGCCTCGACGCAGCGATGCCGATAGACGCGGTCTTCAAGCGGGCGCAGCTTGAGGAGTTGGTCGATGTCGAAGGTCTGCGGCTTGTTGATCTTGCCTTCAACCTTGATTGACCAGGGGCGCGTGGGCAGAGCGCCGGCGTTGCGCGCGGGGTCGGTTTTCGTCGACGCCGAACTCGTAGAAGTTGTTGTAGTGGGTAATGTCCTGAAGGCTGGTGAGCTGCTCGCCGGTGGTGGTGAGCGGGCTGGGAACGGTTTGGAGCTTGCTGTCGGCGAAGGCCGCGTCGAGGCGATCAAGCGCAGCGTTCCGGCGGCAAGTGCTGCTGCGCCCGCCGCGGCTGCCTTCTTCAGAAAGCGGCGACGATTGAGGTAATCGCGATAATCCTTGAGCGGCGTGATCTCGGACGAAGGAATGTCGGGCGGTTTGCCGATGAGCATTTGAATGACCTCATGCGGGGAGTTCCGGCTGCAATTATTAGACACCCGAGCGGGGGCTGCGTTACAGGAAATACAGGGATCAGGAGTCGATGACGAAAGCAACCGCAGGTCCTTCGATTTCGGTCGCTCGGCGACCTTCGCTCAGGATGACAACATTTATTTATCTGGCAAACGGCCACTCGCGAAGCCATTCTCGCGCGAAGCCAAGATAAATGGCGGTTCCACTGATGGCGATTGCCGCCGCGCCGACAATCGTGCTCAGGCTGTTGCGCGGGTTATCACGATAAAGATGAAGCCGGCAATCGCGGCCAGCGGCGGCAGCGGATAGAGCGGAATGCGAAAGGGCCGCGGCAGATCGGGCTGGCGGACACGGAGAACGATCACGCCCGACCTGCTGCAGCATGAATTGCAGCAGAATGCGCGTGATGACCAGCCAGGTAATAACCTGCGCGAGCGAGAAGAAGCAGAAGCAGGCGGCCACCAGTCCCAGGGTGACGAGCGAACGATGCGGGAATACCGTGCTTGGGATGGACGGCAGCGAGAAAGCGAAAGTAGTTGCCGTCGCGCGCGGCGGCGTAAGGCACGCGCGAGTAGCCGAGCAGCAGCGAAAAGACCGAGGCAAACGCGGTCCACACGATCAGCGCGGCAATGGTGTAGCCAGCCCACGGCCCGAAGGCTGAGCGCGACATATCGGCCACCAGCTGCACTCGCAGCGCGGCGATTCGGCGGCGTGCGATCCGGCATTGCGAAGCGAAGGCAGCACGGCCAGATTCATAAGCACATAGAATACGGCCACGAAGAACACTGACAGCAATATGGCCCGCGGAATCGTACGCTCGGGCTTGCGCACCTCGCTGCCCAGAAACGTGATGTTGTAGTAGCCCCAGTAACAATAAGTTGCAAGCAGTGTTCCCTGGGCCAGACGGCTGAAGGCGGGCGCGAGCGCAGCCGCTGTGGGAGCCACTGGCATTTGCCAGCCGCCGATGGCAGCCGCATGCGCGAATCCTGAAACGATGACGCCGGTAAGCGCCGCAATGACTCCCACAAACAGCACCCAGGCCAGCCGCGTAATTGAGCTCAAGTTGCGGTAGAGAAGCGCAGTGACCAGCAGGCAGGCTGCGGCCGCGGCAAAGTTGGAGTAGTGGAGCGCGGGCAGCGTGGCGATCGGAGCCGAATCAAGCCCGGGCCAAAAGTACGCGAGAAAGCTTGAGAGCCCGATGCAGCCGGAGGCGATGGAAAGCGGCGCGGTGAACGAGAGTTGCCACACAAAAAGGAATCCGAGCCAGTTGCCGGGGCCTTTGGGTCCATAGATCTCGCGCAGAAAAGCATAGGAACCGCCGGCTCGCGGCAGCGCAGCGCCAAGCTCGGCCCACACCAGTCCGTCGGCCACGGCAATGGCCGCCCCAACCACCCACGCCCACGCCGATAGCCGGTAGCCAGTGGCGGCAATCAGCAGCGGCAGCGTGATGAACGGGCCCACGCCGATCATCTCAAGCATGTTGAACAGCACCGCCGAGCCAAGGCCGATGCGGCGCTGGAGCGGATCGCTGTTTACGGAGTGAGGCGCGGATGACGGCATGAATACGCTCACCGGATTGTACACTGGCATGTGAGCATGTTCCTCGATCGTATTTCCCGTCTCTCTCTCATGGTTGCTGTTCTCGCCGGCCTGGCGCTGGCCGCGGCAGCCACAACTCAAACACGCGCGCAAGCCCCGGATGTTAAGGCGCAAAGCGAGCTTGAAATGGTGCCCCTCAGCCCGCCGTCGCCGGTGGCTCTGCCCATTGCGGAAGACCGCGGCTATGCCGATCTCGAGCAGACCATCAAGCGCCTGGGCACCACGGCCAGCGTCCTGGTGATTGTGGCGCACCCCGACGACGAGGACGGCGCGCTGATGACGTATCTTTCGCGCGGGCTCGGCGCGCGCGTGACGCTGATGACGCTGACGCGCGGGGAAGGCGGGCAGAACGCAATGAGTGCCGAGGAGTACGACGCGCTGGGCCTCATCCGCACAAATGAGCTGTTGAAAGCCGACCAGTACTATGGCGCGTCGCAGCTGTGGGGCACTGAGGCGGACTTCGGATTCTCGAAGACGCAGGAGGAATCGTTTGCGAAGTGGGGCCACGAACGCGTCTTATACGATGCGGTTCTGGCCGTGCGCCGCGTGCGCCCGCAGATCATCATCAGCACTTTTGTGGGCGGTGTGAGCGACGGTCACGGCCACCACCAGGTATCGGGCGAGATCGCGCAGGAGGCCTTCAAAGAAGCCGGCGACCCCAAGGTCTTTCCCGACCAGTTAAAAAACGGTATCGAGCCGTGGCAGCCGCTGGCGGTTTATTCGCGCACGCCGTTCGCGCCCATTACTGCCAAGGGAATGTTCGACTACGCAACCGGCAAATGGGCTCCGGCAAAGTTCCACAACTATGTAACCGGCGAATGGACCGAGGGCGCACTCGATACGGACGCAACCATGCCTGTGGGCACTTGGGACCCGGTGCTGGGCCGCACTTATGTGCAGATTGCGCGCGAGGGCTGGGGCGAGCAGAAATCGCAATACGGCGGTGCGAGCCCGGCGCTCAGCGGTCCGGATGAATCAAGCTATCACCTGTGGGCGGTTGTGCCGGGGGCAAAACCCGGTACAGTCAGCAGCACCGACCCCGAAAGTCTTTTTCGCAACAAGAACGTCAAGGTCGAGACGACCGTCGCCGGCCTGTCGCGCCTGGTGAAAGGCACGCCGCCTTTGTGGCTCAGCACCGGCCTCAATCAAATCGATGCCGGCCTCACCTCCTACTCAAGCGACTGCCGCAACCTGGGCGGCTTTGCGGGCGCAAGAGAACTTGTGCCGATGTATCACGAGACACTCGACCTGTACGCCCGCGTCAGGTCCAGCAATCTGGATGCGGAGTCGAAGTCGGATCTCGAGTTCGAGCTGGGCAAAAAGATCGAAGAGTTTCAAACTGCACTTAAAGATCTGCTGGGGCTCGACCTGATCGCATTCACTACGCGCTCGGGCGGCGGACAGACGGGCGGCTCGGGACGCGGCGGAACGGCTGACGAGACCGCGCGCAGCGTGACTCCCGGCCAACAATTTCACGTGCGCGTGCATACGGCGCAAGGCGTGGGCCAAACGCGATTGCTGCGAGTTTGGCTTGAGAGCCGCGACGGCAGCCGCTGGTCGGGAGGCAATTCGGCAGGAGCCATTGACGAGGTTGCCGGCAGGACGCCCACCGACGATCGAAACTTCACGGTGACGGTCTCTGACGATGCGCAACCCACCGCACCGTACTTCACGCGGCCCACAACCGAGCAGCCGTTTTACGATATCTCTGATCCGGCGCTGCGTCTTGACTCGTTCGCGCCCTGGCCGCTCGAAGCCTGGGCGATTTTTGTTTTCGATGGAGTTCCGGTCCGCATTGGCGGGGTGGTGCAGACGCTCCAGCGTATCACCGGTCCGGGCGGGACTTACGAGCCACTCGTGGTCACTCCGGCCATCGGAGTCAGCATCGAGCCCGAGGCACGCATTCTGCCTCTCGATGGCTCGCCGCTGCCAGTGGTGGTTACCGTTCACGCCGAAGCTGCGGCCGACGGCAAAGTGGAGTTGAAGTTGCCCGAAGGCTGGAAGACCGAGCCAGCCAAAATGGAATTCCATTTGAAGAGCGCGGGCGACACCGAACCGCTCAAATTCGAGGTGACTCCGCCAGAACTCGGTCCTGGCGCGTACACGATCGAAGCGATTGCGCAGTCGGGAGACAAGACCTACACCTCCGGCTGGAAGAGCGTGGGGTATCCAGGTTTGCGCCCTTACAACCAGTACCGGCAGGCTACGCTGGCTACGCGCAAAGTTGACGTAAGGCTCGCGCCTGGGCTGCGCGTGGGCTATGTGATGGGAACCGGCGACACGGTTCCCGAGGCGCTAAGGGAGCTCGGCGTCGAGCCGCACTTGCTGACCGACGCTGAACTGACGGCCGGCGATCTGTCGGCGTGGAATGTGATTGTGATCGGCATTCGCGCCTACTCGGCGCGCCCCGCGCTCACGGCTGCACAACCGCGGCTCGACGATTTCGTCGAGCGCGGCGGAACGCTGGTGGTCCAATACCAGGGCGGCAACTTCCCTGCCCCGCTGCCGCTCGAGATGAGCCGGACTTCGGAGCGGGTGGTTGACGAGCAGGCCCCAGTGAAGCTGCTCGATGCCGCGAATCCGCTGCTGAACTCGCCCAACAAAATTACTGAGGCTGATTTCGACGGCTGGGTTGAGGAGCGAGGCCACGGCTTCCTGGGCAGCTGGGACCCGGGCTACACCGCGCTCACTGAAACCGCTGACGCCGGCCAGGACCCGCAACGCGGAGGCCTGCTCGTGGCCCATCCCGGCAAAGGCACTTATATATATGTTGCCTTCGCCCTCTATCGCCAGTTTCCTGAGCTCGTGCCGGGTTCTTATCGCATCATGGCCAATCTGCTGAGCGCGCGAGGCGTGAAGTAGTCACCTGCGGCGGATGTAGTTCCACCAATTACTTGATCGATTGAATGCCTGGCTCGCAGCCGCGGAATAGGCGACGGCACAGTCGTGCGTAAAGCCGCATGAGGCAACGCGTTTGGCCCAAAACTCCTGACTAATCAGCAACATTAAAAGTATGTGAATTCGTCAAATATTCATCAAATTCTGCGAGCCTTGGTTGTGGAAGCGGCAAGGAGAGCTCCGACCCCGAGAAGCTTTCACTTGACCTTCAACTGGCAATTCCGCACGTCGACGGGACAAGTTGACAACGCTCGGATGCAGCGACCCTGGTGCAGAATTTTGACGCTTTCATTCGTACTATTGTGTTTTTGAACGAACCAACCTGAACACGCAAAAAGAGAGGCCCGATGAATTTCAAACTGTACACGGCTGCAGCGGTTATCTGTGCTGCCAGCTTTGTTGTTTCCTCAGCCTACGCCGCCGGCGGCGCGCCGCCACCGCCAAAGAAACACGCAACGAAGAGGGCGACGGAACCGTCGCAGCCTTCGGTTGCAGATCAGATTAACTCGCTCCGCAACGAACTGCAGGGCGAGATCAACCAGTTGAAGAGCGACCTATCCGCCAAGGACGAGCAGTTGCGTCAGGCACAGCAGCAGGCTGTTGACGCGCAGGCTGCCGCAGCCAAAGCGCAGCAAGCGGCCGATGCGCAGCAGTCCGCGCTGAGTGACAACACCGCAGCCGTCTCAACGCTGCAGAACACGGTGAAGGACATCAACGCGAACACGGCATCGCTTGCCTCGTCGATCTCCGACACTCAGACCACCATCAAGAAGGCGATCGAGAGCCCCGACGCGATCCACTATAAGGGAATCACGATTTCGCCCGCCGGCAGCTTCCTGGCCGCTGAAACCGTCTATCGCAACGCCGCCATCGGCGACGGCCTCAATACCCACTTCAGCAGCATTCCTCTGCAAGGCTCAGACCTTTCGCAGATCAGCGAGTGGCAAGGGTCTGGCCGCCAGTCGCGCCTGGCTTTGAAGGCGACCGGCAAGATCGACAGCATGACCATGACCGGCTACTACGAGATGGACTGGCTTAGCGCCGGCGCCACCTCGAACAACAACCAGTCGAACAGCTACACAGTGCGCCAGCGCCAACTCTGGGCAGATGCCAAAACGCCCAGCGGCTGGGATTTCTCTGGCGGCCAGGGATGGTCGCTGGCCACAGAAACTACCCAGGGTTTGACTCGTGGTACCGAAATCTTGCCGGCCACCATCGACCCACAGTACGAAGCCGGCTTCGTGTGGACGCGCCAGTACAGCTTCCGCGTCAGCAAGGACTTCGGCAAATCAGTGTTCTTAGGCGTGTCGGCTGAGAACGCCGAGACGCTGAACCCCGCGGGAAGCAACTTGCCCACGAATTATTTGTTCGCTGCACCTGGCGACAGCGGCGGCCTGTACAATCCCGCCAACAACTACTCCTTCAACGCGGCGCCGGATTTTGTGGTCAAGATGGCCTTCGAGCCGGGCTGGGGGCACTGGGAAATCTTTAACATCGACCGTTTCTTCCGTAACCGGGTCTATCCGGCCAACTATCCCACCGGCGCCGCCTATAACAACATCGTCGAAGGCGAAGGCATTGGCGGCGGCTTCCGCGGACCGCTCCTCGACAAGAAGCTCACCATCGGCCTGAAGGGTCTGTATGGCGAGGGCATGGGCCGTTACGGTTCAACGACGATCGCCGACGTTACCGTTCGTCCCGACGGTTCGTTCGCTCCTTTGCGTGCATTCTCGGCGCTGAGCACCTTGGAGATGAACCCGACCAAGCGACTGACGATGTACTTCAACTACGGTGGCGACTACGTCTACCGGAGTTACCAAAATGAAGGGACTGCAAAGGCGATCGGCTACGGCATCCCGGGCTGGGTTACCGGAAGCCCCGATATGTCCGGCTGCGGAATCGAAGTCGCACCCTCTTCAACAACCGGCGCCAGCGCGCCAGCCAAATGCGGTGCTCAGACCAAGGACGTGCAGGAAGTCACTGCCGGTTACTGGTATAACCTCTACTCCGGTCCCAAGGGCCGCTTGCGCCAGGGCATCCAGTACAGCTGGTTTGAGCGCGACCTTTGGTCAGGCAACGGCGGCACGGCAAATCCCGGCGGCGGCGCGCACGGTAACGACAACGAGATCTACACCTCGTTCCGCTACTACCTGCCGTAGAAACTTCTCAACAGCAGACAACAATGGGGTAGCCTTCGGGCTGCCCCGTTTCTTTGCTGCTTAGCTCTTGACCCCCTGCATATTCTGCTTCATGCAAGCAGTAATCGGCGCTATGCGAATCTGCGATAAACTCAGAGTGCTGAGAGCAGGATTTTAATATGGAGTCATCGAATCCAGTCAACGCAAATGTCGAAACAATCCTGAGACATGAACAGGAATTTCTCGCGCGCCGGTCCCACGCTGACCGGTTGGGGGACTCGACCGCCGCCATCGTTGGAAGCCTGAGCTTCGTGGCATGTCAACTTTTCTTCGTTGTAGTATGGATTCTGGTGAATTCCACTCATTTATTGGCGGTGCGGCACTTTGATCCAGTGCCGTTTTCGCTACTGAGCTGCGTGCTGGCATTGGAGGGCATCCTCCTTGCAAGCTTCATTCTTATGAGGCAGGCGAGGATAAGCAGGCGCTCAGATGAACGCGAGCATCTTATGCTGCAAATCCTGATGCTCACAGAAAAGGAACTCACGGCGGTGATAGGAATGAATCGGCAGATCGCCGTCAAGCTGGGGCTGGGAAACGTTGGGGCGGACCCGGATATCCAGCAATTGGGAGAAGACACCTCTATTGACGAAGTGGCCGAATCCATACAGCAAAATCTGGGATGAGATACTCAGGTCTGCGGCTTGGGAAAGAGAAAAGCTATCTCGTCGAGGGATGCTCGCCCTGGCGTTTTGAACGACCCCCTGCCGCGTTTCAGTTCTCCTGAACCGGAGCTTTTGGTTTCCGCTTACCGATTCTTCCTGTGTATCGCAGCCGCGAAGGCCTCCCAGACCCTCAAATTTCCCTTGTATTCCTTCAACATGCGCTCTGGATGGAACTGCAATCCGACGACGAACTCGGCTTTAGGATCGTAATACGCTTCGACCAGCCCATCGTCGGCATGGGCCATCGGCGCAAAGCGCGGCGCAAGGCGGCGAACTCCCTGGTGATGGTAGCTATTCGCCATAATGGTCTTGCGGCGATACCAGCGCGCCAGCGGGGTTCCCGGAACGATCGCCACCGGATGGCGATAGGTATCGTAGTTCTCATAATCGATGTGGTGCCGTTCAGAGCGCTTTTCCCGTTGCACATCGCCGTAGAGCGTTCCTCCGCAAGTTACATTCAGCAGTTGCGATCCGCGGCAGATGCCGAGTATCGGCACCTGGCGGCTGAGGGCCTCGCGCAACAGGCGCAATTCGATGGCGTCTTTGAGCGGATGCGTTTTTTCAAGATACTCGAAGTTGGCCTTGCGGGCCGCATAGCGTTTGGGCTCCACGTCATCGCCTTCCACCAGCAGCAGGCCGTCCATGCGCTCCATGTATTGGGGAAGGCATGCCAGTGTGCCGCGCACCACTGGGACCATCAAGGGGAATGTGCCCAGCCGGATTAGGAGTTCGAGGTGCAGCTCGCCTACGTAGTCGATGAGCCGGTCTTTCCGTGTAGTGCGGCGGGTGACGACGAGAACTATGGGGCGCTTCATTTGAGCAGCGTCCGCAGAGCCTGCACCAGTCGCATGTCTTTCTGGCGTCCTTGCGAAGCCACGCGAATGTGAAAGCCGTCCATGCCTACTTTGTTTGAGCAGTCGCGCACGTACAATTTGTGCTCGTCGAGCAGGCGGGTTTGGAGTTCGTTGGCCGTCATGCCGTTCGTCACCTTGAAGAGAAGAAAGTTGGCGCCCGTCGGATAAACGTTGATGCCGGGGATGGATCGAAGATCTTCGTAAAGCCCCGACACGTCGGCGATCAGCTTTTTGCGGCCTTCGTGATAGTCGGCGTTGGTGTCTGGCAGCAGAGAGATGAAATATTGCGCTACCGTGTTCAGGTTCCAAGTGGGGATGAAGCGGCGCAGGCGGTTGAGCAGAAAAACATTGGAACTGTAACAGTAGCCGAGGCGCAGGCCCGGAACGCCGCAGTGCTTGCTCATGCTGCGCACGATGAGCAGATTCGTAAACCGGCAGGCAAGCGGCATCAGACTGGGGATGGACTCTCCCGCGAAGTCGATGAACGATTCGTCGACGATAACCAGTTCAAGATGGCGCGCGTTGCGCAGGAACTCAACCATCTCTTTGAGCGGAATCAACTGGCCGGTGGGATTGCCGGGATTGATGATGAGCACGCACTCGAGCTTGCGCAGATTCGCCCACTCCAGGTAGTCGTCGAGATGCAGCCGGTAGCCGTCGTCGGCGTCGAGCGGGTAAAGCTCGGCGTTGCGCGAATCTCTCATCTTCTCGATGTACTCGCCGAAGGTGGGGATGGGAACGGCGATGCGATCGATCAACGTCTGCGTTATAAGCGCGATGAGTTCGGTAGCGCCGTTGCCGATAACAATTCGCTCCGCGTCCACCTCAAGCACTTCGGCCAGGATCCGCTGGCTAGTGAGCGGATTGCTCGATGGGTAGGACTTGATGAGGTTGGGCAGGTTGCGCTGCAGATCCTCAAGCATGGCGGGCGTGGGGTAGTACGGGTTGGCGATGAAGCAGAAATCGACAATGTCTTTCGCGTTTTCGTAGCCGACCAGGTCAGTCAGCGCCGGGGAATGCGAGGTTTCGTAAAAAAGGTGCCTTCGCAGTCCAACCGCCGAGCCTGCGGATATTGTGTCTTTAGCCATCGTGGCTCCAGCCATGTTTTTCCCCGTTTGAGAAACACTCTCAGCGAGAGGCTACACGCGCCACCGAGGTACGTCAACCGCTGCGCTGTTAACGTGCGTTTCGAGTTACAAAGGCCAGAGCTCTTCTCGCTGAAAGCCTCAGAAATGCATAAAGGCCCGGATCGCTCCGGGCCTCTCGCATTAATGCTTGGAGCAGCTTACTCGGCTGCTTCAACAGCCTTGGTTTGCGCCACGGTCCAATCGGCGCCGCCCACCTTGAAGCGGGCGAAGCGGCGGACGGTGATGTTCTCGCCCAGCTTGCCAACCTTTTGCGCGATCAGCTCCTTGATGCTCACGGCCTGGTCCTTGATGAAGGGCTGCTCGAGCAGGCAAACCTCTTCGTAGAACTTGGCCATCTTGCCCTCGATCATGCGCTCGACGATTTCCGGCCTCTTGCCGGTTGCCGCCGCCTGGGCGCGGTAGATCTCCTTCTCGCGCTCCATGTCTTCAGCGGTCACATCTTCGGGTTTCACATAGCGCGGATCGCTCGCGGCGATGTGCATCGCGATGTCCTTGAGCAGCTCCTGAAAGTCCTCGGTGCGGGCGACGAAGTCACTCTCGCAGTTCAGCTCCACCAGCACGCCGATTTTGCCGCCGGCGTGGATGTAGGTGCCCACTGCGCCCTCGTTGGTGGTGCGGGAGGCTTTTTTCTGCGCCGACGCCATGCCGCGCTTGCGCAGAACCACGAATGCGTCTTCGATGCTGCCCTTCGACTCCTGCAAAGCCTTGAGGCAATCGCCCATCGGCGCGCCACTCTTCTCGCGGAGCTCTTTCACTAATTTGGCGTCAATCTTCTCACTCACTGTCGTCATCTCTCTCTTTTCTCTTCAATTCTGTTTGATCAGGTTCCAGCTCAGGTTAAATAAGAAACAAATGAGCCGGGATTCATGGTTTCCCACCCATTCGGGCGCTACGGCGGACGAATGGGTGGGGCGCAGAAATTTTGTGCGACCCAGACAAGAAAAGCGTGGCACCAAATTACTGGGCGGCCACGCTTGACTAGTATGAGCGCGCCCTGCGCGCCCGAAAACTTAAAGAGCGCGCTCGGTGGCGGTTCATCCTCATCAATAACACGCCCGCGGGGGCCTTGCGAATGCCGGCGCCCAGCACCGCTTCAAGGTCCACTTCCTCAGGGCTGCAATCTCTTCAGGCGCAGCTTCAACCGGCGTCGGGAATCTCTTCAGACAAACGCCTTGTCGCCAACCAGGTTCACTCCCTCGGCCGCCGAGTCGGCGATCTTCGAGGTGAACAGGCGAATGGCGCGCAATGCGTCGTCGTTGCCCGGAATCACGTAGTCAACCACTGTCGGATCGCAGTTGGTATCCACCACCGCAACCACGGGGATGCCCAGCTTGCGCGCTTCCTTCACGGCGATCGCCTCGTTGTTCGAGTCGACGATGAAGAGCGCATCGGGCAGCCGCTTCATGCTTTTGATGCCGGCCAGATTTGCCTGGAGGTGCTTGCGCTCGCGCTCCAGCTTGATCACTTCCTTCTTGGTCAGCAGATCGTACCGGCCATCGGTGGCCATATCGTCCAGTTCCTGAAGGCGCTTCACCGACTTCTGCACCGTAACCCAGTTTGTGAGCAGCCCGCCAAGCCAGCGCTGGTTCACGTAGGGCATGCCCGCGCGTCCCGCCTCTTCAGCCACTGCGTCCTGCGCCTGGCGCTTGGTGCCCACAAACAGAATCGTCTTGCCGCTCGAGCACAGCTCGGTCACAAACTTCGACGCGTCTTTGAAAAGCTTGAGGGTCTTCTGCAGGTCGATGATGTAGATTCCGTTGCGCTCGCCAAAGATGTATTCCTTCATCTTGGGATTCCAGCGCTTGGTCTGATGCCCGAAGTGAACACCCGCTTCGAGCAGCTCCTTCATTGTGATCGTGGCCAATGGGCCTCCTTCGTGGATTGCATCCGGGTGGTCGATGCCGGCGTCCGGATTAGACCCGCTTAAGCGGGAGATTGAAAACCAGCTTCTAGCTGCTAGCTACTAGCTTCCAGCTTGTCCGCGCCGGAACTTACTCTTTGGAGAGTCCCGAAACTGGACGATCAGGCACGAAAAAGCTAGAGGCTAGAAGCTAAGAGCTTCGAAGCGCTCTAGCGCTTCGAGAACTGGAACCGCTTGCGTGCGCCCTTTTGGCCGTACTTCTTGCGCTCCTTCTGACGCGCGTCGCGGGTCAGCAGGCCTTCGGCCTTGAGCATCTTGCGCAGCTCAGGGTTGAATTCGACCAGTGCGCGGGCAATGCCCATCTTCACGGCATCGGCCTGGGCGGCAACGCCGCCGCCACTTACCGTGGTCAGCACATCGAAATTCGCAGCCATCTCAGCCACTACCAGCGTCCGCTTGGCTGAAACGCGCTGCTGCTCGGTCACGAAGTATTCATCGAACTTCTTGCCGTTGACCTTCCACTCGCCCGTGCCGGGACGCAGGAAGACACGAGCGATCGCGCTCTTGCGCCGCCCCGTCCCATAATACTGAACCAGATCCTCTGCCATTCTTCTATTAGCTCCTAGCTTCTAGCCTCTAGCTTCTAGCTTCTTCGCACCGGAAACAGCCTTTTGGCCCATCCTCGGTTCTTTGCTCCAGCAATCAAAAGGCTAGGAGCTAGAAGCTAGCAGCTAGTAGCTGCTCTTACGCAATCTTCATTTCCACGGGCATCTGCGCCTCGTGGGGGTGCTTGTCTCCGCGATAAACCTTCAGCTTGGTGGCCATCTGGCGCCCCATCTTGGTCTTGGGCAGCATGCCCTTGATCGCTTCTTCAAGAATCTTTTCAGGCTTGCGGGCCAGCAGGCGCGTAAACGACTCTTCGCGCAGGCCGCCGGGAAAACCGGTATAACGGCGATAGAGCTTGCTCTCGGCCTTCAGGCCGGTTAGGCGAACCTTCTCAGCGTTGATCACGATTACGTGATCGCCCATGTCAATGTAGGGCACATACTGAGGATTCAGCTTGCCGCTCAACAGACTGGCCGCTTTGGTGGCCAGCCGGCCAAGGGTCTGGCCGCTCGCATCCACCACATACCATTTGCGGCTGATATCCTTGCCGCTGGGAACAAAGGTCGACATCTTTCTCCTGCCCTCTTATCCCGGACCGGTCAGACGCCGGCTACTCGGGAAAAATCTCTCGCGCACGCGCGAACAGCCCGCCCAAAGCGCAAACGGGCCTCAAACTCTACCCACTGCCAAACAAGCCTGTTCGGGTGAGGACTGCGGGGGGTTGGCTCATCCTGAGCCGGGAAAGCGCCGGAAAACTATGAAAAAACCGGCCGCTGGTGGCCTGTTTCCAGCAATCCCCATCAGAGGAATCTGCCAGCCGGGTCCGGTCTTACCGCATTGTCCTTTCAAGGTTTAACCCTCAAAAAGAGCCATCGCACAGACCCCAGGCGCAACACCGCGCAAGGTCTTCAGAATACCTGAAAATGGAAGTCGAGTCAACGAAATGTCATGTGCTTTGGCCCTCAGCGGCCGGAATTGAGCCCTCACTGCCCATCGAGCGCACTGCGAGCACCTGCAATACCGATTCACACTTTTCTTGGGCCCATCATTTTAGAATGCACTCGTGCCATACACAGTCGAGGCCCGCCAGCTTCCAGCACAGCCGATCGCAACTGTGCGCGGGCATGCCACTATGGCCAATCTCCCCAGGAGAATTCGCGCCTTGTTCGAGGAGTTCTACGCAGGCTTCAAAGCCAAGGGTGGCTTGAACATCGTTCTCTATTCCGGCTTTGACGCCGCAGGAGAATTTGAGATCGAGTGCGGGGTACAGGTGGAATGTGGCGGAAATTCTTCAACTCCAGCGGGTATCGTCGCAACGACAATCCACATGGGACCCTACGATCAAATGAAACCGGCGCACGACGCGATCCATCAATGGACCGGCGAGAACGGGTGGAAGATCGCAGGCCCATCGTGGGAGGTTTACGGCCATTGGAGTGACGATCCTGCCAGGCTTCGGACCGATATTTTCTATCTGCTTTCCCAATGAACCTTGGATTCTGCGATCGAGAGTGGGGACCGGCTGAATTAATTCCCCGGGGTTGTTGGCCACGAGCCTCCGCTTCCGATCCTGCTTCCTGCAAGGGCCTTTCTCCATCTATAGTCGTGCGCCAGCGTCCACTTAAAGTAGGTTGTGTTTTATATCACAGGCCCGCAAGTATGATGAGAAATCACCGAAAGAGAGAAAACATGGCAAACGAAGTCACCGCAAACCAGAAGACCATCCTCAAGAACCAAACCTCCATCCTCAAGAACCAGAAGTCGATCCTCGGCAACCAGGGCGTCATCAAAAAGAACCAGAAGGCCCTGGACAAGATACTGGCGAACCAGAAGGGAATCCTGAGCAATCAGAAAGGGATTCTGTCGAATCAGAAGGAAATCCTAATCAATCAAAAGGGGATTCAAGCCAACCAGAAAGAAATTCTGGTCAACCAGGCCGCAATTCGCGAGGCCTTGCCGAAGCCGGCGCCAGCGCCGACTGCGTAGCGCGCGGACCCTACCAGCCCGATTCGCTCCACGTCTCAACGCGATCTCTGCCTCTTCTCTTGGCCTCGTAGAGGGCGAGGTCGGCGCGCTCAACCAGCGTGGACAGATCAGTGTCGATGGATGGCTGCACGGTAGCGACGCCGGCGCTGAGGGTCACAAAACCCTGCGGATCGACGGCGTGAGGCAAGCGGGATTCGGCCAGCGACTGGCGAATCCGCTCGGCGAGTACTGAAGCCGTATGCAGGCCGGCGCCGGGAAGAATGATCGCGAACTCCTCGCCGCCGTAACGGGACACCAGATCGGATGACCGCAGAGCCGATTCGGTGAGAATCGAGGCGATCCGGCGCAGGCACTTGTCCCCGGCCGGATGCCCGTAATGATCGTTGTAGAGCTTGAAGCGATCCACATCGACCATGAGCAGCGAAATACTAAGGCGTTCCCGGGAGGCATACTGCCATTCGCGAACCAGCCGCTTGTCGAATGATCTGCGGTTGGCCAGCCCGGTCAGGTGGTCAATTCCGGCATTGGCGTCCGCTTCGTAAAACGCCGCAGTTACCGCCTCCTGCAGCTTGTCGCGCTCCTTGAGCGCGGAATTGACTGCGAACAGAAGAATAAGCGCGACGCACAGAAAACACTGCAGGATGAAGATGCTGTGAATGTACATGCCGGAGCGCACCAGAGCGAAGGCGCCATGATTGCGCTCGGTCATATACACTGCCGGCCCGGCAATCAGGATGATGCCGATAGCCGAGCCGGAGCTGCCCAACCGGAAGATGGCCAGCAGCAACGCTGGGAACAGGATGAAGTCGACGGGGAGTCCATCCATGGCAAACACCAGCGTTGATAGGGCGCAGAGTCCGAGCAGGATTGCGATGGTCTCGAGCCTCCTGCTTGGCCTGAACAGTGCCTTGACTTCGCCCCTGTCAATGGCCAGCACCAGGGGTGTGACCACCGCAATCCCCATCACATCGCCGACAAACCAGGTGGTGACCGAAAGCAGTTGAGTGGGAACTCTCTGGATGAAGAGGACGGATGCAACGAACGCGCTGGAAGCGATGGGCGCCAGCAGGACGCCGAAGAACACGAATCGAATGAGATTGCCAATCTGAGTGAGATCGGGCCTGGTGGCTTTGCGGTTGGAGAGAAGCGAAGCAGCTACCACTACCTCGACCGTGTTGCCGGCTGAAAACAGGAGTGACTGCGAAATGGGGAAGTGGAAATAACTGTGGGCGATAACGTTGGCCACAATGCTCGCGGCCAAGTAAACCGGCCACTGGCGGCGCGACAGGCGAAGCAGAATTGCCAGTAATAAACCATTCGCCGGCCAGATGATGTCGGCTACGGATGGTGAACGCGTGAGTGCGTTGCCACCCCACGAAACCACGAGATACAGCAGAAACACGTAACTGAAGTTTGGCAGCGAATCTGGACGAAAGCGCCCCATGGCTCGCAAAACGCGCGGACCTGGGACCAACTCGACAAACTGGAGAGTGCTTCTTGGGGAAGTGTCTTCCATAACTGATTCATTCCCAGCATGGCAATCCTTCCATCAGGTCGCAATAACCAACCAGCGGAGGTGGGATTCCACTTTAGTGACAGTCTGCGGGGGGCAAACCATGCAGATCCTTGACCGCTGACCGTTTTGGTCACCTCCCCGGCGGGATGAACGTCGCCACGATTCCTTCGCCTTCGCGAATGGTAAGGATGCGGTTTGCCTTCACCTTCACGAATCGCTCGATCTTACGGGTAGTCGGCCATTGAACTTCAATCGAGTCCACCGATTCGGCGCTTCCAAGCCCGAAGTGGAGGCGGAGGTCGCTCTGCGACATAACGCTCGTACCGCTGTGGACTTCATCCATCTGCTTGTGCGTGCCCGTGGTAATCCGCACTCGCGCACCGATCGCAGTGCGATTGCAGCTGGTGCCCAGCAACTTGATTTTGATCCAGTTCTGCCTGTTGCCGCCGACATTGTGCAGCAGAGAGGGCAGATCATTCATATTCAGGACCAGAATGTCCATGCCGCCATCGTTGTCGTAGTCTCCAAATGCCGCGCCGCGGCTAGAAAAATGCGCGCTGATACCTGGGCCCATTTCGGCGGATACGTCTCTAAAGTGGCCATTGCCCAGGTTCTTATATACCAGGCGCGGGTTCTTGAAGTTCTCGCCGATGTTGTATTGGTCTACATCGGGGTACACATGTCCATTTACCTGGACGATGTCAGCCCAGCCGTCGTTGTCGTAGTCGATGAACCCGCAGCCCCAGGCAACGTAGCTTCTATTGAAGCCGATACCGGCGGCGACAGCGACATCGCTGAACGTGCCATTGCGATTGTTGTGGTAAAGATTTGAGGAATCGCTTGAGAAGTTGGTCTTGAAAATGTCGAACCAGCCGTCGCAGTCGTAGTCGGCCACACCGAGACCCATCCCGGCCTGTTCGCGCCCAAAATCGTTATAGGCGCAATTTGCCTCAAAGGCCACGTCGGTAAATGTGCCGTCGTGATTGTTGCGGAAGAGAATGCTGGGTTCCGAGTCCACCGCAACATAAATGTCGGGCCAGCCGTCGTTATCAAAATCGTAGGCGACGGCGGTGATCGAATTGCGGGGGCCTGTCTTCAGAATGCCGGCCTTTTCTGAAACGTCAGTAAAAGTGCCGTCTCCAATGTTGTGATAGAGAATGTTCGTGTCTGACGGCAGACCGCGCGGTCCGCACATGGTGGGCATACCCTTCCACTGGCATACACTCGCATTCTCGAGCGAAAGGGGCACATCGGGGTCGAGCTTCACAAAGTTGCATACGAACAGGTCGAGGCGCCCATCCCGGTCGTAATCGAAGAACGTGCACCCGGTTCCCCAGCGGCCCTTGGCCTGGGAAAGTCCGGCTATCCGGGTAACATCGGTGAAGGTTCCATCCCCGTTGTTCCTAAACAGGATGTTATGTCCCCAGAATGTGCAGAACAGGTCGTCCCATCCATCGTTGTTATAGTCGCCTACGCACACGCCAGTCTGCCATCCGGTGCGCCCCAGACCCGACTTACCCGTAACATCGGTAAAAGTGCCGTCCCGGTTGTTCTTGTAAAGATGAGTGGTCGGCGCGGTTCCCGCCGGCCATTGCGCTTCGAGCCGGTTGCCGTTGCTGAGATAGATGTCGAGCCATCCATCGTTGTCGTAATCGAAGAAGGCCAGCCCGCTGCCCTTGGTCTCAATAATGTAACGCTTCTGCTCGATTCCGCCCCAGACGTTGGGAACGTTTAGTCCTGCTTCCTTTGCAACGTCGACAAACTGAACCGGTGACTCGCGCGGGTGCGAAGAAGTCGTTTCCAGGCGAAGCGAGGTTTTCCATTTCCAGAGCGGCGTTGTGAGGGCGTCAGTCAGCTTGTTGCCGAAAGCAAGGAGAGATAAACCCAGAAGACGACGCCGCGGAAGAATCATGGATGGCGACAATTATATCGGCCCGGCGGCGTGAGCTGGGCAGCCGAGATTCATGCCTCTCCTCTACTCGTCGCGCAGCGCCGCCATGGGGTCGAGTCTGGCGGCGCGGCGTGCCGGCAGCCAACTTGCGGCAATGGCAACCGCGGCAATTACCACCGTGACGCCCGAAAATACCAGCGGATCGCTGGAACTGACGCCGATAATCAGATTGGACACCAGGTGCGCCAATGAGAAGGCCAGCACCAGCCCAACCCCAAGACCCACGCCGGTGAGCCATGTAGCCCGGCGCAGGATCATGCTCAGCACCTTTTCGCGGCTCGCGCCCAGCGCCAGCCGAACTCCGATCTCCCGCGTCCGCTCGCCCACCAGGTTAGCCATGACGGCAAAGATGCCAATTGCCGCCAGCAGCAGCGCGATCAGCGCGTCGACCCCTAAATCGACCGCCACGTAGATGAGCCCCACCAGGGACTCGCGCTGGTATTGCGCCCAGTTCTCCAGGTCTTTGAGCGGCAGCAAAGGATCGATCGAAGCAATCGCTTTGCGCACCGGCGAAGCGAGCGCAAGGGGGTCGCCGTCGGTATAAATCACATACCGCACCTCGTTCATCGGTATTTGCGTCGCGCTCATGTAGACAACCACGCGCGGCGTATGATCCCACATCTCGTAGCTCGTCTCGCGGGCCACCCCCACAATCGTGAGCCAGGGATCCTTGCTGTCGCTGCCGCCCATGTGAACGCGCTTGCCAAGCGGGTTTTGGCCGGGGAAATACTGATTCACAAACTTCTCGCTGACCACGGCCACCGGAGTGGTTCCGATCATATCGCTCCGGGTCAATCCGCGGCCCGACACAATCGGTATATGCATCGTGTCAAAGTAGCTGTCGCTCACGGCTATGCGGAGCGCGCTTTGATATTTTCCCGGCATTACTGGACGGTTCTCGATCGCGAAATCCTGCACCCACCCATCGTCGCTCAGCGGCAACGCGCCCACGGTATCGGCGTGCGTAACTCCCGGCAGCGCGCGCAGCCGGCCGAGACTCTCGCGATAAAACGCCGCACGCTTCTCCGGCTCGTCGTAGCGGGCTTCGGGAAGATTCACCGTGAAGATAAGCGCATGCTGAGGGTTGTATACGTCGATCAGATGCAGCAACGAATTCATGCCCTTTGAGATGAGCGCCGCGCCAATTACCAAAGCGACGGCGAGAGAGATTTGCGCAACTGCAAAGACGGTGCGTAGGCGCGCGCGCCCTCCACCAACCGAAGATCGCCCTCCGGCCTTCAACTGCTCGGCGGGATTCACCCGGAAAGCTTCCAATGCCGGCGCAATGGTGGCAGCCACGCCAGCCACGATCGCCAGCAACAGCGAGAAGACCAGTGCGCGGCCGTTCAGGGATGTGTTCTCCCATCCGGGAATGAAGCGCGCGATGCGCGCCGGCATGGTGATGAGCGTAAAGTGCAGGTGCACCCAACCTACGATCAGGCCTCCCGCTGCTCCGATGAGCGCAATCAGCAGATTCTCAGTGAGCAACTGCCGCACCACGCGCCAGCGGCTGGCGCCTAACGCGGTGCGCATGGCCATTTCAGGCCGCCGCGCAATGCCGCGTGCCAGTTGCAGATTGGCCACGTTGGCACACACTATCAGCAGCACAAACAGCGTTGCGCCCATGATGAGCCGGTAGTAGAGAGGCGTGTATTCGCCGTTGATGTCATCAAGCAGCGGCTCGACGCGAACGGTCCAGTTGAGGTTCGTACCGGGGTAGGCCTTTTCGAGGCCGTTGGCCACGATGCGCATCTCGCTCTGCGCCTGTTTCACGGTCACGCCGTCGCGCAACCGTCCTTCTACCAGGTAATCGCGCGCCGATCTGTTGGCCAGCTGTTCCTGCGTGGGAGCCAACGGCAAAAACACATCGGCCATCGAAGGATAGTTCTCAGTCTTCGGCATCACGCCGATGATGGTGTACTGGTGTTGATTGAGCTCGATGCTGCGGCCGGCAACTCCAGGATCGGAGGCGAATTCGCGCTTCCAAAATCCGTTGCTGAGCACAACCACGCCGTCGTGGCCCGGCTGGGAGTCAGCCTGCGTAAACGCACGGCCAAACTGTGGCTGCGCCCGCAGAACCGTAAAGAAGCTGGGTGAAACCAGCGACGCCTGCACCTCTGCCGCGTCTCCCGCGCCAGTCAGAATCAGGGACGCGTCGGTTCGCACCGCCAGCGACTCGAACGAGCGGCTCTGGCGCTGCCAGTCTTCGAAGTTGGCCAGCGCCACCTGGTGCAGGTCTCCGCTCTTTTGCTGCTCGGCGATGGTCACAACACGGTCAAGCTGCGGCACGGCCAGCGGCCGCAGAACCACTGCATCCATATTGCTGAACATCGAAGTGTTGATGCCGATGCCGATGGCCAGGCTTAGGACAGCGGTGATGGTGAATCCGGGCGACTTGCGAAGCTGGCGGGCCGCGAAACGCAAATCCTCAATAAAACTGTGCATAACGTCTCCAGAGATATCGGTCGAAGGCAATAGTCATCCATACCATTGCATTCCAAAGGCCAAACGCCCAAGGTTGAAGCGCCTCATTCCACATGGGTTGCAGGATAGCTGTTCCCCCAGGGGCCGCCTGCCCTGTCCAGTATCGAACAAGCCGTGCGCTCACGGACACCGGCGACACATTACCATAAAGGTGATTTAAATCACATCCTGACAGGAATTGCCCGGGCTAGTCTTCAACCATCGATCAACTCACTTCTCCACGGAGGTTGAAAAGATGTCGGATTCACTTTCTGTCTTTTCTTACCGTTCGGGCCTCGCAACACTAGACCATGCAGGTCAGCCGAAGCAAGCCTTTCCCCACCATGAGCTTCGCAGGCATACCACGAATCATGAAACTACTCGCGACAGCCAGCCGCTCACGGAGCGGGCCGCTGATCGGGTCGCTGCCGAATCTGAAATGGACTTCTCACAATCGTCGCTGACAGAACTGATCCAGTACATCGTCAGCACCCATCATGACTACATCCGCGAAGAGCTCCCGCGTCTCCACACCCTGGCCGAACGGGTCGTGTTGCAACGCAATTTTCTGAAACCCGAATATATCGAGATTTGGCGCAAACTGCGGTGGCTCTCGGGCCAACTTACTTTTCACATCGGCCACATGGAGTCGGAGGTCTTCCCTTATATTGAATGGCTTGAGCGCAGCCGGAACCAGTCGTCGCAGATTCTCGATGCCTCCGCCTCGCAGCCTGAGTCCCTTATCGAGCAGATGGCGGTTGGACACCGGCCGGCCATCGACATGCTCGAACAGCTTCGGTCCGATACCGGGGGATTCAATCCGCCTGACGACGCGTGCCCCGATTTGGTTGCCCTTTATGGTGGCCTGAAGGAACTCGCTGAGCGAACGACGAGCCACATGCAGCTCGAGAGCTACGTTCTTTTCCCGCGCGCGCTCACGCTTGAAAAACAGATCATGGCCGCCTGAGAAGCAAGCTCTCAGCTTTTGGCGTTTAGAGCTATTGGCTGTTGGCTTTTGCCTTCGAGGCCGCTGGCAGCACGGCTAGCACTCGGCAGCGATGCTTATCGGCCGCGCTCCACGCCAGCGGCATCTCGCTTTCCATGCATGCGCAGTCGCCGGCTTCGAGAATCTCATGCATTCCCCCGGCATCGAGCCGCAGTTTGCCCTCCAGCACATACACCAGCCCGTTGTTCTCGTGCGTGGCGTCGACCGCGACCGATGAGCCTCCGGGAGGAAACTCGATCATCTGCGCGCTGATGCGGCACCCCGAGCTGGCGATATTCAGCGGCGTCACCTTCACTGACTCCGGCCCGCGCGTTGAACCCTGTAGGTGCGACTTGCGCGTGATGGCAAGGGAATGGTGCGAGGGCTCGCCGAAGAAGTAGCTCAACCCCACGCCGTAGACGCGGCAGATCGTGGCCAGTGTGGGCAGCGTGGGAATCATGCGGTCGGTTTCAAGCTTTGAAAGCAACGCCGTCGAGAGCCCTGTTTCAGTCGCGAGTCTCGATAGCGTCAACCGCTTTTGGGTGCGCAGCGAACGCAGTTTTAATCCGATGCAATACGGTTCAAGAGACCATTGGGCATACGAAACAGCCTTGGGCATCGCTCACTCCCTTGCCATATGAATAAACATTGACTACAAGTCTATGCCATACTGCGCCGGCCATTTGAGACTTCTATGGCGCATTCTGGTGCACTGAAATGATGACCAAAGTGAAGAATGTGGTAAGCATTTCGCAGGTTACTGTATCGTTTTGCAACAAAGGTGCGCCGGTTTAGCGTCTTTCTCCTCTCCCAAAAAGATCAAGAAACCACAAAGCAGACCGCACGACCCCCAACTCTAGAAAGAAGTCGCTCAGGGACCTCAGCACGGGCCTCGGTTTGGGTCGAGGACCCCGTGATTCCAAGGATGGGATGAGAACGTTCACCTTTACGCTTTGTCCTCGCCTCTATGCTCTCGTCGCGGACCGCTTTGCGTCGTGACGACAGTCCTCAATAGAGCTGTACCCTTTCAAAGCACCGACACGTTCATAACCTCCTAAGAATTCCCGTGGTAGTTCGGATACGCAGACCCATTCAGGGCCCGATTCGTGTCACCTCAGGCCAGAGTTTTGCATCTGGATTAGTAGCGAGGTCATGCGAAGTGGGCGAACTTACCGGGCAGATGCGGGCGGACGCGGCGGGCAGGCGCGGAGAGCGGCCGAAGGTGGTGATTGTCGGCGGAGGGTTTGCCGGAATCCACGCGGCGCGGGCGCTTAAAGACATGAACGTGAGCGTTACGCTTATCGACAGGCGCAACCATCACCTGTTTCAGCCGCTGCTTTACCAGGTGGCGCTGGCGGTGCTGTCGCCGGCTGATATTGCGCAGCCCATCCGGTCGATTTTGAGCAACCAGCAGAACGCAGAAGTGCTGATGGACGAGGTTGTGGGGATCGACGTTGCCGCGCGGCAACTCGACAGCTTGGCTCGGGCGCGCGCGTGGCGTACGACTACCTGGCGCTGGCAACTGGGGCAAGCCACAGCTACTTTGGGCACGATGAGTGGTTGCCGCTTGCGCCGGGGCTAAAAACGGTTGAGGACGCGCTGGAGATCAGGCGGCGGGTGCTGCTGGCCTTTGAGCTGGCCGAGCGGCAGATGGTGGAGCATGGGTGGCATCCGCCTCTGAATTTTGTGGTGATTGGCGGCGGGCCCGACGGGAGTGGAGCTGGCCGGCGCCATCAGCGACATTGCGCAGCTCTATATGAAGCAGCGACTTCAGGCATATTGATCCGCGGAAGAGCCGGGTGCTGCTGCTGGATGGCGGCGCCGAGACTGCTGGCGGCGTATCCTGCGGATCTTTCGGCCAAAGCGGAAGAGGAATTGAAGAAGCTGGGCGTTGAGGTGCACACCAAAACGCAGGTCAGCGATGTGGGGCCGGGATGGGTTGAGGCCAATGGCGAGCGGTTCGAGTCGGTGGTAACGCTGTGGGCCGCGGGCGTGCAGGCGTCACCGCTGGGCAAGATGCTGGGCGCGCCGGTGGATAATCGCGGTTGCGTGATAGTGGACGACCGGCTGAATCCGCCGGGACTGCCCGAGGTGTTTGTGCTGGGCGATTTGGCGCATGTTGATGAAGAACGGGCGGCGGATTCCCGGAGTGGCGCAGCCGGCGATGCAGATGGGCGACCACGTGGCCAGGATTATCGCCGCCGATCTTGCAGGAAACCGCGCCCGGCGTTCCATTACTTCGACAAGGGCGATATGGCGACTATCGGTCGCATGGATGCTGTTGCGAACGTGGTGTGGCCGTTCAAGGCGCACCTGAGCGGGCTACCGGCCTGGGCTACGTGGCTGACGGTGCATATCTTTTTTCTCATCGGATTCCGGAACCGGATTTCGGTGTTCTGGGCGTGGGTCTGGACGTATTTCACGTTCCGGCGCGGCGCCCGGCTGATTACCGGCGACCAGCGCCTGCCGGGGTGGAAGGAACAGATAGGGGCGGAAAAGACGGGCGACGCGGGCGGCAAGGCGGCGGATTGAGGGACGAACTGCCCTGGGTGATGGCTGGTAGACTATGCCAATCTCAACGAAAAGAGGAGGCTACGTTGTGAAGCTGGCAGAGGCATTGGCAGAGCGTAGTGATTGTCAGAACCGGCTCGAAGATCTGAGGAAACGGATGGTGCGGTCCGCACGAGTACAGGAGGGAGAACTGCCGGCAGAAGATTCCACCGAACTCACCAATGAGGCAGAGCGACTCTTTGCTCGCCTGCTCGAATTAATAAGCGCCATTAATCGAACGAATGCGCGAACCGCTTTCGACAATCGGCAGTCCATCTCCGACGCTATCGCAAGAAGGGATGTGACCGGCAAGAAGCGGGATTTTCTGACCAGTATTGCAGACGCCGCGAGTACGCGGCAGGACCGGTACTCCAAATCCGAAGTGAAGTTTGTCGCGACATTTTCAGTCGCGCAAGTCCAGAAGCAGATCGATCAACTTTCGAAGGAGTTCCGCGAGCTCGATACGAAGCTTCAGGAATTGAACTGGCAGACAGAATTGGTATGAGGCAGTTGGTAGTCGTCTTGTCGCAGCGAGCACAAGCCCCGCCGGGGGCCAAGCCGGCATCTGGGTGATCCTGAAGGGCCAGGATCAGTGGGTTCGATCCCCACACCAAACAGCGTATGCCCCGTACGGTCACAACCGTATCGCGCACATTCACTGTTTACTACCATGTGCTGAGCTACGGGACGGCGAGGGCGGGTCTGGGGAAACCATACCGATTCAATCGTGCAGGTAACAGCGCATTGGGCTAGCGTCGCGGCCGCTCAGTTAAACTAATAGAGTCATGCTCGACTTGGGATTTGTACGTGCCAACCTGGAGTTGGTGGAAGAAAAGCTCCGCGCGCGGGGCGCCGATCCGGCTGTTTTGCTGGGGGATTTTCTTTCGCTCGACAAGCGGCGGCGTGATGCAATCACGCAGTTTGAACGAAAGAAGGCCCTTCAAAATCAGTATTCCGCGTTGATTGGCCAACACATGAAAGCATTTCTCGATGTAGTAAACATCGAGAAGCTTCCCGAAAAGGATCGCTTCAGCGCTCGCGTGACGCTCAACGACGTCAAGGAAAGGGTCCGGGAGGTCAGAGCGGAACTGGAAGAATTGGATAAGACGGCGGCCGAGCTCGATGAGCAGTTGCGGTTCGCACTGGCGCGGGTGCCAAACCTTACGCGCGATGAAGTCCCGGTTGGAACTTCGGAGGCCGACAACGTAACCGTCAAGACCTGGGGCGAGCCGAAGAAGTATCGACTTTGAGCCCAAACCGCACTGGGAAATGGGCGAGGGGCTGGGGATTCTCGACCTCGAGCGCGCTACCAAGCTGAGCGGCGCGCGGTTTGCGGTTTACATGGGCGCGGGGGCGCGGCTGGAGCGGGCGCTGATCGGCTTTATGCTTGACAAGCACACGCAGAAGCACGGCTATACCGAAGTGCTGCCGCCGTTCATGGTGAATTCGAAATCGCTGTTCGGGACCGGGCAATTGCCGAAGTTTGCCGACGATCTGTTTCGCTGCTCCGATGCGGACGCTGAAGCCGCAGCGCGTGGAGAATTCAAAGACAACGACCATTGGCTGATTCCCACTGCGGAAGTGCCGGTGACGAATCTCTATCGCGACGAAATTCTTGACGAGGCGCGGCTGCCGATTCGGCTGACGGCGTATACGCCGTGCTTCAG
Organism: uncultured Acidobacteriaceae bacterium; assembly: GCA_963836635.1. Lineage (GTDB taxonomy): Bacteria > Acidobacteriota > Terriglobia > Terriglobales > Acidobacteriaceae > Telmatobacter. The sequence continues at coordinate 40,963 of CAWILB010000073.1, read as the reverse complement.
GGCCGAGGCCGGCGCGGCCGGGCAAGGATACGCGCGGAATCATCCGGCAGCACCAGTTCCAGAAAGTTGAGCTGGTAAAGTTTGCGCGGCCCGAGGAGTCGGACGCGGAGCACGAGAAGCTGACGCGCAACGCCGAAGAGATTCTTGAAGCTTTGGAGTTGCCTTACCGGCGATGCTGCTGTCGACCGGGGACACGGGATTTTCAGCGGCCAAGACGTTTGATCTTGAGGTGTGGCTGCCGGGGCAGGGGCTTTATCGCGAGATTTCGTCCTGCTCGAACTTTGAGGCGTTCCAGGCGCGGCGGGCGAATATCCGCTACCGGCCGAGCGCGGGAACGCAGGGCGGGGCAAGCCAAAAGTTGAATTTGTGCACACGCTGAACGGCAGCGGGCTGGCGGTGGGCCGCACCTGGGTGGCGATCGTTGAGAACTACCAGCAGGCCGATGGTTCGGTCGTGGTTCCCGAGGCGCTGCGGCCGTACATGGGCGGCTTGGAGCGGATTGAGAAGGAGAAGCAATGAAGGCTGACAGCGCGGCGCAAGGCGCGCGCGGGTCGCAGGCGGCGCGCGGGTCGAAGGCGATCGTGAAGAGCTACTTCTACTGGACCTACTCGCGCGGATCGTTCCATTACGACGTGATGGTGACGCTGATTCTATTGTTCATCTTCGTGGCGCCTCACTTGTGGAATTTTGGTGACAGGCCGTCGACGGAGCCGGGCCCTTCGCATCCAATCATTGTCAGCGGCGACGTGGGCCACGGGGTGGTGATTACTGTTGACGCGGCGGATGTGGATACGTACTTCGGCGCCACCGACGCCCAGGTGAAACGGGCTCTGCGGCACGCGATTGAGCCGGTAACCGGCGACGATGTGGTTGTGGAGCGGTGGATAACAGTCACTACACCCGATGGACGCTTTGCCTGGAAGGTTTGGGCGCACAAGTAGTCCTTAACCAGGGCCTGCCATCCAATCCCTGGCCCGCCGCCCGCGGAATATTCTCGCTTCGATGCGAAACTTTTGGCATCGAATAGCGTAAGGAATCTTATGCAACGAAAAAGACTTTTGTTTTTTGCCGCGTCGTGCGCTTTTGCATTGAGCGCGGCGAGCGCCCTTGCGGCCGATGATCTGCAGAGCGTGCTGAGCAGGATGGACGCCGCATCGGCAAAGTTCCACACCACATCGGCCGATGTAGAGTTCACCTCTTCGCAGACGCATCCCATTCCCGATACCGACGTGCAAAAGGGCGCGGTTTACTACAAGCGCGATGGCACGAGCTACCAGATGGGGGTGCACATCGAAACCGACGATGGGCAGGCAGCGCCAAAGGTGGTTGTTTGCTGCATCAACGGCGAAATCAAGCTGTATGAAAAGCTGCAGGACCAGGTAACAACGCTCAGCAAACTGAGCCAGTACGAAAGCTGGTTCATGCTTGGCTTTGGCGCCAGCGGCAAAGAGCTGGCGGCCAGGTGGGACATCAAAGACGACGGCCCCGAGACTGTGGACGACGTGAGCACCGAGAAGCTCGAACTCACTCCCAAGGACCCCAGCGTAAAGGCCAAGCTGCCCAAGGTGGTTCTGTGGATGGACGCCGACCGGGCCATCAGCCTGAAGCAGTATTTCGACGAGGGCGGCGGTCAGTCCCGCACCTGCCACTACACTAATATCAAGGTGAATCAGTCGCTGCCCAAGGACGCCTTTACCTTCGCCACCGACAAGAAGACCACGTTCATCAACAAATAAAGAGCATTCCCCGCCAGCGCAAAAAGCATCGGGAAGCACTCGAGCGTGTAACGCGCCTCGGGTGCTTCAACGGTGAGCAAAAGCGCGCTGCGCAGCAGCATATAGGCAACCAGCGGCAGCCAGAGTCTGGGCTTCATGCAAATGCCAACCAAAGCCAGCACAAGATAGAGGGCATTGAGCGCGGCCCAGGACCAGCTGAATTTCGTTTCATCGAAGTGGTGCGCATAGACCCACCAGTCCAGGTCGATGGGCAGGTTTTCAACGCGGGGCCTGAGCCACATGTCGGCAACGCGGCCGAGCGGGAGCCACAGATAGTATCGCAGCGGATGTGCGGCGATGCGTTCGCGGGCGAGAGCGGCAAAGCGGGCGTCGATCTCCGGCGTCAGGTTGTAGCCGTTGCTGTTGTATTCGCCGGCGATGACGGCGGTCTCGGCGCGCTGCGGCGGGTGTGTCAAAGGCGCGGCTCGGGAGTTGATCAATATCGAGCTCGCCGCCGGGAACATTCCAGTAGATCTGGTAGGTGGAGACGTAATCGAGACACCAGGATTTGACCCAGCGCTCCCATCCGAGGCTCGGAGCTCTCATCGGGCTCGATGGCCAGGCGCGGCGCCAGCGGTTGAAAGACATGGAAGGTCTTCCAGTTTCGGGCCGTCCAGATTGCGAATGGCGTAAGCACGACGAGGACGCATACCGCAGCCATGCGAATTAGTCTGCGCGGCCGAATTAACCCCGGCCTAAGTCCCAGAACGAGCGCCGGCGCAAATGCAACCGCGACGAGCGCACCATCGGGCCGCAGAAGCGCTGCGTACGTGACAGCGAAGGTGAAGGTGAGAGCAGACTTCCAGCCGGGGCGCTCGCGGAATCGCACCATGGCCCACATGGCCAGCGCAATGAAGAAGATCGTAGGTGCTTCAGTGAGCGGCATGGCCGCATACGATGCGGTAAAAGGACACAACGCCGCGAGCCATAAAGTGGCGATGGCAGCACCGTTTTTGAGCTGTGGATGGGCGACGCGGCGGGCAAAATCGGCGAGCAGAAGGCAGGCGGCGAGGTCGAGCGCGATCTGAATGAGGCACGGCGCAAAGTAATTTTCCATGCCGAAGAGCCTGAAGCAGACAGCCAGAATTAGCGGGTAGCCAGGTAGGCGAATGATGGTGGGATAGATCTCGCCGCCGGTGCCGTTGAGGGCATAGCGGCCGTGCAGCAGCAGGTTTTTGGCGATGCCGCCATAGATGATGCTGTCGACCTGAGCCTCGAAGCAGATCCGGAGCGCCCACAGGCGCAACGCGAGTCCGGCAGCCAGCGGTAGGCCGTATCCGAGCAATGTGCGGAGGAGCCTGCCCCCATTGCTGTGGCGCTCGAATTGAGCTCCGCGAGGCGGCTTCCATACGATTCGTACTGTAACAGCCTGCGGCGGCCGGCGAGGGCAGCACGGGAATTAGATGGCAGACACTATATAGATGCCACCCGCACTCGTTATTCTTAAGTTACGCCTACCGCAGGACGGTTCGCGCCGAAGCTGAGTCTCTCCCTCTATGCCTGACCGCCAGATTTTTTACGACCCGGAACGAAAGCGCTGGAAACGGCTGCGCCGCATCTTTCGACGCTGGGGCCGTGCTCACGACCCTGGTGATCATCGGGTTTATTTTGAATGTTGCTGCGCAACCAGGAGCTTGCCCGAACTGCTGCTGCCCGCACCCAGAAACATAACTACCGCGCGCTGCCCGATCGCCAGCCGATGCTGCGATTGCATAACCTGCGTCCCTCGCGGCGCAAGATCCGGCCGCAAGCCCTCCGACATTCCCTTCAACTCCGGCGAAGGGTTGCGGGCCGCCTATTATGTGCAGGACGACGCGGCCAGCTATTCATCGCTCAAGGAACACGTTCACCAGATCGATCTGCTGTTTCCGCAGTGGCTGCATGTTGACGCGCCAGACGGCACGCTGATGATGATGAGCAGCGACAATCTGCGCGAGTTTCCGGTGATCGAGGGCGCCACCGTGCACGACCCCGACGACAGGAATCGCGTCAAGCACGTGATCCAGGCAGCGCGCACAGACACTGAGATCTTTCCGCACGTGAACAACTACAATCCGCACACGCAGAGCTGGGACGCGGATGTGGGCAACGTGCTGATGGACCCCGAGAAGAGCGCCAGCCTGCGCGAGCAGTTCATACGGTTCCTGAGCGCTCAATCCGGCGTATCGGGGCCTTTCGCTCGATATCGAGAGCCTCTCAGACAACGCCGATCCGCGCATATCTGGCGTTTATCGAGGCGCTGTATGCGCAAATGCATGCGCAGAACCTGAAACTCTATGTGAACGTGGCGGCCGCAACCAGCGACGGCGACCTTGAAGCGCATTGCAGCCAACAGCGACGGCATTGTGCTGATGAACTACGACCAGCACGAGACCAACAGCGATCCCGGACCGATTGCGGCGCAGAACTGGTTCATCGCCAACCTGACGCGGGCCATGAAAGATGTGCCGCTGAATAAGCTGATCTGCGCGGTGGGCAACTACGGCTACGACTGGACGCTTTCGATTCCCGACCCCAAAGACCGCAAACATCCCAAGCCGGCAGGTGCTTGACACCGAGGACCTATCGGTTTCAGAGGCGTGGCAAGAGGCGTCGGATGCGGACGCCGACCTTGACCTCAATTACGACGCGCTCAATCCGCATTTTGAGTACATCGATGAAGACTAACAACCAGCGCCACGTGGTGTGGTTTCTTGGATGGCGTAACCATTCTGAACGAACTGCGCGCGGCTCGCTGGATGGGCGTGCAGACCTTTGCGCTGTGGCGGCTGGGCGAGGAAGACAACTCGCTGTGGAATGTATGGGACACGCCGCGCAACGCCGATGCGCTGCAGGCGACTGGGCGAGGTAACGCCGGGCCACGATGTGGACACCGAGGGCGAGGGAGACATTTTGCGCGTAACGGGATTGCCGCAGCCGGGCAAGCGCACCGTAACGGTGGATACCGATGAGCCCGATCCGCGCAAGAAGCTGATCGTCGACGAGCATATGGATGTGTATCCGCGCACCTACACGATTGAGCAGTACGGATACCATCCCAACGAGGTGGCGCTTTCATTCGACGACGGTCCCGATCCCAACTGGACGCCGAAGATTCTCGACATTCTGAAGCAGAAGAACGCGAAGGGCACGTTCATGATCATTGGCGCCGAGGCAGCGCAGCACGTGGGCGTGTTGCAGCGAATCGTGCGCGAAGGCACACGAGATCGGCAACCACACGTATACGCATCCCGACATCAGCGAAATTTCGCCGCGCCAGCTTGATCTTGAAGTGAACCTGACCGAGCGGCTGTTTGCCAGCAAGCTGGGCGTGCAGCCGCTCTACTTCCGCCCGCCCTACGACATTGACGAAGAGCCCGACACCGACGACGAGGCCGCGCCGGTGTGGCACATCCAGCAGGACGGCTTCACCATCATCGGCAACAAGATCGATACCGACGACTGGAACGAGCATCCGCGCAAGACGACCGCCGAGATCATCGCAGTCGGTGCTGGCCCAGTTGCAGACCATGAAGACCAAGCCGCAGTTCCGCGGCTCCATCATCCTGATGCACGACGGCGGCGGCAACCGCCAGGTGACGGTGAATGCGCTTGGCCCGCTGATTGATGCGCTGCGCGCGCACGGCTACACGATTGTGCCGGTGAGCGCCCTGATGGGCAAGACGACCGCGCAGGTGATGCCGCCGCTTACATTCTGGCAACGCATGCGGGCGATTCCCGACTCGATCGCATTTTCTGCGCTCGACATCATCGGCGCCTTCATCGTGATGGTGTTTTTTGTCGGCGACGTTCTGATGAGTGCGCGGCTTATCCTGGTGGGACTTGTTCGCGATCATCGACCGGCTGCTGAAGCCGCACCGCGAGGCTTCGCCGGGCTACAACCCGCGGGTTGCCGTGCTGATTCCCGCCTACAATGAAGAGACGGTGATTGTGCGCACCATTCGCTCGGTGCTGAACTCCGACTACAAGAACCTGCACGTGATCGTGATCGACGACGGCTCGACGGACCGCACCGCGGAAGTGGCAGCCGAGGCTTATGCCGAGGAGATCAAGGCCGGCCGCGTGCAGGTGCTGACCAAGCCAAACGCAGGCAAAGCGGCCGCGCTGAACTACGCGCTCGACACGGATCGAACGAAGAGATTTATGTCGGCATCGATGCTGACACGGTGATTGCAGCCGACGCGATCTCAAAGCTGGTGCCGCACTTTGAAGATCCGCGGATCGGCGCGATGGCGGGCAACGCCAAGGTCGGCAACCGCGTGAACCTGTGGACGAGCTGGCAGGCGCTCGAGTACATCACCAGCCAGAACTTTGAGCGTCGCGCCCTCGATCTGATGCATGTAGTAACGGTGGTTCCTGGAGCAATTGGCGCATGGCGCACCGCGCCGGTGAAGGCTGCGGGCGGATATCCGGTAAACACCGTGGCCGAAGATGCCGACCTGACCATGAACCTGCTTGAGCAGGGCTGCGCGTCGACTACGAAGACCGCGCGCTGGCATTTACTGAGGCGCCCATCAATGCGGGGGGGCTCATGCGGCAACGGTTCCGCTGGTCGTTTGGAACCCTGCAGGCAATTTGGAAACATCGCGCGGCGTTTGTGCGCAACAAGGCGATGGGACTGTTTGCGCTGCCCAACATTCTCATCTTCCAGATGATTCTGCCGCTGGTCTCGCCTTTCATTGACCTCCTGTTTGTTTGGGGCATTGTGAACTATCTCATCGACCGGCACTACCACCCCGAGGCCGCATCGCCGGCGAGTTTCCTTAAGCTGGTGACATTCTTCCTCGGCTTCCTGGTCATCGACTTCCTCACCTCGTCGGTGGCTTTCAGTCTGGAGCGGCGCCACCCGGCCAACAAAGGCGACGGTTGGCTGCTCTTTCACATCTGGCTGCAACGGTTTGCTTACCGTCAACTCTTCTCGCTGGTTCTGGCTAAGACTCTCAAGCGTGCCATCGACGGCAAGCCCTTCAACTGGGACAAGCTGCAGCGAACGGCAAAGATGAGCAAGCGAACCGAGGAGATGGTGGAGACGGCGGGATAGGGGAAGACAGGGAACGAGGGAACAAGAGGACAAGGGAGCCATGGGCGGGAGGAGCAGTGGCCTTCGGGCCGCTGAATCGGGGCGAGCCAGCATTCCTCAAATTCTCGTCACAACGGACCTGAGAGCGAACAGCTGATAGCTGGCCACACGGCACCGCGCCGCCCGCTCATTGAGAGTATGACTCGGGGTCGATCTCGACTCCCGGAGACGGATAAGTGAGCGTGTGGGTCTTGGGGTCGTAGGTCAGGTTGAGCGCACCGCTCTTGCGGCCATTGATGAGGATGGCTGCCAGCAGCGTGTTTCCGTACATGCGGACGGCTACGATCTTGTGGCTTTTGATGACGCCGTACAGGTTATCGTGGCTGGTGGGGCTCCAGTCGTCCTCAAACTTGTCGAATGTATAGAACTTGAGGTGCGTAGGGTGCTCCTTCCAGTCGGGGTCGTGCAGCCAGATGCCATATGCCTTTTCGAGATCGCTTTGTTCGACGGCGGTGAGGAAACGATTCATGCAGCTGCGGCCCTCTAAATGGGTGTACCAGTTCCAAGGCCAGTCGATGGGGCGGCCAGATACCAGCCAGAAAGAAATGAAGAGAACGAAGAACAGGCTCACGGAACTGTAGAGAATGGTTCGTCGCCTGCGTTCGCGAGCTTCGTCGAATTTCGGTGCATCGAGAAGAGTCATAGGCAGTTGTCAGTGATCAGTGGTCAGGGATCAGTGGTCAATTCCCTTCTTCATTAGACACCATGGGGACGAAGGTGGTTCCCATGGGGCCGTCTTAATTCTCTAATGCCTGGTGCCTGACTTTTTATTTCTCCGCCTCGTAGCTATACGAGGTGCGGGTCTTGTCGGCGTGGCGCTCAAGTGCCAGCTCTATGAGCCGCGTGATCAGTTCCTTGTAGCTCACTCCGGTCGCCTCCCACAGCTTGGGATACATGCTGATGTTGGTGAAGCCGGGCAGCGTGTTCACCTCGTTGATGTAGATGCGGCGCTTGCCATTTGGCTCCATCAGGAAATCGACGCGCGCCAGGCCGGACAGGTCACAGGCCTTGAAGGCAGCGACTGCCATCTCACGAATCTGCTTCGATTCTGTACGTGTGACCTTGGCGGGGATAACCGGCACCGAGCCCTCGGAGAGATACTTGGCCTCGTAGTCGTAGAACTCCTTGCCGGGAATAATTTCGCCCACCACGCTGGCCTTGGGATCGTCATTGCCCAGCACGGCGACCTCGAACTCACGGGCGCGACTTTTCTTCCCGCCCACGCCTTGCTCCACAACGAGTCTACGATCGTACTTTGCGGCCAGCGCGAGCGCGGGGCCAAGTTCCATGCGGCCGTGCGCTTTGCTGATGCCGACCGAGGAGCCCAGATTCGCCGGCTTGACGAATACCGGGTATTTGAGTGCGGCTTCGATGCGCGCGACGGCTTTGCGCGGGGACTTTTCCCAGTCGGCGCGCAGCAGAGTGACGTGTTTGACAATGGGCAACCGTGCCTCGGCGAAGAGCCGTTTCATCACATCCTTGTCCATGCCGGCCGATGAGCCCAGAACGCCGGAACCGACGTAGGCGATGCCGGCCAGTTCGAACAGCCCCTGGATAGTGCCGTCTTCGCCAAAGGTGCCGTGAAGGACCGGGAACACCACATCCAGCGGCTCGCCGGCGACTGCGGTCGTGCCGGCCGGGCCTTTCTTTTGGACCAGAGCATTGGAAGAACCTGGCTCGGGCGCCATCAGCGTTGGAATACCTTCCTGGAGAAGCCTCGCGCCCGGAGTGGTTTCAGGATCGCCGGCGCGGAAATGGCGCGGGGCGGCACTCGTCGCCGGCCTCAAGTAGCCCTTTTGCATCGGCAGAGGCCAGCCAGCGGCCCTCCTTGGTGATCCCGATGGGGGTCACTTCGAACTTGTCTGCGGTCGATTGCTTTGAGAATTGAGGCAGCCGAAAGCAAAGACACTTCATGCTCGCCGCTGCGCCCACCAAACAGAATGCCTACGCGTAGTTTCTTACCCATACTTCTATTTCACCACTTGCAGCCGCATTTTCTCCCACGCCCGCATCGACATAGGCAAGGGTTCACGTTAACCTGTACGAATCCAGAAGTAAAAGAGGAGAGGTTCGATGAGTCATCCGGTGGTTCATTTTGAGATTGGCTGCAAAGATAAAGAGGCTACGAGTGCGTTTTACTCCGCAGCCTTTGGTTGGAAGATTGATGCGGGACCGATGGGAATGATCGATACGGGTTCGGCGAACGGCATACCGGGGCATGTTGCGGCGCTGGGCCATGAGCCGCACCAGTTCACGCATTTCTATATGCAGACCGACGATGTCGCTCAGTCGCTGGTACAAATTGAGCAGTTGGGCGGTAAAACGATAGTGCCGCCGGTGCCGCTGCCGTCGGGGACATTCGCTTGGTTTGCGGACCCTGAAGGAAATGTGGTTGGGTTGTGGAAGCCGAACGCGTAAGAGCGAGTCGGCGGGCCGTACTTTCCCAGGTCCCCAAGTGCGAGGGACCTGGGGCACCCAATTCAGTGACTACAAAATCTTTTTCCCAAACGCCGAGCAGGCCAGTTCGACCGCGAGGTCCGCCGTCCTGTTGTGCTCGTCGATTACCGGGTTCACCTCGACCATCTCGAAGCTGAGCAGGCGGCCGTGGTCGGCCAGGATTTCCATGGCAAGGTGGGCCTCGCGGTAGGTTGCGCCGCCGCGCACCGGCGTGCCTACGCCGGGCGCGTCCTCGGGGTCAATCCAATCGAGATCGAGCGAGACGTGGTAGCCGGCGGTGCCGCGGCCGGCGGCGCGCAGAGCCTCTTCCATCACCGCTCTCATGCCGCGCTCGTCGATGTCGCGCATGGTGTAGACCTCGGTGATGCCCGCGCGGCGAATGTTGGCCCTCTCGGCCGCGTCCACATCGCGAAGGCCGATGAGAACCGCGTTTTCAGGCGCGATCTTGGGTGAGTAGCCGTAGATATTTGAAAGCGGCTCGGGCCCCAGGCCGAGCAGCGCAGCCAGCGGCATGCCGTGTACGTTGCCGCTGGGCGAGGTGTCGGGGGTGTTGATGTCGGAGTGGGCGTCGATCCAGATGACGCCGACCTTCTGCTCGCGGCGTCGATAGAAGTGGGAGACACCGGAGACGGAGCCGGCGGCAAGCGAGTGGTCGCCGCCCAGAACCAGCGGCGTCATGCCCTCTTCAAGCGTGGCCAGGACGGCCTCGGCGGTTCGGGTACATGTTTCAGCAATTTCGGCCAGGTAGCGCGCGTTGTTGCTGCCATAACCGCGGGTTTCAGCCACTTCGACGCGAATGTTACCGGCGTCGGTGACGCGGTGACCGAGAGCCTCAAGCCGGGCTTCGAGTCCGGCCACGCGCATGGCCGAAGGGCCCATATCGACGCCCCGGCGGCTGGCGCCCATATCGAGCGGAACGCCGATGACTCGGATATTGCGCGGGGGCAGCGATTGCGCGCCGGGCGTGTGCTGATGGGGTGTTGAAAGAGGGTTTTCGCGAGACATCGGCCAACTCCTGGGCGCGAGGCCTCAAGGCTCTGGAGGCGCCCGGGGAATTGTACACAAATCCGAGCACGGTCAGCGTTTACCAATAGCGAAACGGTACCTTTATGCCCCAAATGGGTTAGTTCTCAACCTTTTAACAGGAGTAGGATAGTTGCATCGATTTTTCAAGGATTCGACGGTTCCGCCGATCCACCTACGCCGGAAAGAAGGCGCGGGCCGTCGCAAAATCTCTTGGCCGGCAGCCGAACCAACATTTTCTGCCGCCCATGGTTGCCTGAGTTTGAGAACGCGCGGCAATGTCCGTGCGCAGACTCCTCAGGATCCTGGGACTTGAAGAGGGAGCAAATTGTTGACTGCACCCAAATCCGTCGCTGCCTGTTTTCGGACATCGATCCTGGCAATCGCACTCGCAGCTCTCAGCGGGCCGTGCGCAATTGGGGCAACACACGCGGCCACGCTCACTTCACTCGCCGCCATTCATCAGCTCACCAACGACGAGGCTGCCAAGCGGCTTCCTGTCGATTTCGACGCCACCGTCACCTTTTACCGTGGCTACGAAAACACCCTGTTCGTGCAGGACGGCGACTCGGCGATCTACGTGCAGCCATCGACTGAAATGGCGCTCAATCCGGGCGACCGGATTCGCATCCACGGCACCACGCATGAAAGTTTCAAGCCGTTTGTAAGCGCCAGCTCAATTACCCTGTTACGCCACGACTCTCCGTTGACCCCGGTTGCGGCGTCCTATGATGGGCTCGTCCGCGGGCAATTTGACTGCCAACTCGTAAGCATCCGCGGACGCGTCATCTCCGCTGACATGGCTGTCAGTTCCGACCGGCCCAGCATCGCCATTGTGGTCTCCGTTGACGATGGCAGCAATCTCGAAGTCCAGGTGGAGGGCAATAACCCCGACGCACTTCCCGGCCTGATCGACGCCGAGGTGACAGTCTCCGGCGCGGCTTCAGGCAAATTCGACGGCAAGATGCAGATGACGGGAATCATCTTGCATGCGCAGTCACTCGACCAGGTGAAGGTGCTCCAGGCCGCCAAGTCGACTCCCTGGACGCTTCCCATCACATCGATGGCCAACGTCTTCTCCGGCTACGGGAAGACCGGTTCTTCGCAACGTCTCCGCGTGCAGGGCTCCGTTACCTACTACATGCCTGGCAGCGCGGCGGTTCTCCAGAACGGCAAGCGCAGCATTTGGATCAACACGCGTTCGCGCGCCGACCTGCGCATCGGCGACTGGGTCGACGCCACAGGCTTCGCCGACGTGCACGACGGATTCCTCAAGCTGGCCGACAGTGAAATCCGCGATAGTCACAACCTTGCGCCGGTAACACCCATTCAGGTCACCTGGCAGGACCTGACGCAGAGCCACAACGTCTTCGACCTGGTCTCCACCGAGGCCATGGTAGTCGCAAAGGTGCGCGAAGCCGCCCAGGACGAGTACGTACTGAGCGCTGAGGACCACCTGTTCTCCGTTATCTACCGGCATACCGCTCCAGGCGCTGCGAACTCCGCACAGCTGCCCCCTATAAAGGACATCCCCATTCGTTCGAGGGTGCGCGTCACGGGCATCTGCATCCTTGAGGATTCGAATCCATTCAACGTAAACGTTCCCTTCGACATTCTGATGCGCTCCAATGACGACCTTGAGGTCGTGGCGCAGGCGCCGTGGTTGGACGTTCCGCATCTCACCATGATCGTGATCGTGCTGCTGCTCGTGGTCTTCATGTTCGGCATCAGGGTGGTGTGGACGGAGCGGCGGGCGAGGCGCCACAACGCACATCTGGCTTACCTGGAGAGACGGCGTGGCAAGATTCTCGAGGACATCAACAACTCAAAACCGCTGGCGGAGATTCTGGAACGCATTACCGAACTGGTGTCAGCCCGGCTGAACGGCGCGCCCTGCTGGTGCAAAGTAGCCGACGGCGCAGTGCTGGGCAACTGTCCCGGCCCCGACTTTCTGGCCCGGCTGCGCACTGCCGAGCAGGATATTCCCGCTCGGGCAGGCGGCTCGCTCGGAAAGGTTTATGCAGCCTTCGATCCGAAAGCAAAACCAGTCGCCCAGGAAGCTGAAGCCATAAAACAGGCGACCGGACTGACGGCATTGGCCATCGAAACCTCGCGCCTTTACAGCGACCTTGTGCATCGCTCGGAGTTCGATCTGCTGACCGAGATTCAAAACCGCTTCTCAATCGAAAAACATCTTGAATCGATGATTGAGGCATGCCGACAGTCGGCCGGTAGCTTCGGGCTGCTCTACATCGATCTCAACGAATTCAAGCTGGTCAACGATCAATACGGTCATCGAACCGGGGACCTCTATCTGCAAGAGGTTGCGCTCCGCATGAAGCGGCAGTTACGCCCCGGCGACGTTTTGGCCAGGCTGGGCGGCGACGAGTTTGCCGTGGTTGTTTTGCGCGTCCATGCGCGCAGCGACGTGGAGGTCATCAGACACCGGCTGGACGCATGTTTCCTGCAGCCGTTCCAATGCGAAGCATATGAGATAAGTGGGTCGGCCAGCATCGGAATTGCCATCTATCCCGAGGACGGCACAAGCAAAGACAGTCTTCTGAGCGCGGCCGACGCGGCCATGTACGTGGTAAAGCAAACCCGGAAGGGTGATGGCGAACCTCACTCAAGCCATACCGTTTACTAGGTTCCCCATGGTTGGCATTGCCATGTATCCGGCCGATGGCGCCAATCGAGACGGCTCGCTGAGCGTTGCCGACCCGTCGATCTACTTGTGCAGGTATTCAAGGCCCCGAAACTATCAAATGTACTTGGATAGCCAGCGGACGAATGCCTAGCCGCCCGGGCCCTTCCCATCGAGCCCCTTGCAAGCCGAGAAAAATGGGCATTAGCGCCTCACACGAAAGACTTATAGATTCCTCGCCCTTTCTTATTTATCCTTTATCTAATTGACTCGGAGCAAAGGGCGTTCGCCCAAGGCGGACGCTCTGGACGGGAAGTCGATTCATGAGTTCCCCATTGAAAATCGCAGCGTTCTTGCGCCGAGAATCAAGGATCGACCAGATGGGCGAAGTGATTTCAACTCGGCGGCAGATCGCTCGAGGTCCTGAGCGCTTCCCCTCATGGGGACGGTTACTCGTCTCTGCCCTCTGCATTCTGTGTCCAGCCGCGTTTGCGGCAGCGCCGGCCACCATAACCTCGCTTGCAGCCCTGCACCAACTCACCAACGAACAGGCAGCGCAAGCCATTCCCGCCCTCTTTGAAGGAACGGTGACCTATTACAGCAAGGGCAGCATCGACCTGTTTCTAGAGGACGGGGGCCTTGCGATTTACGTACAGGCTCCGGTCACCCTGGACCTGACGCCGGGCGACCGTGTTCTTGTGAAAGGAAAGACCCGCGGTAGTTTCCGCCCCGACGTTGTGGCTGACAGTATTACGCGGATCGGCCACGGCGCTTTGCCCGCGCCAGTGACCGCCAGCTACAGGCAACTGATTCGCGCCGAGCTGGACTGCATGCGCGTCACTGTTACCGGACAGGTGAAAAGCGCCGACCTGGTTACTTACGGCAAGGTGGTGAATATCTATCTCGTGATGCTGGTGGACGGAGGTTATGTCGACTCTACCATCGCAAGTAACGATGGAAGCCTGTTGAAGAAGCTGCTTGACTCCCAGGTTTCGGTAACCGGCTCAGCATCGGGCACGTTCGACAGCAAGAACCAGATGACGGGAATTGTGATCGAAGTTGCTTCGATCGCAGACCTGAAGATTCTGAAGCCGGCTGCGAGCAGCCCCGATTCGCTTCCGTTTACTCCGATGGATGAGATCCTCCAGCACGCCTTCGTCGATGACCGGACTGAACGGGTGCGAGTAGAAGGAACCATCACCTTCTATGATCCCGGATCGGCGGTGGTACTGCAGAACGGCGCAAAGAGCCTGTGGATCGAGACCAAGAATGAGCAGCCGATGACCATCGGCGACAAGGCGACCGCCTCGGGCCTGCCCGCCGTCCGCAATGGCTTGCTAACGCTGACACACGCCGAAGTTGAAGACAGCCGAGTTAATTCGCCTGTCGCGCCCGACCGCATTGGATGGGCCGAATTGTCTTCAGGCACCAATGCTTTTGATTTGATTTCTATTGAGGGCCAAGTTGTGAAAGTGTCGCGCGAGGATCAGCAGGATGAGTACGTCCTCACCAACGGCGGTCATCTTTTCTCAGTTCTCTATCGCCATCCGGACCAGGATCTGGGCTTTAGCCTGCCGCCGTTGAAACAATTCCCGGTGGACGCGACGGTCCGCGTAAGCGGAATCTCCTCGGTATCGTACGGTTCTGACCCGTTTGAGGGGCCCGTGGGATTCGATGTTCTGATTCGCTCGTCCAACGATATCGCCGTGATTGCCCAACCTACTTGGCTCAATGTAGACAACCTTACCCGGCTGGTTGGGGCGCTGATCGGCGTGATCTTCATCTTCGGAATCCGGGTGGTATGGGGCGAGCGGAAAGCCCGCCGTCACAACGCAACCATGGCGTATATCGAGCGCCGGCGCAGCAAGATTCTTGTAGACATCAACAACTCCAGGCCGCTGGCCGAAATCATCGAGCAGATTACCGAGCTTTTGTCCGCTCGTCTCAAGGGAGCACCATGCTGGGTCGAGGTCGATAATGGCGCGACACTCGGAAACCATCTCTCGCGTGAATCCCGGACCGGACTGCGAACTGCGATGCATGCGATCACGGGTCGATCGGGAACGCACCTCGGAACTATTTTTGCCGCATTCGATGCCGGCACCAAACCGAGTCACGAAGAGTACGAAGCCTTGTCGCGAGTGGCCGAACTGGCTGCCCTGGCGATTGAGACTTCGCACCTCTATGCCGACCTGATTCATCGCTCCGAGTTCGATTTGCTCACCGACGTGGAGAACCGTTTCTCGTTTGAGCGTTATTTGGAGAATGCCATCCTGGCTGCGCGCGCATCGGCCGGCGTCTTCGGGCTGCTGTACGTGGACCTGAACGAATTCAAGCAGGTAAATGACGTTTACGGGCACCGCACTGGCGACCTTTACCTGCAGCAAGTGGCTGCACGCGTGAAGCGCCAGCTTCGGCCGGGCGACGTGCTGGCACGACTGGGAGGCGATGAATTTGCGGTGCTGATCCAGGACGTTCGCAACCACGCCGCCGCCCAGGAGATAGCCCAACGGCTCGAGCACTGCTTCGACGAGCCCTTCGAGTGCGAAGGAGTTGCGGTTCAGGGTTCGGCGAGCGTCGGTTTGGCCATGTATCCCGCCGATGGGACCACCAAGGACAGCCTGCTGAGCGCGGCCGACGCGTCAATGTACGTGGCAAAACAAACCAAAACCGACTGATGTTTGTGGTTTGAAAATCCGCATTGTGTCGAGCTTCAAATTGGGTTAACGCACGTGTATCTGTGAAACCGTCACCTTGCCGCGCTTGATTTCGGCCTTGGGCCAACTGCTCTTGTCGTTGAGCGCAACCCAGCGGCGCTCTTCGCTGCGGTAGTGCCAGTCTTTAACGAGCTGATAATAGATCAGTGTTCCGCTCGACTTCATTACGTTAAGAATGCTGTTTCTGAGGCACGAGCTAGCTCGCATTTCTCACGAGGCGCGCACTCAGGTGTCAATGAACTGCTTCAAGCATTGGTGACATTCCAACGCGATTCTGGTGCGCGGTCGAGCGAAATGCACACCCCATAGAATCCGACATAACACCTGCTAATTCAATCACTTAATGCTGAAGTTCCGAAACATGCAAAAGCGCGTTTTTTTAGCGGAAAACATCGAAATCTGCACTGGAGATGGTGCAGAACGGCCTTTTTCCACGAACAAATGTAACGGAGTTTTTGTTACATTTTATTGGTTAACTATATTTGATTGCTTAAACATGAGATCGAGAGACCCCTATTTAATTTCTTAGCACCCCGGGGGGTGGGGGGGTATGTTTTTTGTCTTTTGCCATCAGTTTTGAGCTTATAACTTGATGGGCGGAAGGCGCCGGCAGCCTGCGAAGAAGCGGTATCCGGCGACAGGGTATTTTCTGCGGTGTGTATTTTTATATTCTGCGCGCATTGCGCGTAATTCTATGCAATTGACGGCGACAAAACTGCGCCTCCGGCAGACATGTGAGAAATGCGGGCTGGCTCGATGGTGGCAGGAATACGTCAAGCAGTGCCAGCAAACGTCAGCCTCCCGATCAAACAAAAGGCCCGGCGGTTAAGCCGGGCCGTTTCGTTTCATTTGACCATTGACTTCGGATGATTGTCAGGGCTGAAGCCCTGACCTGCCAATATTTACTCCGCCGCCATCTCTTCGGCTTCGCCTTCCTGGCGCATCATCTCCAGCTCGCGCTCTTCGGCTTCACGCTCGGCGGTCACTTCCTGCTGCACGCGCTCCGCCGCTTCTTCGAGCTCAGGCGAAAGCTGCACGTTGCGGTAGTACTCAAGGCCGGTGCCCGCAGGAATCAAGCGTCCTACGATCACGTTCTCCTTGAGGCCGCGCAGGTTGTCGATGGCGCCGTTGATCGAGGCTTCAGTCAGCACGCGAGTCGTCTCCTGGAAGCTGGCAGCCGAGATAAAGCTGTCAGTGGAGAGCGACGCCTTGGTGATGCCCAATAGCAGCGGACGGCCCGATTGGCGGACGACCGCCATTGGCCAGCACGCGCTCCATCTCTTCGCGGAAGCGGAAGCGGTCGACCTGTTGCTCGAGCAGGAAGCTTGAGTCGCCCACCTCGTCGATACGCACCCAGCGCAGCATCTGGCGCACAATCACTTCGATGTGCTTGTCGCTGATGGCCACGCCCTGCAGACGGTAGACCTCCTGGATTTCGTTCACCAGGTAGGACTGCAACTCCTTCTCGCCCAGCACGGCAAGAATGTCGTGCGGGTTCAGGGGGCCGTCCATCAACGGGTCGCCGGCGCGCAGGCGCTCACCTTCCTGCACGTTGACGTGGATGCCGCGAGGCACCGCGTACTCCTTCTCGTCGCCGTTGTCGGCGGTGACGTAGATCTTGCGCTGGCCCTTGGCCACTTCGCCGAAGCGAACCACGCCGTCGATTTCGGAAATAATGGCTTTCTCGCGCGGAGTGCGGGCTTCAAACAGCTCGACCACGCGCGGCAGACCGCCGGTAATGTCCTTGGTGCGGGTCGACTCCTTGGGAATCTTCGCCAGCACGTCGCCTGGACCCACTTCGTCGCCATCCTGCACCATCAGGTGAGCACCGCGCGGCAGCAGATAGCGCTTGTTGCCCTTGGAGTTCTTCACCAGGAAGGCCGGCTGGCGCTTTTCATCGGGCGAGTCGGCAACCACCCAGCGCGAAAGGCCGGTAACTTCGTCCACTTCCTCGTTGAGCGTAATGCCTTCCTGCAGGTCCTTGAAGGTGACCGTGCCGCCGATCTCAGTGAGGATCGCGTAAGTGTAAGGATCCCACTCAGCCATCTGTTCGCCGAGCTTGACGGCCGAGCCGTCTTTCACGCGCAGGCGCGCGCCATAGACCAACTGGTAGCGCTCCTTTTCACGGCCGCGTTCGTCAACAATAGCCATCGAGCCGGAGCGGTTCATTGCCACCAGCGCGCCGCCCTTGCTTTCGACGGTGTGCAGGTTGATGAAGCGCACGAAGCCGTTGTTCTTGGCATCGAGACGAGAGCTTTCAGACACGCGACTAGCCGTCCCGCCAACGTGGAAGGTACGCATGGTGAGCTGCGTGCCTGGTTCGCCGATGGACTGCGCCGCGATGACGCCGCAGGTTTCGCCGAGTTCGACCATGCGGCCCGAACCAAGGTTGCGGCCGTAACACAGCGCGCAAACGCCACGGCGCGATTCGCAGGTAAGCACCGAGCGAATCTTCACCTTCTCAACACCCGCGCCCTGGATCGCCGAGGCAATGTCTTCGTCGATGGGCTGGTTGATCTCAACTACCACGTTGCCGTCGTAGTCCTTGATCCGCTCCAGCGACACGCGGCCGATGATGCGGTCGCGCAGCGCCTCAATAATCTCGCCGGATTCCACGATCGAGCCCACGTAGATGCCCTCGACCGTGCCGCAGTCATTCTCGGTTACGATAACGTCCTGCGCCACATCGACCAGGCGACGGGTCAGGTAGCCGGAGTCGGCGGTCTTGAGCGCCGTGTCGGCCAGGCCCTTGCGCGCGCCGTGGGTCGAGATGAAGTACTCGAGCACCGTGAGGCCTTCGCGGAAGTTTGACGTAATAGGCGTCTCAATAACTTCGCCTGAAGGCTTGGCCATCAGTCCGCGCATGCCGCTGAGCTGGCGAATCTGCTGCTTTGAACCGCGGGCGCCGGAGTCGGCCATGACGTAGATCGGGTTCATGGCGCCTTCGTCGTCGGCACGCTTCATGTTCGAGAACATCTCGTCGGCCACCTGGTCGGTTACCGCAGACCACATCTGGATGACCTTGTTGGAACGCTCGCCGTTGGTGATGGCGCCGTCCATGTACTGCTTCTGGACCTCGATCACCTTCTTGTCGGCTTCGTCGACCACGGTGTACTTGCTGGCCGGAATAACCATGTCGTCAAGTCCCACTGAAAGGCCCGAGCGCGTCGCGTAATTGAAGCCCAGCGACTTGATGCGATCGAGCATTCCGACGGTGATTTCAAGGCCGAGGTTCTGGTTGCAGTAGTTCACCAGGTTGCCAATGCCCTTCTTCTTGAGCAGGCCGTTGATGAACGGCATGCCCGGGGGAAGCGCATCGTTCAGAATTACGCGTCCCACCGTGGTCGAGATGTACTCCTTGTTGTACTCAACCGGCTCGGTGTGCAGCAGATCCTGATCGTCGTAGGCCGTGGTCATGTCGAGCACCTTGCCCGTGTAGCGCAGGCGTACGGGCGTAAGCGTCTCGATTTCCCTGGCTTCAAGGGCCATCAGCACTTCTTCGACGTTGGCGAAGACGCGGCCTTCGCCTTTGCCGCCCCTCTTGGCCTTGGTCAGGTAGTACAGGCCCAGAACCATGTCCTGCGTGGGCACGGTGATGGGCTGGCCTGAAGCCGGGGAAAGAATGTTGTGCGAAGCAAGCATCAGCACGCTGGCTTCAATCTGTGCTTCAGGCGAAAGCGGGATGTGCACGGCCATCTGGTCACCGTCGAAATCGGCGTTGAAGGCAGTGCAGACCAACGGGTGAATCTTGATGGCCTTGCCCTCAACCAGCACCGGTTCAAATGCCTGAATGCCCAGGCGGTGCAGGGTTGGGGCGCGGTTCAGCAGCACCGGGTGGTCCTTGATCACTTCTTCAAGGATGTCCCACACCACCGGCTCCTGCATCTCCACCATTTCCTTGGCTTGCTTGATGGTGGTGCACTGGCCGGTCTGCTCAAGGCGGTGATAGATGAACGGCTTGAAGAGCTCGAGTGCCATCTTCTTGGGCAGGCCGCACTGATGCAGCTTCAGATCGGGACCGACCACGATGACCGAACGGCCCGAGTAGTCAACGCGCTTGCCCAGCAGGTTCTGGCGGAAGCGGCCCTGCTTGCCCTTGAGCGTGTCAGAGAGCGACTTGAGCGGACGGTTGTTGGCGCCCCTCAGCACGCGGCCGCGGCGGCCGTTGTCAAACAGTGCGTCCACGGCCTCCTGCAGCATGCGCTTTTCGTTGCGTACAATCACTTCGGGCGCGTGCAGGTCCATCAGCTTCTTCAACCGGTTGTTGCGGTTGATCACGCGGCGATAGAGATCGTTCAAATCGGACGTCGCGAAACGTCCGCCATCCAGCGGCACCAGCGGGCGCAGCTCTGGGGGAATGACCGGCAGCACGTCGAGAATCATCCACTGCGGCTTGTTGCTCGACTTGCGGAAGGCCTCGACGACCTTGAGGCGCTTGGCGTACTTGATCTTCTTCTGCGCGGAGGCTTCGGTTTTCATGCGCTCCCGCAGCTCAACGCCGAGCTCCTCGATATTGACGCGCTTGAGCAGTTCCTTGATGGCCTCGGCGCCCATCATGGCCTTGAAGCCCGAGGGGCGGAACTGCTGGTCGAGCTCGCGGAACTTGTTCTCGTCCTTGATGATCTCGCGCTCGCGCACCGGCGCGTCACCCGGATCCACTACAACGTAAGACTCGAAGTAAAGAATGCTCTCAAGGTCGCGCAGAGAGATATCGAGCAGGTGGCCGATGCGCGACGGGAGCCCCTTGAAGAACCAGACATGAGAACAAGGTGAAGCGAGCTCAATATGGCCCATGCGCTCGCGGCGCACCTTGCTTACAGTCACTTCAACACCGCACTTGTCGCAGATCACGCCGCGGTGCTTCATGCGCTTGTACTTGCCGCACAGACACTCCCAATCGGTGACCGGTCCAAAGATGCGTGCGCAGAACAGGCCGTCGCGCTCCGGCTTGAAGGTGCGGTAGTTGATGGTCTCAGGCTTGGTGACTTCGCCATGCGACCAGCTGCGGATCTTCTCGGGCGAAGCCAACATGATGCGAATGGCGTCGAAGTCGGTAATCGGGCTGGTAAGCTCAAACGGGTTCGAACGGAACAAGGCGACCCTCCCAGGCAGCTATTTGCCGCCGCGGTGTTTCCCGGGATTATTTGTTGGATCCTTCCTTCCCGGGCAGCGGTGTTCGCCGCTGATAAGAAGGACCCGAAAACCACTTTGCAGCTTTTAGCTCTTAGCCATTAGCTTTTAGCCTTTTCCCGCCCGTGACAGCAGCATCAAGCAGCGCCGCGATCGAGCTAAGAGCTAACAGCTAAGAGCTTGCTGTTAATCCGCCACTGCCGCGACTTCAGGTACCGGCAGTTTCTTGATCAGGTCGGCGCGCTTGATCAGCTCCACGTCGAGGCAGAGCGACTGAAGCTCGCGGATCAGCACGTTGAACGATTCGGGCACGCCCGGCTCAATGGCTGCTTCGCCCTTGACGATGGCCTCGTAAATCTTGGTGCGGCCGTAAACGTCGTCGGACTTTGCGGTCAGCAGCTCCTGCAGAATGTAGGCCGCGCCGTAGGCTTCCAGCGCCCAGACTTCCATTTCGCCAAAGCGCTGTCCGCCGAACTGCGCCTTGCCGCCCAGCGGCTGCTGGGTGATGAGCGAGTACGGCCCGATGGAACGCGCGTGAATTTTGTCGTCAACCAGGTGCGACAGCTTGAGCATGTAAATGTAGCCCACCGTGACCGGCTGCTCGAACTGATCGCCCGTCATGCCGTCGAAAAGCGCTGTCTTGCCCGATGAAGGCAAACCGGCCGAAGCCAGCAGCGCCTTGATCTCGCTCTCCTGCGCGCCGTCGAACACATTGGTGCCGAACCAGATGCCCTTCTCCATGCCGCGCGTAACGCGAAGCAACATTTCGTCGTCGAGGTCGAGCAACTGGCGCAGAGTCGCGGTGCCGGCGAACTCCTTCTTCATTGCCTCGCGAATGAACTCTGCATCGCTGTTGGCCCTGATCAGTGCGCCGATCTTCTTGCCTAGCTCGTGTGCGGCCCAGCCCAGATGGGTCTCCAGAATCTGGCCCACATTCATACGCGAAGGCACACCCAGCGGGTTCAACACGATCTCAACCGGTGTGCCGTCGGGCAGGTAGGGCATGTCTTCTTCGGGCAGAATGCGCGAGATGACACCCTTGTTGCCATGGCGGCCGGCCATCTTGTCGCCAACCGAGAGCTTGCGCTTCATGGCAACATAGACCTTCACCAGCTTGATAACGCCCGGAGGCAGCTCGTCGCCCTTCTGCAGCTTGGCCACCTTTTCATTGGTGATCTTGCGCAGAACTTCGATCTGCCGCGAGGTCATCTCTTCGATCTCGTCGATCTGCTCGTTCACCCGCGGATCCTTGTCGGCGTAACGAATCCTCTTGAGGTTCTTGGTCGAGATGCGCTCGATGGTGTCGCGGTCAAGAATGGCGCCCTTAGTCAACAAACGCTTGTTGGTGCGCTCGTCGTGCAGGTCGGCCAGCACTTCCTTCGCGCCCAGGATCCCATCCAGACGCTTCAAACGCTCGTCGGTCAGAATGCGAATCTCGTCGCCCAGGTTCTTCTCGAGCTTGGCCACGTACTCGCCCTCGATCTGCTTGGCGCGCTCGTCCTTTTCCTGGCCCTTGCGGCTGAAGATGCGCACATCCACCACCGTGCCCTCGATGCCCGGAGGGCAGGTGAGCGAAGCGTCGCGCACATCGCCGGCCTTTTCGCCGAAGATGGCGCGCAGCAGCTTCTCTTCCGGCGTAAGCTGCGTCTCGCCCTTCGGAGTCACCTTGCCGACCAGGATGTCGCCGTGGCCGATCTGCGCGCCGATACGGATAACGCCGCTCTCGTCAAGATCGCGCAGCGCATGCTCCGATACGTTGGGAATGTCGCGCGTGATCTCTTCCGGTCCAAGCTTGGTGTCGCGCGCCTCGATCTCGAACTCCTCGATGTGCACGCTGGTGTAGTAGTCCTCCTTCACCAACTTCTCGCTGATCAGGATGGCGTCTTCAAAGTTGTAGCCGCGCCAGGGCATGAAAGCCACCAGCACGTTGCGTCCCAGAGCCAGCTCGCCCTGTTCGGTGCAAGGTCCGTCGGCGATCACCTGGCCCTTCAGAACGCGGTCGCCCTCGCGGACCACCGGCTTCTGGTTGATGCAGGTGTTCTGGTTCGAGCGCTTGAACTTGATGAGTTGGTAGATGTCCGACCCAACCTCGCGCGAGAGCTGCGTGGGATGGTGTTCACCCTCCACGCGCACAATGATGCGTTCGGAGTCGACCGAGTCAACAATACCGTTGCGCTTGGCCAGAATCACGGCGCCGGAATCGCGCGCGGTCACGCCTTCCATTCCGGTGCCCACCAGCGGCGCCTCGGCAACCAGCAGCGGCACCGACTGGCGCTGCATGTTGGCGCCCATCAATGCGCGGTTGGCGTCGTCGTGCTCCAGGAACGGCACCAGCGAGGCAGCCACTGAAACAAGCTGCTTGGGGCTGACGTCGATGTAATCCACCTCGGCGCGATTCACCAGCACAAAGTTCCCCTGGCGGCGAGCGTTCACCAGGTCTTCGGTGATCTCTCCCTGCTGGTTGAACTCGATGTTGGCCTGCGCGATGGTGTGCTTGTCCTCTTCCCACGCCGACAAGTAAAAGCTGAACGGGATGGAGTCGATGGTGCGCTTGCCGGCCTTCTTGAGGCCGGCGTTGAGGCGGATCCACTCTTCCTTCTCAATGTGGTCGCCTACGCGCAGTCCGCTTTCGCCCGCATTCACAATCTCGATGTAGTCGAGAATGCGGGAGTCCTTCACCTTGCGGTAAGGCGACTCGATGAAACCGTACTCGTTGATGCGCGCAAAGCACGAGAGCGAGCTGATGAGGCCGATGTTCGGGCCTTCAGGCGTCTCGATGGGGCAGATGCGGCCGTAGTGCGTCGGGTGCACGTCGCGGACTTCGAATCCGGCGCGCTCACGAGAAAGACCGCCCGGTCCAAGGGCCGAGAGACGCCGCTTGTGCGTGATCTCACTGAGCGGGTTGGTCTGATCCATGAACTGCGAGAGCTGCGAAGAGCCGAAGAACTCGCGGATGGCCGCCATCACCGGTTTGGCGTTGATCAGGTCGTGCGGCATGGCCGTGTTCAGTTCCTGGTACACGCTCATCTTTTCCTTGATGGCGCGTTCCATGCGCACCAGGCCGATGCGGAACTGGTTTTCCATCAGCTCGCCGACGGCGCGCACACGGCGATTGCCGAGGTGATCGATATCGTCGACCATGCCGATGTTCTTGCGCAGCTTGAGCAGGTAGCGAATGGTTGCGTAGAAGTCCTCGGGGGTCAGCGTACGGTGATCGAGATGCGTGGCGTCCTGATTTTCATACAATTTGATGTTGAACTTCAGCCGGCCCACCCTCGAGAAGTCGTACTTGCGCGGGTCGAAGAACATGCCTTCGAAGAGCGCGGTCGCGGTATCGAGCGTCGGCGGATCGCCGGGGCGCAGCTTGCGGTAGATCTCGATCAGCGCCTCCTCGGGCTTGTGTACCGAGTCGCGCTTGAGCGTGTTGGAAATAATGTTGCCTACGTCGTCGCGATCGGGGAAGAAGACCTCGAAGCTCGACGCGCTCGATGCCATGATCTTGTGCAGACGATCGGCGGTGAGCTCCACGTTGGCTTCGACAATCACCTCGCCGCTCTCCGTGTCTACCACATCGGCAGCGGTGAGCGCGCCATCCAGCTCGGCCTGCTCTACCTCAACCTTCTCGAATTGCGGCAGCGCGCATCGCCTTGAGCGTGTGCGCGGTAACCTTGCGGCCCGAGTGAGCAATCTCTTCGCCGTTATGCAAAACGGCATGCGCGGGCTTTGCGCCGAGAAGGTGTGTGCCTGACGCCCGCCTCCTGCGGAACAGTCCAGAAAATCTTGCTGTCCGCGACCGAATGCGATCGACGGTGTAGAAGGTCTTGAGAATCTCCTCGTTCGCAGCGCAGTCCAAGCGCGCGCAGGAAGATGGTTCCCAGGAACTTGCGCTTGCGGTCGATGCGCACGTAGAGCGTGTTCTTCTGGTCGTATTCGAACTCAACCCACGAGCCGCGATAGGGAATGATCTTGCCCAGGAAGTAGGTGCGGTTATTGGCCGTCTCAAAGAAGACGCCAGGTGAACGGTGCAACTGCGAAACGATCACGCGCTCGGTGCCGTTCACAATGAATGTGCCGTTGGGCGTCATGAGCGGAATGTCGCCGAAGAAGACTTCCTGCTCCTTGATGTCGCGGATGGTCTTGTTGCCGGTCTCGGGGTCCTTGTCGTAAATCGTAAGGCGCACCGTTACCTTCAACGGCGCCGAGAAAGTCATGCCGCGCTCTTCGCACTCCTGCTGGTCGTACTTGAACTGCAGGCTTACCGGGTCGCCGCACTTGTTGCAGAAGTCGGGCATGTTCTTGTTATAGGTGCCGCACTTCTGGCAAAGCACATCGCCGGGCAGGAAGGGATCGGTAATCACCATCGCTCCGCAATGCACGCAAGCGGTGCGCAGGTGATGCAGTCCCTTAAGGTGACCGCACTTGCACTCCCAGTTGCCGATCGAGAAATCGACAAAGTCGAGCTGCGAGATGCCACGGAAGTCCGTAATCGGAAATACCGAGACGAACACCGACTGCAGGCCCGAGTCGTCGCGCTCGTTGGGCAGTTTGTCCATTTGCAGAAAGCGCTCATAGCTGCGCCGCTGCACTTCAATCAGGTTAGGAATCTGGGTTGCGGTGGGAATTTTTGAAAAATCGAGCCGGCTGCGAATCGCGCGCTTCTCGTTAGACATGATCACCTCTGAGCCTCGTCGATCTGGCACGCCAGTTTGCGTGCCAGGCCGGCGCCCGAGTCTCTGGGGTGCCGGCAGATTGCTTTCTTCCGTCGAAAACCGGACGGTCAAGCCTCGGAATTTCGAGGCTTCCGTCATCTGCATGCGGGCCGGTTTGCTTTGCCGAGCCAAACCTGCTCCGCTTTGAACCCTGGTCAGGGGGTTGATTGAGAACCGCGTTAAATAACGCGTGGAGGGCATTGCCGTTCGCCGGGTGGTTAGGCTAGACTGCGCTCAATTGGTGAAGCGTGATTGCGGTAAATCCGGACTTCCCGGAAAAACCGCGCAGGGAGTTTATGCGCGCAGGGCGAATGGGAGGACAAAAATCCTCTGTCTCGGGGAAGACCCCACTCAGACACGAAAAGCCCGCGAGGACGCAATACCTCACGAGCGTGGCTTAACGCCAGTGCTCCCATCCGAATTCTTGTGCCCTGTTCTCGCCGATCCCAATCTTCGCTTCTGCCGCTCGCTCGCCAGCCGCTCAACCTCGGTCAATAATCCTCTCCGCCTGACCTCGGAGCAAACCATTGACCTGAAAGCACTTGACAACACCTTGCACCCTCGCACCGCATAGCTTCAGAATTCCCGCTTTTGGCGCGAATATCCGGCATTGCCGCATAATGTCACGAAAGAACGCGCTTATCCCCGGACTCAAACTGGGTAAACAGGCATGAGCCGGAAAGACGCGCAACTTTCATCGTAGCGCGTCTCCCGCATCCTTGCAAGTGCATGACCATTTTCCGACCGTTTACTTGATCTCGACCGTGGCCACGCCTTCAAACTTCTTCTTGATGGCTTCAGCCTCATCCTTGGTCGCGTTCTCCTTCAGGGCTTTCGGAGCACCGTCCACCAGGTCCTTGGCTTCCTTCAGACCCAGTGAGGTAACTTCGCGTACAGCCTTGATGGTGTTGATCTTATTGGCGCCGGCATCCTTGAGGATGACCTGGAACTCAGTCTTCTCCTCAACTACCGCAGCAGCCGCACCGCCGCCGCCCGCCACCGCCACCGGAGCAGCCGCCGCGGCCGAAACGCCGAGACGCTCTTCCAGCTTCTTTACCAGAGCCGCCGCTTCCAGCAGGCTCAACGAAACGATTTGCTCTTCCAACTGCGCTAGATCCGCCATGTTTTTCTTCTCCCAATCAAAATCCGATTTTGAATTCGTCTTACCCCGGCTGCCCGAACCATTAAGAGAGTTTCCGATGCGCCAGACCAGCGCCCTCTCCAGATTGATGTGCAGCCAAAACCTTAAAAACAGCTGGTCAGTTGTCAGTGATCAGTTGTCAGTAAAAGCACTGTGCTGATAACTGAGCACTAACGACCAATCGCCGGGTGCCCCACCTAAGCGGCTCCGGCAAACTTTTCTTTCTCCACGCCCTGGCCAATAACTACCGCAAATCGCGGCCCGTGGCGTTGATGACCGTAACCAGCCGTTGCGCTGGAGCATTAATAAGGAAGAGCAGCTTTGCAAATAACTCTTCCTTGCCCGGCATCGTGGCCAGCGACTTGATTTCTTCAACGTTCAGCAGCTTGCCATCAACGATGGCCAGCTTGAACTGGAACTCGGCCGCATTTTCGCCGGCCCACTTGGCAAATACCTTGGCCAGCGCCACGGGATCGCCCGCGGTAAACGCTACCGAGTTCACGCCCTTCAAACCCTTGAGCGCGGACTCAACCTGCGTGCCGGTGCCTGAGATTGCCGCCAGCTTGTTCTTGACCACGCGATAACGGCCACCCGCCTCGCGAATGGTCTTGCGCAGTTCGTAGTCCTTGGCCACGGTGAGCTTGCTGAAGGTGCCGATGATTGCCGTGGTCGAGGATTGCAAGTTCCTTGGCCAGCAGCTTGAATCTTTACGTTCTTTTTTGCTTTCGTAATCGCCATTGTGTGCTCCGCACAGTGATCAGTGAACAGTGGTCAGTGGTCAGTTAAGACCCAGGCCGTTTTTCTGTTCGCCAACCCTTCCTTCGCCCCTGACAGGCGCGTATTCGAATCCGTTTCATGAAATCTCAAGGTCAGGCACGATGCCGGCCGCTTCGTTGCGCCAACCGATCACTGACCACTGTTCACTGACAACTGCCTTACGCCTTTTTCCCTGCCGCGTCGGCCACAGTCGAGTCAAGCGGCACACCGGGGCCCATCGTAGAGCTGATCGTAATGCTCTTGATGTACTTGCCCTTGGCTGCCGAAGGCTTGGCGCGCACGATCGAAGTAATTACCGTCGTTGCGTTGTCGATCAGCTTTTGGCCGTCGAAGCTCAGCTTGCCCACAGGCACGTGCACCAGGCTGGTCTTGTCGGCGCGAAATTCAACTTTGCCGGCCTTGATCTCTTTCACTGCAGCGGCCACATCCATGGTCACCGTGCCGGTCTTGGGGTTGGGCATCAGGCCCTTGGGACCCAGCACCTTGCCCAGACGGCCGACCACCTTCATCATGTCGGGCGTCGCAATCAGCGCGTCGAACGCGGTCCAGTTTTCCTTCTGAATCTTCTCTACCATCTCCTCGCCGCCTACGAAATCGGCGCCAGCTTCCTGCGCTTCCTTCTGGCGATCGCCGCTCGCGATCACGGCAACGGTCTTGGTCTTGCCCAGTCCGTGCGGCAGAACCACAGTGCCGCGCACCATCTGGTCGGCGTGACGCGTGTCCACGCCAAGACGCATCGTCAGGTCGACGGTCTCGTCGAACTTTGCGTACTTAACCTGCTTCAGGAGATTGACTGCTTCAGGCAGCGGATACGCCGGCTTATTCACAGCGGCGCGCGCCTTCGCAATATTCTTGCCAGTTGATGCCATGTTCCCTCGTCTCCCACCGCTTTTGCCAGCCCGCTCTTAGCGGAATCCGTTGACCTTGCTGGGCACTCGTCCAAAACGTTGCCCGTCCGGCCAGGACCCAAAAGCCGTGGTGCTATTGACTGTGCAGAGGTCTCCCCCAAGCACATTTATGTATGTTAGTAGATTGGCCCGGCAATTGCAAACGGGGTGGGTGATTTCTGCCAAATCAGAGCAGCGGTAATCCGTTTGAAGCGCGCCGAAACACTTCAGAGAATGTCTGAATACTTGCCAATTGTGGGCTATTCGTTATTCGATTTCTAAAGTCCGAATCGTTGGAAATAAACACTACTTGAGGGTCACAGAGGTAGATTAACTGTTGCCCGTCAATGAGGTCGCTTCGGTTCCTGGAAACCGAAAAACTCGGATTGTTCAGCAGTCGGTTGGCAAACATCTCATGCTCATATGCTGCGGAGAGCCCCGCAGCCAACGATGGTAGATCGACGCTCTCCGGCGGGATGCCATAGAAACCTGCAACCCCGGATGCCCATTGGACTTGATTCAGAGGCCCGGGGTTCGCATTCCGGCGTGCTTCCATAAACGCCTCATAGTTCGAGAGCGTTTCTGCGTGCTCCCTGGCGAATCGATCAATCCTTACACGGGCCGTTTGGCCAACGTGAGCGCCTTCGCGCTGGAATCCTTCGAGTAATGCGTCCTTGGATGGCGCCTCAAGTATCAGGTCGATCGTCCCAAGAAAATCGTCTTCGAGATGGGCCGGACGCGGGAATTCGATTCCAAGCTGATGAGCCGTGAAGTATGGAACGAAATCAAATACTTCCGGGCGACTGTTTGGGCTCAGCAATACCCGCAGCCGTTGCTGGTGTGATCCGAAGTATTTCGCATCCCCGCCAGCCAGCGCCCAAATTATTTCCCCAATCGTCAATGGCGAGACACAATACCTCGTCGCAGTGCGCACATAAGAAGCGACGATCGACCATTGATCTGAGGCAATTCTCCCTTGTTGAACGTCCATTATGATCTGTGTATCGAAAAAGGCTTTAGGCAACGCCGTAATCAATTTTCAAATCCTCGGGCGCACGGCGACCAAGGAGCGTTCATATCGCTATTGGGGGCCCCACCCTACGAGAATACGACGAATCGCTGACTTCCCGCGCCGTAGGCGCAACGGTGGTTAGCCCCGCGTTTCAACGTGGGGTACAGTACGCCATTAATCAGCGCCAGTCCCGTAGGGACGACAGAAACGGCAATAATCGGTGAGCGCATTCCTCTTCGTCCGACGGAAACGTCCGCCGTCCCTACGGGACTCGGGACATTTTCATGCCCCGCCCCCACGCCAAGGCGCGGGGCTAACCACCGTCGCGCCTACGGCGCTTTTCCTCCACGGGTGACTACGATCACGCCTCGGCTTGAGTGTGCAGTCCCAATATAAAACTGAAGTCCAGTAGGGACAGCGCAACCATGGCCCACACGTACGCGAGCAATTTCATTCACTGCATCTTCAGCACAAAAGATCGCAAACCTCTAATCGCGGAAGACCGCAAAGCAGACCTCTACGCATATATCGGCGGCATTGCGCGAAGCGAAGGCTTCTCTCTCGTCGCTGCCGGCGGAACGGCCGACCACACTCACCTTCTATTTATCCTGCCGGTAACGCTATCTCTCGCCGCAACCGTGCAGAAACTCAAAGGTAGCTCTTCTCATTGGATGGGGAAGGGCTTCTCATGGCAGGAAGGCTACGGCGCATTCAGCGTGAGTCCGTCGCAGGTTGCCGTGGTTAAGACATACATCCAGGTCCAGGAGCAGCACCACCAAAAGCAAGGTTTTGAGGAGGAGTTCACTGCCCTCCTGCGCAATTGCGGCATCGAGTACGATCTCCGATACGTCTTCGGTTGACACGGATTTCCGTCGTCCCTACAGGACTCGAGAATTCTTCTATGACACCTTTCCCCACGCCGAGGCGCGGGGCTAACAACGTTTGCGCCTACGGCGCACCGCTCGGCGTGTCGCCCGGCGTGTCGCCCGGCACCCCGCTGCTTGACTATACTGTTCTACGCGCGCCGGATCGCCTTTCACCGGCGCGCCAAACACTACCATGAACCCACTCTCTCGCCGCCGGTTTCTCTCCTCCGCAGCTCTTGCCATTGCAGCCACCAAGCTCAGCGCGCAGACTCAGGGCGCGCATGCCACCATCACCATTCCTGCTCGGGCCACCGGGCCGCGCGTGCCGGTCGACTTTATCGGGCTCTCCTATGAAGTGCAGCAACTCGTCGACCTCAGCTTCTTTTCCGCAGCGAATACCGGACTTGTGAACTCGTTCAAGGCGATATCAGTGAACGGAGTTCTACGCCTGGGCGGCAATACCAGCGAGTTTGAATACTGGAAGCCCACACCCGACTCGCCCGAGCCCCCGCATCCCGTGACGCGCATTGTTGAAGGCGAGCCCAAGCCCAACTACTACGCGGTAACGGCCGAATCGATTCGCAATCTGAATGCGTTTCTCAATGCCGCCGGATGGAAATGTATTTACGGCATCGGCATGGGCACCAACGCGCCAAACCGCGCCGCCGCCGAGGCCGAATATGTTGCCGCGACGCTCGGCCCCAGGCTCCAGTATTTCCAGATCGGCAATGAGGCAGACCTGTTCAGCAGCCATCTGCGCGACCCCAAAACCTGGAATGTTAATACCTATCTCGATGAGTGGCTCGCAATCGCTCGCGCCGTCGCAAAAAGCGTCCCTGGCGCGAAATTCGGAATGCCCGATGTGGCTTCGAGGATCGATTGGCTCACGCAGATTGCCGATGCCTGGCCCTCCATCGCAGACAAGCCCAATGTGATCACGCTCAGCCATCACCATTACTTCGGCGGGCCGGCCACCAATCCTTATGTGAGCATTCCCAACCTGCTTGCCGCGGCCAACATGGCCAGCGTGCAGAAGACCGCCGACATCGCCAACGCGGCCGCCACCAAAATGGGCGTGCCCGTGCGCATGACTGAAGGCAACACCTGCTATCGCGGCGGCAAGCCCGGCGTGAGCGACGTCTTCGCCTCGGCGCTTTGGAGCGCCAACTATTCGCTGCTGCTTGCCGCCAATCGCTACACCGGCGTGAACCTGCACGGAGGCACATATAAGGCCGTTGCCGATGGGTTGGGAGGTTCGCTGCCGGGCGATGGAATGCTCGCGGCGCAGGGTGTCTCGACCGCGAAGACATCGCCAAACATCCTCACCCGTTCTACACGCCGATTGCCAACTTCGGTTCGGAGTGGACGCTCGAACCGGTCGCTTATGGACTCATCTTCGCCGGCTCGTTTGCAGGCGCGACGCTCTTTGCCGAAGATTTGACTGCACCTCTGCAGGCTGCCAACGTAAACGCTGTTGCCTACGCCGCGCAACTCGCCGACGGCCATCCGTCGGTGATCGTGCTCAATAAGGACGCGGAGCAGGATCTGGAGCTGACCCTCGATTTCGGATCGCGCTCAGGAGCGATACAAACCGAAACAATGCATGCTTCGGCACTCGACAGCCGCGCGACTCACATCGATCGCACCGCGGTCGCAGCCCGGCTGCGTCAGGGAAAACACACGCTGACCGTTCCGCGGGCCACCGCGATGCGTCTAACCATCATCTAGGGGTTAGCTCCATCGGGAGACCAACAAATGAAAACGCAACTCGCCGCAGCCGCACTCGCGCTCTGTGCAGTGTCGGCCTGCGCGCAAAGCGACACCGCTTCGGCACACGTAATTCTTACCGTGCTCCCTACCCACCCCGACACTCAGAGTGCAAACCTGAACGCCAATCAGCTCGAATTGAAGGTGAACGGAAAAGCGGTCACGGTCACCAGCCTTACACAGGTCAGTTCGCAAAACAGTCCGCTGGAGCTTGTGCTGCTGATCGACAGCAGTGTTCGCACCAGTTTGTGGGGTCAAGCCGGCGACATCATCGGATTCGTCAAAGAAATCCCATCGAACACGCAGATTGCAGTTGCGTACATGCAGAACGGCCGAGCCGCGCTTGAGGGCCCATTTTCCTCCGATCCAGCCACCGTGGATAAGGGATTGCACGTCACCGGAGGAAGTGCGGGCAGCAACGCCAGCCCATACTTCTGCCTGTCTGACCTGGCCAAGCACTGGCCGTCGAAGGCCGCCGATGCGCGCCACGCAGTGGTAATGATCACCGACGGCGTGGATGAATACGACCAGGGCTACGACCCCGACGACCCCAACGTGCTCGCCGCAATTCACGACTCCGTGCAGGCCGGCATCGTGGTGTTCACTATGTACTGGCGCGACAAGGGAAGCGGCGGCAGTTCCGAAGCCGAATCCACAGCCGGGCAGAATCTCATGTTGCAGGTAGCCTCGGCCACTGGCGGCAACAGCTACTGGAATGGCAGCGGCAATCCCGTCTCGTTGCAACCATACTTCGACGATCTGCGCCGCCGGCTGCGCAACGAATATGAGCTGAGCTTTACAGCGCCGTTCAAAGGCAAGCCCACTATCGCCGACTTCAAACTCAAGGCCAACGCGCCAGACGCAAAGGTGACAGCGCCTCAGTTTGTCTTCCTCAGCAGCGCGGCGGCCGCGCAATAGGCCAACCGGCTTTGCCCAAAATGCGCGATTTTCTGCAACAGGCGATGAGATCTATGATCCAGAAGATGTGGCGCTGCTGGGATTATGCCAGCCGCCGTCCGCCGCGATCAGAGCGTCTGCCTGTTTCGGCCCCCAGGTCCCGCGCTTGTAGGGGCGCACACGGGGATGGTGCTGGAGTACCCGATCGACCACTGCCCATGCGGCTTCAACTGCGTCCTCGCGAGTAAACAGCCCCCCGTCGCCCTTCATGGCGTCGCCCAACAACCGTTCGTAGGGCGTTTCTTCTCCCGGCTGCTGTTCGAGCAGATACAGCTCTCGCTGCTCTCCGATAAACTCCTCGCCAGCAAGCTTCACGCGAGCGGCGAGTCCGATCTCTGCGTTGGGAGAAAGCCGGAAGCGAAGATAGTTTCCCTGGCTGGTGGCTGCAACTGCGTCCGCGAAGAGCTTTTGCGGCGGTGCTTTCAGCTTCACAAGAACCTCGGTCGCCGTATCGGGCAGATACTTGCCCGAGCGCAGATACCACGGCACGCCGTCCCAACGCCATGAGTCGATGAATAGCCGAAGGGCGCAATATGTCTCGACATCGGAGTTTTTTGCTACATCGTTCTCCTGCCGGTAACCCGCGTATTGACCGCGCACCATGTCGTCGGATTTCAAAGGGCGCATCGCCTTGAATACTGTCGCCTTCTCAGTTTGAACTTCTCCGAAATGCCGGCCCGCAGGCGGTTCCATGGCAAGCAGCGCGACGATTTGAAAGAGATGATTCTGGATCACGTCTCGCAAGCAGCCTGCGGACTCGTAAAATGCGCCACGAGATCCCACGCCGAAGGTTTCAGACAGGGTGATCTGGACACTGGAGATGTAGTTGCGGTTCCAGATTGGTTCAAGGAATGAATTGGCGAAGCGGAAGTACAGAATATTCATGATCGCCTCCTTCCCCAGGAAGTGATCGATCCGAAAAATTGAGTTTTCAGGGAACACGGACCGGGCCACGCGGTTCAACGCACGAGCTGAAGCCAGGTCGCGCCCAAACGGCTTCTCCACGATGACGCGCGCATTCTCAGCTAACCCGGCTGCGCCGAGCCCTTTGATCACGGTCCCGAAGAGCGAAGGCGGGATGGCGAGGTAATGTGCGGGACGGCGCGCTCCGCCGAGCGACTCCTTGATCGCCGCGAAGGTTTTGCTGTCGTTGTAGTCTCCGCTTACATACTTGAGCAGCGACAGCAAGTGATGGAAGGCTTGTTTATTATCAATCCCGCCCGATTGCCTGATGCTTTGCGCCGCCCGCTTCTGCAATCGCTCAAGAGACCATTTTGGAAACGCGACACCTATGACCGGAACTTTGAGGTTTCCGCGTTTCACCATCGCATAGAGCGCGGGGAAGATCATCTTGTGGGCGAGATCGCCTGTCGCGCCATAGACCACAAGGGCATCGGAATGAGAGGTGGACATCAGGCACCATCCTTGTTTGGCGGCCGCCGTTTCCCGCTCGCCGCCGGATTTGTCTCACTATCCCGATGATAGCTTCCTGGAGCAGAACCAACCGCCGGCGAAACCTGCGCTTGCGGGCATTTCAGCACTGCATCTGCGGCTCTGCTGCGGAGTAATTCCGTTTGCGCGCGGGCCAAAGCTTGCGTGCGCTCCATCGGCCCAGCCGGTGGGTTCCATAAATCATTGCCGGTCCCACGATGAACCCGATAGGCAGCAGCCACCAGCCGATGATGTCGTGCGCGCTGGCGGGCGGTAACTTGCACGTTGCCGAATTTCTTATGTGAGTTCCTGATCCTGTCTAAGCATACTGACGGGCGCGGGAATTGCGGAATCTGCGCATGGTCCAGGTGCCCAGGCGGAAGGTCAGAAACAGGATTCCTGAGCCGAGCAAGAGGCTGATGGGGATCAGCCACAGGCCGATGGGGTCGTGGTCTGCGGTATGCGGGGAACCGGCTCCGAAACCGGCCGAAAAGGAATGATTCGGCACGTAGTCGATATTGAGGCCCGCCTGCCGCGGGAAAAACGCCTTCAGCAGACCGATGACGACCAGGACTCCGCCGACACAATAGCCAAGACCGGAAACGACGAAAACGATCAGTGCGATTACGCTAAGCACGGTCGCGCGAAGAATCCTGTGCAAAACCTGCGTGCGAGAAGGGCTGAGCTGCGCGCGCTTGAGCAACTCTTCCGTTCGATAGCGGTCTGCCAGTTCCGCCGGCGTGCCCAGCGCGACCAGCGTCTGTTCCACCTGCGCTGGATCGGCGCTGGCCGTGGTCTTGTCGAGGATGTGCGCGCGAATCTCCTCCACGATGTCGTTCATGTCCTCTTCCATCAGGTCACGAAGCTGCCGGCGCAGCGCCGCGAGATAGTCGTCGACCACTTTCTGTGAAGCTTCACTGAGGATCATGGCTTCTCCTTTTTCACTTCACCATTCATGGGTGTCAGCAGGTTGTTAAGGCTCGCGGCAAAGCGCGCCCAGGTGCGGCCCATCTCAAGCGCGCGCTCCCGCCCCGTCGCGGTCAGGCGGTAGTACTTGCGTGGATGACCGGATTCGGATTCGACCCACTCCGACTCCACCAGCCCAAGGGTGCGCAGCCGGGTCAGCAGCGGGTAGACAGTTCCCTCCGCCACCACCAGATCGGAGTCGCTTTCGAGGTAGCGCAGAATCTCAAGCCCATAGAGACGGCCGCCCCACAGCGCCGCCAGAATGGCAAGTTCCAAAGATCCCTTGCGAAGCTGGACCTCCCATTTGTCAGCGGATTCGGGGTTTGGCAGCTGTTTTTCTTCCACACACGATACTATGCATTACATAGTATCGTGTGTCAAGAGGTTTTTGCGAGTTTTTCTCGCGAGTCAGGCTTTCTATTGCGGTCTCAGATGGTTTTGCCGAACAGAACGCGGGGCTTAAGCAAACTGCCCGCGATTACGACCCTGCACTACTTTGAAATCGTGCCTGTCAAATTGAGGTCGATCGCGACATCATTATCCGCTTTCCAAATCATAAAGCTCGGATTCTTCAGGCCCCATTGGACGTAAGGCACCACAAAATGAGCTTTGGCAGTTGCGCTTGTGCCATCGAGATGAATCAGCATGGGGAGAGTGATTTCGTGAGGCGTACCCAGCAGCGTGAAGATTCCGGTTAACTGGATGGTGGAGTCGCCTGAAGGAGCGATGGCGCCGGTATAAATCTTCGGCTCAAAGGAAACAGTTTCGTACTGTTCGACCTTCAGGATGTCCTTGTTCATCTTCTTGTCGCGACTGTCATTGCCGGTCTTGCAGCTGCCTGCAAGCACAACCACCGAACCTGACATCTGAGGATTGCTGTGG
Source organism: uncultured Acidobacteriaceae bacterium (assembly GCA_963836635.1). Taxonomy (GTDB): domain Bacteria; phylum Acidobacteriota; class Terriglobia; order Terriglobales; family Acidobacteriaceae; genus Telmatobacter. The sequence goes on along the minus strand of CAWILB010000073.1, from coordinate 4,742 downwards.
TCAAACCCAATCGAGCCGGATTGGAGGTGAAAGGCACCATTAACGACCTCGTGAGTTGTTTTGAGCGTCATCTTCACCTCGCTGGCATCGGGATTGACGACGAAGGTCTGATGCTGGGCGAACGCGGATGGAGCGATTATGACAGCGAGGGTGAAGACTGCGAAGGATTTCGATGCATCTTTCATAATTTCATCTTTCCTGGGAGGTTTGACTGCTGAGAAAGGCGCAGCCGTCTTGCAAGGCCGGGTCTTAGCCTGCGGCTGCCTGTGGTGCAGCAACAGCATGTTGAGCGACGCGTGTCAGCCTTGCCGTAACGCGCATCACGCCGGGCCACACACTGAGGCAAAACGGTAATACAGCGCGCGCCAGTGAGTTGTTCAATCCATCGGCGGCGAACTCGGCAAGGCGCATCTGGGCCAGCAGCGCGGACCGCAGCTTAGCCTGAAAGAGTAGCGCCGACTCAGCTGCAAGATGGGCAGCGACTGCACAACGCGCAGTGTGCAGCGCGATCGATATTCCATCGCCGGTGAAAGAGGGAATGACTGCAGCCTGATCGCCGATGCAGTAGAGCCCGTTCTCCGTTGTGCGACGGATGTAACCATAAGGGATATGAGTAATGGCGATCGGCTTGGCCAGCAGCGGTTCAGCACCGGCAAGCCTCATAGCCAGGTGTTGACAGTCCAGCTGCATCTTCGCGAGTAAGCTCTCCCAGCGATTGCCCGCACGCGCGAAATTTCGCTGTTGCACCACGCAGCAGAGGTTTGCAATACCGCCTTCAACCGGCTGGATACCGCCATAGCCTCCGGGATAGAGCATCAGCTCAGAGGCGTGCGCGAGCTCGGCGGCTTGCGAGGGCGCCAGGCGAAAATACATCTTGAAGGCGACCCATCGCTGCGGGTCCTTAGGACGCGCGTGGCCGCGGACATCGTGCTTGCCAGTGGCGAGAAAAACCGTTGGAGCTTCACATTCGGTGCCGTCGTCAAGCGTAGCTTGCCACATATTGCCTGTCGTACGACCCAGCGCCTGCACATTACGGCCACGCTCCACGCGGACTCCTGCGGAGATCGCCATCGCGATGAGCGCTGTATCAAGCACCTTGCGCGTTAGCGAGCCTGCTGGAAAAGGCAAGGGAGCCTCCGCGACGCGCCTGGCTGCCGCTAGGCGAACACGGTCGATGGGCACGGCGCCAAGCGAAGTCACGTCGATGCGGAGCGCGTTCAGATCCTCAAGGGCCTCACCGCTCAGGAACTCTCCGCAGACCTTATGCTGCGGTGTGGGCTCGCGTTCGATCAGCGTAACGCTTCGTCCCTTGCGGGCGAGGGCGATAGAAGCCGCACAGCCTGCCACTCCACCACCGAGGATGAGGATTTCGTCTTGCAACCGAATCGGATTCAGATTGGACCTGCTAACGGGAATCTCCTTTTTCTGGATCCGATACGCTGGAAATGTACCGCTCCGGACGGTAGGCTCAAGAGTTTGACCCGGCGAAGGCAAGGATGGTGAGCTACACCCTGCCCGGTCCGATTTTTTTGCACCAACGGGTAATGGGGGGCTCATGATCAGACGCGGCGCGTGGTGAGCTCGCGCCAGTTGAGGCCGAGGTCGACGAGTAGCAAAGACGCCAGGGTGAAAGCGATAACGCCAACGGCGGCGAAGGTGTCTCCGAGGTGGCTCCAGTAGCGGGGCCAGAGATTGAGCACGCGGCTGGAAACAAAGGTAAACGTGACAGCGTAGGAACGGGCCATCCACTGGCGATGCTGGATAATTTGGCGGTTACGCGCGGTGATGAAGGCGGCGGTGGTACAGACAATCCAGGCAGCGGCTTGCATTGAGGTTCCTGGCAAGCCGGGTCGGCCAGTGGCGAGGGCAATGCCGGTAAAGGCGCCGATAAAGACGGCGATGACGTAGATGCGGCCAAGAACGCGATGGAATTTCAGGTAACGCTGGCGAAAGCGCGATGAGAACTGCAAGGGCCCGGCAAGCAGAGCGGTGACGCCGCAGAGTGTATGGGGAATGAGGAAACCTCGGTCGGCGATGACCTGCAGACGGTAGGTGTGGTACATGGGGTAATCGGTGACGAGAAGAACTTCTGAAGTGATGAAAACAAAGAGCGCAGTGAGCCCAAGAGAAATCCAGAGAACAGTTTTGAATCTGGAACGCCCTGAAGTCGGCGTGAGCTGGATGGAAGATGCCATTATTTGCCCCTTATATGAATAGACGTAATGAGAGTGCGATGCGGCCCAAGGATGACAGAAACTTCATATTAAAAGCGTCTCATAGGGGGTGACCATCAGGCACGACAGGCGGCGGACTCGCGATGCCGGGTTGTCGGGTACGATCGTCTGCACTGATAGAGCAGTGATACGGCATCATCGATGCTGTGTAAATGGGCTCGGCTCGCCACAAATCTTCGTTGAACCTCTTCGACTGGCTGAGCTCAATCAGCCTCTTCCCCACACCCACCTCATTGTGCCAGACTTGCAACCAACAAGAGTGCATTGATTCACTTTGCCACGAGGTTCCATGCGATCCAACCGTTTTGCGCTTGCCGTTGCCCTTGCCGCAAGTTTCTGCGCATTGCCCGCCGCCGCCACCCGCTACACCATCGACGACCTGCTCAAAGTGGTCCGTATCTCTGACCCGCAGATCTCACCCGACGGCAAATCGATTTTGATTGTGGTGAGCCGCCCTGACCTGAAGACCGACAAATTCGTGTCGGAACTGGTGCTCGTGGATATCGCCACGCACGCCCAGCGCGTGCTGACTCACGGTCGCGAGGTGGGAGGCTTTCCGCGCTGGTCGCCCACCGGCGACCGCATCGCCTACATCGCGCTCGACAGCGACAAGAAACCGCAGATCTACATCCTGCCGATGAACGGCGGCGATTCTTTCCAGCTTACTCATGCAGGCGGCGCGGTATCGCAGCTTGCGTGGAAGCCCGACGGTTCGGCGATTGCCTTTGCCGCGCTCGACGAGTTGCCCAAACGCGAGGGCGAAGCGAAGTTTCTTGATGCGTTTGAGGTGGGTAACAACGATTCGCTGGTCGGCGGACCATCACCATCGTCGCATCTGTGGATCACTCCCTCGGCGGGCGGCGAAACCAAGCGGCTCACCAGCGGCTCATGGTCGCTGCCCATCGTCTTTCCTCCCGGGCCACCGGCCTCACCCATCAACTGGTCACCCGACGGCAAGACAATCGCGTTCGTACAACAGATCGGCCCCCTTTCAGGCGACGCCGAACACACGCAGATCGAGCTGCTCGACGTGGCAACCGGCAAGTTCCACGCACTCACCGGCCGCAACCTGCTTGAGGCGTATCCCCTCATCTCGCCCGACGGCGCGCAGGTGGCCTATGCATACAACATCAACGGCAAGGCGTGGAACGACGTCGAGATTCGCACCGCGGCGATCGACGGCTCAGGCGATGCATCGCAGTCGATGCCCGGCATCGACCGCAACATGGTCCGCGCGATATGGACCGCCGACAGCAAGAGCCTGCTGATGGGCGCCAATGACAGTACCTCCGTCTCACTCTGGCTCAAGCCGCTTGACGGTGAGGCGCGGCGCATGGACTTTGGACATATAACCCCCTCCGCCACATTCTGGGTCGATATGAATCTCGGCTCCAACGACGCGCTCGCCTTCACCGGCACCGCCGCTGAACACTTAACCGAGCTCTATTACATGCCAACTCTTTCGAGCGCACCGGTAAGACTCACTGACTTGAACACTGCGCTCGACTCACTGGAGCGCGGCAAATCTGAAACCATCCACTGGACCAACGACGGTTTTGCGATGGATGGAGTTGTCACTTATCCACCTGACTTCAACCCATCGCAAAAATATCCGCTGGTGCTCTATGTGCACGGCGGCCCAACCTCCGCGTCGAAGGAGACGCTGAATCCCTTCGTCCAGGTATTCGCGGCACAAGGCTGGGTGGTTTTCGAACCCAACTACCGCGGGTCAGACAACCTGGGCAACAAGTTCACCGCGGCAATTTACAAGGATGCGGGCGCGGGACCGGGGCGCGACGTAATGGCAGGCGTCAAGATGCTCGAACAGCGTGGCTTTGTCGACACCGCGCGCGTCGCGGTCTCCGGCTGGAGCTACGGCGGATACATGACCACCTGGCTGCTGGGCCATTACAACGTGTGGAAGGCGGCGGTGGCGGGCGCCGCCGTCACCGACTGGACGACGATGTACTCCATCTCTGACGGCAATGTGACCGTCAGCGACCAGACCGGCGCCTCGCCGTTTGTGCCCGGCAACACGCAGACCTACGCCGATCAGTCCCCCATCACCTTCGCCGCCGACATTCACGCGCCTACGCTCATCCTCAGCGACACGGGCGACACACGCGTGCCCATCGCCAACTCTTTTGAGCTTTTCCACGCGCTCAAGGATAATGGCGTCACTACTCGCTTTTTCGCATACCCGATTCCCGGTCACTCGCCCGCCGATCCCATCAGGGGGCGCGACGTGCGCCAACGCTGGCTCGACTGGCTGGTGCAGTACCTCGGCACCACCGCGCCTGCGGCGGCAACTCCCGCGGCGGCGGCCGCGCCTACTAAATAGTCACAGCCAACCGGGCGTCTCTTCCGAAGATGTGAAATGAGGTTGCCCCACCCTAGCCGCAAGAATCCGCCGCGGCGGATTCTTGCGGCTAGGGTGGGATCGCTCTCAAGCAAATGGAGAGACGCTCCGGTCTGGCGCATCCCGTTTGCTGACTGGATGCGCCCGGG
>CAWILB010000072.1:0-43585 GCA_963836635.1 uncultured Acidobacteriaceae bacterium | reverse complement strand
CGCCCCTACCTCGGCGTACCACGGAGTCTGCTCCTGGTTGAACGTGATGACGCCGCCCGACGCCGAGACGGTGTTCTGGTGGTTGAACTGATCCCAGGTAGGCGTGGTCGATCCCCAGGGATAGGTCGCGCTCACCTCACTGTGCGCGTCGGCGGTCACGGCCACGGTGGCGGCACTCCCGTTCACCGGGACCAGGGTGAGGCCGAACAGCACCGCCGACAGCCCGTCCGGGGCGAATTCGGTGAGGGTCGGCTGCAGGCCGTCGGTGACCGGGAAGGTGAGCCGGACGAAACCGGGCCCGCTGGTATAGGTGCTGGCCGAATCCAGCCAGCTTCCCGACAGCCCGAACCACAGCCCGTCGAGCAGCTTGACCGGCGGTGTGAATACCCCGCCCATCTGGCCGGTGGTGTGCCAGCCGATCGGCGGGAACGTGCCGTCCTCCACCCCGACCACGTAGGCCTCGGTGCCCGCCGCCACGAACCGGCGTTCGGACAGCTGTGAGGTGGCGCTGATGGTCGGGGCCGCGCCCGCTCCAGGGACAGCCGATACCGCGGCGGCCAGGGTGGCTCCCGCTGACCGCTGGGTGTTTCCCGCTGTCTGCACCGTCTGCGCGCCGGCACTCGCCGTGCCCGCCGACACCAAGCCGACCGCGGCCGAGGCCGCAACCGCCAGGAATGTGCGCATAGACCATCTGGCCATTACGTTCCCTCTCCACTGCGCCGCGACATCGGACACCGACGGAGCCTGCGTGAGCGGGAACCGCCGACGTGAGCTACCCGGGCAGTCCAGCGTTAAACGCATATTCCAACAGAAATGTACATTTTCCAGCAAAACTATCACCGGTAGTTACGCTGCCGCTCCCGGCCTCGTGAACCTCCTTGAGATCGAGACCGGCCTGGCGTAGCGATCGCTCTACAATCTTGCGCATCACCGAGGAATCGTCAACGATCAGGGCACGAATCTCGCTCATTCCACCAATCCTCCATCAACTGCTGTATCGGCGGCTGCGACGCTATCTTGAGCGGATTTCCACTTCTTTGAAATAAAGCCCGGCGTCGCCCGCCGTCGCACACACCCTCTACCCGCCCCGCCGTCAATCCATCACTCGGGCCATCCAGCCTCACGTTCTCCAGCAAGACCCAGGTCAGTGGGTGCGGGAAGAGGCAATCACGTCGCGAACTTCATTTGCTACGGGAAAGGCGCCGGTCTGGGGCTTCAGCCACAGGCGGAGCCACAGGCAGTCGTGCACTCGCACCAGCCGCGACTCTACGGGCCGGGCACGCTCGGTAACTCTGGCCAGCGCCTGAGAAAGCGAGGCATCCGACGAGGCCTCAATGAGCTCAACCGGTGGAAAGACGGCCTTCAGCATCTCGGCGTGCGCCAGCCGGAAGCTAGAGCCGCTCACCAGGCCGCATTCGACCCTCAAGCCCGTCATTCTCTCCACAGCCAGGGCCAGCACCGGGTCGAGACGGTCTTCAAATCCCAGGTACAAAATACGCCCCGCGGCGGCGCGAAGCGGCAGCGCCCCAAAGGCGTCGACAAACAGCCGCGGCACCAGCGCGGAGAGGCCCTGAGCCTGGTGCGTCCCTGCGCCCAGCACCGGGCAGCTCCACTGCAGTCCCAACGCCCGGGTCACAAGCTGCTCACTCACTCCCTGGTTGCGCACCAGCCAGTAGCCGAACCGGCCGCCGCGCGCAGCCTTCTGCGCCTCGAGCGCACCGCGCAACTGGCCGCCGGTAATCCAGCCCCGCTCGAGCATGGCGAGACCCAGCGGAATCCGATGTCGGTGCGTCCCGCTGCCCATGCCGGGGGCGTCCATCTCGCGGCGCAGCGCGACCTCGACCACGGCCCTCACGCAGGCCTCGGAACAGCACCAGCCACCTTCGAATACCGGCGCTGAGCGGGGGCGAAAGAGCTTGAGCCAGCCCGAGGAACAGCCGGGATTGGCGCAGGTTGTGAAGATGCCTGCGTGAGCCGGCGGCGAAGGCGGCCTGTTTGGCCGCGCGGGCTCGATGCCTGCGTCAAACCCGATAGCAGCACCTGAAACCAGCGCATTCGACTCCAGCCCGCCCATTGAGTCCGGACGCGGACGCAGGCTCAGAACAGGCATCGTATACTCTCCAGACGTTTTTGCGGCGCAGCTACTTCCGTCACCCGCAGGCCGAAGTTACCGTTCACCAGCACCACCTCGCCGCGGGCCACGATCTTGTCGCCCACGATCAGGTCCACGGGATCGGCGACATGCCGGTCGAGCTGGACCACGTCTCCGGGCCCGAGGTCGAGGATCTCGCCCAGCGGCATCTCGCGCGAGCCGAAGCGCAGCGTGGCTTCGAGCTCCACATCAAGCAGCAGTTCGAGTCCCGGGGTCAGCCGCGTTTGTGACCCGCCCTCTGAATTCGCGCACTCATTTGAAGGTGGTGGACTCTTCGCGGACGTCGCTACTGCCGCCGTTGCGCGCAGATCTTCGCTCACCAGGACCGTCCATTTGCGGTCGCCCGAACGAAGTTCAAAAGTCCGCGAAACCTGGCTCTGGCCTGAATCCTGCAAGAGGGTTTCGACGCGGCACTTGGTCCCGGCCCTGGCCAGCAGCTCTCCGGCCGCCGCGTCGCAAGTCTCCTTCACGAGCTCGGCCCAGCTTGCTTTCTGGTCTACGCCTTCGCCCATCAGGGGTGCTTCAAGTATCGAGCCGTCCAGCAAAACCGAGAACTGGCCTTCGATATCGCCCCTGATCGTGGCCGTAAATCCGAATGAGCCGCCCGCCAGGGGCCCGGGCAGAGTTTCAGAGAGTTGCGGCTCGCCGGCCAGCGCCTGCCGAAAGAGATCGGTGGCAACCGATATCCAGCAATCGAGGTAGGTCTTCATTGCGTCTTCTCCGTTTGCGGTCCGGCAACCGCATCGCGCACCGGCTGCTCGATGCGCGCTGCGCGCTGAGTACCTTGCCGGACGGCTCTGGCAAGCGCCAGTGTCTCGCCACCGACCCGCCAGATGGGTGCGGCGTTGGCGGCGAGATTCAGCCGCAGCACACTGCCCGGCGTAAGGTGCTCAATCTCGCTCACCCGAACCGAGACGTTCGGCAGCTGCAGCGAGCAGCCAAAGTGAATCCGGCGGGCCATGCTCTGGAGCCGCCCGCGGGTTTCGGCAGCATGCCGGCGGCTACGCCCCCAATCGGTCGTAAGCCGGCGCAGAATGGTGTTGGCTACAACCGCCGGAAATGCCAGGTTCAGGAGGCCCGAGCAGTGGGGCATGCGAATCTCGAAGCTCAGGCAGAGAGTCTTCTCGGTTACCGCCATGATGCGCGCCGCCTGGGTCTGCATCTGGCGGCGCTCGAAGCTGAAGTTCAACCCCACCGGCTGCCAGGCCATGGTCAGCTCGCGGCAGACGATCTCAACCACGCTGCCCAGAATCGACTCTTCGATATCGGTCAGCTCGCGCAATGGCCCATCTTTACCATCGCCGCCCAGCAGCAGATCGATGATCGGCGGGGCCAGGGCCAGATCGAGCTGGAGGACCGAGAGCGCGCCCAGCGGATCGAGCCGGATCGACGCCACGTAGCTGATCTCGGGGATTCTCAACAGAAACTCATTGAACTGAATCTGTTCGGCCGAGACCAGGTTGACTTGAAACCGTGTCCGCAGCCAGGCGGCGAGATTGTGGGTCAGGTTGCGGGCAAACAGATCGTTCAACATGCTGATCGCCCGCAGCTGCTCATTCGAGATCTGGCCGGCCGAAGAGAAGTTGTACGGCGTTACGCGCGCTTTCCCCTCGGCATGAGACTGCTCGGGCGTTGCGCTGTGAGCCGCCTCAAAGAGCGCATCGATCTCATCCTGTTTGAGTGTCTTCTCCATTTGCTTCCTCTCGCGCGAGGCTCTTACCCCCGTCGTGCCCGAGCCGCTCCCGGCTGCAGGCGGTCAAAGGCGCCATGTGCGGCAAGATCGCGCAGCGCCGCGCGCAGATGAACCACGGCCGAGGCATGCACCTGCGAGACCCTCGACTCGACCACGCCCAGCGCCAGGCCAATCTCTCTCATCGTCATCTCCTCGAAGTAGTAGAGAGTCATCACCAGGCGCTCGCGGTCGGGCAGATTTTGAATTGCATCCGTCAGCCGGCCCTCCATCTCGCTCCTCAGGCAACGAAACAGAGGATCCTCCTCAGGACGCCCCGGCACGTAGGCCAGTTCCTCATCGCCCGAGTCCTCGTTGCGCTCCATGTGAAGGGTGCCGATTTCGAGACCTTTCAAATCGCCCAGCAGCTGCTGGTACTGATCGAGATCGAGCCCCATCTCGGCGGCCACCTCCTGTTCCCCGGGCGCGTGTCCCATCCTCCCGGTCAAGACTCGGATCGCCTCCTCAACCGCGCGGCCCTTGCGCCTGAGTTCGCGCGGACTCCAGTCCAGGTTACGCAGGCTGTCCAAAATGGCGCCGCGAATGCGGAACTGCGCATAGCTGCGAAACTGCACCTTCTTGGCCGGATCAAACTTGGCGAAAGCGTCGAGCAATCCAACCACTCCCGCCGAGACCAGGTCTTCAATATCCACGTGCTGGGGCAGCCGCTCATGAATCCGGCGAGCCAGAAAGCGCACGATGGGCAGATGCTCGAGCAGCACCCGCTCCTGTTCGGCAGTCAGCATCCCGGCCTCAGTGGAACCTCCGGGCGGATAGCCCGCAACCGCTGCCGGACGCCGCATGGCCCTGGCACCTCCCTGACGCGCAAACGCTTCCATTCCCATCTCCCCTGCACCACCGTCAAATCAAATCGGCCGTCTAGCTTGCATCCAACCAACAATCCGCCTAGCTACTCGTTCAACCTCAGCCCAAACAACCTGCCCACCTCAGCGAACTGTTCCCAGGGGCCGCAGCCGCACCTCGGTAGGTATCTCGGCCGGGGCTACCACAGCCAGCCGCGGAACCACCGGCTCCAGCCAGCGCTTGACGTGATAACGTGCCGGACTTGATACGAGAAGCACGGGCAAGGCCGCACCGGGGTTGGAACCGATAAGTTGCCTCACAGAATCGGCGAGCCGGCGCACTACCGGCGTGCCGGACCCGGCTACTGCGGGCAGCCGCGCTCCACCGCCGTCGGGCGAGAGGGTTGCAACAATCTCTTCTTCCATCGCGTTATCGAGGAGCAGCACCGGAAGCAGCCCGTCGTCGTCGAGCAGCGGTCGCACCAGCCTGCGTCCCAGCGCCTGACGAGCCGCCTCGGTGAGCGCCACAAGGCCTTTGTTGGCGGGAGCGGTCTCAAGCAGCGCCTCTAGAATCGCTCCCAGGTCGCGGATCGAGACCCGCTCGCGCAGGAGCTGCTCGAGAACCCGGCTTACCTCGCCGAGCGAAAGCAGTTTCGGCACCAGCTCTTCAAGCAGCTTGGGGTGGCTGTCGTTGAGCGCGTCCATCAGCCGCTTGATCTCCGCGCGGCCCACCAATTCCCATGCGTGACGCCGGATCAGCTCGCCCAGATGCGTGGTAATCACCGTAACCGCATCGACCACCGAGTAACCCGCGGCAATGGCCTGGTCCTCGAGCGCCGGCGCGATCCAGATGGCAGGAACCCCGAAGGCCGGCTCGCGCGTCTCCCTGCCTGTCAACGGTCTGCGGCCTGCCTCGCCCGAGACGGCCAGCAGTTGGGGGCCCTCGGTCTGCCAGCGCCCGATCTCGATGCCGCGCAGCGAAAAAATGTACTCGCGAGGCTTCAGCCGCAGGTTGTCCGAGATATGCACCGGTGGAATCAGAAATCCCATCTCCGACGAGAGCTGGCGGCGCAGCGTGCGTACCCGCGCCAGGAGCTGTCCTCCCTGCTTCTCATCGACCAGAGGAATGAGCTGGAAGCCGATCTCGAGCGTCAGGTCCTCGAGCCGCAGCAGTCCGGCCATTTCTTCGGTCGCCGACCGGGCCTGGTCGGCCTTCTTCCTCTCCGCCGGTCCACCCTCTGCCCCGGCCAACGGCACAGGGTGTGCCACAAGCCTCCTTGCACCCCAGAAAAGTCCTCCTGCCACGGCCAGGAACGCCAGCTTGGGAATCCCCGGAATCAGGCACATACCCAGCGAGACCAGGCTCGACAGATAAAGCGTCGCAGGCCGCGCGAAGAGCTGCTGGCGAATCTCGGTTCCCAGCTGGCCGGCCGAGTTGGCGCGGGTGAGCGTGATGCCGCCGGCTACCGAAACCAGCAGCGACGGAATCAGCGTCACCAGTCCGTCACCCACCGTCAGCACGGTGTAGGTGCGCGCCGCCTCGCCCAGTTCGATCCCCTGCTGCAGCGTGCCGATCAGCAGGCCCGGCGACGATGTTGATGGCGGTAATCAGGATCGTGGCCAGCGAATCGCGCTGGTTGAAGCGCGCCGCGCCGTCCATGGCGCCATAGAACTCGGCCTCGCGCGCGATGGCCTGCCGCCGTCTCCGCGCCTCCGCCTCATCAATCAGGCCGGCATTCATGTCGGCGTCGATGGCCATCTGCTTGCCGGGCAAAGCGTCGAGGGTGAAATCGTGCCGTCACCTCGGCGGTGCGCACGGCGCCATGAGAAACAACTAAGAATTGAATCGCGACCAGGGCCAGAAACAGAACGAAACCGACCACGTAGTTGCCGCCCACGACAAACTGGCCGAAGGCTTCGATCACGTTGCCCGCGGCGGAAGTTCCCTCCTGGCCGTGCAGCAGAATGCGGCGGCTCGAAGCGATATTAAGCGAGAGCCGGAAGAGCGTGAGTAAGCAGCAGCAGTGTGGGAAACACAGAGAGCTCTACGGCGCGGCGAATCTGAATGGCGGAGAGAAACACGATGACCGAGGCGGCCATGGAGAGCGCCAGCAGCAGGTCGAGGACGGCGGCCGGCAGCGGCACGATCATCACGAAGATCACGCTGATCGCGGCCAGGGGCAGCACGTACTCGCGCATCCGGTCGAGGAATGATGACCGCCTGGCAAGATTTCCGGCGGCGAGTGCGGCAGTGCTCATTGGGCTCCTCCTCGGATGGGTGAAGCAGCAACCGCGGATTCCCCTTGGCCGGGCTGTTTCTGCGCGGTATGGGCGGCGGGCTGCATGTTGCGTCGGCGCTCGCGCAGCTCTTCCTCCACCCTCCGGCGGTAAAGGTAGGCGAGGATCGCGGCCACCGCGGCATAGAGATCGACGGGAATCGACTGGCCCACTTCGACGGTGCGGTAGAGCGAACGCGCCAGCGGCGGATTCTCGACGATGGGAACGCCCGCCCAGCGCGCTTCGGCCTTGATCTCTTCGGCCAGCAGGTTGCGGCCCTTGGCCAGCATCCGCGGCGCCTCCATGGTTGCGAAGTCGAAACTGAGCGCCACTGCGTAGTGAGTTGGATTGGTCAGTATCACGGCGGCGCGGGCCACATCGGCTTTCACGCGGCGACGGCGCATCTGGCGCTGCAGGCCACGAATGCGGGCGCGAATCTGCGGGCTGCCCTCGGTCTCCTTGTACTCGTCGCGCAGGTCCTGGCGGCTCATCTTCATGCGCGATTCGCGGCTCTGCCACTCGACAATGTAATCCACCGCCGACCAGGCGAAGAGTAGCCACGCCGCCGTCAGCAACAATCCATAAACGTCCCCTGCCAGCTGCTCGAGCCGCACGTTCGAGAACGGCGGCAGCGTGAGCTCGCGGCTGATGCGCTGGATAGCAAAAACCGCAAGAAATGCCGCCGGGATCAGCGATTTGCCGAGACGCGCAGCCGCGCGCAGCGAAAAAAGGTTCTTGGCATTGCTGAGGGGATTGATGCGATCGAGCTTGAGGCCGATGGCCTCGCCGTGCACGCTCACGCCGCCGGTCTGAACGATGCCTGCCGCCAGCGCCGTGCCGGCTACGGCCGCCATCACCGCTGCCGGCGGCAGCAGTACGGAAATCGTCAAACGCCGCATCTCCACCAGCGTCGGCGCAAGCGTCGCCGGCTCCCACTGCGACGGCGAGCCCAGCAGCAGAAACTCGCGAAAGCGGTTCGCCACGCCTCAACGCTGCGGCCACTCGCCACGCCCAGCGCCATCACCCCGGCCAGCATCCCTGCCGCCGAGGAAAGCTCGCGGCTGTGCAGAAGATCGCCTTCCTTGCGCGCTTTTTCGCGGCGGTGCTGGGTGGCCTGTTCTGTGCGCTCTCCGGGCATGGGCTAGCCTTTCCACTGCCGGGCATGCTGGCGATCAGCCTCTCGGCCATGTCGAGCAGCGCGTCGAACCGCGCCTCGATAAATCGCGGCCAGAGCGCCAGCGAACCGGTGAGAATGACAAAGCCGGTCAGGGTCTTCATGGGAACGGTCAGCATCATCACCGGCAGTTGCGGGCTGAGCTTGCCCGAACAGCGACACGGAGATTTCAACCAGCATGGTGGCCGCCAGAACCGGCGCGGCCAGCTCAAGCGCGGCCAGAAAGATGCCCCCTGCTGCGTGCACGATTGCCAGAGCCGAAGGGGCGCCCAGAGCGAAGCTGCCCAGAGGCGCGGTGCGAAAGCTGCGCACCATCGAGGCCAGCATGATCCGGTCAAGGCCGGCGGTAATCACCACCAGCAGGCCCAGCAACTGAAAGAGGTCGCCCATCAGGGGCGTCTGGCACCGCCGAGTCCGGATCGAGCAGGTTGACCAGCGAGAAACTGAATTGCAGGCCTACGATCTGGCCCGCGAAGACCAGCATCTCGGTGAGCAGCGTGAGCGACAGACCGTAGACCAGGCCCACGGCCAGCTCGCCGATCAGGCCGGAACATGCTGATCGATGCCCGGGAATTAGGCAGCGCAGCCACCAGGGCGCCAGCAGAAACGCCACGGCGCCCGCAAAGACCGCCTTGGTGCGCATGGGCAGCGAGGTCGACGAGAAGAACGGAGCGAAGACCACCATCCCGCTCACCCGCACCAGGGCCAGCGTCATCGCGCTCAGAAATGTGGTCCAGCCGCTCATAGCCTAGCTTCTAGCTCCTAGCCTCTAGCTCCTAGCTGTTCTTCAATTGCTGACTCAGTTCGCTCTCCCCGACTCGAGCTAGCAGCTAGAAGCTAGTAGCTAGAAGCGGCCTCTTACCCCAGGTACCTGTGAAAGTCCCCCAGCAACAGCCGTGTGTACATCGCCATGCGCTCCAGGAACCACGGCATCGCCGACCAGCAGTATCAGCGCCATCGCCGCCAGGCGCGGCACGCTGGTCAGCGACTGCTCCTGCAAGCTGGTCAGCGTCTGCACCAGGCTCAGCAGAAAGCTCAGCAGCGCCGCCGCAATCGAGCATCGGCGCGGACAGGATCATCGCTTCCTTCATCAGCTGGCGCAGCAGTTCGGCAACCATGTCGGGCGTCATGCGAATCTCCCTCAAAAGCTCTTCAAGAGCGAGTTGGCCAGCAGGTTCCAGCCGTCCACCATCACGAACAGCAGGATCTTCAGCGGCGTCGAGACCACCACCGGCGGCAGCTGGAACATGCCGATCGAGGTCGTGATCGAGGCGGTGACCATGTCGATGAGCAGAAACGGCAGAAACAGCACCGCGCCGATCGCGAACCCGGCCTTCAGTTCGGAGAGGATGTAGGCCGGAACCACCACCCGCATGGGCAGGTCGTCGGGCGTATTGGGCCGCGGAATCTGCCCGGCCGCGGTAAACAGCGCCAGATCCTTTCTCGCGCGCATAGCGCAGCAGAAAATGCTTCACCGGCGCGGTGCCGCGCTCGATCGCATCCATTCCGGTGATCTGCCCGGCGCGATAGGGCTCCACCGCCTGCTGGTCCACCTGGTTCAGCACCGGCGTCATCAGGAACCACGTCATCATCAGCGCCAGACCCATCAGCGTGGGGTTCGACGGCGCGGTCTGCGTTCCCAGCGCCTGGCGCAGAAAGTGGAAGACCACCAGCAGCCGCACCAGCGGCGTCATGGCCATCAGGATCGCGGGCAACAGCGTGATCAGCGTGAGGACAAAAAGAATCGTCCACGGCGTCGAATCCGAGGGATGAAAGCGCGCATTCAGATCGGGCAGCAGCGGCGCCGGGGCAGAGCCGGCTGCAACCCGCGCCAGGGCCAGCATCACCATGAAACCCTCGCCGCCCGCGGCTTCGCGGCTCGCCCGCGAACCCTGCAAGCGCGCAGCCGCCCGCTCGTCGAGTGGATAAAACGCCGGCCCGCCATCGGCCGATGTCGCCACCAGCAGCCTTCTGCCCTCGGCCTCAACCAGCGCCAGCGACTGCCGCGGCGCCAGCGTGATCCGCTCAAGCAGTTGAAGCCGCGGAGCCTGCCGCTCGCTCCCGCGTAAACGGCCTAACAGCCACCCGGCCAATCCGCCAATCGCCCCTTCGCCCTTCAATCTCACAACGTTCGCTGGCAATTCTTATCTCCCGTCTTACCGCCGCTCCGACTACCGGACTCCCGGCCCTCGCCCGCACTCACATCAGCCGCGTTATCCGCACCACAAGCCCGGACTCGATCACTTCAAATTCTGTCCACGCCAGCTGCACCTCGCCGGCCGCCAAAGGCAAATCGACTCCGTTGCTCCATTCGGACTCGATCAGCCGCCCCGGCTCAAGGGCCAGAAGATCGCGAACTCTGAAGTCGCGAAGCGGAATGGCCACATCCAACTCCACCGGAAGCCGCGCGATTGCCGCTCCAAAGACTGAAGCGTTGGTCTCTTCTGCCGCGTTCTCGGCCGCCGGCGACGCCGGAACCAGGGATCGTTCTTGCGGCGTGGTGACAGCAAGCTGGCCGCCCACCTGCGCTGCGTTCATCGTGGGGCCCGAACCTGCGGCGGCACGAACCGGTTGTCCGTTCGGCATCTTTCCTGTCTGAGGCGGCGGCATTTGTCCTGCCGCGACTTGCCCCATCTGCCCTGAAGTCACTGGTTGCGACGCAGCCATACGCGGTGAACCGGAGCAGAAAAATGACCAGAAAGGAAACAAATCGATTGGAATGGTCTAAGAATTGCGCCCCATCCAGGCAGACTCCCTCGCATTCCCCAGCAGTTTCACTTCGCTGTTACACTGGAGATTCAAACCGGCATGCGTTTTCCCGCCCCTCAGAGTGCGGCCAAACCCGCCGGACCGAGGTCGACGAAAATGTCAGAATCGAACGGAAATAGAGCAATTACCGGAACGTCGCTGCGCCTGAAGGTTGGCCTGGCCGAGATGCTCAAGGGCGGCGTCATCATGGATGTGATGAACGTGGAACAGGCCCGCATTGCCGAGGAGGCCGGCGCCGTCTCCGTCATGGCGCTCGAGCGCGTTCCTGCCATGATTCGCGCCGAGGGCGGAGTGGCCCGCATGGCCAAGCCCTCGCTTATCAAGCAGATCATCCAGGCGGTATCGATTCCGGTGATGGCCAAAGCCCGTATCGGCCACTTTGCCGAGGCCCAGATTCTTCAGCAGCTGGGCGTCGACTTTATCGACGAGAGCGAGGTACTGACCCCTGCCGACGAGGCTCACCACATCGACAAGCACGCTTTTACTACTCCATTCGTCTGCGGCGCGCGCAACCTCGGAGAGGCCCTCAGGCGCATTGCCGAAGGCGCCGCAATGATTCGGACAAAAGGCGAGGCAGGCACCGGCGATGTGGTTCACGCCGTCCGGCACATGCGCCAGATTACGAGCGAGATGCGCGCCCTTACGGTACTCACCGAACAGGAACTCTACGCCGCCGCCAAGAACCACCAGGCGCCTTACGAACTGGTTCGCATGGTGGCCCAGGCAGGCAAGCTGCCCGTGCCCAACTTCTCGGCGGGTGGCATTGCAACTCCTGCCGACGCGGCCCTCATGATGCAGCTCGGCGCCGAAGCCATCTTTGTCGGTTCGGGAATATTCATGAAGGAACGCGCCACGCCGCTCGACGTCGAGAACGACCCCAAGGAGCGCGAAGAGGCCGTCTCTCGCGCCAAGGCCATCGTAGTTGCCACCACCCACTACAACGACCCCAAGATTTTGGCCGAAGTCAGTGAACAGGTGACCGGAACCATGAAAGGCCTTGCCGCAGCCGGATTAGAAGAATCTCAGCTCCTGCAAACTCGCGGCTGGTAGGACTGCGTGGGGCCGCTTTCGGCATCTGTTTGAGACCTGAGATAGCACAGGTCCAACTATTCATTGCATGAGTCCCTGCGAGCGGATTGCGAACGTCCGCCTCACTTCAGGTGGTCAGGCTGATAGGTTGTTCAGCAGATCGATCTTCACATCCCCGTCGGGGAACACGGCACGAATCTCTAGCGTCCCGCCCATCGCCTCCACGTAGCTGCGCAGCGTGCTCAGATACATATCCGTGCGCTTTTCCAGCTTTGAGATGTTTCCCTGATCCATCTCCAGAATCTCGGCCAGCCGGGTCTGTGTCATTTCGCGGGCGTTGCGAAGCTGATACAGCGGCATCTTTGCGAGTTCCTCTTTCACCCGCGCAGCGACGCGCGCCCGCCGCTCGGGCGACATCTTGGCTTCCAACTCCCTGAAATTTCTCGCCATGGCTACTCCTCTCCGAGATCGCGCAGATGCTGCGCATAGATCGCATCGGCTTTCGGCACAAACTCCCGGTACCAGCGGGAATTCCCGGTCTTGTCGCCGCCGATCAGCAGAATTCCAGTGCGGCGAGGGTCAAAGGCATACAAGATACGATAGGGGCGGCCTTCATGTTGAACTCGCAGCTCCCGCAGATTTGGAAAGTCCGAGCCGTGAACCGTGTCGGCGTAGGGCCCACCACGCGCCAAATTCATCCGTGAATTCGATCTCCCACGGCATAATATCAATTATGTAGTTATTTATATATGTCGTCAAGAGAATAATCGCCGATCTCGATTCTGTGCTCCTCAAGCTTCAAAACACGCAACCAGATAAAATTGTTCTCAGCAGCCTCATTTGCCGATGAATTCGCTTTCGGCCCAGCCAGGCCAACGACGGAGCCACCGATTGTCGCACACTGAAGAACAGCAGAAACCCCTGAAAGACCCATTGCGCGATCCGGATGGTCCGGAACTGGGCGATGATTTTCTTGCCCTTTGCGGCGAGCGTAACCGGCGCTTTGTCGAAAGGCTCCGGGCCGAAGACGAACTTGCGCGTCAGGAGGAAGTTCGACGCCTGCGCCGGGCCGAGCACCCTCGCATCGGCGTCCTCGCCATTCAGGGCGACTACGCCGCCCACGCTGCAGCTCTTCAAGAAGCGGGCGCGATTGCTTCCGAGATCCGCAACGCCGATGAACTCAAAGACATCGACGGCCTTATACTTCCCGGCGGCGAATCCACGACCATGTTGAAGTTTCTCGAGCGCGGCAACCTCTTCGAGCCCCTTCGCGAGTTCTGTCACGCGAAACCTGTCTTCGGCACCTGCGCCGGAGCGATTCTGCTCGCTCGCGAGGTCCTTAACCCGCCACAACGTTCTTTAGGGCTGCTTGATGCAATCATCGAGCGCAACGCCTACGGCCGCCAGATCGACTCCACGATCCTTGAGGCCGAAACAAAACTCCCCGGCGGACCGCTCGAGATGGTATTTATCCGCGCTCCGCGCATCGTTGAGATCGGACCCGGAGTGGAGGCGCTCGCCTTCCGCGAAGGCTTTCCAACGCTGGTGCGCCAGGGCTCGCTGATGGCTGCCACCTTTCACCCCGAGCTTTCGTCGAATCGCCGCGTCCATCAACTCTTCGTCGATACCGTCAAACGGGGCTCAAACTGAATCCGCTTGAGCGGATTCGCGCAGAAGTGCGCACTCGATCTGCTTTCAGTCATCGCGTTCGACGCGTGGTAAGCAGCGTGCATGCGGTTCTCCAACGAAAAAACATGCCGTCCCGCAATCCGAGGCCACAACCGGACCTCCCTTCCGATTCAGGATGCGTCCAAAGAAAAGTAAGTGTACGCTCTTTTTAAGAGTCTCCCCACGAAAGGCTCGCAGAGGTCGAAATGCCGTCGATCTTCACTCCCCTCCCCGCGGAAGTCGATCGAAAATCCCCCGGTACCGGGGGCAAGCCGCCTGTTGACCGGCGTCCAACCGGCGGTGGAGGAGGCGGTGGTGACGACGACTGGAAGAGTCCCAGGCGCGGCCCCCGCGAACTCCTTTACAAAATAAGAGCCTTTGTCTTCTGCGCTTTGGCGGGAGACATGATGTTCTTTGTCGTGCTGGTCCTTCTGTTCTATGCTCGCCAGACTGGCACTCACCTCGACGCCGCACTCATGCGCCAGGTTGGCGACTGGAAGCCGGTGTTACTGCCTCCCATCCTCTTTCTTAATACTGCCGCCCTCATCCTGAGCAGCGTCACCATGGAGTTGGCGCGGAGGCACATCTTCCGCGAGATCGATGTCCTGGAGGAGTGGCTCGGCCTGGGTCAGCCCGCTCTGCGCGCAACTTTGCCGTGGATCGCTGCGACCCTCATATTCGGGTCCTTATTCCTGGCTGGCCAGGTGGCCGCATGGAAGCAGTTGACCGCGCAGAGTTTCGCCTTCGATCGATCGGCTACGCCGGCAAGCTATTTCTTCTACGTCGTGACGGGCTTGCACGCCGCACACCTGGTCATTGGCGTCTTTGCACTCATTTTCTGCCTCTTCGCGCTCAGTAAGATGCGCCGTGTCGAAATTCGTCAGATTACCGTCGACGCCACGGCGTGGTTCTGGCATACGATGGGCCTGGCGTGGCTGGTTCTGTTCGCGGTGCTGGCGCTCGGCCAATAGATCGGCCTGGTACACGCAGCCATTCACCTAACCCCAATATTGTTTCCTTAACTGAGTGGCCCGCAGCAAAAACAAAGTGGGTGAACCCACTTCGGCGCAACTTCAAGCGATCAACACTCTATCGCAATGGAAGAGCGTAAATGAGGCCGCCATGGGTCCACAGATTATTTGGACCACGAGGCAACTTCATGGGCGACCTTGGACCGAGGTCGCGATCGAATAAATCGCCATAATTACCTACAGCCGCGATCATGTGAGCGACCCAGGCGTCGTCAAGCGAAAGATACTGGCCGTAGCCGTGCTGCGTGCCCAGCAGGCGCTGTATCACCGGATCGCTGCTCTTCTCCATCTCCGCGAGATTCGACGTGGTTACGCCGCTCTCCTCGGCCTGAATAAGTGCATTGACAGTCCAATTAACGATCGCCGCCCATTGCGGATCATCGAGGCGATAGGCAGGCGCCAACGGGTCTTTGGCAACCACGTCGGGCAGAATCTCATAGTCCCGCGCCAGGCCTTTGAAGGCGATTCGCTCGTATGCCAACTGCGAGACGTCGGCGGTTATGGCGGCGCAGTTGCGGGTAATGAAAGCCGCCTCCATCTCTCCCTCTTCCTGAAATGAAAAGGGCAGCCAATCGATCTTTTCGCGATTCATGTATCCCTGCAGCTCGATCTCGATTTCAGTACCGCCCAGAAAACATACTTTCTTGCCGGCAAGGTCCTTTGGCGACTCGATTCCCATATTTCTATTCACCAGGAAACCCTGGTAGTCGTAAAGAACGGTCTGGGCAAAGCCTACGCCGCCATTGGTTGTGTTGATGTAATTGGGCGATCCGGTGGCGAGAAGCGCGATCTCTCCAGACTTGAGGGCCTTCAAGGCATCCTGCTCATCGCGGTAGGGTTTAACGACGAATTTGGCGTTCGGCCCCAAAACCG
This sequence comes from uncultured Acidobacteriaceae bacterium, assembly GCA_963836635.1. Lineage (GTDB taxonomy): Bacteria > Acidobacteriota > Terriglobia > Terriglobales > Acidobacteriaceae > Telmatobacter. Next base: position 28,080 of record CAWILB010000072.1, on the reverse strand, counting down.
CAACGGCAACCGCTTTGCAGATGTCCAAGTCGAAGGCGCCATGATTGCCATGCGCATCCTGCGTGGAGTACTCGGGTTGTTCGATGTCGATGCCGCAGGTGAGCGAACCTGAGGTTTTGATTTTATCGAGTGTAGTTCCTGCGTTCGCTGTTGCCGCGGTAGCGAGCGTCAATCCGACTATTGAAATAAGTGCAAGCGCGGAAATTCTGCCCATGCAATTCCTGGTCCTCCCTGACACTTATAAGAGATAGTCTTGCACGTGTATGCGGCGGCAGAAGAATGGCTCTGGCCGTCGCAGAAAAAATGCCGAAAATAATTTCAGTTCTACTGCCAGGCGCCAGATGTCGGCATACCAGGTTCGGAGCTGGGACGGGGGTTGAAGTCTGCCGGCGCCGGATCGAGGAGCCCATTGCTGGTTTCGTCGGTGGGAACGATTCCGAGGGCGCGGCAGCCCTGAGCGCCGAGGTGGGGCAGGCTGGTGATCTGCGCCGCGGGAATTTCGGCATACGAGGCCTCGAGCGGAGAAGCGCTTCCCGACAACCGGGCGTTGTCGAATGCCGTAAACAGGTCACCGACGCCGGGAGTCTGGTCATCTGAAGGCCCGAGGTATTTCTGAGGCGCTCCCGCGGGCGTCTTGTAGGTTTTTGCGCCCAGCCGGCGCGCGGCGGCTTCATCGGGTAAGTCGGCAAGCGGCGTGAGATTGAAGAGCTCATCGATGAACTTAATCACGGAGCCGTGTTCAGTGGGTTCGTGGGAGATGGCGTGGGCTACGCTGTACGGCGAGATCACAATTGCGGGAATGCGCGGGCCCTGGTCGAGGGCTAGGGCGCTGGGATCCCAGGAGCGAATTACCGGCTGGGTATGGTCGTAGAGGCCGTCAGTTTCGTCGTATGTGATGATGATGGCGCTCTCGGGCCAGTACTTGCTGGCGGCGATGGCGTTGATCTCGCCGGCGAGAAGAGCCTCGCTGATTTGAGAGTCGGAATAGCCGGGGTGGTCGTCGTTACCCGCGAAATCAGCCTTGACAGTGGCGTTAGGTGAACGGGGAGTGAGCCCATCCAGGTTGCCATAGCCGCCGCGCACGTAATAAACGCCGCCTTGCGTTGACAACGTATTGTTCGAGATGGCCGCAAAGAAATCGCCGAGACCCTTCATGTGCCGGCCGGTTTCAACCGGGTTATTGGCTTCGTAGCCAAAGTATTGCGGCGCATCGTGGTGGGCGATATAGCTTGCGTGGCTAGCTGTCGCGCCGGGATCGGTCGATTCATGATCGTATCCCTCCTGGAACCAGACCCAATTCACTGGCTTCTTACCGTCGCCGGAGATTTTTTTGATGTCTCCCTGCACGTCCACAAGATCAAATGCAGGATTGCGGTCGGCAGCCGTGACTTTTTCAATCTGATTACCCATGAAGCTCAATCCCAGTGTGGCGAAGGTAAGATTGGACGCCGGGTTGGTGGTGGGGGCGCTGCCGCTTTCTGTCGGCTGCAGATCCGCCGGTGGAGTCAAGACATCCAGGGCTGACCCCCAGTAGGGCTGCGGGTCACTGGTTACCGGCAATGCCGCGTTGGTGGTGATCACATTGCTGCCAAGAGCGGGATGCTCAACCCACTGCGTCACTCCCGACTGACCCGCAAACATCGCGATAGCGTTGGGCGTCGAGGGTCCAATCACGGTGTCAAAGAAGTTGTCGAAGAGCGTGAACCGGTCGGCATAGTTCCAAAGGAACGGCACGGTATCGCAGTCCACATGGCTGACGACCAATTCACCCTTTTGGATCTGCGCCTCCGTGGGGGCTGGGCCAGTATAGGTGGTGCCATCGGCGCTCAGGGTGCCGCTAAGGCCTTCTTCAATGAAGGCATAGCGATCGTTTTGAGCAACAAAGTTCGCATTCAGATCGAGCTTGGCGTCGATGGCCGCATGGCCGTGATTCACCGAGTCGATATCCTCTGGATAGAGAAGCACTGTCTGGTTATTGGTATTTGTAACGGTCTGCGGAATTTTGAACGGCGAGATGGCGCCAACGATGGCGTGACCATTGTTGTCCAACTTCACGATTGGCTGGTTAAAGCCCGGAGTCTGGGCGGCCGGTTGAGAGAAGAGACCGCGAGCGCCTGGATAGGTGCCGAAGTAGAAGTCGAAGGAGCGGTTCTCCTGGAAGAGAACGAAGACGTACTTGATGTGTTTGCGAAGGAGTTCAAGCTTCTGAGCGTGGGTGAGAAGCGGCGAGTTCTTAATTCTGATCGTGTGCCTTGCAGCTATTTCGCTGGATTTCGGCGCAATTTCGATGACTTTGTTCTGGCCGACACCCCTATTGTTATTCGGGTTTTCGGCCGTCGTGGCGATTGGCTGCAGAACCATCGCTGCAATCGTCAGGGACGCGCAACCGGCTGTTACCCACTCATTCATATCCATATTTTTACCTCTCGCGGTTGGTTGGCCTGGTGTTGGGTTCGGTGATTTTGGTGTGAAGATCGGCTGGCATGGCGCTGGGGTTCGCTGGAATCAACCAGGCCATCCTTCCATTTTTTCGGTAAGAATCGCCCAGCGATCAAAAATCGTATCGTGCAATTGTTGCGCCGCTTCCAACTCCGCCAACGCTTCAGTCAGCGCCTGAGCATTGGTCGCGACCGCGGGGTCGTTGACGCGTAAGTGCGCTTCGCGCAGCCTGGCTTCGGCGGCTTCAATGCGCGCTTCGAGGCCATCGTACTCGCGCCGATCTATATAGGAAAGCTTCTTCTGTGCAGGCATCGCGAGCAAGGTGGGCGGCGCAGGCTTTGCGGCCCGGTCATGCTCCTGAACGGCGGATGCACGGTTGGCAGATACGCGACTGGCCGATAAACGGCTCTCAATCCGCCATGTCTCCCATTGCATGTAGTCGGCGAACAGGCCGGCATTGCCCTGGCCGTCGAGTCCGACTACCGCATTGGTTACTCGATCGAGCAGATAGCGGTCGTGCGTCACCAGAATCAGCGCCCCAGAAAACTCGAGCAGCGCCTCCTCCAGAATTTCGAGCGTCGCAATGTCCAGATCGTTGGTCGGCTCGTCGAGTATAAGCAGGTCGGCCGGCTCAAGCATAAGCTTCGCAATCAGGACACGCGCACGCTCACCTCCGCTCAGATTACCGACCGGCTGATTGAGTTGTTCTGACGTAAATAGGAATCTGGAAGCATAGGTGGCCACGTGCACAACGCGGTCCTGGTAGACCACGGCATCGGAGTCAGGCGCGAGCGCGCGGCGCAGAGTAAGTTCCGTATCGAGCTCCCGCATCTGCGAGAAATGTGTGATGCGCAGGCTGGCGGCGCGCCGAATAATTCCCTCACTCACGGGTATTTCGCCTGTGATTGCGCGCAGCAGCGTTGTTTTACCTGATCCGTTTGGACCAACCAGGCCGAGCTTGATGCCGTTGTTGAGGCTGAAGCTGATGTTGTCGAGGATTCGCCGATCGCCAAGTGTGACCGAGACGCCTTCGAGCTCGACGAGACGTTTCGTCTGCCGATCGGTCGCGTCGAAGCTGATGCCGGCGGTTGAAGTGCGACTGCGGGATTCGGAATCTTCGAGCCGCGCAATCAGGCTCTCAGCATTTGCGATACGCGCTTTTGCCTTGGTAGCACGCGCCTTGGGGCCGCGGCGCAACCACTCCACCTCAGTGCGCACGCGATTGCGCAGGCCTTCCTGAGCCCTCTGCTCCGATTCGAGCCACGCCTCGCGCGTTTCAAGAAAACTGGAGTAGCTGCCTTTTGCTCGCAGCAATCCGCCGGGATAGATGCGGTTTAGTTCCATCACCTGGGTGACGACGTTTTCGAGGAAATATCGATCGTGGGTGACTACAACATATGCAAAGTTTGCCGCCAACAAAAGCCCCTCCAGCCACTCAATTCCTTCCAGGTCAAGATGATTCGTGGGTTCGTCGAGCAGCAGGATATCGGGCTTGGTGACCAGCGCTTCAGCGATGGCGAGCCGCTTGCGCCAGCCGCCGCTGAGTCTCGTCGCTTCGGCATCCATTGATTCGCCGACCGATGCAGTTGCATCGGTAAAACCAGCGCGGCCCAGAGTCTCGCGCAAACGCTGCTCTCGTTCGTTTTCTGGGACGGCTGCCCTTTCCAAGACCGCTTGAATTGTGCCGCGCGCTGTGACGCCAGGCGTGAACTCCGAAATCTGATGGACATAGCCAACGCGGGCTCGCTTGCGGAATGCAACCTCGCCGGTATCAGGCTCCAGCTCCCCGGCAAGCATGGCCAGAAGAACAGATTTGCCGGCCCCATTCGGGCCGATCAGGCCGATGCGGTCGCCCTCGTGAACGGCAAAGAAAATGCCCTGAAACAGAGGCTTAGGGCCAAAGCGTTTGGAGAGACTCTGCGCATTCAATATCGGCGGCACTTCTCTAGTTTACGTGTTGAAGACTGGGCTCCCGACGGATGTTCGCGCTGAATCGGCGGAACCGTGGTCGCGCAATTATCTCCAACGTTGCTTCGGCGCCCCAAATTCGCGGAATCGCAAATCGGGAGCCGCGAAACTGTTATGAGGCAAGTGGATGCCGCGTTTATCTCTCCGCTATTTCGTTGTTACCGAGTAGACATTCACCGGTCCCAGAAGTCCGGAAAGCTGAAGCGGTGAATTAGCTTGATAAGGCTTTGAAGTCGTGAAGGTGTATTTTGCAGTTGCATCTGGCTGCAAATCACCGATGAGCCGGTTCACCCAGGCGTTGATCACCATGATCTTCACTTCATTGGCTCCCGGCTTGAGCGCCGCGGTAGCGTCAACCCGATACGGCGCGTGCCACACGATGCCCAGCGATTTGCCGTTCACCGTGACTTCCGCAAGATTCTTCACATCGCCCAGATCAATCCAGACATGCGCGCCATTCTTGAACCAGCCGGGACTTGCGTCGATGGTCCTGGTGTACGTTCCCTCTCCTGAGAAATACTTCACGCCGGTGTCCTGGTTGTTGCTCCACGACGAAAGTGTGTCGAGCGTGATGGACGGCGGAGCGCCTCTGCCGGGCTGGAAGCTTACGGTCCACGGGCCTTCCACGGTGGCGACGTGCGTTTCCCTCTTATCTGGCGCGGTAAAGCTGGTTGCCTTTGCTGGTGTGCGGAAGACTACGAAAACTGTGCCCCAAGGCTCAAGTTTCAAGGGAACGGTGGTGCGCCCGTCCGCGATCATGAAGGTCGCCGGTTGGGAGCTTCCATTCTCTGCGCGCCAAAGCTCGGGAGCCTTGCCTGCAATACGGAAAGTGGCATCGACAGACGCTGGGTTATCGCTGCGATTGTCGACAAAGTAAAGATCGCCGTCTGCGAGTTTCCGGTGAACAAATTCCAGGCGAGTGTCGGGCTCCGATTTGGTGTAGTCGAAGTCGGGCTTCACATGCATTGCGGCAAATACATCGCCGAGATTCTGCCCGGCGTAGACGGTGCCTTTGCCCACGCTATGCGTACCGGTGCCGTCGCCGAACAACTCGTCGCTCAACTTGTTGAACTCCGCCTGATCGTCAGCCAGGCTGGGATCGTCGGTCGGCTTGGGCCCGGCAACAACCGCGCCCTCTTCCACCAGTTTATGAATTGCTTGCAGCACCTGCAGAGACATGTGCCGGCTATATGGATCGAGCCCGAGAAGCCGATAGCTCATGCCGCCCGGCGTCTTGATGCGCCCGTCGGCGACACTCAGTGCGTGGATGAGCGCATCGGCGTTGACGTAGTCAAAACCGTAACCCGCCGGAACATTGGGCGACACTCCACCGAAAATTGCGGTGAGATTTGAATCCTCCCCGTAGAAGTAGATCAGGTCCGCGCCGAATCGCCCTTGCTGAAGCATAAAGCTGGTGCGCGCAAGGTAGCTGATCCAGGGGCCAGCCTGTTCGGCCCATGTCTCATTGCGATTGAACCATTGTCCATAAGGCCCGAGCGAGAGCCCCGGGACCTTGCCGATGAGCGGCTGGTGCGTCGACTCGTGAATCACAATGCGATTAATGCCGTTGATGAACTCCTGATCGGCGGTTGGCTTGAGCGTCGCCGGAGACCATGCCCATGGCGCCTCCGCGGCAGTCATCGACTCGGCAGCGGCCAGATTTTGCCCGTAAATGTGCGCCACCGATGCAGACTCGCGATCATCCGCGTTATAGCCGTACTGCACATGATTGACACCGGGTGTCTGCGTCCACATGGCGCTCATGGGGACTTCGTTGTACTTCTTCACCTCCATGCCGTCGGCGATCAGGGCGCGACCGCTCTCGTGCGATTCGCCATAGTGCCCCATGCCGCGCTCATGGAGCACGTCTTCCAAAGTGTGATAGTGTTCCTCGGCCATCAGGTCTGAAAGCGTCCTGCGAAAATCCCAAAGGAATCTGTCGCTGGCTTCGGAGCTGACCACAACGCGGCCCGCTAACACCGGCAGCCACGGCGTTGGGTCGTAACCGCGGAGCCTGGAAAAATCCGCGATCATGTTGTCGGTCCAGTTTTGCGCGCCGGCTTCGTAGCTGTCGTTGATCACGTAGCGGATGCCGCGCTTCCCCATCAGTTCAGGGCCCACGGTCTCTTTGTAGCTGTCCAGGTACTTTTCGAAGTACTCCTTTACGTAAGTGCGGTTCAGCTTGTCCACTTCAAGGCCTGTGGCTTCAGCGGTTGCAGGATGGTTGGTGGTTCCGATCAGCGAATATCCGAAACGAATCACGACCCATTCGCCCGGTGGCGGAGTCCAATCGAGCGTGCCATCGGGATGCATTTTCGAGGTAAGATCTACCACATCGGAAATTGCAATTGCGTCGCCCGGCGCAACCGGCGGGGTCGCATAGACGTAGAGATCGTGTTCAAGATCGAATGCTGCCTTGGCTTCAAACTGATTCACTCGCGCATCCGGATGCAATACGAGCTCTGCGATGCGGATATTCTGGGGTGGTGGTGGCGCACTAGCGTCCGCGGATCCGGCCGCGTCGTGGTCCGTTGCAGACGCCGGCGGCGTCTTGAATGTCACGCGAAAATACTTCGCCGTTTCTGCCGAGAATTCAATCGTGTTTTCCGGCGCCCCAATGCGGGGTAGGGCCGTCACAACGTGGAAATTCTGTCCATCGTCGCTCGCCTCCAACGCCTCGCCACCATTCCCGGTGCCTTCCTCGCCCCATCGCGGTGGGTTGTCATTGTGAACGACGTATGTGATTGAACGGATGGTTTGCGGCTGCGCATATTCAAATTGAATCCAGGCCTTCTCTCCTTCAGGAGCCTTGGGCAACAAAACCGTCTTCACCACATCGCCGTCGCTCAAGAGGGCAGAATCGATCGTGCCGCTGCTCCAGGTGATCGTCGGCTGCATTGCATTGGCTTCGACTTCGCTTTGCGGTATCTTGTAAGCAATCACCTTCGAATCCGCATAGAACTCCACGCCTTTTCGAAGAATTCCTCCAAAACCATTCATTCGTTCGCATGTTCTGGAATATGCCGGTCTCTGTTGGCGGGTGAGGCAGTGTGCCTGTAAACGGCGCACCGCCCTCGACACGAGTCTCGCTCCAGACATATTTCTTCATGCCGTGAGATGCAGGTACCCATGGCCCGCCGCTTTCGCTCCAACCCGGCGACCCGGCAATGGCCTCTTCCAAGCCGAGCTGATCGGCGAGGACAGTTGCGTATTTGAATGCGTCCTTCCATTCCGGAGTCATGTAGGCCAGTCGCTTGTCTACCACCTGGGGAGTATCCAGTTGGGCGTCAAAGTTCTGGAATCCACCGATGCCGACCCTGTGCATCCATTCCTCGTCCAGCTTGATGCCGTCCTTTGTAATGTTCCCGTTCATCCAGTGCCACCACACGCGCGGCTTCGCGCTCTCGGGCGGATTTTGAAATCCACTCTTAAGAGGATCGGGACTGCTTTGCGCCCGGCCGGCGCCAAGCGAAGCCGTCACTATGCAACTCGCAAAAAACAACGTGATGGCAGTTCGTTTCATCGTTTCTCCTTTTTCGTCGAACCAATTTGTCCTGCTATTGGTCGCAGGCGTTCAGACGTCTCCACTCCGCCATGGCCGCTGAGCGTAGAGTTCTGTCCGGGTGAACTGGGGCCTTTCGCAAGACTCCATCGTGCGCGAGAATGATTCCTTGTACTTGGGACGCAGTTCAAAATAACGGCAGCTCAAAAGCCATTTCCGCCGATGAATGTAGTTCAGTAACCCCATATTTTTGATCCGTTAGAATCAAGATTACCCATGCAGAAATTTTGTACCATCTGGAATACTAGCCCCGCACGACCGCAAGAGGCAACGAGAATATGACGGGCGTCAGTTCGGATTTTGGCAACTCGCGGGATTCCTCCAGATGAAAGCCACGCATCGCTGCGGCGTTGTATAACGCCGGCCATAAAGCTTTGAAGAAAGACAAAAAACACGATAGTGCCGCAGGCAAAGGCAACCCTCGGAAGTTCGTGGCCAGTATTTATCGAGCGAAGGCTTCAGATTGGGTGCCGATGACCCGGCGCGTTTAGTGCACGCAGGGTCTACTCCGGCACATTGTTCCGCCGATCGTGGAGCCACCACCGTGACGCGGCTCAGAGCGGTTGGCGTAATAATTGCAGCTTCGCCTTGGCTAACTGTACGATCAGTTCGCCGAATAGCGTGTTTGCCCATGCAAACCACGGCCGGGTGAACTGCGTGGAGTCACTTGCGTCGAAGGATTCGTGGATGAAGTCCGTACCAGCCGTCGTATCGCGCAGCCATTTGAGGCATTGCAGAATCTCGCGATCGTCAACGGAAGTTAACGCGCGCAGGATAATGCCCGTCGGCCAGATATTCTTGAGCCCGGTGTGCGGGCTGCCGACGCCTGTGGCTGCCGCGCCCGCAAAAAAATACGGATTGCTGTTGCTGAGCACAAACTGCCGTGTGCGCTGGTACTGCGGATCGCGGAGATCGCAGCAGCCAATGTAAGGGAGGCTTACGAGTCCCGGTGCATTCGCGTCGTCCATCAGCAAGGAGTTGCTGAAGCCATCCACCTCATAAGCCCAGATCCTGCCAAATTGAGGATGCTGAACGGTTGCATACTGAATCACAGCGCTCCGAACGCTCTTGAGCAGTTCGTCGCAGGCGGCGTCGAGTTTACTGTCCGCGACGCTCGCAGCGTTGATCTCTCTGAGCTGCTCAAGGGAGAGGATGGCGAAGAGATTCGCCGGCACGAAAAGCGGATAAATGCAGGCGTCGTCGGAAGGGCGAAACATTGAGAAGATCATGCCCACGGGCCGCGCCGGATTGCCGTAGCCATCGAGCGCCACCGTGTCATAGGGAATGGTGGTCAGCCGCGCGAAATGGTAAGGCCCGTGTCCGTTGAGACGTTGCTGTTCCTGGAAGGTTTCGACGACTCGCCAAGCTGCGGCATTCCACATCGCGTCAAAGACGCTGATGTCGCCTGTAGCGCGCCAGTAAGAGTGCGCGAGCCGGATGGTGTAACAGAGCGAGTCGATCTCCCACTTTCGCTCGGCCACTCCGGGCTTCATATCCGTCTGGTCAAGGACCGCCCAGCTTAGCGGTGGATCGGAGTCGTTGCGCGTGAAAGCATTCGCGTAAGGGTCGATCAGAATGCAGCGAGTTTGCCGGCGTATTACGCCCGCGATCAGCCGCGCCAGTGCGGCATCTTCTTTCGCGAAGTCGACGTAGGGATGGAACTGCGCGGAAGAATCGCGCAGCCACATTGCATCAATGTCGCCGGTGATGACAAAGGTGTCGGGCTCGCCATCGAGCGTACCCGAAAAGACAGTGGTGTCGAGAGTGTTGGGAAAGCAGCGTTCGAACATCGAAGCGAGCACGGGATCGGCGATCTGCGCCTTGACGCGCGTGATCGCGGCCTCGATGACCGGGCTTCGAAAATGGCGATCCGCCAGGCTGGGCCGCCCATCCGCCGGAGTCCATGTGCGCGCGCCGAGAGGGAAAGGGGCCGCGATCGTGGCGCAAACTGCGGCGCAACCGCGCAGGACGGCTCGCCGCGTGACTGGAAGTGTGTCCTGTATCATCGTTTCCTCTCCGCACCTCGCACCGATTCGACTCATCCGCCGCGAATGATCTAAGGTAAATGGTTCGGGCTCGAGGAGAATAGTATTCATGCGCAGACGCGATTTTCTGAAGACCAGCACCGCCGTCGCAGCGGCTACAATCATACCGGCCTATCGCTGGGTGGGCGCGGAGGAGCGAGCGCAGATCGCAGAGGGGCTTTTGCAGAATGCGCTTCCTCTTGTCGGCACCGGCTGGCACGGGCACATGTTTCCTGGCGCCGTGGCGCCCTTCGGCATGGTGCAGTTGAGTCCAGATACCAGCGGCGCGCCCGGCGCGAAATGGAACGGCCAGTGGGATCTAACTGGTTGGGATCACTGCTCGGGCTATCACCATCTCGATAATTACGTTCTGGGCTTCAGCCACACTCATCTGCAGGGCACTGGCGCCTCCGATCTCGGCGATGTGCTGCTGATGCCGCTCGTCGAAGGACGCAACTGGAGCTGGAACAGCGGCGAACCGGGCCAGCAGGCCGAAGCACAGATGAGGGCTATCGGCGAGAACTCCGGCTGGGTTTTTGACGCGGCGGAGCTCGGCTACCGCTCGGCCTTCTCGCACGATCGCGAGCAGGCCCGGCCCGGCTATTATGCGGTCCATTTGGACTCGCCGGATGTTCATGCCGAGCTGACGGCGACCACTCGTTGCGGAATGCACCGGTACCGCTATCCAGAGCTTGCGGTGGAAACACGGCGCGGCCTCTTGCTCGATCTGGTGCACGGCATTGGCTGTGAAGTTTACGCAGCCGAATTGCGCATCGAGAACGCAACGCGCGTAAGCGGGGTACGTTCGACACACGGCTGGGCCGCGGATAAGCAGGTTTTTTTTGTCATCGAATTCTCACGGCCGTTCGCGTCCGTTGAAGTGCAGCAGGATAGCGCCACGCACAGTGTCTCAATCGGTGACCGAATCGCTGGGAAGCAGATCAAGGCGATCTTCACGCAGAGCGCAGCTGCCGAGCCGCTGGCAGTGCGAATCGGGATCTCCGCCACCAGCGTGGAGGGAGCCAATAATAATCTCGCCGCCGAAATTCCCCACTGGGACTTCGATGCCGTAGTGCGCGCCAATCAGCAAGACTGGGCCCGCGCGCTCGATGTGCTCAACGCAGAGCTGCCCAGCCAGCGCGCTGAACCAGACCTTCGCATCTGGCGCGTATCACGGCCTCGATTGCGCCGGCCACATTCAACGACGTTGATGGCGCCTATCGCGGCCAGGACCACAAAAACTATCCCAATCCGGGCTTCACGAAGTACACCACGCTTTCCATCTGGGACATCTATCGCGGCGAATTTCCATTCCTCATGCTGATGCAGCCGCATCGCATCGGCGATATCGTCAAAACGCTGCTTGCGGATTATCGCCAGCTGAATCAGCATTCGCTGCCCGTCTGGCCGCTGTGGGGCAATGAGACGTGGTGCATGACCGGCTTTCATGTAGTCGGCATGATCGTGGGCGCGTACGCACACGGTCTGCGCGACTTCGACGCGGAGGCTGCCTACGCTGCCATGCGCGACACGGCGATGGTGGGTGCAACCGCCAACGACAACAAAGCGCTGCAGGTACAATTCCGCAAACTGGGGTATGTGGCGGCAGGGCAAGCAGCGGCAATCCGTTTCCCGCACGCTCGATTTTGCCTACGATTTCTGGTGCGTGGGCGCGATGGCAGATCTGCTGGGCAAGCAAGATGACGCGGCAATGTTTTACCAGCTAGGCCAGAACTACAAGAATCTCTTCGATCCCACTACGGGATTCATGCGGGGCAAGACGGAAGGCGGCAAGTGGCGCGAGCCGTTCCGCCCCGACCAGGAATATTGGGAAGACTATACGGAGTCCGACGCGTGGCAGGCCACATTCAACGTGATGCAGGATTGTGCAGGGATTGATCGATCTCTACGGAGGCGACGAGCCGTTCATTGCCAAGCTCGATGCGCTGTTCGCTGCGCCGTCAAACATTCTCGAGTCCCCGCCCGACGTCACCGGCATGGTCGGCCAGGATGCGCAAGGCAACGAGCCCAGCAACCATATCCCGTATCTGTACAATTTCGCCGGTGCGGCGTGGAAGGCGCAGGAGCGGGTGCGGCAGATTACGCGGCTCTACAACAACACGCCGCAGGGAGTGCCCGGTAACGACGACTGCGGGCAAATCTCCACGTGGTTCGTCTTTGCTGCGCTGGGCTTCTATCCGGTGAACGCAGTGACGGGGGTCTACGTGCTCGGCAGCCCGCTCGTGAACCGTGCGACGCTGCGTAATCCTGCCTCTGGAACTACTTTTACGGTGGTCGCCCAGAACAACTCCGACCAGAACGTGTACGTGCAAAGCGTGGAACTGAACGGCAAACCGCACACCCGTTCGTGGTTCACGCACGCCGACATCATCGCTGGTGGCGAGCTGCGCTTCCACATGGGCCGGGAGCCGAATATTGCGTGGGGAGCCGCGCCGGCGGATCGGCCACCGTCCGGGCTGGTTCGGGTCGGGCGATAGACTTTTTGTACTCTTGCCCAGCGCCTGGAAACGTACATTCCCGAGGACCTGTCGGTAGCTTTGAATCTCATGTCTTAGTTTGGGAAAACCTTCGTAGTACCGAGGCAGAGGCGCGCTGATTGCTACTGCGATCCGCACGCTTGGCTTTGAATATAGACTTGCCCGTGTGCCCGAAGCGAGCAAATCACTCGCGATCGTACATTTGGAACGCAGCCCAATAAAACGGCAGTCTGAATTTGCCGGCGGAGTGGAGCAGAGTGAGTTTGGCTGTGCGCAGCGAGGCCTCAGGAGAATTCCCGGCCGCTAGGTTGCCATAGAAGCTGTCCATCAGGCGCGGCGTTGAACTGTCGCTCACCTCCCATAACGCGCCCACCACTCTCTCGGCGCCGGCGCGGAGAAATGCCCACGATAATCCCACCAGGCCTTCTCCTGCGTAGAGGCGAGTACCGCTCCCATAGCAAGCCGAAATCGTAACCAGTTGCGCGTCGATCGGTTGCCGGATGATGTCGCGGGCATAGAGCTTGAACGAGCTGTCATCGTGGATGGAATTCGAAAGAACAATCGCCGAATCGAGAGGGTCTGTGCTGCTGGCAATTGCATGCGAGACGAAATGGATATACGAGTACTGTGACGGATTGCTTGCCAGATAAGCCGCAGGAGTTGCCTGACTGCCTGCAAAAACCGCGACCCGGTCCTTGCCGAAATGGCTCTCGATCCTGGTCATCTCATAGCCGAAGAGAGGCAGACTCGGAAAGTCCGGGCTGGGAGAAACGGGGTCACCCAGAAGAAGCAATGCCCCACCTCGATACTGGGTGGGTTTGAGCGCGCCGAGCATCGCCAGTGAGGGCGCGGACACCATCGTCAAATCGTCGACCAGGTAGTGATCAGTCGCGCTGGAATTGACGCCCTGTAGTAAGCCTTGACTGGGAACGATCAGAGTCTCAAAATTCAATTCGCTCAGCACTCCGTCGGCGAGCACGATCACTGGTTTTTCCGGACGAATCATTCCATTTGCCGGCGCGACCAGAGTTTGATAAAGCCACCTTCCATCCGGGTTTCCGGTCGCCAGTGGGTCCTGCAGCTTGAGAATTGCGTTACTGTAACTCTGAACGCGAGCGGCTACTTGCTGCTGAGGCGGCAGAATAAACATTGCGACCCGGGCCGGCGTAACGGCCCACAGATAGGACTGCTTGTCGCCCAGCCAGTAGAAGAGCAAGGTCGCATTGGCGCTTTGAGCTATCGTTCGCGGGTCCGACGCAGCCCAAGCAAAAGCGCGTCCTCCTCGATTGGCGTCCAAGCCCTGTTCAAGGGTCCAACCACGGCTCTGATCTGCTGTGTCAAGCGCGGCACCTGTCTTTCCCTGCTGAATCAACAGGTGAATGTAATCGTCATAAATCCCGGTCGCATTGGCCCCGAACGGAAGCTGCGTCTCCTCTTTCCTGAGTGTCTCCCGGGCAGACTCATAAACCTTCAAAGTCGACCGGTACATTTGCTCGGCGGCTCCCGTGTGCCCTTGCGCCTCATAGAGCGCGGCAAGCTCAGAGCCTGCGTCCAGGCGAATCGTCGTAAGACTCCTGGGATCGTTCCAGACTGATCGATAATCGGCTTCGGCCTCTGCGTTTCGATGCATCCCCGCCGCCAACTCGCCCTTGGTAAGCATCAGATTCGGACTCATCCGCTCTCCGCCCGCGGTTTCCATCGGAGTTACCTGGTCAATAAATGCGCCGGCATCCTCCAGGTTTCCGCGCACGGCCGATATCTGGGCCATATCCTCGAGCGCATTCAGGGTGTCTTCATTGCTTCCGAGTTTTCTCGCCAACAAGAGCGCCTGGCGATAGCTCTCCATCGCGCGCGGCCAATCGTTTCTGTCGCGGTAAACGTACCCGGCATCGCTCAGCCATTTCAGCTGATTGCGAAGATTTCCCACATGGGCGGCGGCTTCTTCAGCGTTTAGAAATTGTTGCAACGCTCTTTCATCGTCTCCCAACTGGTAGTAAGCCCAGCCGAGATTGCCCGAACACTTTTCTTTCAGGTCCTCTGCGCCGATATCGCCCGACATACGGGTCGCGGCTCGCAGCCAATCCAGAGCTTCGTCAAAATGATCGACTTGAAGCGCAGTCCACCCCAGATTCAATATCGTGCTCGCATCGAGGTACCCGTCACGATGGGCCTCGGCAAATAGGTGAGCTGCCAGGAATAGATCCCGAGCTTGCTGAAAGTCGCCGCGCCCGACTGCAAAGATGCCGCGCGCTTGCAGCACATCTCCGCAACTGGCATAGGACGCAGCTTCGCAAAGATTGCGTGCCCGGGCAAGCTTCTGCTCTGCGAGTGGTTGTTGCTGCTGGCGAAGAAGCGCGATGCTCTCGATCGCCAGGCTTCGAATGAGCGAGTCTGGGCTGCCGGCATTGAAATCGCTTTTGTTCAACGTCAGCAGGGCGGCGTCGTACATTCCGCGCTGCAGCAAAGACTCTGCCTTCAGAAGCCGAAACTCGGAGGCCCACTTGGGATCGTCGGTCTGGAATCGTTCGTATCCCCGTTCAGCCTCCAGCTGGCTGCCTTCGAGATTGCCGCGCACGAAGAGCTGCCGTGCATGATCGTATTCAATTTGCGCGCTGATTGCGCCTGAATCGTTGAGCGGGATCAGGATCAATAACAACAGGAGCCACGCGTAGCGGAGAGACAACCGCCGCCGCTGTTCTCCCTGCCGCGTCATAATTTCCGCTCCCCGCTTGAGCGGCTTCAGACTTCCAGACTTTGCACTCGCTACGGATTGCTCGAACCGTTGCTCGATCCGTTGCCGATCGGCACGTTGCCTTTGACTGCGCAGCCAAGCTCCAGGTCCACCATTGTCAGGTTGATATTGGTGATTCTCGGAGCTCCGGTCGGCGTTTTGTGATCGTCGTGAGTCACCTTCAACCTGGCCAGAATAATCTTGCCAAAATCGGGCACATGAATGATGTGACCGAACGAAGCGCCAGGGTGAGACCCGCTCACACGATTCACCAAAGAACATTCGACCGCCTCCCCACTCCCAAGAGTCGAGGAAAGTCGATTGTAACTTTCGCGCAGGTCATCGTGCAGGCCTTCGCTCTGAAGAATCCGGTTGTATTGGCTCTTCACGCGGGTAGTCAGCCCGGACTCCTTGGAATATTGCCCATCGCCATCGGGCTTGTCGCCGAGTATATTGGCGTCAAAATCCAGATGAACCGGGTGGCCGGCAATGCGCAGGTTCTCAAAGCGAGTTCCAAGAAACGAGATCCTTGGCACATAGCCTTCGAGCGGATGCTCGGTGATGATCTGCCCCACAACCCGGTCGGCGGTCAGCACTTCAAGCACATTGAGCCCTTCAACCACAGTTGTCGTCAGCGTAGCCCACCCGTGTCCGGGTTTTGGGTCCTGGTTGCCGGCCACCTGCGTGTAGGCCGATTTGAACGAGATTACCCCTTCGAGCCTGTATTCCGCGACGTGCTCTGAAAAATAGCCGCCAACTTTGGGAAGCAAGGCATGGGTCTGGGGCTGGATCTCTTGAGCCAGGGGTAGATGCAAGTGACCGGAAAGGATGGTTGCTTCCGCATGATAATGATGCGTTCTTTCACTTGTTTCGGACATGCGTAGACTCTCTTTCAAAGCCAATCTGAGGAAAATTCTAACGGATATCTGCCGGCTTGGGGATCATAGCTTCGTTATCCGCGCAAAAAAAGCGCCGGGCATCCTGGTCCGGCGCCTCAAAAACGATACAAGACTCTACCTGCTTAAGGAAACGTCGAAATCATAGCGTTCGACCGGCGTCAGCTTTCCATCGGCCCCGGCTCCGGAAATGGAAAGAGAGTACGTGCCGCTCTCAAGCATCCTGCCCGGTATGACGACTGAGAACTGCACATCACCGGAGGAATCCGGTTGCGGAGCCTGAATCGCACCCGACCACGCCAGCTTCCCAGCGGGCTCCGTGAGCTCAAATGAATACGAAACAAAGCTGCCGATGCCAGGATCGAGCGGAATATCGACAGGCAGGGCAATACCGTGCGCCCGGTCGGCGATGATGGTCGTCCGCGCGCCTCCACGTGTTGCCCCGTACATTGGAGCAATTGGAACCACGCTTGGCTGGCTTGCCGAAGTGCGAAGGGCAGGGAATGTGACCAGATTCTGGTAACCAATCACAACCAGCAAAGCCGCAAAAACTGGAGCGGCGAAAGCCGGTCGCCACCACGAGAACCGATGAGCCCGGTCCTTTGCGGCGTTGCCGGCGTCTTTTACCTCAGGCCGGCTTGGCGCAATTTTACCCAACTGCGCTTTAGCTTCTTCAATAAACACGGTCGCAACGCGAGTGTCCAAGGCGCATTCCTGGCAACCAAACATGTGTTCTTCAAAATCCTCGCGGGCGTCGGGCGCGAGTTCATTCAGCAGGTATCGCTCCACCGCCATCTGTTCGACTGCTTCGTTATGATTCATCGGCTTCATCCCTATCTTGATCGAGTTCATAGGCCTCTTCGCGCGCGAAACGGCAAGCCGGTCAAGGCTCCGCATCCAGTCGGACAGGTCCAACGCGTTTCACGTACTCGGTCTTGAATTCCTGTTTGGCCCGGTGGAGCAAGACCCGCAAATACTCGCGGTCTACGCCAAACTCGCTGCACACCTCATCGCGGTCGCGCTGATCGAGGAAGACTGCCTGCAACAGAAAACGGTCGCGCGGCGCCAGACCTAGCAGAATCTCCCTCACCTTGGCCTTGATCTGGGCGGCGACTGCAAGGTCCAGCGCGTCAGCACCGGTGGCGGGAGGCTCGGGCCTTTCTTCCGAATCGAGCGACTCGGTGCGGCTCGAGGAGCGATACAACTCAAAGAGCACGTTATTGCAAACGCTGTTCACAAAGGGGCCGAGACGTTCCGGCTGCTGTAGCCCCCCCTCTGTGCGCAGCACCTTGAAAACGCGCGCAAAAGTCTCCTGGCACACGTCTTCAATGGCGTGCCGCGACTGGAGCCGCGCTCGCAACTTTACCTTGAGCAACGTGGTGAAGTAGCCAACGAAGTGCTCCTGTGTCTGCCGGTCTCCTTCGCAAAGGTTCGCTACGTAAGTTGCGTCGAATGAATGGAATTGCAACGAATTCTCCGCAGAAATGGAAGGATTCGAGTATACCATTGGGGATTTGAGAGTCCAGCGCAGTCGACGCGCTCTCTGCGGGTTCGAAGCAGTTGAGCGCGAGCGGGCAGTGAGGCGCGTCGCGGGTTGGGGAGCAAGGTTCATGAAGCAATTCCAAACAGTCCGCTGGCCAGCATGCACTTCGCGTCTCTCTCGTCCACTGCCCGTACCGGCCAATTTGCTGAGAAAGAATAGAGATTTCTGGTAATTGTGCCGCGCACGGCAATTTGCGGTACGCCCAGGTAGCGGAGATTCAGATAATCACTGTCCGCTGTGTTGTATCCCTCCAACGATGTCTGAAGTTCATCGGAATGCACGATATTCTCCTTCGACTGCGCTCGATGGCACCGTCGTCGATGAGCATGCGGACAGGGTTCTGGCGACCGGCGCATTTTGCAATCGTACAGCCGCGGTGAATGCGTGGACGACGACCAGCACGCAAATCCAGTCCTTGGTCAGTATCAGAAACAACGGCAGTAAAAACACGAGGAGACAAAAGAGCCCAGATATACGCAGAGTCTTATGGCCGAAACGCAAAACCGTGGAAAATGCTTGAGTCAGACCTGTGCCGATCATCGAAATGGAATGATGCAAAGCAAGCCGCGTATTCGCCTGGCGGGCGCGTGAATCGAACCTCTCGGCCATCATTCGGAACCTCCGGAGTGAATTCTGCAGACGGAACCCGCATATATAAGCGAGTTCCGTCCGGTTTTGGGGGAGGACACAGCTAACGTAGAAAGCTCGGTTGGGGCCTGCTCTAAATATCCGACCGAACCCTCCACGCCGATCTATGTATGGCGGCCCCGGCCGTCCGGCTCCCTCTATCGGGGCACGCTGAGTAGTGCTGTTCGACGAGGAATCGTTTCAGAATTCTCTTAAAAAAGTTTTGCCCGTAAGTTTCCCGATGCAACTCCTCAACCCGGCTCGATCGGCCCAGATGCGTTTAGGCGTGTGCCTCGCCAAAACTCCATCCGGAGGCGAAATGGCCTGCACTTAACCGTTAAACGCAAGGCAAGTCTCTCGGAAGTGTTGGCCTGAAGAGGAATTAGTGGTGATTTGCAAATGGTTCGCGCACACGGAAGCGTCACAAGACGCATCGCAGTTGGGCCGCAGACGCACCTGCCCATAGCGGTTTCCGGTGGCATTGATAATGATCGAACTTAGAGCTTCAAGCGGCCCGGTCGTACCGATGCTGCAAGCCCCCAAGCCGCGGCATAGAGACGATTTTGTCTCCTGGCTTTGTATTTGTGGCTGCTTCACGGCAAGCCGGAGTTTCCTTGCCCAGGCCGAGATGCGTGCGGTCCTCGTGGTAGTAGCGGACGTAATCGTTCATCAGGCGCTTCAGATGTCGCTCGTTGAGAACGATCACATTGTCGAGCAGGTCGCGGCGGCAGGAGCCAACGAAACGCTCGGCCACGCCATTCTGCCAGGGACTTTTGAAGGCTGTGCGCACAGACTTCAGCCCGATGCCCCCGATGTTTTCCCTGACCTCGGCGTTGAAGATCGCGTCCCGGTCGTGGATGAGGTATTTCTGAGCTGCATCGAAGGGAAACGCTTCGCGCAGTTGTTGAGAAACCCACGCGCTCCTCGGATGCCGCGTGACGTTGAAGTGCAGCACACGCCGCCGATCATGGGCAATGACGAAGATGCAGTAGAGGACGCCGAAAGTGAGCGTCGGCACGGTGAAGAAATCCATTGCGGCGATCGCTTCGCGATGATTGCTCAGGAACGCTGACCATCGTTTGGCAGGCTCCGGGCTCCTCGGCGCTTTTCGCATCCATCGCAGGACCGTTCACTCCGAAAGATGGAAGCCAAGCATCTTCAATTCACCATGAATCCTGGGCGCACCCCAAGTCTGGTTTTCGGCGACCATTCGGAAGATCAGTTCGCGCAATTCCCTGCTGACGCACCTTCTTCCCGCTCGGTTCCGATGTCGAGAAAGCCACGTCCAATACAGCTTGAACCCGGCCCGGTGCCAACGAATGACAGTTTCCGGTTGAACGAGGACCAGCACACGATTCCATCCCGGCCAACACCGCCGCAAGATCATCCAGAACAACTTGTCGATCGCAGAGAATCGAGGCTGCGGATGCTTTCGCTGCAGGACACCAAGTTGTTGCCGCAGCGCCAGGTTTTCCAGGTGCAGACTTCGACGTGAGCGGACAGATCGAACAAGGAGGACGAACAAGAGCCTCAACGAGCGGGGCATGAATCAGTTGTAGCAGAGGAATGCTTACATATTGCCGAAGGGCTTTCAGATGGACATGACATTCAGGCCCGGAATCTGCTTGAAATGTCGCAAATTGACTGTCAGAATCGCGAAGCCGAGAGACAACGCCGTAGCGCCAATCAGCAAATCGACAAACGGAACGATCACGCCTTGGGCCGTTTGTTCGCCATCAATCTTTCCGGCCAGCATTGCGGTTTCCGCAGTGAAAGGGTACACGGTCAGTCCAATACGAAGCTCATCCACAAACGACCGGCGGCGGAGTTGCACTTGAGCGGAATTTGCTCGATAGATGCCATGCACCAATTCGGTGAGACCGACAGACGAAAGGGCGGCTTCCTGATTGCCGGCGGCGCTGATTATCTGCTGCACCAACTGCTCTGGTGAATCGCCGCGACGTTCGGCGGCAATGACCACACTGGAGTCGAGGATCAGTCCTATTCAGGCGGGCTCAGCGGCTCATGATGGCGACGGATGATTTCTTCGAGGTCACGCCCGAACTCGCGATCAAGGGTCACATTGGCGCCACGCTTTTTGAGAATCTTGAGCGATTCGGAGAGCAAGCGTGGGCGGGCCGATTCTGCGGGTAACAGTTTGGCGACGACGCGCGCATCGGATTCGATGTGGATCTCATCGCCATTTGCGGCGCGGGACATGAGCCCGTCGAAGTTGCTTGCAGCTTCGGAACGCGAGATGTGAACAACTGCCATGCCACGATGATACCGGACCAGCCGCAGCCCGTGTAGTCGGATTTGTAGCTGTCAAAGCGCCCAGAAGCCACAAAGATCAACAAGGATCGGGTCGCACGCGGTAAGCTTTTCAATCAGAAGCCCTTATTTTCACTCAATTTCAACAGGCTTCAACAAACGGTCTGATCGGTTTTGGGAGCAGAGGTGTTGATCTTTGGTCAACCTTGTTGAAGTCTGTTGCTGTCGAAAGAGTCATTCCATCAACTCCATCTTCTGCTTCCGTATGCCAGCCTTGCTCACCATGCTTACAATTACCCACTTCAGGCCGGAAAGTCTCTCGATTCACAATTCTTTAACAAACATTTCTGCATCAACACGGCGATGAGTGCTCGCACATATTGAGACTTCCTGCAACGTTTTCTATCTTTTCGCGTCCACATCTATCCGTTCCGTTCAGCCTGGAATTGATGCAAGCGGCGATCCTAAAGAGCAAAATGAGGATCGGTTGGGCTGGGCGTAGGGGCTGCCCAAGGATCTTGACCGTTCCTCCTATTTGTTCTATCTTACAGAAGAAATTAAACGAGGTACCGATGATGAATGAAAAAAGAATTCTGAAAGCGTTGGTCAATGAACCCTCGCGGCGGCAAGCCGTCGCCGGTGTTGCGATTGCATTAGGTAGTCTGGTTCTAGATTCGACTAAGGCTTGGGCGGGAACAGAGGACGGGATCTCTCATGCATCGGACGCCATTCACCAGGAGCCTGTTTTCACAGCGAGCCGTAAGCGCGTCTACGATGTTCTTATCGACGCCAAACAGTTCGACAAAGTCATACAACTGAGTGGCGTCATGCAGGCAATGCACCTGCCAGACAAGCCCGCGGAAATCGGCCGTGAGGCGGGAAGCGAATTTAAGCTGTTCGGCGGGTATATCACGGTACGACAAGTGGAACTTGTGCCGTCCGAACGAATCGTACAAGCCTGGCGAACGGGCCGCTGGGCCCCGGGCGTCTATTCGATTGCGAAGTTCGAGTTGGTGGAGCAGGGCTCGGGCACCAAGATCATATTTGACCATACGGGGTTTCCTCACGGGGAAGCGGAAGTCCTGGCCTCTGGATGGAAGGCGCACTACTGGGAGCCACTCGAGAAACTACTAGCTTAGGCGTTTCTCACACCGCAAGCTTGGTTGTATTTGTGACTGCGGAACGACGGCAGTTTTTCGCTCAAGTGCAGCACCAGAGGTTCACTTCGTGTGTTGTCCCCGACCTTCGACCACCCTCGCCGGTTCTTGCCAGAGACGGTGCGAATGGACACAATCCGCTTGGAGACGAGCGGTGCTCCCCGGTCGTCGGTTGATTCGAATTCTCTCTGCGGTTGCGGTACTGGTCTGCTGCGCTACTGTGTTCCGAGGTCAGACAAAGGCTGATTCTGCCCAGGCTCCATTTGTTGCGGATGGGCTGGGTAAGGGTGCCGTTTCGCTCGACGGCCCCTGGCAGTTTCACCTCGGCGACGACAGCGCCTGGGCCAGCGTGGACGCGGACGATGCGACGGGGCACGACGGCTGGGAACAACTCTCGGCTGCGAAGCCTTGGGGCACACAGGGCCACAAGAGCTACACCGGCTTTGCCTGGTACCGGCGGCGCGTCTCAATTACGCTCGCACCCGGCGCATCTGCTGACGTTGCCCTCTATGTGCCGCCGATCAATGATGCCTATCAGGTGTATTGGAACGGAGTGCTCGTCGGTCATCACGGCAAGATGCCTCCCCATCCGAGCTGGTATTACCTGCCAGTCTCCGAAACCATGAGCCTGGGGCACGACCGGTCAGGCGTTCTGGCCGTGCGCGTGTGGAGAGCCGAACTCACTTCCAGCGATTCGGACGCGCAAGGAGGGTTTGTTGCCGCTCCCTCGATCGGCAGCCCGCAGGCGATTGGCGCGCTCAAGACTAATTCCGATTACCGGTGGCTCATCCGGCACGAAAGCCTAATTATCCTCGACGGCTTGTATTTCCTGGTGGGGTCGATTGCCTTGCTCGCGTGGCTGCGTGACCGGCGGCAGATGCTCCTGTTCTGGATGGCAGCCTGCGATATCACAGTGGTCACGGTACAACTTTTGGAACTGTATCGCTTCCCAATCCCCTACGTCATATCCGTCGAGATGGCCCAACCTTTGTTTGGTTTTGCGAGTGTATCGACATGGTATTTGCTCGGGCTGCTACTGCGTCTGGACGAGAGCAGGATCATTTGGCGGAGTCTGCGCGTTCTGGCGATCGTTGCCATGGCTGTCTGCGTACTGGACGCACTTGCAACCTACGCCATTGGGGTTGTGTCCGGAAAGTGGATCGCGTGGATGCAAGGGGCGGACTGGATACTGAGCGCCATCTACAACGTCGAGCAACTGCTGCCCACGCCGCTGGTCATCTGCGCTGCGGTTCGCAGAAGGCGCCTGTCCGCCGAGCGCTGGGTGGTTGCCTTCTTTTTCCTGATGAGCAATCTCGTTCCCGTATTTGAAAGTGTTCTTGCTCAAAGCAGCCGCTTTGCACCCGAGCAATGGCTCTCGGACCTCCTCTTTAGGCCTCTGTTCACCATTAATGGAGCTGTGATCGACGCCCAGGCTCTAACGGCAGCGCTGCTCTTGTTTTCCATTGTCTTTGCGGTTTACCGCATAACGCGAGAGGAACACCGGCGGCAGATCGCCGTGGAGCAGGAATTCAAGAGCGCCCGCGAACTGCAACGGGTGCTGATCCCCGAGGAGCAGCCTCTGACTCCGGGCTACGCGCTAACCAGCTCGTACAAGCCGGCCAGCGAAGTAGGCGGGGACTTCTTCCAGGTGGTTGCTCTGGAGAACGACTCAACGCTGATCGTGCTGGGCGACGTGAGCGGCAAGGGACTGAAAGCGGCGATGGCGGTGTCGCTCATTGTCGGCATGATTCGCGCGCTGGCCAGCATCTTCCCCGAGCCGGGCAAGCTGCTGGCGGAAATCAACAAACGACTGGCGGGAAGGCTGGATGGGGCATTTGCCACGGCGATTACACTGCATCTGGACCCGCAGGGCAAATGCACCGTGGCGAGCGCGGGGCATCTGTCTCCCTTCGTAAATGAACACGAATTGGAGCTGCCGGGAGCTCTTCCGCTAGGCATAAGTGCGGAGATTGTCTACGAGGACATCCATATTCAGCTAGAAGAGGGGGACCATCTGGCGCTCTACACCGATGGGCTGCTGGAGGCGCGCAACGCAACGGGCGAATTGTACGGCTTCGAGCGGCTGCATACGCTCTTCACTAGCAGGCCGGATGCCGACCAGGCCTCGGAAGCCGCAATCAGCTTCGGCCAGGACGATGACATTACAGTGCTGAAGCTGACTAAGTTGGGGGTTGGAAAGGCATCGGCGCCGCAACGCACTGCTCCAATCCTGTCCCCTGTGTAGCGAATGAGCGTGAGAGTGCTCTTCTGCGCCACGGCTATCCCAAATCTTGCCATGACTTTCGATGTTGACTGCAGGTCCTATTTGTTCTATCTTGTAAAAGAAATGAAGTTCAACACTCTTCGCTAGAAAAGGAGAACTCCATGAAACTCAACTGCTGGAGATTCAATGGCTGGAAATCTAAGGGACAGACTGTTTGCGCCATCGCCCTGGTTTCCATTGCCGCTGGATTGCTCATGACTGCCCGCTGGATGCACGTGACTGAAGTAAGGGCCGATAGCAATCGCGTTTTTGAGATGCACGTTTACCATACCGTGCCGGGCAAAGCGCAGGCACTGGAGTCACGGTTTCGCGACACGACTTCAAAGCTACTCGCCAAACATGGTCTGAAGATTGTGGGTTACTGGGTGGCCGAGGACACGCCCGGTTGGGACAACGACTTCATTTTCATCGTGGCTCACTCCAGCCGGGAGGAAGCGAAAAAGAACTGGGTTGCTATGCGGGCCGACCCAGAGTTTCAAGAGGTGATTAAATCTGAGCAGGCCAACAAAACAGTGGAAAAAATAGACGTCGTGTACATGCGGCCGACGGATTTTTCGCCGATGAATTAGCAGACCGCTCTGCGGGTACAGTCTCGACGCGGCGCAGTGTTGCTTGTGCGAAGAACTGTTGCCGGACTGGTAGACATCGAGCGAGGAATGTGCGATGAGAACTGATCGAGGCTTGATTATGAAAACCATCTACGTATTACTCCACGATGATTATGCCGATTGGGAGCCTGCCTCGGCTCTTGCCGAGTTGCGGCGATCGTTTGGGTTTTCTGTGCAATCAATGGGTCTGACTACCGCGCCAATCGTAAGTATGGGGGGACTGAGGATTATCCCGGACATCGCTTTGTCCCATTTTGTGCCCGAATCGGCAGCCATTCTCATTTTGCCCGGTGGCGATGCTTGGATGGAGGGTGAAGTCGTGGAGGTCTCAGACGCGATTAATGCCATGGTTGCAGTCGGCCAGCCCGTTGCCGCGATTTGCGCTGCGACCCTGGCTTTAGCTCACGCTGGCCAGCTAAACGACCGTGGGCAACGAGTAATGGCCGAGGATTCATCGAGAAATATGTTCGCAAATATCGAGGCCAGGGCATGTATCGCGGATCCCACGCAGTCAGTGACCGCCTCGTGATTACGGCGAACGGCGTATCCCCATTTGCTTTCGCGGCTGAAATCTTCCGTACCTTAGCACCCGAACGGAAAATGGATATTGAAACCTATGAGTGCCTCTACGCGCGTGGGTTGGCTCCACTGACATAGACCCATCCATGACCCAAGTTATGGGTAGCTTCTTTGGTTGTGGATTCAAACTGACCCACCACCCCTCGTCCTATGGTGTTGACCGCCCGCCTTTTTTGTTTTATCTTGCAGAAGAAATGAAACGAGGAGAACTTCTCGGGTCGCTGGAGCACATAATCCTTCTGGCACTGGTCCGTCTGGATGGAAGTGCGCACGGAATGATTGTGCGGCGCGAAATTGAAGAACGGACCGGGCGCAATATCTCTATCGGCGCGGTTTATGCGACTTTGGAGCGGCTCGAGGCGAAGGGGTACGTCAGTTCATCCACCGGCGACCCGACGCCAGAGCGCGGAGGCCGGGCCAAGCGGATGTTTCGTTTAGAGGCCGCGGGCAATCGTGCGCTACAGATATCCGAACAAACCTTGCATAGCATGACCGCCGACTTAAAAGGCCGCTGGGAGACGATATGAGTCGCTATTCGCCGCCGGCTTTCGCTTGCCGGCTTTTTCAAACCGTGCTTCCGGTCTCATATCGAGGGGCCTTGTTAGGTGACCTAATTGAGGAATACAACCTTCACGCCGAAGCTACGTCGCCATCCGCCGCTACGCGATGGTTCTGGGGCCAGGCCTGTCGTTCCATCCCGTTCATCATGGGATCGTCATTGCGAAATGGAGATTGGCTTATCAGCGCGAGTACCGCTGTGGGCGCATACGCCGTCATGGGAACGCTCAAACTCGCTGCGGATTTCATGATCGCGAAGTTGTTTGCGCCTGGTCCAACGGCCTTCGTTGTTCTGGCACCGATTGTGTTTCTCGCATTCACGTCAATTGGCGGGTGTGCCGCTGCGCGAATTCGCTTTGGCACAGCGGTCTTTCTCGCCCTCTTCGTGATGATTACTGTGGCCGTCCAGATTATCGCCAAGGCTTGCACCATACCTGTGCCGTGGTGGTATGAGTTCGGATTTCTAACACTGGGGCCTCTGTCCGTGTTATTTACGCCCGTCGTTTTCGCGTTTCTCAGACAAAATTCTGAAGAATCTGCTACCTAAGTTCGCACGCGAAGAGCATTATTACGACGTCAGCTTGAACAGTGGCATCGGCCATATCACACCGAAGGATATGGTAGCCGGATGCCAGAAAGAGATTCCGGTGGACCGGGATCGGTAATTGGAAGCGGCGAGAGAAAACCGGTAGAATGGCTGCCATCTCTTAACATTGCGACCCTCAGGACCGAACAGCCGACGACTCCTGTGAAGTCCCATCATGAGCAAGCGCCGCCTTGTTGCGGGCGGCTGCGTGAACACGACGTATTGCATCCAGGACCAGTCCGGGCTCATCAACTTCAATCATGTGGTTAGTCGATCCTGAAAAAGTGATTCTCAGGCATATCGAAGTTGAGTATTTCGGGCTTGGGCGCCTTGCAGGTTGAGCATCCCGTTCCATGCGTTCATCAGGCAGTGCAGAAAAATGCGCCAAAAAGCTCCAAGGAGCTTCTGGAAGTTCATCGCGGCGGCTGCCAGGATCGCGTTGATCGCATTTCCATCAGTACCCCTCAGCCGATTACGTTCCAGCCGGTGTTGGCTCTTCAGATGTCCGATGCTTGGTTCGACTGCGGCACGACGTTTCATCCATCGCCATCGTGCTTCAGATGTTCGTCCTCTTCGTCTCTTGTCGACATGCACGGTAACCGCACCATCGTAGTCGTGACCTCGATAGCCCATGTCCACGTACGCTTCGCTGACCTTGTTGGCGATCAAGCTCTCGACTTGCTTCATCTGTGCAGCCAGCGTGTGGCCATCGTAGGGATTCTCAGTGAAGCTCTTCGCGCCGACGAACCATCCACCACGACTGCTCACCGCGACACTCACCTTGTTTCCAAACTCATACTGCTTGCCCGCCTTGCCCTTGGCGATGCACTGCACCTCAGGTTCATGCACACTGTAGATCTTGTTCTTGTCATGCCTCTGTTGCGCATGGATTTGATGCGCTGTCTGAAGTAGCTTTCGAAGTTTGTTGGATGGCGTTTCAACCTGGCGTTCTATCTCGCGGACGATGCGCCCCAACTGCGTTCTCAGCTTGCGCGTGCAGGCACGAGCACGTTTCATCTGACGAGCATGTGCATAACGGCTGGACTGCATCAGCAGGCGGCGGCCAACATGCCGATAACTCTGCTTGATCGCGAGGCCCTCAGCACGTGCGGCCTTCACCAGTCGCTCACGCATGCGCTGATAGAGTCGCGCATCGGTGGGAAAACGAATGGCCTTGGTCTGAACTGTCGTGTCCACATTGATGCGCTTCAACTCAGCAGGACGAATTACGCGCATCGCGATGCCTGCTTCAATCGTCGCACGCAGCATCTGTTCGGCTCCGGCATCGCCCAGCCGCTTGCGCCAGCGCGTCATGCTCGAAGGATCAATCGGTACCTGATGCTGAAAGTACCTCATGCCGCTGAAGTGCTGCCAGTAGGGATTTTCAACCCACACGGCAACCACGTCTTCATCGCTCAGATCCTGCTGATACTTCAGATAGTGCAGAGCCACCATCAGGCGAGTCGGGATCCCAGGCGCACCTTGACTGGGATGATAAGTGCCGCCCAATGTCTGTTCGAACGACTCCCAGTCAATGCAAAGACCGAGACGAACTAACGCATGGCTCATGTCGATCAACTGCTCCAAATCTATCTGAAACATCTCCCGCTGTGGCTGCTCCGGCTCGCGCTTGGGTCGCATCGCTTTCCCCCGGTTTCCAGGCCCTTTGCTCAGCCTTCAGGGAAATTCTAGAGTAAAAACAACCCCATTTCACTAGGATTTATACGGGTTTTGTTGGTTTTTCAGGAT
>CAWILB010000071.1:0-20775 GCA_963836635.1 uncultured Acidobacteriaceae bacterium | reverse complement strand
CCGATTCTGCCGGCAACCCGAGAACAGACTTTTATTGCGGATCACCGGTAGTGGTGTTGAATTTCACTGATCTGCCGCCGGCCACTTATGCATTAGCTGTCCTTCACGCCACAGGTGTCCCTGAGCCGCACCAGATATCGCTGATCTTGTCTAAGACGCCTGAGAATCGCTGGATGCTTGCTGGCTTTTTCGATAAGCCAATGACTGAGGCAGGCCATGATGGCCTTTGGTATTGGGTCTCTGCGCGCAAATTTGCGCAAACGCCCTCAAGTTGGGCAGCCTGGCTCTACTATCGTCAGGCTGCGTTCCTTCTTGACCCGCTCGATTTGATGTCCAGCCCCAACCTGCAGAAGTTGCAGCATGAAACCGATGATGTGCATCCAAACGGGCTTCCAGTTACAAACCCGATGACTGTAAATGCTTCGGGTGAAACTTTCACCGTGACTGCGATCGACACCACAACGCAATTCGCCGGCGCGCTGGACCTTGAAGTTCATTACAGTCCCGATTCGACACAGGCAGAGCAATTGCGTGATCCTCTTCTAGCGCGCAAGCAGGTAACCGACGTTATGCAGGCGCTGCTCAATCAGCACCCTGAATTGCGCCAAGCCTTCCACGGCTTTTGGGTGCGTGCAGATCAGGGGACGAATTCCTTGTTCGCGCTGGAATTGCCAATGGCTAATATTGCTACGACCATTACATCGCCGAAATTCAACTATCTTTCCTTCTCAGCACTAGGTTCCTTCATATTCCGGCGTCTCTCTAGAGCCTGTTATTAACTTTGCGTGAGTTGGCGAACGAGATTTGCGAGCATAAGGATGGCGAACGCGAGGTAATGCAGCCCCGCGAGGGTTTTTCCAAGCCGTTCATAGTCTCTGGCCAGTCGGCGGAAGCGGGCTGCCCAGGCAAAGCTTCTTTCCACCACCCAGCGGCGCGGCAACAGGACAAATCCTCGTTTGGCCTCGGTATGTTTAACCACCTCCAGCCGCACGCCGTGCTTCTCTGCCGCCTGGGCCGCGTTGTCGCCGGTATATCCCTGGTCGACATAGGCCAACTCGATGGTGTCTCCGGTAATCTGCTGTACTGCTTCAGCAAGTTTCTCCACCTGCGCACGGTCCTGCTCATCGGCCGCCGTAACGTGCAAGGCCAGCAGATGTCCCAGCGTATCTACTGCCGCATGAACCTTCGATCCCTTGCGGCGCTTGGCCCCATCGTAGCCGCCGCGCGCACCCGATTCTGGCGTCGACTGCAACGTGCGGCTGTCGAGAATCATCGCCGTGGGCTGGCCTTTGCGCCCTGCAAACTCACGCAATAGAATGCGCAGATCCTCGACCATGATTTCAAAGCACCGCGCATCGATCCATCGCCGCATCTGTTGGTACACCACGGTCCATGGAGGAAGATCGTTGGGCATGAAACGCCATTGATTGCCCGTCTTGGCGATGTAACGAAGACCGTTGAATACGTCGCGCAGAGAATAATCTCGCTGCGCTGCATCCTCCCGGCAAAGCGCCAAATAGGGAGCCACAAACGACCACTCCTCATCCGTCACATCGCTCGGGTAGCCCGACCGGACTCGTTTTCCCATGCCTCCATCGTCAGCCAGCCAACTCTCTACCCCCTATCCAAAAGCAAACAAAGGGACAAAGTTAATAACAGGCTCTAGGTACGCTTCTTTTGCTCCGTCACCACATCTCTCCACGTACGCGAGAGTGCCGCTGACGAGAGCTGTAGCCTGCACGAGCACCGGAGTTGCGGATGCGCTGGAGTTACATGTCTGCATATATAGAACACGCATGTCGATTCCAGTTATCTCTGCCAAATATCCAATCAACCCCGTATCCAGCCGCGCCAAGCCACGATTTCGCAGTTGGAACGGGTACGACTTTGACGGCTCGAGGCCCTCAAATTCGTAGCGGCTGCTTCGGCAGAGAATATTCGACCTTATCAGTCGTATCTGCCACATTTGACAGGCCTCAGGTCCGGTTTTGAGGGGTCAAAGTTAATTCCTGCTCCGCTAGACAACCTATCGGGATTTGAACGCATCTGTTAGGTCATCTTGGAGTCGGCATTTTGGGGATATATTGCCGCACCCCTGATAGCTTCTCCCCTTCTCCCTTCAGGAGTCAACAAATCATGGAAACAGCGGTTGAAGAGCCCGTTGGTGGCCCTAATCGCCAGAAATTCGTATTGAACGGCAACCAGGTTCCGGAGTCCGCGACGCAGGAATACCTAACCGCGATTCTCGAAAGCCTTCAGACCATGAAGAACGGGGATTTCAGTGCTCGCCTCCCCGGCAACTGGACTGGATTGCCTGGCAAGATTGCCGACAACTTCAACGAAATTGTCGCCGCTAACGAGCAGATGGCGCTGGAGTTGAAGCGCGTTGGCCAGGCGGTGGGAAAAGAAGGCAAGACGCGTGAGCGGATTCGCATGCAACAGCGTCGTGGTGCATGGGATGGGATGGAAGTATCTGTAAACACCCTGGTGGAAGACCTCCTGCGGCCGACGACCGAGGTCACCCACGCCATTGCGGCTGTCGCCCAGGGCAATCTCACGCGGACGGTTCGGCTGGACGTGGACGGACGCCCGCTGGAGGGCGAGTTCCTGCGCTCCGCAACCATCGTCAATACGATGATTCAGCAGCTCGGTGTATTCACTGAAGAAGTTACGCGCGTGGCCCGCGAAGTGGGCACTGACGGCAAGTTGGGTGGGCAGGCGAAAGTGCCCGGCGTGGCCGGCACCTGGAAGGACTCTGACCGATTCAGTCAACTCCATGGCCTCGAACCTCACCGGCCAGGTAAGAAACATCGCAGAGGTTGCGACAGCCGTGGCCAGCGGCGACCTTTCGCGCAAAGATCACTGTCGATGTGCGCGGCGAAATTCTGCAGCTCAAAGAAGCCATCAACACCATGGTTGACCAGTTGCGCTCCTTCGCATCCGAGGTAACGCGCGTCGCCCGCGAAGTAGGCACCGACGGCAAGCTGGGCGGACAGGCCGTGGTGCCCGGCGTGGCCGGCACATGGAAGGACCTGACCGACTCAGTTAACGCAATGGCCGGCAACCTGACGGCACAGGTAAGAAACATCGCCGAAGTTACGACGGCCGTGGCCCGCGGCGACCTGTCGCGCAAAATCACCGTCGACGTGAAGGGCGAAATTCTGGAGCTGAAAGACACCATCAACACCATGGTGGACCAGCTCAACGCGTTCGCCGGAGAAGTAACGCGCGTGGCGCGCGAAGTGGGAACCGAAGGCAAGCTGGGCGGCCAGGCCAACGTGCCCGGTGTCGCCGGAACCTGGAAAGATCTTACTGACAACGTGAACTTCATGGCCGGCAACCTGACCGGCCAGGTAAGAAACATCGCCGAAGTGGCAACCGCGATTGCGAACGGCGACCTTTCGCGCAAAATCACCGTCGATGTGCGCGGCGAGATTCTGCAGCTCAAAGAAACGCTGAACACCATGGTGGATCAGCTCAACCGTTTCGCCGGCGAAGTTACGCGCGTGGCGCGCGAAGTGGGAACCGAAGGCAGGTTGGGCGGCCAGGCCAACGTGCCCGGTGTCGCCGGCACGTGGAAAGATCTTACCGACTCGGTGAATTCGATGGCCGGCAACCTGACGGCGCAGGTGAGAAACATCGCCGAGGTCACCACTGCCGTGGCCCGCGGCGACCTGTCGCGCAAAATCACCGTCGATGTGAAGGGCGAAATTCTCGAGCTCAAAAACACCATCAATACAATGGTGGACCAGCTCAACGCGTTCGCCGGCGAAGTAACGCGCGTGGCGCGCGAAGTGGGCACCGACGGCAAACTTGGCGGACAGGCCCAGGTGTCGGGCGTTGCCGGAACATGGAAGGATCTCACCGACAACGTAAACTTCATGGCCTCGAATCTGACCGGCCAGGTAAGAAACATCGCCGAGGTGGCCACGGCCGTAGCGCGCGGCGACTTTCGCGCAAAATCACCGTGGACGTGAAGGGCGAGATTCTTGAGCTCAAAGACACTCTCAACACCATGGTGGACCAGCTCAACGCGTTCGCGGGCGAAGTTACGCGCGTGGCTCGCGAGGTCGGCACCGACGGAAAGCTCGGTGGCCAGGCGCAGGTGCCCGGCGTTGCCGGAACCTGGAAAGATCTCACCGACAATGTGAACTCCATGGCCTCAAACCTTACCGGCCAAGTGAGAAACATCGCGGAAGTTTCCACCGCCATCGCAAACGGCGACCTCTCGAAAAAGATCACCGTAAACGTGAGCGGCGAAATTCTGCTGCTCAAAGAAACCATCAACACCATGGTCGATCAGCTCAACCGGTTTGCCGGTGAGGTAACCCGCGTCGCCCGCGAAGTGGGAACCGAAGGCCGGTTGGGCGGTCAGGCAAACGTGCCTGGAGTGGCAGGAACCTGGAAGGATCTGACCGATTCGGTAAACTCCATGGCCTCAAATCTGACAGGACAGGTGAGAAATATCGCGGAAGTTACGACCGCCGTAGCTCGCGGCGATCTGTCGCGCAAAATCGCGGTCGACGTCAAGGGCGAGATTCTTGAGCTCAAAAACACGATCAATACCATGGTGGACCAGCTTAACGCATTCGCCGGCGAAGTAACCCGCGTGGCGCGTGAAGTGGGCACCGATGGCAAACTCGGCGGACAGGCTGTTGTGCCGGGCGTGGCTGGAACATGGAAGGACCTGACCGACTCGGTAAACTTCATGGCCGGCAACCTGACGGCGCAGGTGAGAAACATCGCCGAAGTAGCAACGGCCATCGCCAATGGCGATCTGTCGCGCAAGATTACGGTCGACGTGCGCGGCGAGATTCTGCAGCTCAAAGAAACACTGAACACCATGGTCGAACAGCTCCGCTCATTCGCGGCTGAGGTTACACGCGTGGCGCGCGAGGTTGGATCGGAAGGCAGGCTTGGCGGCCAGGCCAACGTGCAAGGCGTGGCCGGAACCTGGAAGGATCTTACCGACTCAGTGAACGCGATGGCAGGCAACTTGACTGCCCAGGTGAGAAATATCGCTCAGGTAACTACCGCCGTGGCGCGCGGCGACTTGTCGCGCAAGATCACCGTCGACGTGAAGGGCGAAATTCTTGAGTTGAAAGACACCATCAATACGATGGTGGACCAGCTCAACGCGTTCGCCGCTGAGGTGACGCGCGTGGGCCGCGAAGTCGGCACAGAAGGCAAGCTCGGCGGCCAAGCCAGCGTGCCTGGCGTCGCCGGTATCTGGAAGGACCTCACCGACAACGTCAATGTCATGGCTGCCAACCTGACCGAGCAGGTGCGGGGCATCGTGAAAGTAGTGACCGCCGTTGCCAACGGCGTGCTCACCCAGAAACTGACGGTCAACGCCAAGGGCGAGGTCGGCGCGCTCGCCGAGACCATCAACAATATGACCGACACGCTCGCGACCTTCGCCGCTCAGGTGACGACCGTCGCTCGCGAGGTTGGCGTGGAAGGACGCCTCGGCGGTCAGGCTAATGTGCCTGGCGCAGCCGGAACCTGGAAGGATCTGACCGGCAACGTAAACCTGCTTGCCGCCAATCTTACCAACCAGGTGCGCGCTATCGCCGAAGTAGCTACCGCGGTGACCAAGGGCGATCTTACCCGGTCGATTCAGGTGGAAGCCAGCGGCGAAGTGGCCGAGCTTAAAGACAACATCAATACCATGATCGATAACCTGCGGCTCACCACCGACCGCAATACTGAGCAGGATTGGCTCAAGACAAATCTTGCGCGGTTTACCGGCATGCTACAGGGCCAGCGCGACCTGGGTGCAGTCGGCCGCATGCTGCTTTCCGAACTGGCGCCTCTGGTCAATGCGCAACAGGGCGTGATTTATCAAATGGGCGGCAGCGAGCCCACGGCAGACGCCGGAACGCTCGTACTTCTATCTACATTTGCCGACACACCGGAGGGCTACGTAAACGAGGTAAGAATTGGCGAAGGCCTTGTGGGTCAATGTGCATCGGAGAAGCGGCGCGTTCTGATCACCGAGATGCCCAGAAAGACCGCACCAATACGTTCCGGCCTGTTCAAAGCGCCGCCCAAAAACGTCATTGTGCTGCCTGTGCTCTTTGAGGACCGTGTCAAGGCAGTCATCGAGCTAGCCAGCCTGGGCGCATTCACTGCTTCGCAGCTCGCATTTCTCGAGCAACTCACTTCGAGTATCGGAATCGTGCTCAACTCGATTGAAGCAACCATGCAGACTGAGGGCCTGCTGAAACAGTCGCAACAGCTCGCAGCCGAACTGCAGACGCAACAGAAAGAGCTGCAACAGACCAATGAACAGCTCGCACAGAAGGCACAGGAGCTGGCTGAACAGAATTATGAAGTTGAGCGCAAGAATCAGGAGATCGAACAGGCGCGTCGTGCTCTTGAGGAAAAGGCGCGAGAGCTTGCGCTCACCTCAAAGTACAAGTCAGAGTTTCTTGCCAACATGTCGCACGAGCTGCGGACCCCACTCAACAGCATCCTGGTGCTGGGCCAGCAACTTGCAGAAAATCCGGATGGCAGCCTCTACACCGAAACAGGTGGAATTTGCACGCACCATTCATGGCGCCGGAACCGATCTTCTCAATCTGATCAGCGATATCCTCGATCTGTCGAAAATCGAATCCGGTACGGTGTCTGTCGAGGCGGAAGAGGTCTTCTTCAGCGCGGTTCTCGATGCCATCGCCCGCCCATTCCGGCATGAAGCTGAGAATCGGAAGTTGTCGTTCAATGTCACGGCAGATCCAAGGATGGGCCGCAGTCTCGTTACCGACTCGAAGCGCTTGCAGCAGGTATTGAAGAATCTTCTCTCCAATGCC
Source organism: uncultured Acidobacteriaceae bacterium (assembly GCA_963836635.1). Lineage (GTDB taxonomy): Bacteria > Acidobacteriota > Terriglobia > Terriglobales > Acidobacteriaceae > Telmatobacter. Next base: position 13,960 of record CAWILB010000071.1, on the reverse strand, counting down.
TTCAAATTCACTGAGCATGGCAGCGTGCAGCTCGCCGTATCCCAGGCAAAGTCTGGCTGGAGTTCGGATCATCTGATCCTGAACGGCGCGGGCTCGGTTATCGCCTTTGAAGTAAGTGATACCGGCATCGGCATTGCTCCGGAGAAACAGCGCATTATCTTTGAAGCGTTCCAACAGGCCGACGCCGGCACCAGCCGGAAATTCGGTGGAACCGGCCTAGGACTCGCCATCAGCCGCGAATTGGCCAACCTGCTGGGCGGTGAGATTCAACTCAAGAGCGCTCCTGGCCATGGAAGCACATTCACGCTGTACCTGCCACAAACCTACGTGGGGCCGGCTGTTCCAACCGTGTCCAAGACCGGTGAGAAGAGTGGCGCCGCAACGGGCACTGCTACATTCCTCACTACCGTAACCGTAGCAAAACAAGAAACGCGGATCGAAGATGATCGCGACAATTTGCAAACTGGCGATAACCTGCTCCTGATCGTTGAGGACGATCCGAATTACGCCAGTGTGCTCTGCGACCTTTCTCGCGATAAGGGATTCAAAGTCCTCATCGCGAACACGGGCGCCGAGGGGTTGGCGTTGGCCCGCGAGTTTCATCCAACAGCAGTCTCGCTCGATGTCTTCCTGCCTGACATGCTCGGCTGGACTGTGCTGAATCACCTTAAGCAGGACCCCACCACGCGCCATATTCCTGTGCAGATGCTCACGCTCGATGAAGATCGGCGTCATGGACTGTCGCGTGGCGCCTTCGCTTATGTCACCAAACCGTCCACCACTGAAGAAATCGATGCGGCGCTGGTGCGAATCCGCGATTATGCCCAGCGGCAGCGCAAACGGCTGCTTGTGGTTGAAGATAATCCGGCAGAGCAGCTTACCATTAGCGCACTGCTGGGTCACGAGGATATCGACATTGATGTAACTTCATCTGGTCAAGCTGCTCTTACGGCGTTATCAAATGGAGCCTACGATTGCATCGTACTCGATCTCCGGCTGCCGGATATCAGCGGTTTCGATGTGCTTGCGCAACTTCGTGACGACGCGGAATTGAAGGATATTCCTGTGGTGGTCTTCACAGGAAGGGAGCTCAACCCTGAAGAAGACGCGCAGCTGCATACACTCGCGCGCAGCGTGGTAGTCAAGGATGTTGAATCGCCCGAACGCCTGCTGGATGAAACTGCGCTCTTTCTCCATCGGGTAATTACCGACCTTCCGGAAGAAAAACAGAATATGCTCGACCGCCTGCACCGGTCCGACGATGCGCTCGCCGGCCGCAAGGTGCTGGTTGTCGACGACGATGTGCGCAACATTTTTGCCGTAAGCAGTGTTTTAGAAAGGCGCGGCATGACAGTGCTCTCCGCAGGAACAGGAAGGGAAGCAATCGAGACTATTGAGTCAACTCCTGATCTGGCGATCGTGTTGATGGATATTATGATGCCGGAGATGGATGGATACGAAACCATGCAGGTCATCCGACAGAACCCGGCATTGAGAAGGCTGCCGATCATTGCTCTTACGGCTAAGGCGATGAAGGGTGACCGCGAGAGATGTCTCGAGGCGGGAGCGTCAGAATATCTGGCGAAACCCGTCAATACGGAACAACTGCTCTCTGCCCTGCGAATCTGGTTGCATCGGTAAAGGGAGTTTGCACTGAGCTTGATTTCACGCGGCGCAGGCCTGTTTCGCGCCGCCGAGCTGTAGACGGAAATGCGATTCAAGGGTTTGCACGGCGAGGTAAAACAGCGATGACGGCGGGCGAGAAAGTCAACATCCTGATGGTTGACGACCAACCAGCCAAGCTACTCAGCTATGAGGTGATCCTTGCGGACTTGGGTGAAAACCTCATCAAGGCTCGTTCTGCCAGCGATGCCCTGAATATCTTATTGAAAACCAATGTTGCCGTTGTGCTGATGGATGTAAGCATGCCCGATGTAGACGGGTTTGAGCTGGCCGAACTCATACGGCAGCACCCTCGTTTCCAGCAGACCGCGATCATCTTTATCTCCGGCGTACATCTTACCGATTCAGATCGGATCCAGGGCTATCGCCGTGGCGCAGTAGATTACATTTCGGTTCCGGTTGTGCCGGAGGTTCTGCGGGCAAGAATCAGCGTGTTTGTTGATCTTTACCGCAAGACCCGCATGTTGGAGTCGCTCAATAAGGAGCTCGAGCAGCGCGTAGAAGATCGTACCGTTGAGCTAAGAAAGAGCGAAGCCGAATTCAGAATGCGAGCGGAACTGCTCGACGTTGCTTCCGAAGCTATCATGATGCGCTCAATTGATGGCGACGCCATTGAGTTTTGGAATACCGGTGCAGAGAATCTCTATGGCTGGAAGCGCGACGAAGTCATGGGCAAGGACGTGCATCGGCTATTGCAGACGGTTTTCCCGGTATCGCGTACGGAAATCGGTGAAGCGCTTCGGGAACGCAAGTCCTGGCAGGGTAATCTGATTCAGACTACCAAGAGTGGAACCCAAATCGTCATTGCCTGTCGAAAGACTGTCAATCAGGAAGGCAGTGCTGTCCTGGAAGTTGGCCGCGATATCACCTCCCAGCTTCGTGCCGAAGAAGCGCTGCGCGAAACCGAAAAACTGGCCGCGATGGGCCGCGTGGCCAGTATCATCGCGCACGAGATCAACAACCCGCTCGCTGCTATCACCAATCTTTTTTATCTGCTGAGCGAGCATCCATCGCTCAGCCCGGATGCGCGCTCGCTTGCAGAGATGGCAGAGAAAGAGCTGCAACGTGTAAGTCACATTACACGGCAAACGCTGAGTTTTTATCGGGAATCGAAGCACCCGATTTCGATTGAAATCGCGGAACTGCTCGATGACGTGCTAGGGTTGCAGCAGCGTGCTCTCAACTCTGCCGGCATTACCGTGCACAAAGAATACTCGTCAGTAGCGCCGGTGAATGGTTTCCCTGTCGAATTGCGGCAGGTGTTTCTTAATCTGATTGGCAACGCGATACAAGCGATGCCCGGTGGTGGCACCCTCGGCATTCGTATACATGAAGCCACCGACTGGACCAGAAATCAACGTGGCACCATGATATCGATAATCGATACCGGCAGCGGAATTCAGCCCGCAGACGCTGCGCAGCTGTTTCAGCCTTTCTTCAGCACCAAATCGACAAAGGGTACAGGCCTCGGCCTGTGGATCAGCAAGGGCATTATTCAAAAGTATGATGGACGCATAGATTGCAGAAGTTATCGAACCAACACCGGGTGTGTCACCTGTTTCCGAGTCTTTATCCCATCTACCAGAAGTTTTGATCGCAGTTTTGTGGGCACTGAGGAGCCCACTCAAGCGGAACGCAAGGTGATCGTGGGAAGTCCGGGTTAGATTCCGCTCGTCTGCTGAATTATTCGATGACACCCGACTGGTGTTATGTGGATTCACCCAGGTGTCGTCGTCGAAAGTACCTGATTGCGCTTGCTCAATTCCTTCCATGGGTCGTGCGCGAGCCTGGACCTCCATCGCTTAAAGCCCGCGACGGTGAACGAGGGCGGCTTGGGTCCGTCCAACTCCTTCCAACTGATCGGAAGAGCAACGGGAACGCCTGCGCGCGCTCGCGGAGAAAATGGGGCCACGGCAGTTGAGCCTCGATCGTTGCGCAAATAATCAAGATAGATTTTTCCGGTCCGGGCTGACTTGGACATCCTGGTGATAATGAGGTCGGGCTTTGCCCGCTGCATGAGGTCGGCGACGTTATGCGCGAACGTCTTCACTTCCGGCCATTGATGCTCTGGCCGAATGGGAGCGACAACGTGCAAGCCTTTGCCGCCTGTAAGCTTTAGGAAACTCTTCAGACCGGATTCATGGAGCAAGGCGCGAACTCTGCGCGCACATTCGGCGAGTACCTTCCATGGGATCGATGTATCGGGGTCGAGATCGAAGATGACGCGATCAGGTTTATCGAGCGAATCGTTTCGTGAGCCCCACGGATGAATCTCCAGCACGCCCATCTGCGCAAGTCCAACCAGGCCTTCGATTGAAGAGACGGTGATGTAGCTCTCGGTTGCCCCGGTCTTGCGGTCGCGCACCGGGACAGTATCTACTCCATCGGGCAAACCGCTTCCCACATGTTTTTGAAAGAAGCACGGCTTATCGCTTCCTTCAGGGCAGCGAACAATGCTGAGAGGCCGGTCGGCTATGTGCGGTAACAAGTAGTCTGCTACAGCAATGTAGTAGTTTGCGAGCTCTTGTTTCGTGAGGCCCGTGGTCTCATCGAGCTGCTTCTCGGGATGTGTCAAATGATAGTCATTCAATTCGGCAGAGTCTGGACGGGGTTGTGCTTTGCGAATGACCATCGCGGCGACTTTCCGGGCCGGGGCGTGGGAGGCAAGCGCCGTGCGCGCAGTTTCTTCGCGCGCTACCTCGCGTGCGGCTTTGTCTTCGCGCAATCCTCTGAAGGCCGCCTGTCGCACCAGGTTGTCTGCGGTCCAGGTGGCGAATGCAATTTCGGCCACCAACTTTGGCTGGACCCACTGCGCATTCCGCCTTGCTTCAGGGGGAGGGGCTGCGAAAGGCGAACTCTTGACGAGCAGTTTGTCGAGCTTGTCGCGCAAAATGCGCTGTGTCTCTTGCGTGAAGCCTGTTCCAGACCTGCCCGCGTAAATCAGTTTGCCTTTTTCGTAGTAACCGAGAAGCAGTGCTCCGATGCCGTGCCCTCCCTTGGATGGCCGTGTGAACCCACCAATCACAAACTCCTGCTGCCTGGCACATTTGATTTTCAACCAGGAGCCGTTGCGTCCGGATTTATAGGGCGAGGAGGCCAATTTCGAGACAATGCCTTCCGCATGGAGCTGGCAGGCTTCTCGAAGCATCTCGCTTCCAGACACGGAGAATGATTCACTGAGGCGAATGACGTCGTTTTCGCCGGAGTCTTTCAGCAGTTCTGCGAGAATCTCCTTGCGACGAGTCAATGGGATATCGCGGAGGTTGTGGCCGTCGAGATGGAGCAGATCGAAGGCGAAGTAGACAATGCGTTCCGGCAGGCCTTCTTGAAACGCTGCTTGCAACTCTGCAAAATTGGATAGTCCCGACGGCTCCAGCACTACAGCTTCACCGTCAAGCAGGGCTGTCACGGCGGGTAGTTCCACTGCTGCCCGGGCAATTGCAGGCATGCGTTGAGTCCAGTCCAGGCCATTGCGCGTGAGCAGCGTGGCCGAGCGAACGACCTTGCCGCCAGACTTCGTGCCGCGCAGATGGATTTGGATTCGATAGCCGTCGAGCTTGAGTTCGTGAAGCCATGCATCAGTATCGGGAGGTTGCCGGGTTGTATGTGCGAGCTGCGGCGAAATGAAGCTGGGGAGTTTTTCGCGCGGCGTTTGACCTAGCGACTTCACTTCAGTATGTGATGGCGCAACAGCCTGTGTCGCGGTCGATCGGCGTCGTCGCGCCGGCTCTTTTGTTTTCACTTCACCGCCGGACGATTCCTTTGAGTTCCAAATGTGGTCCTGGTCGTCCGCAATTTGTTCCATGCTGCGCCCGGTGATTGCACTGCGAGGATGCGCGTCGGTGACAGACGGTTTTGATATTGTGGTCGCGAATCGATCGTGCTCCTTGATCAGCAGCCAATTAGGTTTCGTAGGGCGAGCAGCCGCTCCTTTCATGAGTACCAAGACCCAATTCCCCCGCAGCTTCTCCCCGAATAAAGTGAATTTGAGATGGCCGTCGCGCAGGCCCTGGTCCACGTCGCTGTGCGGTTCCCATGTGCCATGGTCCCATATCATCACCGTTCCGCCGCCATACTGGCCTTTCGGAATCGCGCCCTCGAAGCCTCCATAATCGACGGGATGATCTTCAACCTGGACGGCCAGCCGCTTGTCCGCCGGGTTCAAACTTGGTCCTTTAGCGACAGCCCAACTCTTCAGCACTCCTTTCCACCCGAGTCTGAAGTCGTAGTGAAGACGCGACGCCTGGTGCTTTTGAATGACGAAGGGCAACGATCGCCCGGGCGTCTGCCGAGCTTTACCGCGCGGCTCTGCTGTGACGGAAAAGTCGCGCATGGCACGGTAGCGCGCCAGTTGCGTGTCAATTGCGGTTTTGGGAGATTCCTTCTTTTTCATAGCTGAACATCATGCAGCTCGATGGCTGCGGCGAATGGACTTGACCGAGCGCGGCCCTTTTGTCACGGCGTCAGGCCTCGTTCGCGACTCCGATTCTTTGCCGCGTTTTTTTGCCTTGTTCAGGCTCTGCCGCAACGCATCCGCCAGATTAATCACTTTGGCTCGGTGCGGCTTGCCCGATTCGATGGGTAGTGGCTTATTCTTCAACTTGGCATCGATTAATTCGCGGAGCGCCTCTTCATAGTCATCCCTGAACGCCGAAAGGTTCAGATCGCCGGAGTATTGATGGATGAGACCCACCGCCATGGTCAACTGCTTTTTGTCGGTCGCTGTGCGAGAAATCGTGGGGAAATACTCCGATGGATTCCGCAGTTCCTGCGCGTAGCGCAAGGTATATGCCATCAGGCCGTGGTCATCCTTGCCGGGAGCTGCGGCAATCACTACCAAATGCTCTCGGCCCGCGAAAGCAATCTCACCCACGCCGGCCTTTCCCGTCTGTTCCAGGGCTTGGTAGACGACAGCGTACGCAGCAGTTTGCTCCGCGGGTTCAGGCACCACAAAGTAAGGCTTTTCAAAGAAAGCAAGAGGGATTTCTTTCAAGTCGACGAATTGTTGGATGTCCAGCGTAGTCCTCGATGCAATCCGCAGTTCGTTAATCTCCTCCGGCTCAATCGCAATATATTGACCCTTGCTGACCTCATAACCTTTTACAACGCTCGAATTCTCAATGGGATCGTCATTCACCACGTTCTGATGACGGACCCGCTGTCCTGTTTTTCTGTCGATTTGATGAAACGAGATCTCACTCGTCGGGTTGGTCGCGGGGATTAGGCCAACTCCGAATGAAACCAGTGAAATCTGGAGATTTCCGGACCAAAGCGGACGCGCCATAACGTCACTCCTACTCAATCTGTGAGTTTGGATGCTTTGAGCCGCGAAGAAGTCTTTCTCGACCAACGAGGAAGACAACCTGGCGCGGCCTCAACCGACGCCGGAAGCGCGCCAATCGGTCCACCGCCGCGTCAAGATTGACTTACGTCAACTCTGCGCGCTGTCGAGGGAGCCGCACGTGACATCAAAACTGCCGTAGATACAACGAAGACTGGGGAATCATGCATCAAACCCCGAAGATGTTGTCCAAGGTGGGTTTGTCGCTACTCTATTGCTAGTTCGCGGCCATATTTTCTCGGTTTCTTCGCCAGCATAATCAGGCGGTATGGGCCATCGTCATATTGGGGTTGATTTTGCAAGGGGCCATTTTTTGCAAAAGGCCAAATGAGTCGGAAACGGAGAATTATCATGAGAAAAGTCGCTGGAACTCGCCGGCCCATCTTCCCTCACAAGCGAAATGTTGATGGAACATTCGAGTCATTTTGCGGTGAATGTTTTTCAACTATTGCTTCAGCAGATGTCGAGGGTGAACTGCGAATGGCCGAGGACGCTCATGTCTGCAAAGGTCTCCAATTATCAAGAGTGCTTCGCCCGTTGGATCACGAATAGGATCGATTTTGGGGCAGTTGGTTCGGTGACTATAGCTTATGTGCATCGCACTAATCCAAACATTCCCATACACCGACGTGTGCTAGAACAAGGCCAAAGGAGCCCTGGGGCAAAATGCAAAGCAATAGGGGAGTTGTTTTTGTCGTCGACGATGAGGGATTGATCGCGAAAACCTTGGCAATGATCCTCAGTCAAACGGGCTTTGCCGCGAGCGCATTCGAAGATCCTTATCAGGCCCTGGGAGCCGCAGCTGGCGGCTTGGTACCCGACCTCCTGATCTCAGATGTGGTTATGCCGGGAATGTCAGGAATTGACCTTGCCATTCAATTCCGCGGGGAATATCCCGGATGCAAGGTCCTGCTCTTTTCGGGGCAAGCGGCCACCGCGGACATGCTTGCAACTGCCAAACTTCATGGACATGACTTCGAGGTTCTCGCGAAACCTGTACATCCATCGGATTTACTCGCCAGACTGCGTGACCTTACTGAGGGCAGTCGAAAAGAAGTCTAATATCCTGCGCAAATACTCACGGGTCTCAAAAAGATTCGAGATTAGTGAGCTGGTTCGAATCGGCCGGAAAATGGGCCGTGAAACACTTGTTTTAGAGCGTGTTTCATAAATGGCTGTTAAGGCCCGGCATTCATCCCGCAGGGGTTAAAACCCCTCATTTTTCATGCTTTTTTCGGCACGACTGAAGTCGTGCCCTGACACAAAACGGGTTTATGAAACACGCTGTAGGCAAATGTGTAAGTAATTGTAACCGGGACCTCTCTCGTTATGATTCAATAAACCATAATTTATCAGCGTGGTGAGGCAAGAATCTGTTGTTGCTTTTTGGGTTATCCCCATAGGGGGGAGGGGGTGTTTTCTTGGAACGAGGAGACGAAGAAACGAACGGATAAGGATCGAGAACTCGGTGCTATGCCCAGATTATTCGCTTGACGATGGAGTCAATGCGCTGCGCCAACTTTTCGGTAGGGACGAACTCGGCGTTTAGCTTTGGGCCGGTTCTTCAACGTCGTGCCGCCATATTGCTCCGTAGTCGAATGGTACTGCCACGCGAGAAAAGATGCATCTGTGAGTCAAAATCGGTAACCAGGCTTGGGTTCACATAAATAGACAGTTGGGTGCTCTTCTTCTGTACCGCCTCTGGAACTGCATGTGGCCCAACTCAGGTAAAGCTCCGGTCCAAGTGGAAATACCATGGGCGTTCCATCGATTTCGGCCTCTATGCTGACTCCTTCCTGAGTGGGCGGTACCGTGAAGCTGAGCGACCGGCCAAAAATTACAGGATAAGACTCGCGCACACTGGAACTGATTGCAGTGTGAAACACCTCAGCCTCCACCAGGAATGTTGCTGTATCCGACCAATCGATTGCGGAAACCCTTATGTTTCGGCCACCATTCACAAAGCCACTTGGATCGATTCTCGTGAAGGGGCAAGGCCCGGCAATGCAGGAAGCCCGCACATTTCGAAATTCGTTGCCAGGGCCGGCATCCAGAGATAAAGAGTTCGCTGATGCTTTCCAGTTTCCATCCGGGGAACATGGCTTCCGGCTGTTGCATGCCACGTTCCCGTGATTAACCACTTGAAAGGTTCTTACCGCGCTGCCGATGTTTTCTTCCCGTTCGGAGTTCACCGTATATCTCACCCGGATGTTGGAGACGACAGATTGCGGGCTTTCGGAAGTCATGACCGTTTGCTCGGCGAGCGGAGTGAGAGCCCCAACATAAAGCTCTTTACCGGCAAGCCGAAGGCTGGCATGGACATTAAGTTCCAGAGGCTGGTAGTCCACATGGCGGAAACTTAGATTCACTGATTCTCCCGGCCAAACTACCCCCGGAAGCTTGACCTTGAAGTAGCCGGATCCATCGGACTTGGTACTGGCGCTGTTTACGCCGTCCGACGCAGTCACCGTTGCGTCGGAGATTGGCAACTCTTTCCGGGTATCGTCATCACGACGGATCACGGCGCCCTGAATCGTGAGTGAGCCCGGTCTCCAGTGATGCAGTCTTAACACAACTATCGCGGCCATTGCAGCAACCCCGGCACCGGCCAAAACCCAGAGCAAAGCGTTTTTCCACTTCATGCCATTCCCACCTACATACCATCGTATGACGCATCTTTGAATCGGTATGCTGTCCGTGGGCCGCTGATCGTGCCACGGAATTTCTGCATCTAATTTACTGGCAATCAGGATCGGCAATAAGCCGAGGGGGCCGGAGTTTGCGAAGATTCGCTCAAGGCGATTGAGTCGAAGGAATGAACCTTCTGAAAATAGAAAGAATCAATTTTCCGGGAAGATATCGAACCACCCGCCGACGACTGCTCCGTCAATTGGCGAGCCTATCTGTGGGTCTCCAGCTTTCAGAGTCGAGCATTTTGCCTGTCCTTGATCAATCTAAGCCGCAACCAAAGTTGACGCACCCCCATGAGCGTCCTGCGGCGCCTCCCGCACCCACCTCGCTTTCGCCTCAAGATGACCAATTCCTGAATGACATCGAGCACGGCTGCTTTCTCTTTTTCTGGGAGCAGGCAAATCCGCCAACAGGATTGATTAAGGATCGCTGCAACGTCCGCGCCAACGACACGAGTACCGCCGCCAGTATCGCATCTACCGGTTTTGGCCTGACCGCCATCTGCATCGGAGAAAAGCGCGGCTTTGTCAGCTATGGCGAGGCGCGCGTGCGCGTGATTCAGTGCTTGTCGTTCTTATGGCACAAGCTGCCTACGCATCGCGGATTCTTCTATCACTTCGCCAACATCAACACTGGCGAAAGGATGTGGGACTCGGAGGTCTCGTCCGTCGATACCGCGATACTCCTCTGCGGCATTCTGACCTGCCGCGCAGCATTTTCACGACGAGACGATCTCAGCAGCTTGGCGCACGCCATCTTCGATCGCGTGGACTGGACCTGGCTCTCAGAAGATACGACTCTGCTTTCGCATGGATGGACGCCGGAGCTGGGATTCATTCCTTCCCGGTGGGATCTCTACAGCGAATTGATGATGATGTATCTGCTGGGGCTTGGGTCTTCGTCTCATCCGCTCAACAGCGACGCATGGTTCGCGTGGAAGCGGACCATCTTCGAATATGACGGGCTGCGCTATATCGGCTCGTTCGCGCCGCTGTTCGTGCATCAGTATTCCCAGGCCTGGTTCGACTTTCGCGGCAAGCGGGACCGCTATGCGGATTACTTTCAGAATTCGATCATCGCCACCGATGTGCATCGCCGCTTCTGCCTCGAACTGAACACGCAGTTCTCCGATTACAGCAACGCACTGTGGGGAATTACAGCGTCGGACTCTGAGCGAGGCTATGTGGTCTGGGGAGGGCCGCCGGCGATGGGACCGATCGATGGAACGATCGTGCCCTGCGCAACCGGCGGCTCATTGCCTTTTCTTCCTGAAGCCACCATGCGCGTTCTTACGAACCATCCACGATCACTATCCGAATGCCTGGTGCCGCTACGGCTTTGTGGACGCGTTCAATCCTTTGACAGACTGGTACGACACCGACGTAATCGGCATCGACACCGGCATCACCATGCTGATGGCTGAAAATGCGCGCACCGGGTTTGTGTGGGAGACCTTCATGAAAAACCCTGAGGCCCAGCGCGGGATGGAGATTGCGGGCTTCAAGCCCTACACCACTCCGGACACATCGCCGCACTTCTAGCAATCGCAGTCGCGGTCCCGCGAGAGAATTCGCCTGCTTCAAGAGGCATTATGCCCACCCGGACTTTCGCATGCAAGCCTGTCGAAAAGCAGGACAAACAACGATCCGCCTTATGCGCGCATCCAAATACAAGAGCAGTCAAACTAGGCGCTGTGGGGAGCAGAGCGTGGAAATGCGCCTTGGTTAAGGAATCCCGCTGTCAATGCGCTCGCGCCGAACACCAGCGCCACCTGGCCAGCCCCAATCGGAGCATCCTCAACCATGACTGACGCGAAAACGGCCGGCGAATCCGGCTCACGCAAACCCGGCGCACAGCAAAATACGGGAAACGCGTGGGCCGACCGCCTCCGCGCCCTCAGGAATGTCCCCCCGGTTCTACATTTTGTGTGGGAGTCCGGCCCATCGGTCGTCTTCTGGAATATCTCAATCCGCATCATCGTCGCCTTCCTGCCTGTGGGCATCGGCATCGTCGGCCGCTTCATCATCGATGGAGTCAATCGCCTTCGCATGCATCAGCCCCTGCCTCAGCATTTCTGGTGGCTGGTTGGCGCGGAGATGACACTCGCCGTTCTCATCGGCATCCTCTCGCGCGCCGTGGACTACTTCGACAATCTGCTGGCCGACCGCTATACCCATCACGTGAGCGTGGAAGTGATGCGCAAGGCCGCTTCTCTCGATGTCACAGTCTACGAGGATCCGGTCTTCTACGATCGGCTGGAACGCGCCCGCGTGCAGGCGACTGACCGGCTCGCGATGATCCAGCAGATGGGCAGGCTCATTCAGCAGACTGTTACTGCCATCGCCTTTTCCGCTGTGCTGGTCCGATATTCTCCGTTTCTGCTTCTCTTGCTCGTAGCAGGTATTCTGCCTGCGTTCCTCGGCGAGAGCCACTTCGCGTTTCTCACTTACGCCAAGAACTTCAGGCAAACGCCCGCGCGTCGTCAAATGGATTACCTGCGCCAGGTTGGAGGCAGCAAAGAAGCGGCCAAGGAACTCAAGCTATTCAACCTGAGCGAATACCTCACCGGCCGATTCACAGATCTCTCGCACAAGATTTACGAAGAGAATGTAGCCCTCAACAAGCGGCGTCTCTTCTGGGGCGGGCTTTTGGCCATTGTCGGCCAACTTGGCTACTACGGCGCTTACGCCTACAGCATCTACCGCACCATTCAGGGCCGATACAGCATTGGCGATCTCACGCTCATCACCACCGCCATTATGCAAGCCATGGCCAATATTCAGCAGGCGTTCTCCACCGCTTCAGGTGTGGCAGATCAAGCGCTCTTCCTCACCGATCTGCTGGCATTTTTCGAAATGAAGCCGGCTGTTGCGTCGAAGGCTAATGGTCTTCCCGCGCCGAGTCCGATCTTGCGCGGTTTTGAATTCCGCAATGTATCTTTCGTCTATCCTGGCACTGATCGGCCGCGTTCTGAGCGACTTCAATTTCACCTTGCACCCCGGGGAACGCGTGGCTCTCATTGGTGAGAACGGCCAGGGGAAAACCACGGTCGTCAAGCTGATCACGCGTCTTTACGATCCAACCGAAGGCCAGATTCTGCTCGATGGCGTTGACCTTCGCGAATACGATCTGGCTGATCTGCATGCGGAAATCGGCGTTATCTTTCAGGACTTCATGCGCTATGAAATGACCGCGCGCGAAAACATCGCGGTTGGCAGGATTGAAGTTCCGCACACCGCGGAGGAAATTGAACAGGCAGCTGAAAAGAGCCTTGCCTCGGGAGTTATAGACCGGTTGCGCGGAGGCTACGACCAGATGCTTGGTCGCCGCTTTGAAACGGGCGTAGACCTTTCCGGCGGCGAATGGCAGAAAGCTGGCTCTCGCCCGCGCTTATCTTCGCGATGCGCAATTGCTCATTCTCGATGAACCAACTGCGGCGCTCGATGCCCGCAGCGAACTCCAGGTCTTCGAGCGCTTTGCGGAATTGACTGAAGGCAAAATGGCTCTGCTCATCTCCCATCGATTCTCCACTGTCCGCATGGCAGATCGCATTGTCGTGCTGGAAGGCGGCCAACTGGTGGAAGAAGGCAGCCACGCCCAACTGATCGCACTTGGTGGCCGCTACGCCGCCATGTTTGAAATGCAAGCTGCAAGTTACCGATGAGGCCAGAATGATCGACACTCAAACCATTCCTGAAACCGGCCAGCCGCTCTCCGGCGCGTTACTTGAGTGTGTTCGCGCCGCGGCATTATGGGACGTCGTACCCCGCCCTGCATCGTCGGGTACATTTCCTCAGCGGGTCCGCGCTGCCCAGAACGCCCTCAAAACTCTTCAACTCGAATTGGAAACAGTGCGGAATTCATCGAAGTCGGAAGTAAGCTCGAACTCCGCGCTTCTCGAACTGCGGGCGAACGCTCGTCTGCTTCGAGCCGCCGCTCGCGCCGTATCCGACAGGCCTCGGGTTGTTGCCCGACTTCCGCGCGTCCTTCTCCCGGCCCAAAAGGACGAGCCGCGCGCCGCGACTATTGCGTCGGCGTATCTTCGCGCCGTCGGAGGGAAGTTTTCAGCAGCCGCTTTCCGCGACTTGATCCAGGCGTTACAGACGCAAGACCCTCTAACGCTTGATGAGTTGTGGAACGCCTCAGCCTTCCTCAAGTTCACCCTGCTCGAATTGTTGCTGGACGATGCTCGCCTTTTGCTGCGCTCTCCCCGCTCCGCGCCCGGCTTTCTGATTCCCATTCATC
>CAWILB010000070.1:0-48341 GCA_963836635.1 uncultured Acidobacteriaceae bacterium | reverse complement strand
TCCAAGCACCTTCCAGAAACCAAGAATGGCGAAGAAGTACAGTGGGTAGCCAAGCTCGGGAACCACGCCATTAGGATTGGCTCGGTATTGAAATATTGCGATACGTGCCGCTTCCAATTGGCAATGCCACGAGGATCGTCGTTATCCAATAAACAATTGGTTTTGCTTTCATGGTCAGTTCACCTCTCCAAGCACGCGCTCCAGCCCGCCCAGCATTTTGTTCCAGCCATAATTCGCGCCGTTATACGCTGCAATCTGATCGGGACCAATCCCGATTGCTCCATGCGCACATGAGTGCCGCCCATGGTCGGCGTCAACGTAAATGCCACCACCCATTGCAGCCCGCTTTCCGCGCCTCCAATGCCCCAGTTACTAGGAGAGGCGTTCGATCGGGTCGACGAGTACCACCTCGCAATCCACCACTCCATTCCAATTCGGGCTGGGTCGGCGCGAAATTGAAACTTCTTGCCGACCGCCGGCTCAAAATCGTTGCTCATCATCCATTGCGCCAGCAGCGTGCTCTCGGTAAGCGCGCGCCACAGTTTCTCTTGCGTGTGCGAGAATACCCTTTCGATAACCAGGCTGCGGGGACATTCTTTTGGGTCGCTCATTACTCCATCCTTTCAAGCAAGTTTCGAGACGGTCAAAGCGCTCGCGCCAGAAAGCGCCGTATTGGTCGAGCCAGTTCACCATCGGCGCCAGCGAGTCCGGCTGTGCGCGATAGTGAGTTTCGCGCCCTTCGCGGCGATGCCGCACCAGCTTTGCCCGCTTCAGCACTGTCAAGTGCTTTGACACAGCAGGCTGCGATACGCCAGCATAGCGGGTTAATGCGTGCACAGTCTGCTCGCCCTGCCGCGTCAACTCCTCAAAAATTGCCCTGCGCGTCGGGTCGGCGAGTGCCCGGAAAATATTGTCCGCTACGGCATTCATCAAGGCCCCCCTGAGTCCTGGGTTGGGTTACCAGTCGAGATGGGTTATCTGAATGAGATTTCCGCAGGTATCGTCGAGCACCGCAATGGTCGATCCCGTGGTCTTGGTCGGCTCCTTGGTGAACGTCACGCCATGCTGCTTTATCCTCTCGTACTCTTTCTGGACGTCCCCGACAAAGAAATTAGCCGCGGGTATCCCTTGCCGGAAAATCTCCTGTTGATACGTTTTTGCGGCTGGATTGGAGTTTAGTTCCAGCACCAGTTGCGTGCCTTCCGGTTCTTCTGCTGAGACCACCGTCAGCCATCTGTATGTCCCCGCGGAGAATTCGTGCTTCTTGGTGAAGCCCAGAACTTCGGTGTAGAACTTAAGGGCCTTCTCCTGATCGTTAACGAATACGCTTGTCAATTTGATTTGCATGGTCTCTCCTTTTTCTCTGCGACGTTGGATCTTGCGTTACGAATAAAACCATAACCAAACGGTTATGGATTGTCAAGAGAAAAATGAGGAAGCTTCCAGCTTCTAATGAACCTGGATCATTGAACGTGAATCGTGGTGTTGAGCAGGATGTTGGCCGCTGAGTCGCCGATCATGACCTTTACGGGCTCGGATTCAACCTTCCAGCCAGACTGTTTTTCGTCCCACCATGCCAGCGTCGAGGCCTTCAGCGGAATCTCGACTGTCTTCGTCGCACCGGCAGCAATCGTCACGCGCTGAAATCCTTTCAGCGCCTCGCGCGGCTGCTCCACTTTGTTGCCAAGGTGCTGCACGTACATCTGCACCACGGTGTCGCCTTCGCGGCTGCCGGTGTTGGTCACGTCTACGCTCACAGTGGAGTGAGCCGTCTTGGCGAGGCGATCGGAACTGTGTGCAGGTTGGAGTACTTGAAGGTCGTGTAGCTGAGTCCGAACCGAAGGGATAGAGCGGCTCGCCCTTGAAGTACATATAGGTGCGGCCGTCGCGAATGTTGTAGTCCATCATGGGCGGAACTGATCAATTGACTTGGGCCAGGTGACCAGCCGTCCCGCCGGGGTTGTAATCGCCGAACAGCACCTCGGCCAGCGCCGTCCCTAGTCCTGCGAGCTGTGCGCCATGTGCAGAATCGCCGGGCATGTGCTCCTGCGAGAAGTCAATGGCGTAAGGGAAGCTAGAGATCAGCACACGATGGTCTTGGGATTGACAGCCCGACCTGCTTGACCAGTTGTTCCTGCTCCAGCTCGATGCGCTCGCGGTCGCGGCCTTCGCGGCCATCGCTGGCCACGGTGCAGGCCAGCGTGCCGCCTCCGTCAAGGTCTTCACCCAGTCGTGCGCCATATCGGGTCCGCATATAGGGTCGTTGCCGATCACAACAATGGCAACGTTGAGTGGCGGGCCGCATTGATGGCCGCATCGCCAGCTTGTTTTCCCGCGTAGTTGCTTTTCACGTTGGGCCCGACCTCAGCTGTGATGCCGGCAAGCGGTGTCACCTTGCAGCCGGCGTGCCGCCGTACCAGTCCCAGATGAACCGAGTCGGCCAGCGGCCCGATGACGGCAACGGATTTGATCGTGTTTTTATCGAGTGGGAGGAGGTTCTGTCGTTTTTTGAGCAGCACGATCGACTCAAGCGCCCTCTTTCTAGAGATCGCTTTTTCCTGGTCGGTATTCCAAAATGAAGGGTGAGCCGGAGCCGTGGAATACCGACCAGGAAAAAGCGATCTCAAGAAAGATGGCGCTTGAGTCGATCGTGCTGCTCAAAAACGACAAGAACCTCCTCCCGCTCGATAAGAACACGATCAAATCCGTTGCCGTCATCGGGCCGCTGGCCGACTCGGTTCACTGGGACTGGTACGGCGGCACGCCGCCATACAAGGTAACACCGCTTGCCGGCATCACAGCTGAGGTCGGGCCCGACGTGAAAATCAACTACGCGGAGAACGAGCTGGGCAATGCGGCCATCAATGCGGCCCGCCACTCCGACGTTGCCATTGTTGTGATCGGCAACGACCCTACATGCGGACCCGATATGGCGCACGACTGGGTGACAGACCTTTGACGGAGGCGGCACGCTGGCCTGCACCGTGGCCAGCGACGGCCGCGAAGGCCGCGACCGCGAGCGCATCGACCTGGAGCAGGAACAACTCGTCAAGCAGGTCTACGCTGTCAATCCCAAGACCATCGTGATGCTGATCTCCAGCTTCCCTTACACCATCAACTGGTCGCAGGCCACATGTGCCGGCCATCCTGCACATGGCGCACAGCCTCGCAGGACGAAGGTACGGCGCTGGCCGAGGTGCTGTTCGGCGATTACAACCCCGGCGGGCACACCGTGGTCACCTGGCCCAAGTCACTTGATCAGTTGCCGCCCATGATGGATTACAACATCCGCGACGGCCGCACCTATATGTACTTCAAGGGCGAGCCGCTCTATCCCTTCGGATTCGGACTCAGCTACACGACCTTCAAGTACTCCAACCTGCACACGAGTTCCGATCGCCTCGCCAAAGACGGCTCACTCACTGTGAGCGTAGACGTGACCAACACCGGCAGCCGCGAAGGCGACACCGTGGTGCAGATGTACGTGCAGCACCTTGGCAACAAAGTGGAGCAGCCGCGCGAGGCGCTGAAGGGATTTCAGCGCGTGACGATTGCTGCCGGTGCG
Organism: uncultured Acidobacteriaceae bacterium; assembly: GCA_963836635.1. Taxonomy (GTDB): domain Bacteria; phylum Acidobacteriota; class Terriglobia; order Terriglobales; family Acidobacteriaceae; genus Telmatobacter. The sequence continues at coordinate 44,776 of CAWILB010000070.1, read as the reverse complement.
ACGAAGACAGTCGAGATTCCGCTGAAGGCCTCGGCGCTGGCATGGTGGGACGAAAAACAGTCTGGCTGGAAGGTCGAATCCGAGCCCGTAAAGGTCATGATCGGCGACTCAGCGGCCAACATCCTGCTCAACACCACGATTCACGTTCAATGATCCAGGTTCATTAGAAGCTGGAAGCTTCCTCATTTTTCTCTTGACAATCCATAACCGTTTGGTTATGGTTTTATTCGTAACGCAAGATCCAACATCGCAGAGAAAAAGGAGAAACCATGCAAATCAAACTCACAAGCGTATTTGTAAACGATCAGGAGAAGGCCCTTAAGTTCTACACCGGCGTTCTTGGCTTCACCAAGAAGAAGGATTTCTCGGCGGGGACATACAGGTGGCTTACGGTGGTCTCAGCAGAAGAACCGGAAGGCACGCAACTGGTGCTGGAACTAAACTCCAACCCAGCGGCAAAGACGTATCAACAGGAGATTTTCCGGCAAGGGATACCAGCGGCTAACTTCTTCGTCGCAGACGTCCAAAAAGAGTACGAGAGGATAAAGCAGCTCGGCGTGACGTTCACCAAGGAACCGACCAAGACAACGGGATCGACCATTGCGGTGCTTGACGATACCTGCGGAAATCTCATTCAGATAACCCATCTTGACTGGTAACCCAACCCACGACTCAGGGGGGCCTTGATGCATGCCGTAGCGAACAATGTTTTCAGGGCTCTCGCCGACCCGACGCGCAGGGCACTTTTTGAGGAGTTGACGCGGCAAGGCGAGCAGACTGTCCATGCATTGACCCGCTATTCCGGCGTATCGCAGCCCGCTGTCTCAAAGCACCTGACGGTGCTGAAGCGGGCAAAGCTGGTACGGCACCGCCGCGACGGTCGCGAAACTCACTATCGCGCGCAGCCCGATGCACTTGCGCCGATGGTGGACTGGCTCGATCAATACGGCGCGTTCTGGCGCGAGCGGTTTGACCGCCTTGAAGAACTCTTGGAAAGGATGGAGTAATGAGCAAACCAGCAGAGTGCCCCCGCAGCCTTGTAATCGAAAGAGTATTCCCTCACGCCCAAGAGAAGCTGTGGCGCGCGCTCACTGAAAGCACGCTCCTGGCGCAATGGATGATGAGCAACGACTTCGAGCCGTCAGTCGGCAAGAAGTTCCAATTTCGTGCCGAGCCCAGCCCGCACTGGAATGGAGTTGTCGACTGCGAGGTGGTGCTTGTCGACCCGATCGACCGGCTGTCTTATAACTGGGGCGTTGGAGGAGACGCCAGCGGGCTTCAATGGGTGGTGGCCTTCACGTTGACGCCGACCATGGGCGGGACTCACGTTCGCATGGAGCAGTCCGGCTTCGGTCCCGATCAAATTGCAGCGTATAACGGCGCGAATTATGGCTGGCACAAAATGCTTGGCGCGTTGGAGCGCGTCATCGGAGAGGTGGCCTGACCATGAAAGCAAAACCAATTGTTTATTGGATAATGACTTTCCTCGTGGCATTGCCTATTGGAAGCGGCGGCGTATCTCAGATATTTCAATACCGAGCCAACCCTCATGGCGTGGTGCCCGAGCTTGGCTACCCACTGTACTTCTTCGCCATCCTGGGTTTCTGGAAGGTGCTTGGAGCGATTGCCATCCTCGTGCCGCGTTTTCCTCGGCTAAAGGAATGGGCTTATGCCGGCATCGTTTTCGACCTGACGGGCGCGGCCGCATCGTGCGCCGCGGTGGGCGGCTACGGCGCTTATGCTTTTCATGTATTCGCGCCGCTCATCCTTACTGGATTCACGGTGGCATCGTGAGCACTGCGGCCGGAAAGCCGTACAATCGGCGTCCTGATTCCGGCCTCCAGCCATTGATGATCCAAGACACGAATTGGGTTGACTAATGCATTTCTCCCTTCGCTGTATGGCGTTCCCACCCTAGTCGCAGAAACAGAGACGCGGCGAGGATGGGGCACCCACTCTTCACACTTCCAGGAGCAATGCTCTAACCATGACAACGAACAAAACCAATCTCAAAGTCGATGTATTTATCGGCAAACAGAAACGATGGCAGGAAGAGTTGAAGAGGTTGAGAGCCATTCTTCTCGACTCTGAGCTCACCGAAGAATTCAAGTGGGATCAACCCTGCTATACGCTTGAGGGGAAGAACGTGGTCATCCTCCACGGACTGAAGGAATCCTGTGCATTTGCTTTTTTCAAAGGCGCCCTGATCAAGGACATCCACGGCGTTCTGACCGCCCCTGGGCCGAATACGCAGTTGGGGCGCTGGATCAAGTTCACATCTTTGCGAGAGATCGCTGAGATGAAGACCGTTTTGAAGGCCTATGTTCGCGAGGCCATCGAGGTGGAAAGATCCGGATTGAAATTGAAATTAAGAAAGACTTCGGATCTGAAGCTTCCTGAAGAATTGCAGACCATGTTGGATGAGTTCCCTGACTTGAAAACTGCTTTTGATCGATTGACGCCGGGACGGCAACGAGCCTACATATACCATTTTGCCGCTCCCAAACAATCCAAAACGCGGGAGTTGAGGGTTATGAAACTCATGCCGAAGATCATCGAGGGCAAGGGGCTGCAGGACCAATGAATCGGACGGTGGATTCTCAGGCCTTCGCCGCGTTCAACGCCGCTGCAGCGCGAATCAGGGCTTTCAGAGCCTTTTCGTTCACCTTGTCGCCTTCGCGGAAATCGATGGCGCGCCGCAAATTTCCATCGAGGCTGGAATTGAAGAGCCCCGCGGGGTCATCCAAAAATGCGCCCTTGGCGAACGTCATTTTGACGACACTTTTGTGAGTTTCGCCGGTGCAGATCATCCCGTTGTGGGACCAGACCGGCACACCCCAGGGGTTGGAAGGCTTCTTCCACTTGCGCTCCTCAACGACATCGGGGTCGGCCTGCTTGATCAGAGCGCGGAGGCGCGCGATCATCTCTCCGCGCCAGTCGCCGAGCTCTTCTGTTTTCGCGTCGATCAATCGGGATGCAGATCCGCGCGATGCAGATTCAGCCTTCTGTGAACCACGCTTTATCATCATGAGCGCTTGCTCCCTTCGAATTTCTTTTCATGGCCTTTCGAGCTGCCATCTCTGCCATATTCTCTAACAAGAACATCATCATTGAAAGGCAATGCTGTCTTTGCGCTCGCCTTGGCTCGAATCGCAAAATTCGTCAGGTTCCTCTGGTTCGCTGGCGTGCTGTGCTGCATCTCCAGCGCTTTGGCGATAATGCGGCGACCTGCACGCCTCTGCGGTTTATTCGGCCCTCAGCGCCTGCATCGGATCCAGGCGCGAGGCGCGCCACGCGGGAATCATGCATGCCAGTGTTGCAACCAGGAGCATCGTAAAGATAACTCCGGCGTATACCGCGGGGTCCAGCAGCCGAGTACCGTAGAGCATTGATTCGATCAGGCGTACAGCTCCGGCGCTGGCTGCAAGGCCAAGCACCAACCCGTAGAGCGCAGGACGCAGTCCATCGCCCAGCATCTGGCGCAGAACCTGCCCGCGTTCGGCACCAAGCGCCATTCGAACGCCGATCTCGCCGGTGCGCTGCGTTGTCAGATACGAGAGCACCCCGTATAACCCCACCGACGCCAGCACCAGCGACAGCACGGCGAAAGCCAGCACCAGGCTGGCGCTCAGGCTGGCATTGCTCAACGACGCTTCAACAATCTGCTCGATGGTCTGCACGTCTGCTACCGGAAGCTGCGGATCGAGTTCTGCTATCTGCTTCTGAGCCGGGATTGAAATTGCAAGTGGATCGGAGTCCATGCGAACCACAAGCGTGTAACTCATAACGTTGCTTCCGCTGAGAACCGGGAAGTACATTGTGGGGCCGGCCGGCTGACCGACCTGATAAAGCGTATTGCCTACGACACCGACGATTTCGTAGTCTGCGTTACCGTATGGCACTACATGGAGATGCCTGCCCAACGGGTTCTCGCCCGGAAAATACTGCCGCGCCAACCGTTTGTTGACGATCACAGTCTTGGGCCGGCCGTCGCGATCGTCGCGGGTGAAGTAGCGGCCGCTCAGTAGTGGGATCTGGAGCGTGCTGAAGTAGTCGGGACTGGCCAATCGCAACATCGCGTCAGGTAGCGCGGAACCGGGCGAGAGCGGTGGATGTTCGGGAATTGTGAAGATGTCGTCCTCCAGGGCTCCCGCTCCGGGCACCACCGAACCCAGACCTGTTGCGCGAACGCCGGGTAACGCGCGCACCCGGCCGAGAAGCGATTCGTTGAACGCGTTCACCTTGGCGGGAGTGTCGTATTTCGCTGCGGGAAGGCTGTAACCCATCGTCAACACGTTATCGGTCGCGCAGCCCATATCGGTCGTCCGCAACCGCCAGAAACTTTTCAATAGAAGCCCGGCGGCGATCAACAGCACCACCGTTACGGCAATCTCTGCGGTAAGCAGTGTCTTGCGCAACGTCGTCCGCGATTGGCTGCCTGTCCCGCTCCGCCAGCTTGCCTGCAGCGCCGTGATTGTTCCCTTCCCTGTCGACGAGAGCGCGGGCAACAGGCCTGCCAGCAAGGCAGTTGCGAAAACCAGCGCGCAAGCGAAAGCCAGCACCACGCCATCGGGCCGGATACTCTGCGCGCTGGGCAGATCGTGCCACGTCGAGACCAGCCATTTGGTTGCCGCCAGCGACAACAAAACCCCGGTCACACCGCCAGCAATCGAGACAAGCAGGCTCTCAACCATTTGCCCTCGAATCAGCGTGAATCTCTGCGCCCCCAGCGCGCCCCTGATGGCGATCTCCTTCTGCCGCGCAGCAGATCGCGCCACCATCAGGTTGGCTACGTTCAGGCAGCCGATCAGCAACATGCAGGCCACAGTCCACAGCAGAATCGTCAGCGGCTTTTTCACATCACGCCCCAGGTCGTCCGGAAGCGTTCTCGGCACCACGTCCTCGGCCACCGGCGCATGCAGGTTCTGCAAGTTCAGTTGATATTGCACCGCCCCTACCTGGCTCAGAGCATTTTCCAGGCTCACCTCCGGCCTCAAGCGAGCCACCACACGGCCGAAGTGATAGTCATGGTGATTCAGTATCTCCGGCGGCATCCCCGCAGCAAACGGTACCCAGATCTGGACCTTGGCGTCGGGATAAGCGAACCACTTGGGAAGCACGCCCACCACCGTGTACGGCTTTCCGTCGAGATGGATCTGCTTGCCCACAATCGATGCATCTCCACCGAAGCGCCGCTCGAAGATATTCCACGTGAGCATCGCGACGCTCCCGTCCGGACGGTCTTCGCTTTCGGTAAACGAGCGTCCGATGGCCGGTTGCACGCCCAGCAATTGAAACAAGTTCCAGCTCCCGCCGCGCGCGCTCACTATCTCCGGCAGCTCTCCGCGCTCTCCGGTAAGGTTGAATTGCGCATAGCGCCACGCAGCCATGTCTTCAAATCCGTGGGTCTGCGCGCGCCAGTCGTAAAAATCGGCCGGCGCAACGGTGTTGTAGTTGAATTCCTGCGCATTCATGCTGGGATCGCGGAAATGCTCGTAGATCATCACCAGCCGCGCAGGGTCGCGGAAAGGAAGCGGCCTGAGCATAACCGAACGCACCACAGTGAACAGCGACGTGGCTGCGCCAATGCACAAAGCCATCACGGCAATCGCGATTAGCGAGAAACCCGGAGTACGCGCCAAGGTTCTTGCGGCATATCTCAAATCGCGGCCAAGCACGTCCACCACCGAGACAGTGTTTTGCCGCCACAGGGTCTCACGAACGCTGCGCGGGTTTCCGAACTTGATTCTTGCCAGGCGGCGCGCTTCTTCGGGCTTGACTCCGCGCGCGATGTTTTCGGCGGTTTCCTCGGCCAGGAAGGCGTCCATTTCCTCTTGCAATTCCGCGTCAGCCCGGCCGCGGCGAAAATACCTGAGCCAGCTCATCGAGTACCTCCATCTGCCGCAGCTTTTTCGCCCATCACCAGGCCAATGGCGCGGATCATCTGCCGCCAGCGCCCCGTTTCAAGGACCAGCTGCTTCCTGCCCGCTGCGTTGAGACGATAAAACTTTGCCTTGCGGTTGTTCTCACTAGCGCCCCAGTATGAAGAAACCCAACCGCGATCCTCGAGACGATGCAGGGCGGGATAGAGCGATCCCTGTTCCACCTCCAGAACATCCTCCGATGTTCGCTCAATGATCTTGGCAATGGTGTGTCCGTGCGCATCTCCCGTGACGAGGGTGCGCAGAATCATCATGTCGAGAGTGCCCTTCAGCATCTCCGGGTCAGCTTGGTTCTTCCTTGTCATCGGCATCCTTCCACTAGAACATCTATGGAAAAGAAGCATACACCACTCGGACTTCTATGGGAAGGAGCTTCCTAGACTCCGTGGTCAGTTTTTTGATGTCATACACATCCCCTGTCGTGCGTTCTCGAATCCCGCCAGCTCTTTTTCATGGTCTGCAATTCACGTTTAATCCCATCGACATGCAGGCAACGCAAGCGGAGTTCCAGGCATCCGATTTTAAGTTGTACTTTAAGTCACTTCCCAGCCCCCCATTTCAAGTAGATATTCGGCTTGATTCCGGCGCAGGAATCGGACTGGCGCATCAGCAGGCGGAATTCGCAGCAGTAACGGGCTCATTGTTCCTGGGAGATATGTTCGATGCAGCAAGAGACCCGCCCAAGCGATAGCATCAACGCTACCGGCACTGAACCGGCCACCCCGCAGGCGATGCTCCGGCTTGTCGAAGACTTCGACTGGGCCACGACTCCCCTGGGTCCACGCCGCCGCATGGCCTGACAGCCTCAAGGCCGTAGTTCGGATTCTTCTCACATCGCGCTTTCCCATGTGGATGGCCTGGGGGCCCGAGCTCACCGTCCTCTACAACGACGCCTACCGCCGCACCACCCTGGGCAAAAAGCACCCATGGGCGCTCGGCAGGCCCGCGGCCGAAGTCTGGCATGAGATATGGAAGGATATTGGCCCGCTCATTCACCAGGTTATGGAGACAGGCGAAGCTTCCTGGGAGGAGACTCTTCTGCTCATCCTTGAACGCAGCGGATATCCCGAGGAGACTTACCACACCTTCTCCTATAGTCCGCTCTCCGGTCCCGATGGCCGGATTGTCGGCATGTTGTGCGTAGTCATGGAAGATACCGTACGCGTGATTGGCGAACGGCAACTGGCCTCTCTCAGCACGCTGGCCGAGGCACTGGCGGGCGCCATTTCCAGGCAGGATGTGTTTGCCGCTATCGAGCAGCGGACTTGCCCATCAGAAAGATATGCCCTGCACCCTGACTTACCTGCTCGATGAGAGCGGCACCCGTCTCAAACTCGTCTCCAGAACCGGCATCGACGCCGGTCATCCGGCCGCTTCCCTCATCATCGACCTGGCCGAGTCTCCTGCCGCATGGCCAATCCACCAGATATTGAGCACCAACCGCGGCTTTACCGTCGATAATCTCCTCGAGCTCTTTCCCGATCTTCCGCCCGGATGCTGGGACAGACCGCCCGCCAGGGCGCGCCTGGTTCCGATTGCGCGGCAAGGGTCAGGACAAGCCGGTCGGCATCTTTATTGCTGCTCTCAACCCCTATCGGCAGTTCGATAGCTTTTACGAAGGGTTTCTCGATCTCATCACCGGCCAGATCGCCGCCAGCATTACTAACGCCAATGCCTATGAGCAGGAAAGAAAACGCGCTGAGGAACTTGCCGAACTCGACCGTCGCCAAGACCACCTTCTTCAGCAACGTGAGCCATGAGCTGCGAACCCCGCTTACGCTCATTCTGGGCCCCATTGAAGATGCCCTTACCAGCCAGTCGCCGCCCTCCCCGCAAAACCTGGAGATGCTGCACCGCAACGCACTGCGGCTGCTCAAACTCGTAAACGGCTTGCTGGACTTTGTCCGCATTGAAGTTGGAAAGATGCGCGCAACGTTTGAGCCGACCGATCTTTCGCGCTCACGGCACAACTTGCCAGCGTCTTCCGCTCCGCGGTTGAGCGGGCCGGCTTGCAACTGGTCGTGGACTGCCCGCCTCTGCCCGAGCCCGTTTATGTTGACCGCGAAATGTGGGAGAAGATCATCCTCAACCTCATCTCCAACGCGCTCAAATCAACTTTCGAAGGACGAGATCCGGGTAACCGTGCGACCCATCGGGGATCAAGTTCAGGTTTCGGTGAGCGACACCGGAACCGGCATCTCCGAAAGCGATCTGCCCAATCTCTTTCAGCGTTTCAAGCGCATCGACGGCGCGCGGCGGCGCAGCCATGAGGGCAGCGGCATTGGCCTCGCCCTGGTGCAGGAACTGGTGGAGATGCACGGCGGCTCAATCCAGGTAAAAAGCACGGTCGACGTGGGAACCGAGTTCACCGTTACTCTTCCATTCGGGAAGGAACACCTGTCTCGTGGCCATGTGGTCAGCAACGGAGCGACCGAGTCGTCCACTTCAAGGGTCGGCAGTTGCCTACGTGCAGGAGGCAATGGGCTGGCTTGACGACGGCGGACCGGCTGAAAGGCGAGGTTGCTGCCGCCGCTGCCGGCGATGAGCCGCGGAAATCCGCCCCCGCCAACTCCGCCGAGCGCAAGCCGGTAATTCTGCTGGCCGACGATAACGCCGACATGCGGGAGTATGTGTCCGGCTTGCTGGCAGGACGCTTCCAACTGCTCCAGGCGGGAACCGGCAAAACCGCTCTTGCTGAAGCGGAGCGTTAGCTTCCCGACCTGGTACTGACCGACGTCATGATGCCGGAGATGGATGGATTCGCGCTGCTTGCAGCCTTGCGGCAAAATCCTGCATACTCGCTCCGTCCCGGTGATCATGCTCTCCGCCCGCGCCGGTGAAGAAGCGCGCATCGACGGCATCGACGCCGGAGCTGACGACTATCTGACCAAACCATTCAGCGCCAGGGAACTATTGGCCCGCGTGGATGCGCAATTGAAGCTGGCCCGGCTGCGCAAAGAGGCCGCCGAACAGCAAGCCGCGCTCAACCTTGAAATCTCCAAGGCAAAACGGTTTGCGTGGGAAGCGCTGGAACACGTTCCCGAGATCTTCTACACCTTCGATCGCAATTACCGTTTTACCTATGTAAATGCAGCCGGCGCACAGATCGGCCAGCGCCTGGGAAAAGAACTCGTTGGTGAATGTCTCTGGGAACTGCTTCCGGAACTCAGGGGCAGCACCGTGGAATCAAACTTCCGGCGCGCCATGGAGCAGCGGATTGCGCACGGACTTTGAATACTACTATGAGCCTTTTGCCAACTGGTTCCAGTACCACGTCTATCCGCTGCCCGACGAAGGCATTATCATGTACGCGCGGGATATCACCGAGACCCGGAAAACCGAAGAAGCGCTCAGAAAGTCTGAACAACTGGCGGCCGCGGGCCGGCTGGCAGCAAGCATCGCTCACGAGATTAACAATCCACTTGAAGCCGTCACCAATCTGCTCTACCTAGCAAGTATGGACAGCAGTGTAACGGGCAATTCGCGGCATTTGCTTCAAGAAGCGGATCAGGGAGTTGCGGCGTCTTTCACATATAGCTGCGCGAAGCCTCAAATTCTACCGCCAGCACACTGCGCCGGTCCCTTCTTCGCTTGAAGAACTCACCGAATCGGTCCTTTTCTTTTACGAGACAGAAATCAATATGCGCCAAATCACTTTGGAGCGCCGCTACCGCGCTGCTCCTCAGGTGCTTTATCATCCAGGCGAATTTCGGCAGGTAATTACCAACTTGATCGGCAATGCAATGGATGCGCTGTCGCGCTATGGCCGTCTTATAGTCGGGGTTCGACCTTCCATCGACGCAGAAGGACGCCATGGAGTGGCCGTCACTATAGCCGACAGCGGTTCCGGCATGGACCGCGAAATGCTCGATCGCCTCTTCCACCCCTTCGCCACAACCAAGGGCGAGGCTGGAACCGGACTCGGATTATGGGTTTCGAAGGGCATCCTCGACAAGCACCACACAGAGATTGCCGTTCGCAGCAAACGCAATTGCGGCACCGTGTTCCGGCTTTTCGTACCCCTCGATGTCCAGCCGGCTGCCTCTGATCTCTGATCCCTGTTTAAATGTTTCACGCCTTCACTCGTTCAGTGTTTCACCGATTCACCAACCCTTTGCGCAAGATTTTCCCCGACTGGCGCACAATCTTTACATGCGAGGTCTTCAGCGCTTTTCACTCTTTCACTCTTTCACTCCTTCTCTCGCATCCTGCCACCCGTGCCCTTAAGGGCACTTGGGCCGGCTTGAACGCACGAATTCTCATCTCTCTCAGGCGACGCCCGCCAATCTTTGAGCCCCTTTTTCAGCCCTCACAAGTAGCCTGAAGTCAGGGCGGCGAAATTCCAAAAGAATCTCGCCGCCGCACTTCCAAGCTGATAGTTGACTGCAAATAGCTGTTTTTCGGGACCTTCCGGCACGAAGAACTAGTAGCGTGACCGTATGATTTTGTACATTCCCACCCATTCCGCGGACGAAATCAAGAAGCAGGTCCTTCGACTCCGCTACGCTGTGCTCAGGAGAATGGAGCATGCACATTGGTACAAATTCAAGCGGTCAAAGATCTAGTGAATCATGTTGATGGTGTCCTGCGCGACCGTATCGAAGGTCGTTACTGCCTTCGAGTCCGCTTCAAAGCCACGCTGCGCAATGATCAGATCGGAGAACTCTGAAGAGATGTTCACGTTGGAGTCTTCGAGCGCCGAGTCCTGAATGCCGCCTAATCCGCCGCTGCCCGCAGCACCGACCGACGCCGTTCCACTAGCCAGCGTGGTCTGGTATTCGCCATCGGCCTGCAGGTTCAGGCCCTGCAGATTCGTCATATTGGCCAGCGCAACCTGGCCAACCACCTCGGTTCCGCTGGTGAACTGCGCCGTCACCGTGCCATCCGAGCCGATGGTGAAACCCGTACACGTGCCTGCGCCATTCCCATCCGCCATTGTCCCTGACACTGCCGAAGCCTCGTCCACCTGGCTGATGGTTGGCGTGCCGCCCGCGCCCAGCAGATTCCAGTTCAGGTTCAGGTTGCTGGCGCCTTCGGTAAGCGGATTATTGAAATTCATCGGAATCGATGTGATGTCGCCGGCAGCAGTGCCAACATTCTGAGGCGCGCCCGCGCCCTGAGCAATGCTCACCAGGTTGCCGTTGGCGTCGAAGTTCAACGTCCCGGTGATCGGCGTCGAAACGCCGTTGGCAAAGTCCGCCGCCGGCAGCGCGGCCGAGTAGGTCCACGTTCCAGGCGCCGTCTCAGTGTAGGTGACGGTTACGTTGTGGCTTGCACCCAGCGAATCGTAGACCGAAACCGTGGCCGGGAATGCAGTGGTGGATTCGGAGTCGAGATTCGCCGTCATGCTGAAGTTCTGCGTGGCCGCCGGCAACTGCACCTGGCCCATCAATGGCACGCCGACAGGGGCCAATGGGGCGCTCGTATTCACGACACCATTAACCGCTGGATAGCCCATCAATACAGAGCCGTCGGCGGTAACCAGGTTTCCGCTCGTGTCCTGGGACAAAGAACCGTCCCGCGTGTATGCCGTTGCGCCGCTGCTGTCTTTCACGATAAAGAAACCGTTTCCGTCGATCGCCATATCCGCCGAGCTCATCCCGCTCGTGTTGTACGATCCCTGTGAGAAATCGGTGGAGTTCGAGGCCACCTGCGTTCCCGCGCCCACCTGGATAAGATCCCCCGAGCCCGTCTCTCCTATCTGCTGATAAAAGAGGTTCGAGAAATTGGTGGTCTGCGCCTTGAAGGCGGTGGTGTTCATATTCGATAGATCGTTGGCGATGGTGTTCAGAGCCGTTGAATCGGCCTGAAGTCCGGTAAGCGGAATAAAGAAACTTGCCATGATGTGTCTCCTTCTGGTGAGTGTGGCATGGGCCGCGCCAAACAGCGGGTCGGGTTAACTGTCAGTTGGCTTTTGGTGCCGCGGTGCGGGCGGCAGCGTGGCTTCTGCCCGCCAGCGCATGACCAACACGCGTGGCGGCGGGATTTGTTTTCTGGAGTCCGAGGTTGCCGGCAATCGGTGCGCTCTGTACACGAGCGGCGTCGGAGCTTGCCGATGCAATTCCGGCTGTGCCGGGAAATCCAGGCAAGCCCGGCGACGATCCGCCGCCAACGTGCAGAGCCTGCATTATCTGCGCGGTCTCGGAGCCGGGCACCGGAGCGCCGGTTGTGCTTTCGGCTGACTCGGTTCTTGCGCCGCCGCTCTTTAAGGCAGTAGTGCTCGATGAAGATGAGCTTGTCGATCCGCTAGCATCCCCCGTGAGCGTCTGATTGATGTCGATCAGCTGCTCCAGGCTGTTAACCTGCACAAGTTGATTAATGTACTCGTTGGGATCCTGGTCCGCCGTCGGATCCTGATTCTGCATCTCGGTGACCAGCAGCGTGAGAAAGTCGTTGGCGGAGATGGTTGCCGAACCGCTTGAATCGCTTGAATCGCTCGATCCGCTGGTGCTATTGGTGCCCGACGTCGAACCGTCCAGCGGCGTCATCGAATTCCCTGCCCCCGCCTGAACCGCAGTCATCGCATGATGAAAGATTGCTGATGCCATGTTGTCCTCCTTGCCGCCATTCGTTCCCTGCCCGCCCTGATTCTCCCGATCTTTGTTTCCCCGCCTTCATCCAGATCAGGCCATCACCGAAATGTGGACCCCCGCGGAATGCGGAGCCAGTTCCAGCACCCCGGAGGAACTTGCCGACGCCGATTCGCGTGCAGTTGCCGCGACCGGAATCTCCGCGACCGGGCTGCCTGCCTGCGTATTGTCCTGCCCGCTCTGCCGCTGGCCCTGGTCTTGCGTTCCCTGGTGTTCCATTCCCCGGCTCAATCCCGCATCGGACCCTGAGCTTTGCGCCGATGCCAGCGACAGCGATGCCACCGGAGTGTGCCGATCGGCGAGATAGTTGTTCAGGCCTGCCATGTGTGCGCCCAGCGCCTGGCCAGCCTCGGCTGAGTTCGGAACTACCTCCGCCGTAATGCCGCCCCCGCCCAATCCCGCGCGCACCGAGACCCAGCCAAGCTGGGGATCGTTGAACCCCGCCTCGGCGTTGTGCGGGCCGGCATGAGTCCAGGTCGTGTGCATCGCTTCGCCCGCGCCGTCGAGTGCGGAGAAGGTATCAGCCGTTGAGGCGCCCGGGCCGGCGTGTCCCGCCGCACTCTGAGCCGATGTTGTAACTTGGGCCGCACCCGTTTCATGCGCAATCGGCGCTCCGACAGCTGACACGCTGACCTGGCCTTGGCCAATGTGAACCACTTGCTGGCCGGTTTGCGATGAAGCGCCTTGCGCGGCATGTATGCTCGTCTCCACGCGCTCCGATGCAATTTGCGGTTTGACTGCTGGCTGGCCCGATGCGGAACTTGATGCGGAAGCGGCCGAGCTCAAGTAAGCCGGAGCGACGGACACCGCCGATGGACTCGTCCCGGATAAGTTGACGGTTGAAGTCTCATCGACAGCGGCCGATGCCTGCCGTCCACTCTCCTCCGACCCCTTCGCGACGGGCTCCAGGGCGCCCGCCACTCTGAAACCCTCTTGCAGTGACTGGATTGAACCGCCGCCTCCGGCAGGAACCGGGGCAGACGATTCCGGAGAACCTGCCACTGAGAGCTGCTGAGCACCGGGCTCCAGCGGCTGCGATATGATCCCGGTCATGCCCAAACTCGTCACCGAATAAATGGAGGAGTGAATCGTGGAGCCGGTCGCCCCGATCTTGTTCCCTGCCCCATCCGAAGACGAGTCGGAAACCTGTTGCGGCAGCTCCCTTATGGCAGTCTTTCCAACTGGCGGTGTTGCGACAACATTCAAGGCGATTTGCGGAACCGGCGCCGCGACCGCAACAGCGAGAGCTGAGGAATCCGCCGGCAAAATTGTCCCGCCGCCGCATGTCTTCATAAAAGGAGTGTCATGCCAAATGTGCGCGGATGAAGCTGTCAGTGAACTTGACCTCGAAGTTGCACTCTGTCCGGTCTGTACGGTTTGCTTATCCACGAATTGAAGCGTCGCCTGCAGGAGCTTTGCGGATTTGCTGTTTGTTGCCTGCGCGCCGGCTACGGAGTCCTGCAACGCCTGGCCGTCTTCCCCTGTATTCACCAAGGTCTTGCTCGGAGCGGCGAGGAGCGAGTGAATCAAAGCTGGGATCAGCGCAGTTTGTGTCTCCGCGCGCGCTGATGGAGCAGCCGCCGCAGTCCCCGGAGCTTCACTGCCCGACCCCTCGTCAAGCGTGGCAAGCATTTGCTGCCAGTTCGATCGGAAGCTACCGGATGCGCTCGCGCTGTTCCCGGCCTGGCTGGCGCTCGTCACCTCCGCGGTCGAGACGCTACTCAGCCCATTCGTTGAACCCCTCCGGCCCGAGACACTCGAATGGCCCGCCTCACCCATCCCCCTCGCGCCCGTCAACTCGATTTCCAAACCTGCGGTAACAGTCACGAGAGGGAATAGTGCAGAACGCGGACCAAAGAGGCGGGGAACGCGGTTAGAAGACTGTCAGAAATCGGGACGAATGGTTTCGAATCAGGAATAGCGCTTGCCGCGAGGTAAGTTTCTCCTCAAGTTTGGCGGGATGCGCTCGATGGCTCGCGGTTCCCGCTGGCTCCTGGCGATAGGTAAAAATGAAATCCGTTCTTTGAATCCCGAAAACTACTTTCGTTCGCCTTCGGTCAGCATCCGGTTCAGGTACCAGTCGTCCATCGCCCGCTGTCCACGGCGCAATTCGTCGGCGGCCTCGCGCGCTTTCTGTTGCTCCACCAGCGTCTCAGCCTGGCGGCGGCTGGTTCGCTTCTCCAAATATTGTTTTCTGAGCGTCGCCACGGCTGTTTCGGCGGCGGCAATCCTGGGTCCAAGGGCCTCAATGCGCCTTATTGCGCTGCGCGATTCCTCCATCCCGGCGACTCGGTCGACAATCTCCCCGGTATTCGCGCTTACTGCCACCAGGCGCCGTCCAGCCCGCTCGCGCTCTCCAGCCGCGGTGCGAGCCTGTTGCAACTCGGCCAGCGCTGCCAGCGCCGCTTCCAGCACCAGCCGGCGTTGCTCCTCCTCGATCTCGCGAACGTGCAGCAGCCGTTCAAGCAGCGCTCGTGAACCCATCGCCTAAACCTCAGCCGCCAGTTCGGACAGTCGGCTGAGGCAATCGGCAATGCCGAAATACTCATGCGCATCCTGGGTCATGAACTCCCGCATCGGGCCCCGTGCGGCGAGCGCGCGATCAAGCTCGGCGTCGGCGCCCGGTTTGTAGGCGCCAATTCGAACCAGGTCCTCTGACCGCTTGTATACCGCGGCCAGTTTGCGCAACAGCGCAGCATGTTCGCGATGCTCGGGCCCGGTCACAATCGCCATCAACCGGCTGATTGAATCCATTACCTCAACCGGCGGATACCAGCCTTCCGCGGCTAGCGCGCGCGAAAGCACAATGTGCCCGTCGAGCAGAGACCGGACCGCATCCACAATCGGATCCTGCTGATCGTCGCCCTCCATCAATACCGTGTAGAAAGCGGTAATCGAACCGGTGCGAAACTGCCCTGCCCTCTCAATCAGCCGCGCCAGGCGCGCAAAAACCGACGGCGTATAGCCCTTGGCCGTCGGCGGCTCACCGGCCGCGAGGCCAATCTCCCTGGCAGCCATGGCAAAGCGCGTCAGCGAATCCAGCACCAGAAGAACGTTCTTCCCCTCGCCTGCGAAGAACTCGGCAATCCGGGTCGCGGCCAGGGCCGCGCGCATGCGCTTCAGCGGAGACTCATCCGATGTAGACACCACGACCACCGATTTCGCCCGCCCCTCTTCGCCCAATGCATCTTCAAGAAACTCGCCGACCTCGCGGCCGCGCTCGCCCACCAGTCCCACCACCGTGACATCGGCCTCGGTGTTGCGCGTCATCATGCCGATCAGCGTGCTCTTGCCCACTCCCGAACCGCCAAAGATGCCCACGCGCTGCCCCCGGCCCACGGTCAGCATGGCGTCAATCACGCGGATTCCGGTTCCCAGCGGGATGCGGATCGGAGTGCGATCGAGAGGCGAATGCACTTCGCCATCGAGCGCCAGCGATTGCGATATGGCCGGCGGAGGGAGGCCGTCAATCGGTTGGCCCAATGCGTTCAGCACCCGCCCCTTCAATGCCGTCCCCACTTCGATCTCCGGAACTTTACCGAGAGCCGCCACCTCGTCTCCGAAACGAATCCCGTCCGTGTCTTCGACCGGCATCGAAAGTACATTCGAGCCGCGGAACCCGATCACTTCGGCCAGATGCCGTCCGCCTTCGCGGTCGGCGATCTCACAGCACTCGCCCACACTGGCCAGCGGCCCCGCCGACTCGATTGTCTGACCTACCAATTCAACAACCTTGCCGCGCCAGCGCCAGGAGCGGCCGCGCTCGAGGCGCGCAAAGTATGGCCCGAGCAGCGCGTTCATCGGCGAGCCTCTTCAAGTGCAAGCTGTTCCCTGGCAGGTTTGCTCTGCGTCCCGTTTTCGCCGCGATCAAAGAATCCCCGCTCGATTTCGCCGAGCTGCGACCGGATTCCGAGATCGACTATGCCCACCTTGCTCTCAACTATGCACTCGCCCAGCCGCAGCCCCTCGCCCGCCATCACCTCGGGCTTTACGGCCAGGTTCGGAATGTGGGCAATGGCCTCGCGCCACAAATCAAGATCGCCGGCAGGCACCCGCAGCGTGACTTCGGTTGTCGACGAAAGTTGCCCCAGCGCCACGCGCACCGCGCCCGTCAAAAGCAAAGGATCCATCTGCGCCTCGCGCCGCAGGATTCGCGAGGCTATCGCCAGCGCCAGCTTCACCACTTCACTTTCGACCGCCCGAAGATACCGATCCCTCGCTTCGGCAAAGTTCTCTATCAAAGACGTCATGCGGTGTTCCTCCTGGGCGCGGGCATTCGCCGCGGCCTCGCGCCCAGCCTCTCGCGCCTCCTCGCGGCCGCGTTCGCGTCCCGCTTCGAAGGCCTTGCGTGCCTCCTCGGCCAACCGCTTCTCCCAGCTATCGCGGTTGGCGGGGTCGCCGGCCGAATCGGCTTCCGAGCGAGCTCCACCTTCGGGGTCCTCATACCCGTTCCAAATGGACGAGGCCTGTTCCGCGCCGCCGGGCAGATACTCAAAGGTCTCAATCCGATTCACCGCGCGCTCCTCGATTCATCCTGGTCGCTGTTCCCGGACCCTTGATCCCCAAACCGGCGCATCGAATCCGGCATATCGTCTTCGATCGGCGCTTCGATTCGATCGGCTCCGCCCGGCGCTCGATCCCGCCCGCCTAGACCAGCATCTCGTCGCCGGTTTCGAGTTTCAGAATCACCTTGCCCTCGGCTTCGAGCCGCCGCGCCAGGTTCAGAATCTCCTGCTGGGCCTGCGCCACCTCGCGCGAACGCACCGGCCCCAGCACCTCCATGTCTTCCTTCAGCATCTCCACCGCGCGCGTGCTCATGGCCTTGAATATCTGCGCGCGCAACTCTTCGTTGGCGCCGCGCAACGCCAGCGCCAGTTGCCGCTTGTCCACGCCCGACACGATCTCGCGAATGGTAGCCGCCGGAACCGTCACCAGGTCCTCGAAGGTGAACATCAGGTTGCGAATTCCCAGTGCCAGTTCCGGCTGGCCCTCCTCGATGGTCTCGAGAATCTTCTTCGACTCCTCGGCGTTGAGCCGGTTGAGCAGATCGGCCACGGCCTTGAATCCGGAATAGCTCTTGCGCGCCGCGTCGCCCACGCTCTCCAGCCGGCGATGCAGAATGTGCGCAACTTTCTGCGCCATCTCCGGCGAAAACTGCCGCATCTCGGCCAGCCGCTGAATGGCGACAACCTTGTGCTCTTCGCTCAGGCTGGCCAGCACCAGCGACGCCTTGCGCGGATCGAGATGGGCCAGCACCAGCGCGATCGTCTGCGGATGTTCGGAGTCGAGCAGCTTGCCCAGTTGCTGCGGATCGGTGCGCTGCAGCTTGGCCAGGTTGCCCTGCGCGGCCTCCTGCGAGCGGCGCACCAGCATCAGCAGATCGTCGGCCCGCTGCTTGCCGAAGGTGTCCACCAGCAGCCGGCTGGCGTAATCGATGCCGCCATGCACCATGAAGCTCTGCGTCTCCAGCAGCTCCCAGAACTCCTCGAGCACGTCGGCCGACAGCTCGGGCGAGACGCCGCGCAGGTCGGCAAGCTCCTCGGTCAGCCGCTGCACGTCGCTCTCAGGCAACGCGCGCAGAATCTCCTTGGCCAGATCCTCGCCGACGGCCACAAGCAAAACCGCAGCCTTGCGAATTCCGGAGAGATTCTCCGTGCCCCGCCGCCCCGTCGAACCTTTTGCTTCCCCTTGTTCCGCCAAAGCCGTGCGCCCTTCCTTACCTGCTAATCCGAGTGAATCCAGCTCTGCAGCAGCCGCGAGCTTTGCGTCGGCTCGCGCTTCATCTGCGCCGTCACCTGATTAAAGATCTCTTGCTGCCGCAGCCGCTGGGGATCGACCTCGGGCGGAGCCAGCGGCAATGCGGTCTGCGCGGCGGCCTCGCCCGGTCTCAATTCACGCGGCTTGCCGTTGCCCGTTTTCCCGTTCGCCGAAGCAACGCCGCGCAAGGCCGGCCGCACCCCAAAGAAGAAAATCACCATCGTAGCCAAAAGCAGCGCCAGGTACTTCACCAGCACCGGCGAATTCTCAGCCGCGGACAGAAGCTGCTGCGGCAGTGGAGGCGCGGCCGTGACCCGGTTCTGGTCGAAGGCCAGATCCTGCACTGTTAAAGCGTCGCCGCGCTGCTGATCGAAGCCCACCGCAGCCTGGGCCAGCGCCGTCAGGTTGCGCAGTTCGCCCGCCGAGCGAGGCTGCCACACCGCCGGCTTGTTCTTCGCGGCCGACTGCAACTGGCGGTCGTTGACCACAATGGCTGCGGTCAGCCGGCGGATCCGCCCCGGATTCTCGACCGTATGCCGCACCGTCTTCGACACACCGTAGGTGCCCGACTCCGTCTTCGCGGACTCGGGCGGCGTGGTCTGTTTCGGGTAGACCGGCAGTGCCTGCGAGTTGGGAGCATTCGACGCCGTTCCCGGAACCCCGGCCGCCACCGGCTGCCCGCCCGAAACGTTTGCTCGGTGCGCTGCATCGATAGAGTCGCGGTCTGGTTGGGATCGTAGCTCTCCTGGGTCACATCGGTAGCCGCGTCGATCGTAGTCGAGCGTCACCGAAGCGCGCACATTGCCCACGCCCGTCACCGGCTCGAGCGTGGCCACCAGCTTTTCCTCGAGCGCCTGCTCCTGCGCTCAGCTCGCAGCGCTTCGGCGGTCTTCGGCCCCAGCGGCAACCTGCCCGCCGGCATCCACCAGCACCACATGGTCGGGCGTAAGCCCGTCCACCGCCGAGGCAACCAGATTGCGAATGGCTTCGGCCTCGCCGTCGGCCAGCGAGCGATGCCGCAGCTTGATCACCACCGAGGCCTTGGCCGGCCGCTCCTGGTCGCGAAAGAGCGAATCGTGCGGAAGCACCAGGTGCACGCGCGCCGACTCCACGTCGGCCAGCGTGCCCACGGTATGTTCGAGCTCGCCCTCGAGCGCGCGCTGGTAGTTCACCTGCTCGTCGAACTCCGAGCCAACCCAGTTGGGCTTGTCGAAGATCTCAAAGCCCAGCCGTCCGCTCTTCACTCCGCCCTTGGCCGCGGCGGCCAGACGTGCCTTGTCCAGCATCGCCGCCGGAACGCGGATTCCCGTGCCGTCCGGAGTCGGTTCGAAGCTGATCTGCGCCTGCGCCAGAACCTGCCCGATCTGTCGCGCGTCGTCCGGCTCGAGCCCCGTATAAAGGGTGCGCCAGTCCGGGCGCGCCATCAGCCAGATCATGCCTCCCATGAGCGCGACAACCAGAACCCCTGCCACCATCGCGCCGCGCCGCTGCCCCAGCGCCATCTCTGCCCAGCGCACCCGCGCCTGGCCCCAGGCGCCGGCCACGTGGTCGGTCCAATCCGGCTGACGGAACCGGCTCGCCGTCGCCGTCGCGGACTTTTCGAGTTGTGTTCCCGGTGCCATTCGTTTTGTGTCCGGTCAGCGCTCCCATCGGTCTTCTAAAACTGCATGCCGATCACCTGCTGATAGGCCTGCACCGCCTTGTTGCGCACGGCCAGCGCCATCTCAAAGGCCATGTCGGCCTTCTCGGTTGCGATCATGGCCAGGTGCACATCCACGCCGTTTCCCGTCATCAGACCCGACACGGCGGCGCGGGCCTGGCCCTCCAGTTCGCCCACCTGGCCCACCGCGTCGGAGAACAGATCGGAGAACGGAGCCTGGCGGCCCGCTTCCACCGCCTGGAGAGAGCGTTGAACCGCCGGCCATCGACGCCGGCGCGTTGAATCCATTTACTGCGGACTGGCTTTGAAGCGCGGTATTGAGTGAACCGATGGACGGTAGCATTGTGTCTCCTTATTTGCGCGGCCATCCGCCCTACGACTTGGCAATCTCGAGAGCCGACGTGATCATGCCCTTCTCGGCCTGCACCGCCGAGCTGTTGAGCCCGTAGGCGCGCGTCGCGCCCATCAGGTCGACCATCTCGGCGATGGGGTTGATGTCGGGATACTCGACGTACCCATCCGGCCCCGCATCGGGATGGCCGGGATCATAGCGGCGCAGCGGAGGCGCAGGGTCCTCAACCACCTGCGCGATGTGTACCCCAGGCGCAACGGCCACACCACCCGTCGCCGCCCGGGCGGATGAGGATAACGAGTTCGCCGGTGTGCCGGCCGATGCCGGCGCTCCCGAGGCCGTATTCATTGAATCGAGGAAACCGGAATCGCCGCCATCGGAGGCAAAGACCACGTGCTGCCGGTGGTAGGGACCGCCGGTCGCGGTGCGCGTCGTTTCCGGCGTTGGCCATGTTCGCGGCCACCACCTCGGCGCGCACGCGCTCCGCCTGCATCGCCTCGCCCGAAGCATCCATCATTCCGAACAGGTTCATCGCGCTCGCTCCTTTGCCTAACCCCTGACTCCTGATCCCTGACTCCTGAGATCACTTCCCGTCCGCGTGAATCGCGTCCATCACGCGCTGGTTCTCGATGCGCAACAGCGCCACGCCGGTTTTGAACTGAAGCTGAGCCTCGGCCAGATTCAGGCCCTCGCGGTCCATCGAAACGTTGTTGCCGTCGGGCCGCGAAATCAGCCCATCGACATCGGTAACCCGCACCCGCTTCGGCCCACGGTCCTCTTCCACGTCGCTCATCGCGCCGCGCATCTCGGCCTCAAAATCCATGCCGACAGTCCTGTAGCCGGGCGTGTCGATATTGGCCATATTGGCCGCGGTCAGCTTGGCCTCGGCCGTGGCCATGTCGAGAAACCGCGCAATCTGGTCGCTCAGCATCGTTTCAACCTGCATCGAGTAACCCTCCTATCCGCCCTGCCCGGCTCCGGAGACGGCGCCGGATCGCGGTCGTAACCGCGTTCAAAGTCGGCCCACCCGCCTAGCTCGCCATTCCCCCGAAATCGATCTCGGCCGCGGTCAGCGCCGGTAAGTCCCCGGCCAGAATCACGCCGCGCTCGAGCACATGCTCGAGTTCGCGAACATTTCCCGGCCAATTGTGCGACCTTAGCTTGGCCATCGCGCCTTGATCCACACGCTTCATGGGAGACTCCGCGGCCCAGCTGTTGCATGAAATGTTCCACTAGCAGCCCCAGATCCTGAGCGTGCTCAGAGAGGGCCGGGGTGCGGATAAGAAAAACCGCAAGCCGGTAGTAGAGATCGGAGCGGAACGTGCCCGCTTGCGCATGCTCGGCGAGCGGCCGATGAGTAGCAGCGATGATGCGCACGTCCACTCTGCACCGTCTCGTTGTCGCCCACGCGCTGCAGCTCGCCGCACTCCACAAAGCGCAGCAGCTTGGATTGCAGCGCCAGCGGCATCTCGCCGATCTCGTCGAGAAACAGTGTGCCCCCGTCGGCGGCCTCGATGCGGCCCATGCGGCCCTGCACCGCGCCGGTAAAGGCCCCGCGGGTATGGCCGAAGAGCTCGGCCTCAAGCAGCGCCTCGGGAATCGCCGCGCAATTGATGGCGACAAATGGCTTCCGCGAGCGGGTTGAAAGCCGGTGCAGCGCCTCAGCCACAATCTCTTTTCCCGATCCGGTCGGGCCTTCAATCAGTACCGGCGTAATCCGCGGAGCCACCAGCCTGACGCGGCGGCTGATCTCGAGCATGCAGGCCGCATTGCCCACCAGCTCCGGCAGCCGTTCGACTGCGGGTTGGCGTTCGTATGGGCGTAGCCGGGGCCATCCTGGCCGGTTCAACGCGGATCGGAATTGCTCCTGGCGGGCGAGGGCGCGACTGAGCTCTCGACCAGGTTGGCGACCGTGTCGTCTGCCGGGATCACGTTTCTCGACTGTCAATCGATCCTGACCGCACGTGCCACGCACGGCTGGGCGTGGCACTAATCCGCCAGCATCGGGAGCAGTGTTCCATGCGGCGGTATCGGTGTCCTGGCTCTGGCGCATGGCGTAAAGCAGTTCCTGCCGATAGGGTCCCCGCGGAGCATCGGGCTGAGCGCGCTCCATCTGCCGTCAGAATGTCCACATTGGGGAAGCTGCCGTGAAAGTCGTGAATAAACTCACCCAGATCGAGATCGGGCAGCCACGAATCGACGATAACGGCTTCGAGAGGCACGGTTTCCGCTTCAGCCCAGGCTTCGGCGCCACCCTCGGCCTCGCGCACGTTCCAGCGCAGGCCGGCGAGGGTGTGCGTCAGCCGCTGGCGAAAGTTGCGGTCGGCGCTGGTGACCAGAGCTGTGCGCTGACGGATGCGCGGGGCGGAAGGAAGGGTGGGAACCGGAAAATGCTGCATGAGAACGTCTCCTTAACAAAAGTTAGAAAGGGCAAAACAAGCTTCATTAACTGGCGAACGTGGCCAATGGCAATGCTGATTCAGGCTGCGCGAGCGGCGCCAGAAGCTCAGCCTCCGAAGGCACCAAGTACCCGCATCCGCGAACGGTGCGGATCAGCCGCCCCGGCGGCGGATCCTTCAGCTTGCGGCGAAGGTAGTTCACGTACACGTCAACGATGTTGGTGGTCTGCGCCGGCTCCATTTTCCAGACCGAATCGAGCAGCTCCACCCGCGAAACGCACTGGCCGCGATTCAGCATCAGGTGCTCGAGCAACGCGAATTCCTTGTTGGTGAGCACAATCTCTTCGCTCGCGCGGCGCGCAGTATGATCCAGCCGGTCAAGCTCCAGTTCGCCGGCGCGCAGCGTCAGCTTGGCGTCGCGCTTGCGCCGCAACAGAGCCCGGCAGCGCGCACGCAATTCATGCAGGCTGAAGGGCTTGATCATCAGATCGTCGGCGCCCAGATCGAGGCAACGCACCCGCGTGTCCACTTCCTGCCGCGCAGTCAAAATCAGCACCGGCAGGTCCGCATTCAACGCGCGCATCTCTTCGAGCGCCGCCTCGCCGTCTTTCACCGGCATGTTGAGATCGAGAATAGTCAGATCGGGCAGATCCTCGCGGAACGCATCCACCGCGGCGCCGCCATCGAAGGCCAGGCGGACGCGATGTCCGTCCGCCTCAAGTCCTCTGCTCAAAAACAAGGCCAGCGCCTTATCGTCTTCGGCAATCAATAGCCTCATGAGCCCTTTCTCGCGACAGCACTGAGATCGCTTCTTCTCGCGCTATCTGCGTCCTCGTCCGTTAACGCTTGTTAACGGTGGGCGCACTTCAACCATCTCGCCGGACGAGAAAGAACTCAAGATTAGAAAGAAGAAATTGAGCGGGGCGTAGTACAGGAATGGATCGGGAGAGACGCTGTGCAATTAAGGGCAGAAAAACGCTGCTGCGTGATGGCGGTCACGGAAATCGTTCATCAGCATCAAACCACCGTCAACTCATCCGCAATCTTCACGCATATTCGCCGCGGTCAGCGCGCTTTTGGCCCTCGTACGCGGCCATTGCCCCGCTGGCCGGACCGCTCTTGCGCGCCGTGGTCTTCTCCGCATACATCCGTTCATCGGCACGCGCCACCAGATCGTTCATCAATTCGCCCTTCGCGTACTCAGCCAGACCGATCGAAGCCTCCACGTGAAGCTTGATCGTTCCCGACGGCGCGTGCAGCTCGTAGTTGCCGCAAGCCCACCGGCGCACGCGCTCAATCTGCCGCTCGGCATCGCTCAACGAGCCGTCGAACACAATCACGAACTCATCTCCGCCCCAGCGGCCAATGGCATCCGTCGAGCGGCAAACAGACTTAGCCTCCAACAGATAAGAGCGGCGGCGAGTTGTAGCAGAGCCATGTAGCTGGTTTCGGTTTTCTCGAAACTGACCAGCAGTTTGCGGAAGCGATTGAGCCAGGAGTGGGTTCGTTCCACAACCCACCGCCGCGCTTTATGTTCAGCATCGCTGGCTTTTCTTTGCGCTCCTCGGCGCGAGTTTTCAGGTTCAGCTTGTAGTTTTGTTTGCGGCTGGTGACCAGCACCGGATATCCAACGTATCCGGCATCCACACAGAGCGTTTCGCTGGGCTCCTTTTGAGCCTCTGGGCGGCGGCAGACGATTCCCTTCAGCGTCGGTTCCAGCAATTTGGAGTCATGCACGTTGGCTCTGCTGCCGACGAGCGACAGCGGGACACCACGGGCGTCCACCAGCAGGCTTCTTTTGCGCCCATTTTTTTCCCCGATCCGTGGGGTTCGGTCCCACGCACTCTTGCGCCAGGGGCGCCCTGCCCATCGCCCCGTCCACGCTCTGCCAGCGCCAGGCGATACCCTCCATCCCGTCGTATTCGGCCAGACCGGCCTTCCAGATCTTAAGGAAGAAGCCTTCCTGCTGCCAGCGCTGGAAATGCGCGTGCACGGCGCTGGCGCTGCCATACTCCTTGGGCAGCGCCTTCCACTGACACCCGGTTCGAAGTACGTACACAATCGCCGAAAATATCTGTCGGGCCGACATCGGCTTGCGGCCAGCCCCAGCCCTGCGCTGGTACTTGCCGCCAGGTGGCCGTTTCCGCACCGGAACCAGCGGTTCGATCTTGCTCCACAACGCCTCCGACACCGTCCAAGACTTGATCTGTGCCATATGGGTTGCATCTTCGCAGGATTCCGAGGACCACAAACAACTTAATCCGCAGAGGGAATCAACTCAATCACTATTTACGGATTTGAAGTTCAGCCGCAAACTGTTTCAGAAGCTCATCGCCGGTTGCGTGTCCATATTGATCGTTGACTGCCTTGAATCCGTTCAGGTCGGCAATGGCGACACAGAATCGCGCGCCCGCGCCGATGCGGTCTTCGATGAGCGTCTCGACGCAAAGCCGGCTGCGTAAACCGGTAAGCGCGTCCCGGAAGGCAATCCGTTCCGCCTCTTCGAGCTTTGCCTGATACGTTGACACCTCTGTTCTGAGCCCTTCAATCGCGGCCTTGCCTTCGGCCGTCATACGGTCGATCGAACCCTTCAGTTCCACCGCGCTCTTCTCAATCGATGCCCTGATCTGAGTCAAATCCTCGAGACTCACAATCTCTTTCAGGCGCGATGTAACGCTCTCAATCTGCCCGGCGCAACGCTGGTCTCTGGCGCCAAGCGACTCGGCGGCTCGCGCCATCACCAGCAGCAGATCCTTTACCTCGCGCGCCTTGCCCTGATAGTGTTTCGCCGACTGCCGGCCCCACGATCCGAGTTCTTCACGCACTGAGGCTTCAGTCGAGCCCAGCGCCCTCGCGCCTGCGGCGGGGGTCAGCCCGGCCTTGAGATTGGCAAGATGCTCCTTCAATTCGCTGCCCAGCCCCGGACACGCATCCAGGCTGCAATTGCCCATCTCGACAAGCGCGGAGCCGTAAGCGCCGAGCGCCGCCCGCAGCACCTCATTCTCTTCGGGCTCGGCATCAATCCCCGCCGCTAGCGATTCCGAGTCAAGATACTTTTTTATTGAAATCATTTTTCACCGTCAGTGCCCGCCGCATGCAAGCACGCAAGAACACTCTGCAATTCAATTATCGGCAGCTCAAGACAAAAGCTTCAGCCGTTGGTATGCGCGAGGCGCGCGCTGCGAAATCCGGTTCGGCGCCCCAACAATAATGAAATGTTTTCCTTAATGAATTGTCCGGAAGACCATCGCAAAACAACTTCGAAATCGCATTTTCTATATTCAGAAAATTTGGTTACTGAAGTTTACCCAAACGACTCCCCGCCCCCGCGAATTCACTTCCGACACTTACACCCGCTCGCCGATTCTATAAATAGTCCAGCGGTATCGGGGTGCATTAAGTGGATTGGGGCAAACTTCCAGATCTTGGGGCCGTAGCTTTACTCACCTGTGCTTTTGCCTCGGTGGCTTTCCGCGGCCGGAGCCAGGTTTCAGGACTGTGGCTCACCGGATGGCTGCTCATCGACCTGCATTTCGCGGCCTTCCTGCTTCCCTTCAAGTCAGGATTCATGTTGGGCTTGACACAGCTTGTCGTGTTCTCGTCGCTCGTCTGGGCCGGAATCATCTTCATGTGGGCCTGCGTGCCCTACCGCGAGAGACTCTCCAGCCGCATCATGCTGGCAGCACTTCTCGGCGCCAATACTCTTTATCTGGCCGCCCTGATCTTTGGGCCTTCGGGTTCCTGGCTGCTGGTTCCAGCCGCCTTGCTCATCGGCGCCGGACCTCTTGGTGTCTCTATTGCAACCAGGCGTCGCTTCACCCACCCCCTGCGATGGGCCCTTGTTTGCACCTACTGCGGCCTTTCCGCCTTCCTGGTCGTCTTTCAAAACCAGCAGCCTGACGGCGGCGAAATTGCGCTCAACGCACTTCTCTTTACCGTCTTTCTCGGCAGCTCCATTCACTTCTGGACAATCTATAAGCGCCCGACCACTGGCGCGTTCATTACCATCGCCGGTTTTCTTGCCTGGGCCTCGGTCTTCGTGGTCTCACCTACCTTGCAGGCGCTCTATCCGGGCATTCAGATTGAGAACGAGGTCTGGAATCTGCCCAAATATGTGGTCGCGGTCGGCATGATCCTGCTCCAGCTTGAAGACCAGGTCGAGCACAACAAGTACCTCGCCCTGCACGACGAACTCACCGGCCTGCCCAATCGCCGGCTTTTTGAGGATCGCCTCACCGGCGCACTCGAACGCGCCCGTCGCACCGGGTCTCAGACCGCGCTTTTGCTCGTTGACCTCGATCGCTTTAAGCAGGTGAACGATACTGTTGGCCACCACATCGGCGACATTCTGCTCAAGCGCGTCGGGCAACTCTTTAACGGCCGCGTTCGCCGTTCCGATACCGTTGCACGCACCGGAGGCGATGAATTCTCCATCATTCTTGAATCGCCGACCTCGCGTGAGATCGCAGATCTCGTAGCCGGATCGCTCATGGAGCTTCTTGAAGAACCGTTTGTACTCGAGGACCACTCCGTGCGCATCGGCTGCAGCATCGGAATCGCCATCTTCCCCGAAGATGCCGCCAATGCTGAATCGCTTCGCATCGCAGCCGACCTCCGAATGTACGGCGATAAGAACGCCGGAAGAGCCCGGCCTAACAATGTCGCCGAACCGAAAATTGGAATTCACGCCTACCGCGTCGCTGATTCTTAATGCAAAGTTGAAACGCGGTGAGCCGGGCAGCGAAAGAATCAGTCCCTCCCGCCAAACATCTTCACTCTGTAATAAGAAGGCCCAGGCAAAATGCCCAGGCCTTCTTGCTTTTCAGATCCCTGAGGTTGCCCCACCCTTGCGGCGTATTTGCTTTTGTCGCAAGGGTGGCAACAACTGAACTACGCGGCCATTGCCCTAATTGCTGCCTGGACGACCACCCGGACGGCGGCGACGACGGCGGCGATTGTTGTTGTTCTGCGGCGGACGTCCAGCGCCACCGGTAGTTTGCGGTGCGCCACCGGCTGGTACCGGCGCGCCGTCGGCGCGGTTGAAGTTCGGCTCGGTTGTCTCGTCGAACTCCTCGCCTCCCTCCTCGTCAAAATCTTCCCCGCCCTCGATCAGGATCGTGCTCTGATTTGAGGCCGGCTGCCGCTCGTCGAACTCATGGCGCGGCCGCGGCGGAGCCGCGAGGCGCTGCTCGCGCGGTGTAAATTCGCGCGGTGCAGCTGGAGCCTCGCCTTCGCCGCCCTCAACCGGAGCACCGCTCTGGGCCAGCTTAGCCTTCTGCTCCTTGATGAGTGCCTTGCGGCTCAGCTTGATGCGGTTGCCTTCGAGCGCCAGCACCTTCACCATCACCTGGTCGCCTTCGCGCAGCTCGTCCTTCACTTCCTTCACGCGATGCTCCGCGATCTCTGAGATGTGCAGCAGTCCGTCGGTGCCCGGGAAGATCTCGACAAACGCGCCGAACTCGGCCAGACGAACCACCTTGCCGAGGTAGGTCTTGCCAATTTCCGGCACGGCGGTCACATCGCTGATCATCGCCAGAGCCTTCTTCAGGCCCTCGCCATCGCTCGAGGCAACGCTCACCTTGCCGGTGTCGTCCACGTCGATCTTGGCGCCGGTCTGCTCAACGATGCCGCGAATCGTGGCGCCGCCCTTGCCGATCAGGTCGCGAATCTTCTCGATCGGAATCTGCAGCGGTCTCAATGCGCGGCGCATACTGCGAACGCTCCGTGCGCGGACCGCCCAGATGCGGCATCCATCTTGTCCAGCAGGAACAGCCGTCCGCGGCGCGCCTGCTCCATGGCCTGCTGCAAGAATCTCGCGGGTCAGGCCGCCGATCTTGATGTCCATCTGCAGGGCGGTAATGCCCTTGCGCGTTCCGGCCACCTTGAAGTCCATATCGCCGTAGTGGTCTTCGGCGCCGGCAATGTCGGTCAGGATGGCGTAATCGTCGCCCTCCTTCACCAGGCCCATTGCGACGCCGGCCACCGCGCCCTTGAGCGCGATGCCCGAGTCAAACAGCGCCAGGCTAGCGCCGCAGACCGAAGCCATCGACGAAGAGCCGTTCGACTCCAGAATGTCGGACACGATGCGGATCGAATAAGGCGACTCATCCGGTCCAGGCAGCACCGCCGTAATCGCGCGCTCCGCCAGTGCTCCGTGGCCCACTTCGCGGCGGCCAACGCCGGTCATGCGGCCTGTTTCGCCAACGCTGAACGGCGGAAAGTTGTAGTGGAGCATGAAGTTCTTCTTCTGCTCGCCTTCATAGCTCTCAAGCCGCTGGCCGTCGTCCATGGTGCCGAGCGTCGCCGTCACCAGGGCCTGCGTTTCGCCGCGCGTGAACAGCGCCGAGCCATGGGTCCGCGGCAGCACGCCGGTCTCGATCGTGATCGGACGAATCTCGTCGAAGGCGCGGCGATCGGGACGAATGCGGTCCTTGGTCACCTGCTCGCGGAAGATCCGCTCGCGCAGCAGCTCATAGTAATGGGCCAGCTTCTTTTTGGCCGCCGGATCGTCGGCAGGCAGCTCAGCCGCAAGCTCGTCCTTGATCTGCTTGATCAGCGCATAGCTCTCGGTCTTGCCGTGAGTCTTGGTGTCGAGCGCATCCTTCAAGCGGTCGCCGATCTTCGCCTTCAGGTCGTTGTAGTAGGCCTCGTCAACTTCCGGCGCCGTAAACGCGCGCTTCGGCTTGCCGGCCTTGGAAACCAGCTCATCGATCGCCGCCACAATCTTCTTGATCTCGCCATGCGCAAATTCGATGGCGGCCAGGATCACATCCTCGGTCTCTTCCTTGGCGCCCGACTCGATCATCACGATGCCGTCTTTGTGGCCCACCACCATGATGTTGACCGTGGTGAGCGCGCGCTCGGCATAAGTGGGATTGATGACAAACTCGCCGTCGACGCGGCCCACGCGGACCGCGCCAACTGTGGCGCTGAACGGAATGTCGGAAAGAGCCAGCGCTGCGGCCGCGGCATTGATCCCGATTACGTCGGGATCGTTTTCCTTGTCGGCCGAAAACACCAGCGCAATAACCTGCGTCTCATTGCGGAATCCATCGGGGAAAAGCGGCCGGATGGGGCGGTCGATCTGACGGCAGGTCAGAATCTCCTTTTCGCTGGGACGGCCCTCGCGCTTGATAAATCCGCCGGGAATGCGTCCACCGGCATAGGTGTACTCGCGGTAATCCACCGTGAGCGGGAAGAAATCGATGCCTTCCCTGGGATCGGGTGAGGCGACTGCGGTAGCCAGTACTACGGTCTCGCCCGTACTCACCAGGGCGGCGCCACTTGCTTGCTTGGCCATACGGCCGGTTTCAAATGTCAGCCGCTTGCCGCCGGAAAGCTCGACGGTTACTTCATGTTTCGTAGACATAGTGTCCTCGTTTCGTTTTTTTCGCTTGGGAAACTTGTGGTGGGAAGGCGCCGCTGCCCCGCAACATGCCGGCTGCCTGCGCTCGCTGCGCAGACATTCGCGTCAAGCTCGTGTCTGACGTGCAGCTTGAATGTGCTTCGGCTGGGTTTGCGGCGGAAAAAGACCGAATTTGGCAATAGCGGTGCGTGAGCCTCGGCGACCTTTGCGGGCCGCCAGGTGCACCATGGCCCCAGGTTGAAATTCGAGCAGGGGCCGTGACCAATTTCCGGTCTGGGCGCTTCCAGGTCAACGTTTGCTTTCTGCTTACTTGCGGATTCCGAGTTTGCCGATTACGTCCCGATAACGGTCGGAATCGTGCGACTTAAGGTAATCCAGCAGGCGGCGGCGCTTACTCACCAGCATCAAAAGCCCGCGCCGGGAAGCGTGGTCCTTCTTGTGCGTCTTGAAATGCTCGGTAAGTTCGCCAATCCGCTCACTCAGAATCGCAATTTGGACTTCGGGGGAACCCGTGTCTGTGTCGTGGGTGCGGAAGCGTTCAATCAGATCAGATTTCTTTGCAGTCGCCAGCACGGCGTATGTTACTCCTCAGTTTTCTCAGATCCACTTCTCAAGTGTCTATTGTGAGATTAACATGAACGGCTCAGCCAGGGGAAATTGCGGCGAAGACGTGCCGCTACACAAATGCGGTCGCGAGTCTCTCAGTCCTCTATAAATTACCGGAGACGGGCGTAAAATCTTTTCCAACCGCCGGAACTCCACCTTCGGCTAGATCCGATGCGCCCCAATCCACCGAGCCCGAAGCAAAGCGCGTGGCTGGTTATCGCCATGCTGGCCTTTGTCGCCATCCCTGCGGGAATCACGCTTCATACGGTCCGCGTTCCTGCCACCATCTCCATTCCCAGCAGCGATCCCACGCCTTACGGCTACACCTGTAGCCTGCTGCTCTTCCTGGTTCCGATTGCAGCAATCGGCCTGTGGCTCATGCCGGCAGAAGGCGTCGATATCCCCAAGCGCGCCTTCTGGCGAACCATCGCAATCCTCGGCCCACTGGGCTGCGCACTCGACGTTTTCTTCGCCTCGCGTTTCTTCACGTTTCACAACGAAGGCGCAACACTCGGCGTCGAGACTCCCGTGGTCGGCGGCAGCGTTCCCATTGAGGAGTACGTCTTCTACTTCTCGGGCTTCGTCGCCATGCTGCTCATCTACCTCTGGCTCAATGAGTATTGGCTCTCCGCTTACGCTGTCCCCGACTACGCAACCGAGTCCCGCCAGATTCGCCGCTTGCTCAAGTTCCACCCCGCCTCGCTTATTGCCGGAATCTTCCTGATCGCCGCTGCCGTCCTTTATAAGAAATTCGTCTCGC
Organism: uncultured Acidobacteriaceae bacterium; assembly: GCA_963836635.1. GTDB lineage: Bacteria > Acidobacteriota > Terriglobia > Terriglobales > Acidobacteriaceae > Telmatobacter. The sequence continues at coordinate 13,344 of CAWILB010000070.1, read as the reverse complement.
AATCTCCCGAGGGCTTCCCTGCCTACTTCACCGTGCTCGTCCTCGGCGCGATGGTTCCTTCAATGAGTCTCTTCGATTCGGCACGCCGACTCATCAACTGGCGCGCCTTCAGCCTCACCATCTTCATGATGCTTCTCATCAGCATGTTCTGGGAGGCGACGCTGGCAGTTCCATACGGCTGGTGGGGCTATCAGCCCAATCAGATGATGGGCCTGTTTATCGGCGCCTGGGCTGGCCTGCCCGTTGAAGCCGTGTTTCTCTGGGTCGCCGTCACCTTCGCAGCCACCATCGTCTTCGAGATCGTCAAGATCTGCCTCGCGTCGGAGAAGCCGGTGAGAGAGAGCCTCTTCGGTCCGCACTCCCCGCACGCAAATCGCTGAATCGCATTCCTAATGAGTCGCGGAAAGACGTACCGCCGGTCGTGACAGGACGCGGAAAAACTTAAACCAGGAGCACGAAATGTCAGGGCACGACTTCAGTCGTGCCGAAAATGTCCTTCAAATGATTCCGGGGCTTTGCCCACTGCGTAACACGACCACGCAAGAAATGTGGGTGCCCCATGTCCCGATTTTCTGACCCGGGATCGCACGAGCACTTAGATTCGGCTTTTTGTCACGGCAGCATCTACTTGTGCCGATGAACCGCCTCCCCTGGGGAGGCAAGGAAGTTAGCCTATGGACAAGTTTGCGTGAGCGAACGCAGTCCTGGGTAGACGCAACAACAGATTCCGGAGCCCCGTAGGGGCGGCGCGAATCGCTGGCGTGGGGCTTTACAGTCCACTAAGAAAGAAGGCTGACTCACGCCGGACCCTCAATCCCCCGCGTTTCGGCCGCTCTCTTCGGTTTCTTCCACTCGTCGAAGGCGCTCCATGCGAATACGAGGGCAAAGAACATACAAAGCACCGCTTGAACTTCATGCCTCTTGTACCAACCCCCGGTCGCTAAACCAGCACCTAAAAGAGCGACCATGATAGGCCTGAACAAATCAAAATACCTCCACCTCGGCCCATACCGATAGAACAGTACGAAGAAAACCACCGCTCCGCTAAGCACCGCCAGATGCAACGGCAACGCCTTCAAATTCGGCCGAATCCGCAAATCATGCACAAAGATCAAAACCGCAAAGAACGTGCTCAACAGAATTAGAACAATCCATTGTTGCTTTCTCATGGTCGACACCAGACTGAGGTTGCGTTTGCCCGCGATTATACGCGGGTCTAGATCAGGCCACAAGGCTCAGGAATCTAAGCCATTCATTGCCCCTGATCCGACCAATAATTTGCCCGAGCGACAATTCGCGCGCCGTAATCAACCGCCGTCCGCACCTTGATGGTGTGCAGCCCCGGCGTGGGATTCGACGGACTGAATGTGATCAAATATCGGTTGCGCGTATGGCTGGCCGCCTCCACCACCCGCGCCTCAAACTTCTTGTCGTTGGTAAACGTCGTGTACTCGCCGCCGCTCATCTCGGCAATCTCTTTGCTCACATTTTTCTTGAAGGCCTTCACCACCATGGCCAGCGCAGATACCATGCTCAGCATGCGGTCGTCGCCGTTGTCGGCGGCATCGTGCATGAACTCGGCTCGCGACGGCGAAAACGAAACGCTCAGCACCAGCACGTCCGACTCGCCAATGCTTTTGATAAGCTGCACCGGCTTGGTGTGTTTGCTGCCATGGTCGCGCTCTTCGCTCACCATCAGCAGCACGCGGCGATATTCTTTGGGCTGGGTCTGCAGCAGATTCACGCCATAGGCAACCGTGTCCAGAATCGCCGCTCCGCCGTCGCCGGGCTCAAGATGTTTCAGATCGTCGCCGATCTGGCCGCCGTCATGAGTAAAGTCCTCGATCAACTGCGGCTGCGAGTCAAAGCCAATCAACGCAGCTTCGCTGTGCGGTTCGGCCAGAAACAGGTCGAGCAGTGGGCCCAGGTGCGCCAGCTTATCGAACTCCAGCACGCTGGCGCCGCCCTCTTCAACTGCCACCACCAGCGCCACCGGCGCGGTGTCCATCTCCTCCTGCACGCGGATCTTCTGCGGCACTCCGTCGTCTTCCACAATGAAATCGCTCGGCTTGAGCCCGTAGATGACGCCGCCGTCCTTCTTCTCAACCAGCGTCGGAACCAGGACCTCAGTCGTCGTTACATGAAGAGTTTGAGAATTGGGAGTAGTGCCAGGCATGGGCTTGGGGGGCTCGATAGGCGGCAATTGCTGTGCGCCCGCAGCCGCGGCCGCCGCCAGGCTCAGTGCCATGAATAGGACCATGCGTGACGAGCCGAAACTCATGCTGAAAACAGCCCCATCATGCAATCCCTTTGAAGACCACTGCCTGGCCAGTCGGAAGACACAGCGGCACACACTGTTCGGCGGTAAAAAACTCGTCCACGGCGGCTCGCGCTCCAGGACACGTGGGAAATCCATAATCGTCGAATACCATAAATCCGCACAAAGTGAGGCGTGGCCAGATAAAGACTAGGCAATCCAAAACTGACCTATAAATGTCGACATCAACATGTGCAAATGCTATGCGCGCCGACTCAAGACCGATGAATGTGCCGGGAATCACGCCCTGCCGTATAACGCAAGTCTCGTCTACTCCCACGTATCGGCTCACAGCATCGACGGAGGTGTCTTTGAAATCGCCCTTTCTGTGGATATCTTTCTCGCCGTCTGTCTCAGGCATCCCATGGAACGTGTCGAAGAGAAATAGCCTCTTTTTGAATACCGGATTGTCCCTTAGAGTCGCCGCCATCATTGCCGCGGTGCCACCTTTATACACGCCACACTCCCAGACATCTCCTTCGATACGCATTGCCTGTCGGAGCAGCGTCCAGAGAATATAGCAGCGGTCCGGCGACACAAGGGTCCTGGGACGCGCCAACGCATAATATTTCCCAAAGTCTGCCCCCCCCCCGCGCGAGCCAGGGGCTGAACAATGGACGATACAATTCAGCGTCTGGAATCTTTTGTCCCTGCGCAGACCGCGAACGGTTTCCACGGTCCTTCAGGCCGGCTGCGACGAGTGCTGATCGAAGCATCTCTTTAACCATTGGCTCCCTTTGAACTCGCTCCGTTCACATCCGTTTCCGCGCCTCGCGCTCCAGATGCGAAGTCCATGCCAGAAAACTCAAAAGCTCCCAGCGCGATGCCCAGACAAAGGCAAAGATGCTCGATGCCGTCAGGGTCTCGGCTTTCTTACCCGAATAGGTCTCAACCCTCCAGCGTAGATAAGGGCTGCGCCATGGAGTTAGCCGATGACCGCGGGTCGCATTCCATAAAAAGCGCAGCGGCGCAAGCACAGATTGTTCCCTCTCGACCTTGAGTATATCTGCGGGGCGCGAATGTAGCTGAAAGACTTATTCCGATTCGTCAACGATCGGACGGCCAGAAGCCCGTCTCACGCCGGCATCTTGCTGAACAGGCTGTTCGAGGTCGACTCCAGTTGCGCAATCACGTCCTCCAGCGCCGTCTGCTGCGTCTCGGCAAGCGACAACTGTGTTGAAACAGTGGCAACATCGGCCTGCATCAGATCGGTCTGCGCGACCGTAAGCTGCATCTGGGAATTAGTCGTCGCGGTCGTGGCCGCCGACAGTTGCGTAATCGAGTTGTCAACCGTTACCCGCTGCTGCGAGACGTAGCCGAGCGCCGAGCCCAGCGCCTCGGTGTCGTCCACCGCCTGCCCGGTATTCACCGCGCCGCTCGAGTAGTCGGCAATCAACGCATTCAGCGCGCCGAATACGCTCACCCCTGGCGCTCCTGCTCCGAGAAAGATCTGGTCGCCGGGAACGTTCAGCTGAATCTTCTGGCCGTTGGGTAGCTCGAGGTTATTGATCCCTTGGTCACCGTTGTACGAAGTCACAGCAGGCGATGTCGCCGAGGATGTCGAAAATGGCGCCGTCCCAGTCTGATCGCCGGCAAAAATGTACTGCCCCTGGTAGTTGGTATTCGCCAGCGACTGCACCTCGCCCAGAATGCCCGAGATCTGACTGCCAATTGACTTCACATCGCTCGCGCTCATAGTGCCGTTGTTGGCGCTCGTCGCCAGCGAGATTGCCTGCGTCAACTCGCTCACCACGCTGCCCAATGCCGAGTCCGCAACCTGCAACTGCCCCGTCACAAGGTTCGAGCTCTGCGTAAACGAATCGTCCTGCTGAATCTGGTTGAGAAGAAGTACATTCTCTCCCGCACCCACCGGATTCTGCCCCAGCGACGTGATGCTCACCCCGCTTGAAAGTTCCGAGCTCAACTGCTGCTCGTTCGCCTGCGACTGGTCAAGCGAGCTCACCAGGTTCGTAATATAAGTCGGATCAACCCGCATCTCTACTGCTCCTGGTTCGCCGCTCACTGCTCACTGTTCTCTGCTCCCTGTTCACTGCCTTACGACACCGCCGTCTGGTCGCCCAGGTTCAGGGCCGAGGTCATAATGGTGTTCAGCATGGTAAAGACCTGCGAAGCTGCCTGGTAGCTGGTCTCAAGCGTCGACATTGCCGCCGCTTCATCATTCAGATTCACGCTCGAGAGCGCATTGTTCTGCGTCTGCAAGCTGCGTCACCGAGGCATTCTGCGCCGTGTTCTCCGTTTGGACCTGCGAAACGGTCGAGCCGAGCGAGGTCACAAAGTTCGAGTAGTAGTTGATTGGCGTCTGGCCGTTCACAATCTGCTGATCTTTCAGGTCCGCCATCGCAATCGCATTCGAGTTGTCGCCCGTGCCATCGCCGAAACCTGCTGCGGCAATCTGGTTGGGATCGGTCATCGTCACCGTCATCGCAGCCGCGCTGCCGGCAGCCTGCGCCGGCTCATTGAAGATGTAAAGCGGCGTCACTCCGGTGCCCGCAACTCCGGACGAATTGGTCCCTGTTCCTTCTATGCCGCCCAGGTCTGTTCCCGAGTTGTTCGCCGCATTCACGCTCGTCGAGATGCTGTATGCAATCTGATCGAGCGCGCTCATCGCGTTGGGAATGTCCTGGTCGCGCGCGGTCAGATATCCGCCCAGTTGCCCCCGCCTGTCGTGAGCCCAGAGGTTATGTCGTTGCCCCCCAGAAAGAAATCCGTGACTCCATTTACCGTGCCGGTGGTGAGCGGGTAGCTCTGCCTGTCTGATACCAGCAGCTGCCCCGAAGTGGTTGTGATCTCAAGCCCGTTGTTCTCGGTCGTCACCTGGTTGATGCCGATCAGTTGCGACAACTGGCTCAGGTCCTGCTGGCGCTGGTCTTCGAGGGTTCCTGCGTCGCTGTTGGGCGAGGTGGTTTGAATCTGCTGGTTGAGTTCAGCCAATGCGCTGGTAAGCGAGTTGACCTGGCCGGCAATCCCGGCCGCCTCCTGGTCGATCGCCGATCGCTGCGAGTTCAGGCTCGCGGCCGTGCCCGAGATGTCGCCGGCAAGAGTTGAGGCTGCCGAGAGAACACTCTCGCGAAGTGCATTGTCGGTGGGATCGCCCTCAAGTGAGGAAAAGGAGTTGAAAAAGCCGGTAATATCGCTGCCAATATCGCCGGCCGCCGAACTAGACGATCCGGAATCGGGAGTGAAGAGAGCCTGCATCTGATTGAGCGCCGAAAGCCGCGTACCCGACGCCGTTGCGAGTTGCTGCTGCTGATCGAGCCTCTGCTCGAGAACCCGATCGCGCTGCGAAACGCCGCCGGTCTGGGTCACTCCCTCGCCGATGGCGATTCCATTCACCGTGATCGGCGCATTTTCCTCCCAGTTCGGCGTCTCTTTGGTGTAACCCGTGGTGTTGGCGTTAGCCACATTGTTGGCCACCACATTCAGAGCCGACTGATCGGCATCGAGGGCGCCCGAAATAATCCCGAAGGCGGCATTAATCGTTCCCATATTCGCCCTCCGGTTCCTTTAGACACAGGTTGCAACCGCTCTCGCGCCGTTCGCCGTACTTGCTGCTGCCCATGCGCAGCTCCCGCAGCCGATCCATCACTTTGAGATTCGCCCGTGTCGCTTCTAGAACCCGGGCGAATATCGCCATTTCGCCGCGCGCAGCGCGAGCCCGTTGCGCGAATTCCTCTCGCTCTTCTTCTGTCTTTGGCGACGGCATCCGCGTCAGCGCCTGGCATGAGAGCGCCAGTTCCTCAAGCCGCGCAACGTCGAGCCGGGCCAGGGCCCGGGTTGCCTCGGTCACCAGTTCCTTCAGTTCCGGTGGGGACGCATTCGTACCTGCCGTCCCACTTGCTGTATCGATCCGCCGCATCGTCTCTCAGCCTTTTCTTCAGGTCAATTCGCGCCGGCGAGCATGGCGTCAACCATCTTTGCGGCAACGGCTGAAGCGGGAACGCCGTAGGTTCCCGCCGCGAGCGCAGCCTGCACAGCGGCCACCTTGTCCATCCGCACGCCGTCGCCGACAGCTTGCTGCGAAACCTCGCTCCCGACGCTGCTCAGCGTGGCGCTGTCCCCGCTCAGGTTGCTTGCCCCGGCCTGCGAACCACTCGTCTGCGAGGCAGCCGAAGTAGAAGGCGAATTCACCCCGAGCAGCGACCTTAATCCATCCAGGTTGTTGCGAACATCCATATTCATTGCCCCCTTGGCGAGCCTATCGGCAGCCTTTACTAATCACGTTAGTCATTTGTGGCCACTCATAACGGTATTGCCGTGCAAATCTCCGGTTACCTTTCCTGATCCGTGACTGTTACCGGAATGGGAGAGCTGGCTCACGATTCTGTTGGCAATGCCGAATCCACCCTGCTCGCTCAGCGCCCTTCCCAGAGCTTCCTGGGCAAACTCGCCCAGCGTTCCACCGGACCCGGCGCCCGAATCAAGCACCCCGTCGGAACTCTCATCGTCTCCGGTGATTGCGTCGCCGCCGGTTAGTGGTTTCATTAACTCCTTCATCATCTGCGCCTCAAACTCGTGGGCCGCATGCACCAGCTTCGGGTTTGGATCTGCCGCAACTCCATTCTGTGTCCCGCTTTGTCGAGTCTGCGCGATGCCGGTCGAAACCGCCAATGCCCCAATCGTCATCACAGCACCTCCAGGTCGGCCTCGAGGGCCCCGGCCTCTTTCATCGCCTGCAGAATCGAGATCACGTCGCGCGCCCCCGCTCCTGTTCGCTGCAATTCCTGGACCAGATCCTCTACTGTGGCCCCTTCTTTCAGATCGATCCGGTTCACAGGCTTGTCCTGGGCCTGCACCTGGGTTTGCTGCACCACCTGTGTGGTGCCCGCCGATAGCGGCCACGGCTGCGAGACCTCGGTTTCTGAAATTACGTTCACGCTCAGCCCGCCGTGCAAGATCGAGACCGGCTGCAATCGGACCGTTCCTCCAATCACCACCGTCCCCGTCCGCTCGTTCACCACCACCCGTGCCCGCGGATACACATCCACCTCGACCTGTTCAATCTTGTCCAGCAGCGCCGCGCGATCTTCGTCGGGCAAGGGATCAACCTCGATTCGCCGGCTGTCAATCGCATGTGCGCGCGCGGAGCCCAGCGCCTTGTTGACTGCCCGCCGCCATCTGTTCAGCAGTGTGGAAGTCGGCGTCGTTCAGCACCACGTCGATAGTGTGCAACTGGCTCAGGTCGAAGAGCACCTGCCGCTCCACCAGCGCCCCGCCAATCACGCGGCCGGTCGTGGGATGGTTCAACTGGTGCGAGTTGCCTCCCGATGCCGCAACGTATCCGCCCAGCACCAGGGCGCCCTGTGCCTGGGCAAAGATCTGGCCGTCAGGGCCGTAGAGCGGGGTCATCAGCAGGATTCCGCCTTCCAGCGAGCGCGCGTCCCCGGCCGAGGAGACGGTTACGTCGATCTTCGAGCCCGGCGGACTGAAGGGAGGCAGCGTCGCCACCACGAAAACGCCTGCCATGTTTTTCACCTGCATGTTGCTGGCGCTGTTCGAACCGGTCTGAGGGACCGTCACTCCCATCCGCTGAAGTACTGAAACCAGAGTCTGCGAGGGAAAGACTGTCTGCGAGCTGTCGCCGGTCCCGCGCAATCCCACCACCAGTCCGTAGCCCACCAGCTGGTTGTCGCGAATCCCCTCGATGCTGGCTATATCTTTGATTCTTGCCTTCTGTGTTGTTTCCTGCGCCTTGACCGTACCGGGCACTGCAAGGATGGCTATGGAAAGGAGCGCCCAGAGACACAAACATCCCGTGTCCCAACTGCTTATCGAGTCTTTCGCCCCATTGCGCATCAAGCCCTCTTGATTTCCCCTTTTTTGAGCTGCTCCGGTCAGAAGATCACCAGCCGCTCCAGAAGCCGCACCAGCGGATTTTGCCGGTAGGTCGAGTCGTTCACGATTCCCTTGCCGGTGACCTCAAGCTCCAGGTCGGTCATTGCCGTCGAAAGCACTTGGTTCTGGCTGCTCACGTCCTCGGGCCGCACCAGCCCACGCAGCCTGATCAGTTGCGTCTGTTCTGAAAACGTCAGCTGCCGCGTGGCCTGCACCACCAGCATTCCGTTGGGAAGCACATCCACCACCTCGGCGCCGAAAGTCGTCGCCAGGCTCGAATTGGTGGTGCTCTGGCCCTGCGCCGTAAGCCCCGAAGAGGCGTCTGCCCCAATCAGGTTCTGCAGAGCTGTTCGAGGCTTTGAGCGCGCCAAACAACGAGGTCAGCCCGGAATTGGCATTGGATGCGCGCGAATTCTTCACCTGCCCGTCCGTCGACGCCGCCAGGCTCTCGGTCACCACCACTGAAACCACGTCGTGAATCCGGAATGCCTTGGCATCAGTGGCCAGCCTCACCATGCGCCCATCCGGGCTCCAGATAGACCCGGGCGTCCGCACTTCCGCGGCCTGCTGGGCCCGAACCCGTGCGATATAGGTTTCAAGAGCGGTTTCCGGTGGAGTCGGCTTGGCCGCGACACCGGCGGAATTGTGCTTCTTTGCACTGGCGGAGCTGAGAGCGTAAGCAATCACGGCCGCCAGAATCATGGATTTTACAGAATTCATTCTCATGGCCGCGCTCCGGATTCGGATGCCAAAGTCGCGCGTCCCGTGGTAACGGCAACAGCACGTACCACGCGCCCGCCAATTGAGAGGCGAACGCGGAGCTGCGCGCCCTGCCGCGCCGGTCCGAGGGCCGTCGCTTCGAGGGACGCATCCACCAGCGCCGAGTGCTCCTCAACGATCACGCGGTCCCCGGCATGAATGACCGAAGCTGGAAGCACTGCGGATGCATTGGCGCCGCCGGCCCAGACTTCATTCCCCGGTTTGCTTGAAACCCGCACCGCCTTCTCATGCCCAACCAGAACCATCCGCCCCGGACCGCCGGGATTCCGCGAATCGCGTTCCAGCAACCAGCGGTCGCCGGTCGTGGGGTCGTCGATCTCACGAACTATCTCCACGGAGGAGCGTCGTTGAGATGTCGAGGACGAAAAGGTCATCGCAGCATTCCGGCCGCTTCCTCGAAAGGCCTGTGCGCCGGCCAACGTCGCAGCGATAATCAGCAATCCCATCGACCAAGAGTCCCTGTGGACCATTGCTTCCATTTCTTTCCGGTCAAACCTTAAACAAATGCGCGAGGTTAGTGAGTCATGTTATTGACCTGCGAGTACATATCGTCGGCGGCTTTCACCACCTTCGAATTGGCCTCGTAGGCCCGCTGGGCCAGCACCATCTGCACAAACTCCTGCACCACGTCCACATTCGAGTTCTCGAGGTATCCCTGCTGCAGTGTGCCCAAGCCCTCAGTCCCGCCGGGGTTGCCTAGCACCGGATCACCCGAGCTGAGCGTAGCCTGCGAGCAGGTTGTTTCCCATGCTCTCGAGGCCGCCAGGGTTGGGAAATGTCGCCAGTTGAATCTGTCCCAGTTGCGAGGGGTTCTGCTGGCCGGCCAGCGTGGCGTTCACTACTCCGTACTGCGTAATTGTCACTGCCGTCGCGTTGGCGGGAACCGTGATGGTGGGAATGATCGGATCGCCGTCGGTGGTGACGATCGTTCCCTGATTGTTCAACTGAAACTGCCCTGCGCGGGTGTAGGCTATCGTTCCGTCGGGCCGCTGCACCTGAAAGAATCCCGAGCCCTCAATTGCGACATCGAGCGGATTGTCGGTCTCGTTCAGCGACCCTTGGGTCGTGATCACCTCGGTCGCGGCCGATTTCGTTCCCAGGCCGATCTGCAGTCCGGCCGAGACCGTGTTCTGGCTCTGCGCGGCTCCCGGCGTCACCATGTTCTGATAGACCATGTCCTGGAACTCAAGCCGCAGCTGGCGAAAACCAGTGGTCGAGGAATTGGCCAGGTTGTTGGCAATCGTGTCCAGATTCAACTGCTGCGCGCTCATGCCGCTGGCGGCTGTGTAAAGCGCTCGAATCATTTTTTCCTCGCTTGGAACTAGACCCTGGGCAGTTCTTCCGATGCAATCTTGTTGAACTCGGTATGAAAGACGGTCAGCGCCCGCTGCATCATCTCCGCCTGGCGCTGCATCACGATCAGGTCGACCGTTCCCTCGCACCACATCCTGATTGGCCGACTCGATAGCTCCCTGGTGCACGGTTGCGTCTTTGGCGATGGGCCGCAATCACCCCAGCCGGCGCCACGTAGCGGTTGGCTCCTTCCGGAGTCAGTTCGGTACCAGTCGGAAAGGTAAAGACACCCACACTTGCCACCACGCCCCCGCTCACCGAGAGCGCGCCGTCGGCTCCGACGGAAACCTCGCCGGGCGGAACTGAGATCGGCTGGCCGGTGGAAGAGAGCACCGGCTCGCCTGGCGCCGTTACCAACTGGCCCGCGCGAGAGCGATGGAATCCGCCGTCCCGCGTGTAGCGCAGGCCGTTCGCGGTCTGAATTTGAAAGAATCCCTGGCCTTCGATGGCCAGATCGAGAGGATTTCCGGTCTGCTCAAGGGCGCCCTGCGCCATGCTCAGCCGGTCGCCGCCCAGCAGCCCGAAGTTGTTCACCGTTTCGCCGAGTTGCGAATTGAGCGCATCGGGCCCCAGCAATACCGAGCGGAAGTACTCTCGCTCGGCCCGGTATCCGGGCGTCTGGGCATTGGCGAGATTCGAAGCCGCAGTGTCGAGAGCCTGGGTGCGCGCCACTAACCCCGTCATCGCCGCGTAATAGCCGCTGTCCATGCCAGGAAATGGAGCAGAAAGAGGACCGGAAAGGGGCAGTCAGGATTAGAAAAATCTGGTGATCCAAGTGTTTTGAAGCCTACAGCAGACCATCGCAGACGATTGTCACGACGAAGGTCTCGTCCTCAAAACCATAAATATGATGCAGTTGGAACTCCGGCGCCTGGACGTGCAGCCTGTAGTCGCGCCCGGTGATGACCGCCGGCACCGAGAGACCGCAATTGGCGGCAAGCTGCGGCACTTTTCCCTTCCACCCGCCGGCCAGCATGTTGCACACCTCTCCAATTGCGTCCTTGACCGTGTCATCCACCTCGTCGAATTGCATTCCCGTCATGTGGCCCGCGATCTTAAGGGCAGTCCGATAGCTCCCGCGAAAGACGCACGCGCCGCTCAACAAACCGCCGAATCCGACCACCGCGGTGACCGATTCGTCGTTGGGAGCTGGTTTTTCGGCTGGCGAGCGATGGCATTTGACCCCGAGCATCATCTCGAATACTTCATCCACGCTGGCATCGAGATTCCTCGGATCCGCTACTTCTGCAACCGACGCTCGCAGTGAAACCGCCAACTCGCGCTCCCCTCCGCCCTTGCTCTGTTCGCCTGCCACAGCCGGTCCATCCTCTTCCCGCCTCGACTGCCGGTTCGCTATCGCCGCGGCGCGCACACCATTCAACAACTTAGTCAACCCCCTCAGGAACTCCCTCATGCAGCGTTTAAAAGCGGCAACACCCGCTCCTTAACCTGGTCGGGGGTGAACGGCTTGCGGATATAGCCTCGCGCCCCGGCCTGGATCGCCTGCTTCACATGCTCCTCGCTCGACTCGGTGGTGATCATGACGACCGGCACGCCCGCGGCAAGGTTCTGGACGCGAATCTGGCGCAGAAACTCGAGCCCGTCCATTGAAGGCATGTTGATATCGGAGAGAATCAGATCGACGGTGCACAATTTCAGCACTTCCAGGCCCTCGCTGCCGCTCCCGGCCTCGTGAACCTCCTTGAGATCGAGACCGGCCTGGCGTAGCGATCGCTCTACAATCTTGCGCATCACCGAAGAATCGTCAACGATCAGGGCACGAATCTCGCTCATTCCACCAATCCTCCATCAACTGCTGTATCGGCGGCTGCGACGCTATCTTGAGCGGATTTCCACTTCTTTGAAGAAAGCCCGGCGTCGCCCGCCGTCGCACACACCCTCTACCCGCCCCGCCGTCAATCCATCACTCGGGCCATCCAGCCTCACGTTCTCCAGCAAGACCCAGGTCAGTGGGTGCGGGAAGAGGCAATCACGTCGCGAACTTCATTTGCTACGGGAAAGGCGCCGGTCTGGGGCTTCAGCCACAGGCGGAGCCACAGGCAGTCGTGCACTCGCACCAGCCGCGACTCTACGGGCCGGGCACGCTCGGTAACTCTGGCCAGCGCCTGAGAAAGCGAGGCATCCGACGAGGCCTCAATGAGCTCAACCGGTGGAAAGACGGCCTTCAGCATCTCGGCGTGCGCCAGCCGGAAGCTAGAGCCGCTCACCAGGCCGCATTCGACCCTCAAGCCCGTCATTCTCTCCACAGCCAGGGCCAGCACCGGGTCGAGACGGTCTTCAAATCCCAGGTACAAAATACGCCCCGCGGCGGCGCGAAGCGGCAGCGCCCCAAAGGCGTCGACAAACAGCCGCGGCACCAGCGCGGAGAGGCCCGAGCCTGGTGCGTCCCTGCGCCCAGCACCGGGCAGCTCCACTGCAGTCCCAACGCCCGGGTCACAAGCTGCTCACTCACTCCCTGGTTGCGCACCAGCCAGTAGCCGAACCGGCCGCCGCGCGCAGCCTTCTGCGCCTCGAGCGCACCGCGCAACTGGCCGCCGGTAATCCAGCCCCGCTCGAGCATGGCGAGACCCAGCGGAATCCGATGTCGGTGCGTCCCGCTGCCCATGCCGGGGGCGTCCATCTCGCGGCGCAGCGCGACCTCGACCACGGCCCTCACGCAGGCCTCGGAACAGCACCAGCCACCTTCGAATACCGGCGTTGAGCGGGGGCGAAAGAGCTTGAGCCAGCCCGAGGAACAGCCGGGATTGGCGCAGGTTGTGAAGATGCCTGCGTGAGCCGGCGGCGAAGGCGGCCTGTTTGGCCGCGCGGGCTCGATGCCTGCGTCAAACCCGATAGCAGCACCTGAAACCAGCGCATTCGACTCCAGCCCGCCCATTGAGTCCGGACGCGGACGCAGGCTCAGAACAGGCATCGTATACTCTCCAGACGTTTTTGCGGCGCAGCTACTTCCGTCACCCGCAGGCCGAAGTTACCGTTCACCAGCACCACCTCGCCGCGGGCCACGATCTTGTCGCCCGCGC
>CAWILB010000069.1:0-9168 GCA_963836635.1 uncultured Acidobacteriaceae bacterium | reverse complement strand
GGCACATAATCTTTAATTGCAAGCCGCAACACAGCAACTTTTGTGTATGCTGAGATGTCTATGTAGTAAGCAAGTTAGCTGCCATGAAGTTTGAGAACGGTCGCCCTTGGGGCGATAGAAGGGCAGGCAGCCATGAAGTCGATGGAAAAGCAGACCGTAAACAGGCGCCGCGACGGCGCCATTTCTATTGGTATCACCGCCTTGGCCGCAGCAATTCTGGTTACCGCTCCGCTGCTGCGCGCCGATGACTCCGCGCCGCAGGCCCGCGCCGAGCGTCTGAGCTATGTTGATGGCCAGGTTCGCGTTTTGCAGGGCGACCAGGTGATAACCGAAAATGCCACCGTTAACACGCCCATATTTGAGGGCATGCAGGTTCAAACCCAGCAGGATGGCCGTGCCAAGATCCAGTTTGAAGACGGGAGCGTAGCTCGCCTCTCGCCCGACACGACGCTCACTTTGAGCGCGCTGCGCGGCGAGGGGTCAAGCAGCGTCACCGAGATGGTCGTGAACGGCGGCCTGGCCTACTTTGAGCTGCAGGGTGGAACCCAATCGGGCCAGATGACCGTTCGCTTCGCCGACTCCGCAGTCACGCCCAGCGGCAACACCGTCTTTCGCGTCAGGATGGACGCGCCTCCCGGCCAGCTCGCGGTTTTTTCGGGCGACGCCGATCTCACCCGTGGAAACGGAGGTCTGCAGTTGGCGATGCACGGCGGTGAGAGCGTTACCCTCTACGCAAACGACATCAGCCGTTACGACCTCAACGAATCTATTGACCCCGATTCATGGGACGCATGGAACTCCGATCGCGATGATGCGGCGACAACTGAAAGCGCCTCCGCGACCGGCGCAGGGCCGACTGTTGGCGGATCGGAAAGCAATAACCCTGCCTGGAGTGACCTGGACGCCAACGGCAGCTGGTACAACGTCTCCGGCACCGGCTACATCTGGTCGCCTTTTTCCGCCTCCAATCCCGGCTGGGACCCATACGGGTGCGGACAATGGATGTGGTATCCGCGCTACGGCTATATCTGGGTTCCCTGCGACCAGTGGGGATGGATGCCCTCCTCCTGCGGCAGTTGGAGCTACTATGACAGTTTTGGCTGGGGATGGGAGCCCGGTATTGGCGGCTGCAATCCCTGGTGGAATTCTTACGGCTACTATCCCGGCCCACGCTTCGGCCGCACTCCGGTTGGCTTTCGGCCTCCAAGACGGCCAATATCTCCGGGCAGACCGGTGCGCGGCCACCCGGTCCCGGTCATTGTTGTGAACCGAACCGCTCCGAACCATGGGGAACCGTTGCCAAGCCGTGAGCGCAACGCCCCGGTTTTGATTGCCGGCAAGACGGTGACGCCGCTGCAGCCGGTTTCCTCGAATCCCGGTTTTGTTCACTCGCCAGGCAATATCGCCAAGCCGGGATACACAATATTTGACGGAAGTCCGCATCCAGAGCAGGGCTCGACCTCAATTCGCCAGGCGTACACGGCCCACACCTATCCAGGCGCTGCTCCACAGCCTGCGCCCGGCATTAGTGGTGGCCGCTACGTTCCGGCTCCGGCTCCGTCGAGAGGCGCGGCTCCCGCACCCGCTCCGCACCCCACCAACTCGAGTGGTGGTTATCACCCCAGCAGCGGAGGCGGCGGTGGCAGCAGTTACCACGCCAGCAGCGGTGGCGGTGGCAGTGGCGGCGGCGGTGGTGGCTCACACGTCAGCAGTGGTGGCGGCGGCGGCGGAACCCACAAGTAGGGCCGAAACTGCCGACTGATAAGCGCTCGGGGAAGTTTGCGGGAATGAAACGAAGGATATCTCGCGGCATGGGCGTGCGTGTATACTTCGCCTGCTTTAGGGCCACACGCAAGAAAATTCCCGCATCAAGAAAGTTGGTTCCCATGCCTGCATATCTGTTACAGGTTGCCTATACCCAGCAAGCGTTGAGCGCGTTGATCGCCACCCCGCAAGACCGCACGCAAGCGCTGAAGAAAAACGTCAAGAACCTTGGCGGCAAGTTGTTAAGCTCCTGGTTCTCGTTCGGCGAGTACGATCTCGTGGTGATCGTCGAGTTCCCCGACAACGTGAGCGCGGCTGCGTGGGCGCTGGCCGTTGGGGCTGGAGGGGCGCTGAGGTCAGTTAAGACCACTCCCCTGCTCAGTATTGAGGAGGGCCTCGAAGCCTTCAAGAAGGCACCGGAGTCCGGTTACAAGTCGGTTCTTACGACATAGCAGCGGACGACTGCCTTCTACTCTATTCAACGATCCAAACAGTGCCCGGCCCGGTCCCCATGCGGCGGCGTTTACAAAGCGCCGCTTCATAAGGGACCGGAGGCGATTCGCGCGACTACATCGTAGTCGTGGGCCTCGGTGACTTTCGCCTTGTAAAAACGCCCCTGCTCAAGCTGCTCCAGATCGCCAAAATCGTTAATGTAGACTTTGCCGTCGATCTCCGGCGCGTGGTACTGCGTACGGCCCTCCCAAAGCAGGTCCGTTTCCCCGCTGGGACCCTCGGCAAGCACCACGACCTCGCGCCCCACCCACTCCTGCTTCACTTTGCGGGAGATCTTCTTCTGCAGCTTCATCAGCCGATTGCGCCGCGCCTCGATGGTCCGCTTGGGCAATTTGGCGTCGAGCGTGTGCGCGCCCGAGCCGTCTTCATCGGAGTAGCTGAAGACGCCGAGCCAATCGAACCTCGCCTCGCCGATGAACTGCTCCAAAATCTCCACGTCACGAAGTGACTCGCCGGGGAAGCCGACGATGAAGCTGGTGCGCAGCGCGATTCCCGGAACGGCGGCGCGCACTTTCTCGAGGGTCTTGAGAAAGATATCGGCGCCCGCGCCGCGCTTCATGCGTTTCAACACTTCGGGCGAGGCATGCTGCAATGGAACATCCAAATATTTGCAGATGTTGTCGTGCTTCGCGATGGTTTCGAGCAGCCGCCCGGTGATGCGGTTGGGATACGCGTAGAGGAACCTGAGCCAGCGCAATCCTTCGACGCTGGCCAATTCGTCGAGCAGCGTCGCGAGGCCGTCTTTCAGGCCCAGGTCTTCGCCGTAGCAGGTAGTGTCCTGCCCGATCAGCGTGATCTCTTCAACTCCGCGCGAAACAAGCTGTCGAGCCTCTGCCACAACGGACTCGAATCGCCGCGAGCGGAACTTGCCGCGCAGGTTGGGAATCACGCAGAAGCTGCATGGATGGTCGCAGCCCTCGGCAATTTTGATGTAGGCCGACGACTTCGGCGTCGTAAAGAAACGCGGCGTGGTTTCGTCGTAGAGATAAGTGGGCAGCATGTGCCGCGCGCCTTGCCATTCGTCGCGGCTGAAGCGGCCCTGGCGCTCGCGGTGATCGCCTTCAGGGCGGAATGTGGTTGCGCCGGCTCGTGCTTATGCGTTCCCGCCGCGGACTCTTTGCCGGCTCGCGTATCCACCTGAACCCTGTGAGGATATTGAATGGCGACAGTAGCGGCGGCCAGTGCCGGCGCGATCCCTGCGGCTTCGAGAATCGCTTCGAGCTCGCCGGTGCCGACGACTGCATCAACCTCGGGAATGTTCTTGCGGATCTCATCTCGGTAGCGCTCCACCAGGCATCCGGCGACGATCAACTTTCTTGCCGAGCCGGAAGTCTTGAAGCGAGCCATCTCGAGAATCGTATCCACCGACTCCTGCTTGGCCGTGTCGATAAAACTGCAGGTGTTTACGACCAGGATTTCAGCCTCTTCAGGATGGGAGGTCAGTCGCGCGCCGGCGCGATCGAGCAGGCCCATCATCACCTCGGAGTCGACGAGGTTTTTGGGGCAGCCTAACGAAATAAAGCCCACGACGGGAGCCGTGGGTGGGGAAGAATTGCTCACCTGTCTATTGTACCGGGAGCGCTATTTGGGTGTATTGTGAGTTCAATCTATATTAAGCTAGCTTAAGCTGGTTGATTCGGAGCCGACATGTCAGAATCGGGTATTCCTGAATTTGGAGCCTTCGAGGCTAAGAATAAGCTGGGCGCGCTCCTGGATCGCATCGAGCGAGGAGAAGAGATTGTGATCACTCGGCATGGCAAGCCAGTGGCGCGGCTGGTTCCCAACTTGGGCGGCATCGACCGCGCACAGGCGCGTGCGGCTGCAGAGCGAATCCGCGCGCGTGCCGTGCGCCTCAGGGCCGGCCGTTTTGATTGGGAGGCGCTCAAAGCTGATCGCGATGCGGGGCGGCCGTGAATCTTGTTCTCGACAGCTCCGTGACGCTTGCCTGGATCTACGACGAAGAGATAACGGCCGGTGTCCGTCGTGTCTTCGATCTCGTAATCTCCAATGGAGCATGGGTTCCGGCGTTGTGGCGGCTCGAGGTCGCGAACATGCTTCAGATGGGTGTGCGTCGTCAACGCACAGACGCCGCATTCCGCAATGAAGCGTTGGCCGATCTCGGGCTGCTGCCTATCTCTGTCGATCAGGAGACGGACCGGCAGGCGTGGGGCGCGACGTTGCTTCTTGCCGAGCGGCGCAGGCTGACTCTTTACGATGCGGCCTATTTAGAACTGGCGCAGCGGAGAACGCTGCCGATGGCTACCTTGGACGTGGAGTTGAGAGCCGCGGCCCAAGCAGAAGGAGTCGAGCTGCTGGGTATTTGAGCGGCCCGGTTCTCAGTTGTCGCCGCGGTAGAGCATGTCGCGGATGACGCGGCGCCGCTCGGCATTTACTTCGCTTTTGCGCACGAATGCGTCATCTGCACGCGCGGCGCCGGCTTGTGTCTCTTCCGGCTCGCTGCAACCAGGGCAGCGATTGGCAAACCCGGGCTTGCCGGGCCGAAGTTCGAATTCCTCTCCACAAACGACGCAGGTTTTGATCGGGAAGGGCATAACAAAAATATGTTAGCCAATCGCGATGCTGAGGTAAACAGCGTCTGCGATTTTTGCCTAGTAGAGATTTGAAACAAGCCAGAGCACCCCCACGCTAAAAGCAAGCAGCCCCGTCCAACCCAGGGCGAGGCATGTAGCGTATTTCCAATCACGATATGTGGAATGTGCTGGGCTGCATGAGTATTCTTCATACCACGTTGTTTGGAACACCATAAACAAAACGAGCGTCGCGATTGAGATGCCAAAGAATCCAACGGCGATCGGCGCCACTCCCGATACGGCCAGGGAGATGGGAGAAGATGAAACCTTGTCTCCAGTGAGCGTATTTATCAGAAACCCGATAGCGCCTCCGGAAAATGCCACAATGAGCTTTGCAAGATCAGTGTATCTTGTGCTGTGTTTCTCGAGGTTTCCCCCGTCTCCAGTGGGTCGAGGAAGAGAGTTTTCATTTTGCGGGTCCAGGCTCCTCAGATAGACGAAGTAGTGTTTAGCGTCGAAAAAGAAATACTCCCCGTTTCCTCCGCGTCTCACGACGCGAAAGAAATGCAGGAATACCAAATGCGTAGACCGGCCAGAATAAAGATCGCATCCCAGACACTCTTGTTGAAGCCTACCGAGCGAAACCTGAACGCAAACACCGTGCTTGCGATGACTGCCATTATTATCCTGATGAACCAGTGGAGGGCTGGCCAGCCGCACCAGTAAAGTCGGCGTTCAGGTAAGGGGAGTTCTTTCGCTATCTTCCATACAAGCCAAGAATTGTGTTCACTTGCCGCCAGCGCGGCAAGCCAGCAGGCAACTCCCGAAAACGCAGGAACGTCAACAGGTTCGCGATCCAATTGTGGTGCATTGCCGGAATTCTACTGCACAGTGAATGTTGAGTGGCGACAATTCGGTTTTCGGTCGGGGCAAACCTCTGGTGGCCCATTTTCTGTCCCTCACCCGCAGCGTCTCTAGCCATTGGCGAGTGTTAAAATCAATCAGTGCCGGGTCCTACGCGACGTAATCCCGCCAACCCCGCCAGGTCCGGAAGGAAGCAACGGTAACGGGCTAGTACGTGTGCAGTAGGTCACCCGGTACTTTTTAATGCGCCATCGGCGCTTTCGCTGTTCTGGTTGCAGAGCCCTGGTTTTGCAGGCGCTCCGCGAGGAGACACAGAATTGAGCCTGACCGTACGCCCCATAGTGGGCCGCCGAGCCAAAATTACCGCGCTCGGCACTTACGTTCCCCCTGAAATAATCACCAATCAAGACCTTGAAAAAATGGTAGACACCAACGATCAGTGGATCGTTGAGCGCACCGGGATTCGTACGCGCCACAAGCTGGCCGCGGGGCAGGGAGTCAGCGATATTTGCGTCGAGGCGGCCAAAAAGTGCCTGGCCGCGCGCGGCATCAGCCCGACGAACTTGAAGTGATTATTGTGGGCACAGTAACGCCCGACATGATGTATCCCTCCACGGCCTGCCTGGTGCAGAACAAACTGGGCGCCAGCGAACGTTTGGGGCTTCGACGTCTCGGGCGGATGCTCTGGATTTACCTATGCTCTGCAGGCCGGCGTGAAGCTGGTGGAAAGCGGCGCGCACTCGCAAGGTTCTGGTATGCGGAGCCGACGCCAACACCCGCATGACCGACTACACCGACCGCACCACCTGCGTGCTGTTTGGCGATGGCGGCGGCGCGGTGCTTCTTGAGCCTTGCGAAGAGGGCGAGATCGGCTTTATCGACTACGTGAACGAGATTGACGGCTCGGGCGGCGTGAGCCTGAACATGCCGGGCGGCGGCAGCCTGAATCCCTCAACCCATGAAACCGTCGACAAGAAAATGCACTTCGTCCACCAGGATGGGCCGGCGGTGTACAAGTTTGCCGTGCGCAAGATGGCCGAGGCTACAGCGAAGCTGCTTGCGCGGAACGGCGTCGAAGGCAAGGACCTGGGCTGTTTTATTCCCCACCAGGCAAATATTCGCATCATCCAGGCCACGGCCAACCGGCTGGGCATGCCGGCAGACCGAGTGATCATCAACATTGAGAAGTATGGCAACACCTCTGCGGGAACCATTCCCCTGGCCATGGAAACCGCCATTGAAGAAGGCAAACTGAACAAAGGCGACCTGGTGCTATTGGCCGCCGTGGGCGCCGGCTTCACGGTAGGTACGATTCTGCTGCGGTGGGAGATCTGAACGGCAGCCAGTAGGGAGTAGCCAGTAGCCAGTAGTTTGGAAGGCAGCTATTAGCTTTTAGCTGTTAGCTTCGCCCGCGGAGAAACCGGCCTTCTTGCTTTTCCTCGGAATGATGCACGCCACTGAATGGGCTAAAAGCTAACAGCTAACGGCTAATAGCTGAAGTCCGCAGGCCTTTCGTCATATACTGTGCTCCACCTGTTGCGCGGAACTTCGGGGCCGGCGTGGCTCGAGAGTTCGCGCAACGGGCCGATAAGAATCCACGAGCGGAGGTTGACCATGGAAGTTGAGTTCACCGCAAGGGGAGTCAAGATTTCAAAGGCGCTGCGGGCGCAGGCCGAGGAGGCAATGGAGCGCATCGGGCGCGTTCTGGGCCGCGCGGCGCATGGCAGCGTTACCTTCAGCGTGCAGCGGCACCTGCAGATTGTGGAATTGATTGTGCAGGCCCGCACACAGAAAGCTCGCGGCCACCGGCAAAGCTGAGGTGCCCGAGGCAGCCCTGCGCATGGCCCTTTCCCACGCTGAAAATCAGGCCCGCAACTACCGCGACCGCAAGATTGAAACCAAGCGGCTGCCCAAGGAAGAAAAAAGTGATGACCGCGCCGCCGGTCACGCGGCCCAAGTCGCGCGCCACTCCCGCGACTGACGAATCGGGAGAGGGCAAGCCGGCACGCTCCAAAGCCCGCGCTTCGATCGCCGTTCATTCCTTCCCTTCGCAGGCCACGGTTGTGGAGCCGCACATTGTGAAAAACGGCGAGTGCTTTGCGATGCGGCCGCTGACCATTGAGGAGGCCGTGAAAGACGCGGAGTTCCGCGACCGCGACCTGCTGATCTTCCACGATCCCGCAGGCGATATGTACGTGCTGCATCGCCGCCGCGACGGACAGATGGAATTGGTGGAGATAACGTAGTTCGAGAATTACTTTGCCCGAGTGCAAGGCTCTGAGAACAGGCTTGGTCGCGGGCAAAGCCTTAGCGTGAATCATGGAAGGCTTGCGCTTAGCTCGGATACACACTCGACATCAAGGACGGCCACTGGTCAAACGGGAGGTCTGCATCGCGGTCGATCCCAAATCCGGGGATCTGCTGGGCGGCCAGGTATCGCCGCAGCCACTACGGCAAGGCTGCGGGATATTGGCGCACATCAGCTTTCAGCCGAGCTTGAAACGCTTACTGCAGGCTGCTCGCTCTGCGGTGACACTTGGCATTCAACTCATCTTCAGCTTCAGTCGAATTCTCCCGGCCACTGCTCCAACCGGCAGGAACACGGAGAACGCGGTTCCACCGCCCTTTTGCAAGTCGCCAACTCCAGACCGACACCCGGCCTCTGTGCCGCTCCACCAGTTGCGCCACCACCCACAATCCAAGGCCGGTTCCAGTATCTGGCTTGGTAGTGAAGAAGGCTCAAAGATGCGCCGGATAGTCGCACGGTCCATACCGCTGCCGGAGTCGGAAATCGTAACCCGCATCCCTTCTGTCTTTTGATCTTTCCAATCGGGCCAAAGCACGCAGGCGAATCCGAAGCCGCCCTTTACTCGCCATTGCCTCAATCGCATTTGCCAGAAGATTGGCGAAGATCTGTTGCGCCTCCGTCGGCATGCACGCGATCGGACCCGCACGCCGCGTCGCTGTCCGCCAGCCAGCTCGGCGAGCTACGACTGAAGGAGTTCTCATGACCATCTGGGACGGCGTACAGCGCGGCTACATCCCCGGCGAGACGCTGCAAATCCCCGGCACGCTGAAACTGCACACCGGCACCGCTGACGTGGACCGCAGTGACCTTTGAGGTCATCCGCTACTCGCTGATGAACACCAACCTCGAGCATGGGCAGACAATCCAGCGGCTGGCCGTCTCGCCGGTCACTATGATCACCAGGGACTTCCAGCCCTCGATCCTTACCGAATCCGGCGACCTGGTCTTCCTCGGCCCGTACCTGCAGTACTTCTCCAACGCCCAGGCACTGACCATCAAGTGGATCCTGGAGAACAGGGCCGGGAACCCCGGCATCGAGCCCGGCGACATGTTCGTGTCCAACAACCCCTACGTCGGCACCCCGCATCAGCCGGACACGATCGTGGCCGCACCGGTATTCGTCGGCGACGAGCTGTTCTGCTGGGTCGCCAACGTCATGCACCACGCGGACGTCGGCGGCTCGGTGAT
>CAWILB010000068.1:0-5610 GCA_963836635.1 uncultured Acidobacteriaceae bacterium | reverse complement strand
TCACGCGAAGACTGGCAGCAAGTATCGCAATAAACAGAACCCCGAAAAGAACACCTTGCGTAAAGTGCGCCTGCTTGAAGTCGAGAATCAGAAACGCCAGGAACGCGTGAATCCACTCGCCGGCGGAATGAAGGAAGGGCACGTGGCTCTGCTCAAACGGAGCAAGCGCCGCGCGCACGGCAAAGTTGAAGGCGGGTAGAATCGAAAGCCCTACCGACCGCACCAGAAGGCTGAACGGATCGAGCCAGCCGATCACCATGGAGCCGAAAGCGGCGGCCGCGAGCCCCGCAATCAGAACTACATATTTGACCGTCTGCCACCGCTTATAGCGGTTCGAATCAATGCGCTGGCGGCCGCGTTTCGCCTCAGAGTGAAGCGAACCCACGAAATGCTGGATCGTACCCATCGGGCAAATCCAACCGCAAAAGAAACGGCCCAGAAACAGCGTCGGCAGCAGGATAACGAGGCTCCACAGCAGTCCGCGATAAAGCGCGTGCGTGGCAAGCGCATTTCCAATTGCCACCAGGGGGTCCAGCAAAAAGTACAAGCGCACCGGCGCGCGCAGGTGCATGTCGCCTCCGCCGCCCGGCAGGGGGCGCAATGCTGTAAACACCAGCAAAGCGACAAACAAAAGCAGGAAAAAGACTTGCGAGATCCTGCGCAATCGCGGCAATCGCGAACCGGCCACGCAACTCCTCCACGCACCGCTCCCGGCGGCAAAAGGTGTGAAGAAGAAATGATCGAACTTTGGAGGAAATCCAGACAGTGACCTGTGTCACGTGGAAGCGATTCGATGGGTCGAACGGCGGGATGCCGCGCACGTGCGCGATCCTGGTGAGACCGGCAAATCGGGTCGCGGCTATTGCATGTGGTTGATGAGCGACGCGATGCACGCCGCGCCGAATCCGTTGTCAATATTTACCACGCTCACGTTCGGCGAGCAGGTATTCAGCATACCCAACAGCGCTGCCACGCCGCCCAGCGACGCGCCATAACCCACGCTTGTCGGTACAGCAATCACCGGCGCATTTACCAGGCCTCCCACGACGGTCGGCAACGCGCCCTCCATGCCCGCGCATACAATCAGCACGCGTGCCGATTGGAGCGTGTTCTGCTGCGCCAGCAGTCGATGAATGCCGGCCACTCCCACGTCTGCAACCAGGTCCACAGCGTTGCCCATCAACCGCGCGGTCACTGCGGCTTCCTCGGCAACCGGCAGGTCGCTGGTTCCAGCACACACTATGCCGATGGTTCCTTTGCCAGCCGGAGCCGGCGTCTGCATCAGCGTGATGGCGCGCGCCAGTCTCGTGGTACTCTGCGCGCGGCTCGGCCGCAATTACGGCTTCGTAGACAGCCTTCGACGCGCGCGTGGCCAGTACGTTGCCACCCGCCTGAGCCATTCGTTGAAATATTGCAGCCACGTGCGCAGGCGTTTGCTCTCCGAAAAATCACCTCGGGATTGCCCGTGCGCAGCGCCCGATGATGATCGAGCTTGGCAAACCCCATATCTTCGAATGGCAAATGGCGCAGCCGCGTCAAAGCCTCTTCAACGCCCGTCTTGCCCTCGCGCACTTCGTTCAGCAGTGCCTCAATCTGTGCCGGATCCATCAGTCTCCCACTTTCTTCGCACCCGCAATCAATGCGGCGTACGCCTCGCGTCGCCGCCTGCATCACGCGCTTGAGAGGGGCCCCATGCTGGCGCGCGATCGCCCGGCAATCTTCGTACTCGGGCGACGCATTCGCGACCTCTCCCGAAGCCAACCGCGCAATTTTCATCCGCACGTTGCCCCATTCGGTTTCCACATCCGCAAACTCGCGCGCAAGGGCAATCTTGTTTTCAATTCGCCAGCGCAGCCCGATCGTGGTCGTCTCGCGAAACAGAATTTCGCGCAGTGCCGGCACGCGCTCGGGGCTCGAAAGCACCGTCACTTGCATTCCAGTGCGGCCCTTCTTCATCTGCACCGCGGTGCGATACACGTCCCACGCGCCGGCCTCAAGCAGCAGCTCGCTCACGTAGGCCAGCAGTTGCGGATTCGCGTCGTCAATCACTGTTTCCATCACCGCGATGGGCACCGCAATCGGCTCGGTCGACTCAGGCGCGAGGCGAGCGGGTTCCGCGCCTGCGGTCGCAGTCTCCTCACCCACCAGCAGCCGCAGCAGGTTCGGCTCGCCCGGCGTGTCGCGCCCTCCAGCGCCGTATCCGCGCATTTCAACGCGCATCGCCGGCAGCGGACCGTAGGTCACATCCAGCATCCGAGCAGCGCCGCGCCAGTCGGCGTCACGCGCTCCATCGGGGCCCCGGCCGAGTACACTGGCGCCTCGCCCAGCAGCGCCAGCGTTGCGGGGGCAGGCACCGGTAGCGTGCCGTGTGCGCACTTCACTGTTCCGCTGCCCACATTCAAGGGCGACGCCATCCACCGTAGAGCGCCGGAGTGGCCCAGCCACTCGCATCCCGCGGCCGTGCACACTATGTCCACAATCGTGTCCATCGCGCCCACCTCGTGGAAGTGCACCTTCTCAATGGGAATCGAATGAATTGCGGCCTCAACCTCGCCCAGCAATTGGAATGCCCGGCTCGCATGCGCTTTTACAGCCTCATTCAGCGGCGCCGCCTCAATAATTGCAAGAATCGCACTCAACGACCGGTGCGCATGGCTCTGCTCGTCAGGATGGTCCTGATGGGCATGACCCTCGTGCACGTGGTCGTGTCCGTGTTCGCCGAGCTCATGATCGTGGTTATGTTGCGGATGTTCGTGGCCGAGCGGGTGCCCGTCTTTCTGATTCTTGTTTTCTGATCCCTGTTCCCTGTCTCTTGATCCCTCGCCCCCTGACCTCTGACCCCTCGTCGGTAATCACGTCCACTTTGGTTCCGGTAAGGCCACCTGCGCATCACCGTGCGCTTCTCCAACCGGGCGTCAACATTCAGCGCCGCCGCAGTCTCTGCAAGCCACTCAAATGGAACTCCCGCATCGACGAGGGCGCCAAGCAGCATATCGC
Organism: uncultured Acidobacteriaceae bacterium; assembly: GCA_963836635.1. Taxonomy (GTDB): domain Bacteria; phylum Acidobacteriota; class Terriglobia; order Terriglobales; family Acidobacteriaceae; genus Telmatobacter. The sequence continues at coordinate 2,613 of CAWILB010000068.1, read as the reverse complement.
CGCTGATGCCCGAAAAGCACTCAAGGTAAGCAACCTTCATCGCGTAGTGATTCTAAATGGCTGACAGAGGGAAGGGAAAACGTCGAGAGCCTGGTGCCCAATCCTAATCGCGTTCTTTGCGTTTAGGGTGGGAGGGAATCTTATCTACGCCCCGCGCCGGGCCAGCACTTCGGCCGGCAGAATGGCGTTCAACGAGCCCGACCGGAATCCTGTGCAATCGAGCGTTACATATTGATACCCGGTCTTCTTCAGCGCAGCGGTAATCGCATCCAGCATCTCCAAGGTCAACGCACGCTGCAACTCGCCGCGTGAAATCTCGACCCGCGCCAGTTCGCCGTGGTGACGCACACGCAGCTCGCGGAAGCCCAGCTCGCGCAGGCTTTCTTCGCTCTTTTCGACCTGCTCCAGCACTTCGCGGGTCACTGTGCGCCCATATTCCACGCGCGACGAAAGGCACGGCGCGGCCGGCCGGTCCCAAAGCGGATAGCCCGCTGCCTTTGCCAATGCCCGCACTTCGAGCTTGGTCAATCCTGCCTCGGCCAGCGGAGCCAGCACTTCATGCTGCTCGGCCGCGCGTTGCCCGGGCCGGTAATCGCGGGTGTCGTCCGCATTCATGCCGTAGGCAATGCGCTTGAATCCAAGCTCGCCGCCCAGCGATTCCATGGTGTTAAACAGCTCGTCTTTGCAGTGGAAGCAGCGGTTCGAGTCGTTGCGCGCGTACTCCGGCCGGTCCAGCTCGTCGGTCTGCACTACCTTCAGCGGCATCCCGATCGACTGGGCAAACGCGATGGCCTGCTCCATATCCTTCCGAGCCAGCGAGGCCGAGTCGGCCAGAACGGCCAGCATCTTGTCACCCAGCACGCGATGCGCCGTCCCGGCCAGGAAGGCCGAATCCACGCCGCCCGAGTAAGCCACCATCACGCCGCCCAGCTCGCGAAGGCGCGCTTCGAGGGCAAGCAGCTTGGCTGCAGCGTCGGCAGGCATATCGCTGAGATTCGCCGATTCTCGCGATGCAGATAGCGGAGATGATGAGCCCAGCGTCATGGGTCCGATTATACCCCTCGCCCAATTCCGCCCCGAGGACTCAATGGTTAGGCTTGCCGGTCATCGGCGCCGCCATTACGTACACGTAAACCAGCATCGCCACACCGACAAGGCAGGGAATCAATCCGACCAGGTACGGAGAGCCCGGTCCGCCCAAAGACCGCAGAAAAATCATCAGGGCGATTCCCACTCCCGCAGTAATCAATCCGCCGATCTTCATCCCCTCGCGGGTTTGCAGTTGTTTTTGCCGGTTTTCTTCCCACAGCAGCTCGAGTGTCGCCTTCGCGCCCTTCGCTCGAAGCCTCGGACACGCGCCGCAGAGTCTCCGCCCGATAGTACGCCTCACGCTCCTTGCGACGGCTGTCGATCCAGGTCACCAATGGAATAAATACTCCGAACATCACCACCGCGCTCACCGACAGGAACACCCAGAAGGCGCCGTTGCCGGGAATGCCGCCGACCGCCTCGGAATCATTGAACAGCGCCATCGCCAGATGCATCATCTTTGTGTCCTCCCTTTCATTGCTTTTTCTCTTTTTCAACCCTTGCGACCGGTACGACAACCGCAGCCCAAGTTACCGGTTGCATTTTTTCAAAAGAATTCGCTCGGCATCATTCGGCAAGGCTGCGAACAATAAAATTGCAACCACCCGTTCCGAGCGCTGTCATACCTGCTGAAGAAGGCTGCCATTTGATCGAACCACCAACCCGCCGCCGTTCGCAGCCACCAGGCCGATCTCGACGCTGTCGACGTCGCCCGCGTGCTGGCCGGCGAAGTCGGCGCCTTCGAGGGAATCGTGCGCCGCTGGCAGGGGCCGCTCGTCAACATGGCATGGCGCTACTGCCGCGACCGCGGCCGCGCCGAAGAAATGGCCCAGGAAGCCTTCCTTCGCATCTGGCGCGGGCTGGCCAGTTGGCGCTCCGAGTCCAGTTTCTCAACCTGGCTGTTTTCCATCGCCGCCAACGTCTACCGCTCCCAGCTCAAGCGCTTCCCGGCAGCGATTCCGCTCGACGATGTTGCCGAGCCTTCCGCGCGCAGCCGACCAGCTTTCTGACTTTGAGCTGCAAGGGCAAAACGAAGCGCTGCGCCGGGCGGTTCTGGCTCTTGCCGCTCAACTACCGCGAGCCCGTCATTCTCTATTATTTTCATGAGATGGACGTAAGCCGCGCGGCACAGACCATGGGCCTGCCCGAGGGCACCGTCAAGGCCCGCCTGGCGCGCGCCCGCGACCTGCTCCGCAAGCGCTTTCCGCATCTCAATCCGCAAGCCGCCAACCTCTTTCGAGCCGCGGGAAAGGAACTTTCCCGATGAAACCCGACACACAACCCGCAGCAAACGATGCCATCGATCTCATTCTTGCCTCCGAAGACCAGTTCGTTCCTTCCTCGGGTTTTCTTGCTTGCGTCATGGAGCGCGTCCGCGAAGAAGCCATCGCTCCGCAGCCGATTCCGTTCCCGTGGAAACTCGCGATGCCGGGCATTGTGCTGGTTGGCGGAACCATCGGCTGGCTCATTTACGACTATATCCGGATGATGCTCGACGGCACACTATCTGGCAACTGGACCAGC
>CAWILB010000067.1:0-21320 GCA_963836635.1 uncultured Acidobacteriaceae bacterium | reverse complement strand
CTCTTACACATTGCAGGCTGCGATTGCGGCCGTACATGCGGAGGCGCAATCGGTCGCTGCCACCGACTGGCGGCAGATTGTTGCGATTTACGACCAATTGGTGCGGATTCAGCCTTCGCCGGTTGTCCATCTGAATCGCGCCGTGGCCATTGCCATGAGCGATGGTCCAGAGGCCGGTCTGGCACATATCGACGCGGTGTTGGCACGTGGCGAATTGGCAAATTACTACCTGGCGCATTCAGCCCGCGCCGATATTTGTCGCAGGCTGGGCAGGACCGCTGAGGCCCGGGCTTCTTACGAGAAAGCTCTGGCGCTCACCCAACAGGAACCTGAGCGGCAGTTCCTGCAGGAGCGGATTCGGCAGCTGAAATAAAAATTGGGATAGCTGTCGATTTTCCGTCTTCCCAACGACTATAGGACAAGAGAACGATGAGCTCCGGCTCCTGAGTGAACAGGAAACGGGTCATCGGAAACAAGCCACCGGAAACAAACCGCAGAAAGACAAGGAGAAAAAATCATGCCACAGTATCTGGTTTGTAACTACATGCCCGACGACTTCGACCCGTCCACCGTGACTGAAGCGATGATCGAGGAGATCCACGCTCTCAACCGCGAATTAATTGCTGCCGGTGTGCGGAAATTCGCCTGCGGCATTGCCCCGCCCGCCAACGCAAAGACACTGCGGGCCCAGCCCGACGGAAAGGTGCTCGTCACCGACGGGCCGTTCACTGAGACCAAGGAGCACATGGGCGGATTCTGGATACTGGAATGCGCCGATATGGACGAGGCACTTGCGTGGGCGAAGAAGGGTGCCATCTCCTGCGATGTACCCGGCGAGGTGCGCGAACTTCTTTTCTTCCCGGACCCGCAGGGAGCGGCGGAATAGTCTCACACGCCGCCACTTCGGAAGATGCACCGTACAGCATGTTTCAAAAAATCCGCTGTGTGTCAGGGCATGACTTCAGTCGTGCCGAAAGCGCCTTAAAACATTAGGCTTTAGCACCTGCGGCACCGAAGCTCACAAGGGCCGGCCATTTTTTGAAACACGCTCTAGTGACTATGGGATGGGAGCCAGCGCGAAGCTACGCCGCTCGAGCAAATCCTGAGACGGCGTGTCCTTTTGAGCGTGGTGCAAGGTTGCCGCTCCCTGATGGCCTCGTCAACTTCAGTTTTGTGGTTTCGGGCTACAGCATCGCAGGATTTGCTGTAGCTCTCACCATGAAGGACAAGGAGAAGATCAATGAAATACCTCTGTTTTGGCTACTACGACAAAGGCAAATTCGATGGCATGACTGAGAGCGAGCGAAACGCCATGTTCGATACATGCTTTGAATACGACGACCATCTTCGCGCCAGCGGGCACTGGGCCGGTGGAGAGGCGCTTCAGGGGCCGGAGACCGCCCTTACCCTGTATTGGAAAAACGGCCGTGTGGCGACGACCGACGGCCCCTATGCCGAAACCAAGGAACAACTCGGCGGCATTCTCATCCTTGAAGCGCGGGACATGAATCATGCTGTCGAGCTTATGGCGCAGCATCCGGCGAATACGTTTGGCAACATTTTCGAGATTCGGCCAGTTGCGGACATGAACGAAATCATGAAGGCAAGCGAGCAGCGACGGAGACACGGCGGTGCTATCGTAACTCCGCCGGGGCCTTGACCGAAGACCCGCTCATAGCGATAAGGCCGCGATGAACCCGGCACAACTCTCGATACCGGGATGAATGGGCCACCTGCCATTGCTGCCTTTCCCTGGTAAACAGTTAGCTAATCAAAGACACGGCCGAGGCCGCCTTTTCAAGGAGCAGCACCGTTTCCTTGTGCGAGGCTTGCTGTTTCGAAGCCTCCAGTGAAAGCCACCGATGCTGACGATTCTCCGGTGGCCACTCGCCTTCTTCTTCCATCACCAGTTCCATGAGAAGAAAACGCACCATCGGCGCCTCGGGCCCGTCTCCAAGTCGAACATCGCTTATCCAGTCGACTACTCTTGCCCAATAGCCTGTCTCCTCCCGGACCTCCCGAACTGCAGTTTCCCGTGGAGTTTCTCCGAGCTCAATATGACCTTTGGGAAGAACCAATTCATTGGCATTTGAACTGGCGTGAATCAGCAGATACTCCAATGTGTCGTTGTTCCCTCGAAAGACCACCCCTCCCGCATGCGTCAAACCACTGGTATTGAGTTTTGATGCGGTGTCGATGTCGGAATGATCCTTGATGCTTTCAAGAGTAACCACAAACCAATAAGCCTGTTGTGTTGCCTTGAAGCGCTGATCTATGTAGCGCCACAAAGCGGGCAACAGCAACCCCATGCACAGTGCCGAGAGTGCAAAACTGCGTTGGTCGGGATGATGAGAGACGGAGATGACCGCCAACGCCAGCAGGACTATAACAAAACTGCGGAAGAATTTGGAGTCCGCCTCGAAGCGCTGAACCGCGATCAGACCTGCGGGATGGTCTTTGGACAAACGGGCTTTGCACCACTGAAACGCATTGACCGCGTTCCCAGCGGAAATGCTGCGCAGGGCGCGCGACTTGATCCGAATTGCCTGAACAAGGGCCGCATCCGCATCCTGGCCAAATAGCCAACCCGCCACTACCCGCATCCCTCGATTTGAGAGGCCCTCACTCCTGGCCAGGCGCCCAATCTGGCCGAGATCGGTACACGATCTTAACCAGTCATAAGGCCGGTCCAACGGGGAGCCAAGCAAGAAAGTAATGTGCCCCAACAAGTAGGCAATAAACAAAAAGATCATCAAAGACTCAGTGTTCGTCAATGAGATATCTTGCCGGTTAAATGTGATGGAAGCTATGTAACCCTTGCCCAGGTAAGCTAACAGCGCACCGGGCATGAGTATTGAAAAGAAATCGATCACTCCAATGAAGAACTTTTCAGGCTCAAAGCTCATAAACTGGACACCTCACGGACGCTTATCGTGAACACGAAAGCGCTAGTCGACTGGTATCGATTGTAGGTGCATGCACACACCCTATCCCTGGCTAATTCATGAGTTAGAGAATCTTTGAAACAAATCTCAAGTGAGCAAATCCACACTCCCTCGAGGCTAAAGCCTATTGATTCCACCGGCATTATCGACGCGATTGAAGTCGCGCCCTCGCAAATCAGGACTTTTCAGAGCATCCTTTTGGTGCAAGAACACAGTCTTTGCAAGCGCATGGTTACACCTTTGGACAGTTTCAGTATCATGATTCGAAACCTCATTCTCATTTAGTGATATCAGGCCAATGCACTCAAGAGCGAATCCACCAAACCTTCAGAAGGCTGCATCCCAAACAGCAAAAACGCCGCCCGAAGGCGGCGTTTTTGTGCAAGCTGGCTAAAATGCTACAACGTCGATTCGATTTCGAAGCCCCAGGCCTCGAGAAGGGCCTCGGGGATGTACTTGGAGTTCTTGTTACGACGCGCCCACTCACGCAGGCGGGTTGACCGGATGTACTGATCAGGCGGCAGCTTGAACTCCTTTACAATCTGCTCGAAAGAGGTGACTGTCGGCACTACGGGGCCAATCGGCTCCGGCTTACCCCAGTTCGGATTTCCACGACGCTTTGCCATTGATTGTTTATCCTTGGATGAAGGGTATTTTTCTTCTGATCGCCCTCGGACTTGAGGCCTGGGGAGTGCGGTATGTCCAGAGGTCACATCGCCTCCTATTTTAGAGCTTTTTTCTTCAAAAATCAATAGTAAAATCGAGCTTCGAACATACTGCCGGAAAACCCATCTGGATTTGTTTGAGGCTGCGTAAATTGCTCCTGGAGAACATTTTATGTGTTTTCCTCAAGCATGTTTCCTCTCTCTCATTGCCGGGCTCGCTGTAGTGCTTTCAAGTGATTTAACTGCGCGCATAAAAGGATTACCGATATGACAACAGCACCGCGGACCGTGGCTGCTTTCCTCGCGCTCGCCTTAGCCCTCGCGCCATGCCGCGCCGTCCAACTCACCATCACTCGAGCGGCCCTTGAGAAGACGCTGAGACAGCAGCTCTTTAACTCACCTGACGGCCGCTACTACCTCAAGGGAAACGCCAAATCCGGCTGTTCCATCTCGGCCTCGGACCCCCACCTCACTTTCCAGGACGACCGCATCCTGGTGAAGATGAAGGCCCACGCCAAAGTGGGTCAGTCAGTGGGCGGCGCCTGCCTCGGCGTGCCCATCTCGGTACCCGCGGAGGTTTCCGTGCTGCCCGATGCCGAGGGCGAGTCCGTCGGCTTTCGCGATGCCAGACTCGAAAAGGCCACGGGCCATCGCGAGTTGGATTTCGCGCTCGAGCCCTTTCTCCGCCGCAAGGTGCCCTCGAGCATGAAGGTGAATGCCGCTGACCTGCTGCGCAAGGCCCTGGCCAACTCCGCCGCCACCTCAGGCTACAAGGTCAGCGTCACTACCCTCACAATCCACTCCATCGTCATCCAGGGTGACGCGCTGGTTGTGGACGTGGACGGAGACTTCAGCGTCGAGTAAAAACAGCTGCCAGCTCTTGGAGCGCTCCCGACGAATGGCAGGGAGAGTCCATCCTTGCAGCGTCCTGCACCGCTGGGATGGACAATCGGCTGATTAGCCGGATTGATTTTGATTGAATCAGGGTCGCTCGTTTTGGGCCCGCGCTTTGGCCTCGATTACCGCACTGCGCAGCGCGATCTCAAAGGCACGCGCCGCGGCGGGATCAGAGAAGGTGAGCCCGAAGGCCGCGGTGTCGTCGGGCGACTGGTCGTATTCCTTGCTCGAGTGCGGCCCGGGGCCAAGCTGCGAAAACTTGTCGCTGTCATAAATCAGCGTGTGGAATTGCTTGCCCTCGGCGCCCGCGATCACGATCATTGTGGTGTCGCCCATTTCGCCCGGCCTGTAGCTCTTGGCCGCATCGAAACCAGTAAATACGCGGTTCTCGCTGATCAGCGTCTCATCTACTTCCGTGAGCGGAACCGTAATCGACGCTAGAGGAAAGGAATAAAACTGCCACGTAGTCTTGCCATTCTCGGTCTTCGGCTTCGCGCACACGGGCGCAGGCATCCTGGGCTCGATCACGATCGTGTTCCTGTCAAGGACCACGATGCTGCCCGAGGCTGAATAAGAGCTCTTCAGAGTTTCAATCGGCGAAGCTTGATTCTGCGCAACGCAAGAGAACTCGGCAAGGAGGAAAAAGCAAGGCAGCAACGGCAGCACTCGGCTCATAGTCCAGGACCTCTGATCCACTAAACGAGCCGGCGTGCAAGCAGCTTGGAGGACATCTTGCGCCGGTGATGCTGCAAAGGTGATGCGGCCCGGAGGAACCGGATGCGCAGGAGGCTTTTTCTCGACCTGCTGGATTCCCTCTGGAGGTTTATGAACCGCTCGCCTGTTTTATTGGCTCAATTGCAGTGATCATATCATCGCCGCGGTCGAAAACCATTCCGCTATCGCGTATGCCTCGCGGACTTTTGTGGGATGCGGAACCGCAGCCTTGAAAAACTTAGCGCAGGCTTTCCACCGGCGCGGGATCCATATCGGCGTAGTCCTGGTTTTCGCCGCCCATGCCCCAGCAAAAACTGTATGCACGCGTGCCTACACCGGCGTGAATCGACCAGCCCGGTGAAATCGCAATTCCCTTGTCGGCCACCAGCAGATGGCGGGTCTCATCCGGCGGACCCATCAGGTGCACCACGCGCGCGTCGGGCGCAACGTTGAAGTACATGTACACCTCTGACCGGCGCATGTGCGTGTGCGGCGGCATGGTGTTCCAGTTCGACCCCGGCGCCAGATGCGTCACGCCCATCACCAGTTGGCTGCTCCGTGCCCCCTCGAGATGAACGTATTTGCAGATCATCCGCTTGTTGCATGTCTCAACCGAGCCAAGCTCTGTTGGTCTGGCCTCGGCCTTGCGCACCACCGCAACTGGAAACGCCGCATGGGCCGGATAGCTGAGCAGGTAGTAGACCGCCGGCGCCGCAGCGTCCCGCGACATGAAGCTGACCTCACGGTTTCCGCGCCCCACATACAGTACGTCGAGATTCTCGAGCTCGTATGCTTTGCCTTCCACCCTCACCGTGCCGGCGGCGCCGATGTTCAGCACTCCCAGCTCGCGGCGTTCGGTAAAGTAGCCGGCGCGCAGCTCAGGGTAAGTGGGCAATGCGATCGGCTCAGCGAGCGGCGCGGCAAACCCGACCGCCGAGCGATCCAAATCGACGTAATTCAAATGGATCGCTTCCGGTTCGTAGAGATCGTTGAGCAAAAAGGTCTCGCGGAGCTCGGCGGTGTTCATGCGCGGGTAGCGCACCGGATCGGCCATCAATATTGTCTTCATCGTTCCCCCATATCCATTACAGCACTTTCAGCAGTGGGCGGCGGGCGGTGCAGTTCCGATTTTCGGGATCGTGGACGGCGCACCGAGGGCCATTCCTTCGGCGGTAGAATGAAAACCATGCTGCTCAATGACGATCGCCTGTTCCCTGCTGAGCCGAGCGCGCGCAATGTAGCACGCGCCCTCTATGCTGCGGTCCGCGATCTACCTATCGTCAGTCCGCATGGGCACACACAGGCAAGCTGGTTCGCTTCGAACCAGCCGTTCCCCGACCCTGCCACTCTGTTCGTGCAGCCCGATCATTACGTCTTCCGCATGCTATACAGCCAGGGCGTTTCGCTCGACGGTCTCGGGATCGGCCAGCCAAAGATCAAAGATCCGCGCAAAGTTTGGCGCATCTTTGCCAGCAACTACTATCTTTTCCGCGGCACCCCCACGCGCATCTGGCTCGACTCCGCATTTCAAGAACTTTTCGGCCTTTCAGAACGATTAACGGAGAAGACCGCCGACCTCTATTACGACACGATCCAGGAGAAGTTGAACACCACGGAGTTTCTGCCTCGTGCGCTCTTTGAGCGATTCAAAATTGAAGTGCTGTCGACCACCGATTCGCCGCTCGATGACTTGCAGCATCATAAGACAATTCGCGACTCCGGATGGAAGGCCCGGATTCTTCCCGCGTTCCGTCCCGATCCAGTTGTCGATCCGGATTTTCCAGGGTTCGTGGAATCGGTTGCCAAACTCGGCGAACAAAATGGCGAAGACACATCAACCTGGACCGGCTATCTGAATGCCTTGTTCAAGGCGCGCGCGCGCTTCAAGACGCTGGGCTGCACTTCAACCGATCATGGGCACCCGACGGCGCTGACCGCCGATCTCGATCTTACCGATGCGCAGATTCTGTTCGAAAAAGTATTGGTCGGATCTACAACGCCCCCCGATCGTGAGCTCTTCCGCGCGCAGATGCTGACGGAAATGGCGCGCATGAGCGTGGATGACGGACTCGTAATGCAGATTCATCCCGGGTCGGTGCGCAATCATAACCCGTGGCTCTATTCGCGCTACGGCCGCGACATGGGTGCCGACATTCCGCAGCCCACGAATTACGTCACTGCGCTGCAACCGCTGCTGAGCCGTTTCGGCAACGAGAAGAATCTCACCATCATCCTGTTCACGCTGGACGAAACCACCTACAGCCGCGAACTTGCACCTCTGGCCGGCCATTATCCCTGCCTGCGTCTCGGGCCGCCGTGGTGGTTCCACGACAGCCCTGAAGGCATGATGCGGTTCCGTCAGCAAGCCACTGAGACGGCCGGTTTCTACAACACTGTGGGATTCAACGACGACACGCGAGCGTTCCTTTCGATACCATCGCGGCACGATGTGGCGCGCCGAGTGGATTGCGCATTCCTCGGCAAGCTGGTTGCCGAGCATCGCCTCGAAGAAGATGAAGCCTTTGAGGTCGCGCACGAACTTACCTACGGACTGGTGAAGAAAGCGTACCGGCTTTAGAACCGATTGAGCCGAGCGATCAAGAAATGCGAGTTGCAGAACCCATACACGCAATCGAGAGGCACACTGGTTCAATGAGGACTGGACATGAACAGTAAAGCGGGAAGCGCCGCACGCATCGACGAAGACGAACCGGTGAGTTCGCGCCTCGGCAATGTGCGCTGGACGATCTGCGCCATGCTGTTCGCCGCTACCTCAATCAACTATATGGACCGCCAGGTTCTGGGCCTTCTGAAACCCCTGCTGCAGCATAGCATTGGCATGACTGAGGTGGATTACGGCTACGTGGTGGTTGCGTTCCAGCTTGCCTACGCGCTAGGCCTGGTGGGCGCCGGGTGGTTTGTCGACAAGGTGGGGACGCGGATTGGCTACGTCGTGATCATGGCTGTCTGGAGCCTTTCGGCCATGGCGCACTCGCTGGCCAATACCGTTGTACAGTTCGGCATTGCTCGCTTCTTTCTAGGTCTGGGCGAAGCAGGCAACTTTCCCTGCGCAATCAAAACCGTCGCCGAGTGGTTCCCGCAGAAGGAGCGATCGCTGGCGACAGGCATCTTTAATTCCGGCACCAATCTGGGCGCTATCCTGGCGCCGCTGATTGTTCCATGGATCACGATTCACTACGGATGGCATGCGGCATTTTTGGCCACGGGACTCTTCAGCTTTCTGTGGATTATTTTGTGGTACAACAAGTACCGCAAGCCAACCGACCATCCCACGCTGACCGGCCAAGAACTGCGGCACATCTACCAGGAGGCAGCGGAAAAGATGGGCCCGGCCACGCCATGGGCCAAGCTGCTTGGCATTCGCCAAACCTGGGCTTTCACGTTAGCCAAGTTCATCACCGATCCAATCTGGTGGTTCTACCTCTTCTGGATGCCATCGTATTTTGCATCGCGGTTTCATCTCGACCTCTCGCATCTGGGACTGCCGCTCATCATGGTCTACAACGCGTCGGCCGTGGGCAGCATTGGCGGCGGATGGCTGCCTGAGTTCTTCGGCAAATTCGGCTTTACGGCCGTGCGCGCCCGGCTCACAGCGATGTTTATCTGCGCCTGCCTGGTGGTGCCCGTATTTGCCATCAACTATATACATTCGGAGTGGGCGGCCATTGGACTGTTAGGGCTCGCCGCCGCGGCACATCAGGGATGGTCGGCCAATCTCTTTTCAACAACTGCCGACATGTTCCCGCGCAGCGCGGTCGGTTCGGTCACGGGAATCGGCGGCATGGCAGGCTCAGTAGGCGGCATGCTGCTCTCAGCCAGCGCGGGCTACATTATCGAGTTTACGCACAGCTACGCGAGCCTTTTTGCGCTGGCTGCAACCGTATACCTGATTGGGTTCGCGATTCTCATCACGCTGGCACCCGGGCTGCGCAAGGTGGAGGGAACAATATGAGCCTCTACTGCTCGGTTGGAAGTGAAAAGACTGCGCTCACGCGCGAGCAGCTGCGCGAGTTGTTGAACGAGGCACTCGAGAGGCTCGGACCGCGCAACGCCGTGCTGGTAGTTCCTCCCGACCAGAGCCGCGAGCACTCGCAGGCCGGCCTGCTGACGCGCTACGTTTATGAGTACTACGGGGACAGCCTTGAGGCGGTGCTGCCGGCCATCGGCACGCACACGCCCATGCGCGAGGATCAGATTGGGCGCATGTTTGCCGGCATTCCGCGGGATCTCTTTCGTGTACACAATTGGCGCACCGATGTTGAGACGCTGGGCGAAGTGCCGGCCGAGTTCATCCGCGAACAGTCTGAAGGCAAGCTGAATTATCCGTGGCCCGCGCAGGTAAACAAGCTCGTCTCGCGCGGGGGGTTCGATCTGATTCTTTCCATCGGACAGGTGGTGCCGCACGAAGTGATCGGCATGGCCAACTACACCAAAAACATCGTGGTGGGAACGGGTGGCCGCGAGAGCATCAACCGCAGCCACTATCTGGGCGCCGTGTACGGCATGGAGCGCATCATGGGGCGGGCGGAGAATCCGGTGCGCAAGGTGTTCGACTACGCCGCCGAACATTTTCTTCAGCATCTGCCCATTGTTTACGTGCACACGGTGGTGGGGCGCGGCGACGATGGCAGCCTGGCGGTTCGCGGCCTTTACATCGGGGACCAGCGCGAAGTTTTTCTACACGCCGCCGAGCTCAGTCTCAAGGTGAACTTCGAGATCGTCGAGAGGCAGATGGAGAAGGCGATCGTGTATCTCGATCCGCATGAGTTCCACAGCACGTGGATCGGCAATAAGGCAGTTTACCGAACGCGCATGGCGCTTGCCGATGGCGCCGAGCTCATCATTCTTGCTCCGGGGGTGCGCGAGTTTGGCGAAGACAAGGGCATCGACGCTCTGATTCGCAAATACGGCTATCGCGGCACTCCGCACACGCTCAAGCTGGTGAATGAGAATCCCGACCTGGCCGACGATCTGAGCGCTGCGGCGCACCTCATTCATGGCAGCTCCGAAGGGCGCTTCAAAATCACCTGGTGCCCTGGCCACCTGACGCGTGAAGAGATTGAAGGAGTCGGTTACGCTCATGGCGATTTGAAAACCATGCTCGCACGTTACAACCCTGCCAAGCTCAGCCACGGCTGGAACACGATCGACGGCGAGGAGGTTTTCTTTGTTGCGAATCCGGGGCTTGGATTGTGGGCGCATAAGAGCCGGCTCTGAGGTAGCGCCGGGCTCCAGCCCGGTTGTTCGGCCGGTCTCCAGACCGGCTGTGAGACAGGATGCCTCTGGAAGGTACGAATTCGTTTATCGGAGAAATCATGATTAAGCAAGTGTTCAGCCTCGAAGGAAAGATCGCGGTTGTAACCGGAGGCACCTCGGGGATCGGCCGTGCGCTGAGTCTCGGCCTGGCCGAAGCCGGCGCAGATGTGATTGCAACGGCCCGTCGCGAGCAACAGGTGAACGAGACTGCGACTGAGATCGAGTCACTTGGCCGCAAGACGCTCCGCATGACCTCCGATGTTTGCGATCGCAGCTCGCTTGACCGGCTGCTTGCGGCCACACTCGAGAAGTTTGGCAAGGTCGACATCCTGGTGAACTGCGCGGGAATTATCAAGCGCATGCCGACCATCGACATCGGCGAAACGGAGTGGTGCAACATCATCGACACCAACCTGACCGGAACTCTGCGCGCGTGCCAGGCCTTTGGGCGGCCGATGCTGGAGCGCGGCTACGGACGCATCATTAACATCGCTTCGCTGAACAGCTTTGTGGCTCTCAACGAGGTAGCAGCGTACGCGGCCAGCAAAGCCGGGGTTGCCTCGCTCACGCGCTCGCTGGCCGTGGAGTGGTCAAAGAAAGGCGTGACTGTGAATGCGATTGCGCCAGGCGTCTTCCGCACCGACCTGAATGCGAAACTGCTCGATAGCTCGCCGCGCGGGCAGGAGCTTTTGATGCGCACGCCAATGGGTCGCTTCGGCAAAACTGAAGAGCTGATCGGCGCGACAGTGTATCTGGCGTCGGACAGCGCGTCATTTGTCACCGGACAGGTGCTGGTTGTCGACGGCGGATTCCTGGCCAGCGGGGTGAATCAGTAACGACAGCGGAGTTAGCGGGGTTAGCGGCGCTAGCGGAGTTAGCATGCGCTGGCCAGGGTGGTGCCGGAGGTGCCCCCCCCTTGCATAGACCCCCCTCCCCCTTCATTTCAGCTAAATTATTGATTCTGTTGGAATTGCAGGCGTCGGCCTTGTCATCTCTTGTTGCAAAATCTTCAATTGAAAAGACTTAAGATTCAAAATCCTCAGAACAAAAGGGTTACGTCGATGATCGGCCCTTGTCGTATGCCGCGCCGGGTTGCTCCTCTTTTTCTTCCCGTTTTGAATGTAACGCGGAGGCTGGTAATTCTCTGCAAATCGAGCGACCGGTTCCTAACTTTATTTTGGGGAGCTCTGAAGGAGCTGGGTTGAGCTTCAAGGTTGTTCAAGATCTTCGCTAGTCGCCAGTTCATTGCAGCTTGTAACAAATGTGAGCTGAGGGGTTTGTGTTGCATCGCCTGCGATGAGGGCGAATAATGATTCGAACGGTCAGGAGTTCCCGATGCCTCGCGTCACCGTTCGGCTGATTCCGGCGCTCGTATTCATCGGCTGCCTGGCGCTGCCATGCGCCGCACAGAGACCCGGACTAACATCAGTTTCCCAACAGACCGAATCCAGGTCACCGACGCCTTCCCTCACGCTTCACACTTACTCGCGCATGGTCACGCTCGAAGTGGTGGTGAAAGATTCGAAGGGGAACCACGTGACCGGACTCAAGCGGGAAGACTTTCAGGTTTTTGAGCAGACGCCGAGCAAGAGCAAAGCGAAAAGCGAACAAAAGATCGCCTCGTTCCGCGAAATCTCGATGGCCGACCTTGAGGTGCATGACGCGGGCTTGACGGCGCAGATTCCAGCGGGGATCTATACGAATGTGGTTGCGTCGCTGAAGGAGCCTGTGCCGCCAACTATCATTCTCGTGGACGGGCTCAACACTGACGTTCGATATCAGTCGCAGACCACGTCCCAGACGTTGAAGCTGCTTCAGCAACTTCCGCCTGATGTCCCGGTCGCAGTTTTCTTGCTGGGGACCCGGCTGGTCATGCTCCAGGACTTTACCAGCGATCCCAAACTTTTGCAGGCAGCATTGAGTAATGCAATCACTCCGGCGGGGCAAAGCATGGCGCAACTTGATCCGCGCGACGATTTTAATTCGACCTATAATTCATTGTTAAGAACACACCTGCCAATTCCCCCGGAGATGCTTGAATCGGCGCTGAACGAGGATTCGCGCAACTACATCGACAACATGGATACGCGGGCCCATTTGACCGAAGATGCGCTCATCTCCATCGCGCGACACATGTCAGGATATCCGGGGCGTAAGAATCTGCTTTGGATTTCCACTGCTTTTCCTATCAACGTAATCCAACCGCCCTTTTATCACCCCCTTGATCAATTCCGGGATCGTGATTATGAAGCGGGGATCCAGCGAGTAACGAACGCCTTGAGCGACGCAAGGATTGCGGTGTATCCAATCAACCCAGCCGGCGTGCATCTGCCGCCGGGGTACGAGTGGCAGGCCCAAGTGACCAATATCCATGCACCGTCAGATATTGCAGCTCTGAAGCGAGACATGGAGGGGCAGGCGCGGCAGGCGGACACGATGCAGATGATCGCCGAAGCCACCGGTGGGCAGGTCTGCACGGGCGACAACGACCTGGCCGATTGCATCCACAAAGCAGTCGACGACAGCAGCAAGTTTTACGAGATCGCCTACTATCCCGACTCGAATGACTGGAACGGCGAATATCGGCGCATCGTTCTCGACACAAAACTGAAAGGCTTGCATCTCGAATACCGGCAGGGTTACTTTGCCAATTCAGAAGGGACCGGAGCAAACGCAAATGACGACCTGCAGCGCGCCGCATGCGAGGGGCCATTGGATGCGACCGCGATCTTTCTTGCGGCAAAGAGCCTGCCTCCCGATCCGAAGGAAACCATGAAGTTCTATCTCATGATCAATCCCGCCGCGCTCACGTTTACGGCTGCGGGCAACGGCAATCGCGAGGTGAATCTGCGCGTGGGTGTCTGCACATTCGACGAGACAGGCAAACCGCTGCACTACATGAGCGACGGAGTGGATCAGAAGCTGACGCTGAGCGAGTACGAGTCGCTGATTAAAAGCGGACTGCCGCACGTGGTTGCAGTCGCCGGCCCCAAGCCGGCAGCGGTGCGACTGGCGGTGATGGATGAGGCCAGCGGCAAGGTGGGATCGGTGTTTGTGAAGACCGACGGACCCGTCATTGCTGCGACGGCCAGTTCGAGCGCTGGGCAAGGTGCGGCGGGGACCAAGTAACGATGTTGAGGTTCGTGCTGTCCCCGGTCCCCAAGTGCGAGGGACCGGGGGCACCCAGTTTTGGTGGTGGATTAGTTTACAGGAAGCCGAACCGTGAACTTGGTGTTGCCGGGCTCCGACTCCACATCGACTGTGCCGCCGAACTTCTGAGTCACGATGCGGTGAACAATCTCAAGGCCGAGGCCGGTTCCCGAGCCTTGCGGCTTGGTGGTGAAGAAGGCCTCCCAGATGTGCGGCAAAACATCGGGCGGAACTCCCTTCCCCTGGTCGGCGATGCTCACGGCCAGCGTTCCGGGTTCGGTCCAGGTTGAGATCGTGATCTTGCCGCCATCGGGCGAAGCGTCCACGGCGTTGTCAATGAGATTTGTCCACACCTGGCTCAGGCCGGGGCCGCGTGCGCGAAGAGTGGATGGCGAAGCCTGAAAGACCTTTTCCGCAGTGACGTTTCTCAAGCGCAGCTTGTGGCCGAGAACGGTAAGCGTGCTCTGCAGGCTGTCGTGCACGTCGATATCCTTGCCCACCATGCGTTCGTCGTAGGCGAATTTTTTTACGGCCATCACAAGATCGGAGACGCGGGCGATGCTTTCCTCAACGGTGCAAACCAGCGAAACACTCGAGACCAGCGCTTCAAGCCAGTTCAGCGCGTCAGAAAAGCTGTCCGTTTCGAATGCCACCCGGGCACATTCCAGTTCATCCTGTTTGAAGCCGATATCAACCAGAGACGGCGCGATGGAATATGCATTTTCAACTCCCGCCGCGGATAGCCATTGAGCCATGCCTTCTTCGGCGTCGGCCTGTTGAATGCTGCTCATGGCAGGCGCTCTGCAACCAGCCAGCGTTTGCTCAAGCAGCTTGCGCATGCATTCAAGCTGCTCCGGTGTCTTGGGCTTATTGCTATAGCGCAAGGAGATTTGTTGCAGCCGCAGAAGATTTTGGCGCAACTGCCCTGCGGCACGCTTGGCCGCCGATCCTGGATTATGCAGTTCGTGCATGAGCCCGGCGGCAAGCGTTCCCAGCGACACCAGTTTCTCGCGATGAAGGGCCTCGACCTGGTAGGTCTGCAAACCGCACGGCCATGTCGGCCAGTACCACGGTGCGCACCGCGGGGCAACACGCCATCAGCATCCAGAATTCCGGTTCCGCAAAGCGGATGAGTACAGAATCGGTCTCAGCAAAAATACGAAAGAGCGAAATTTTCCGGCCGGTCAGCAGCGGAACTTCGCCAAAGCCTTCGCCGCCCTGCGCAAAACCCACGCGGGTCCAGCTACCATCTTTTTCCGGGCGCTCGGCGCGCGTCTTGCCTTCGAGCACAACCCAGTAGAAGCGATCAGTCGCGCCAGACTCCACCAGGCACGCGCCGGCCTTCGCGGTCACCCGCTCCGCGCGTTCCACTCCGCTCAATGTATCGGCGCTTGTCTCTGAGAATGGCCGGGTGCTGAGAAGCGCATCGCCCACATCGCGGAGGAGAATCGGCTCGATTTCCATCGATTTTCCGTCTTCGCCCATCGTGTTCCTTGCGCCCCCGTCCATCCGGCCCGTGACTAGAATCCTGCCAGATACTGATGCACCAGTTGCACCGCAATCGAACCCTCGCCCACTGCGGAAGCCACCCGTTTCACCGATCCGTGCCTTACGTCTCCTGCAACAAAAACGCCGGGAACGCTCGACTCAAGCAAGAGCGGCTCACGCCCTTCGCGCCACACTTCATGCCGTCCTGGCGTCGGGTCGCAGGTCTCCGCCCTGCCAGTACAAAACCATTCGGGTCGCGCAAAACACCTTGCGGCAGCCAGGCCGTAACCGGCGCGGCCCCGATAAAAACAAAAAGCGACGTGGCCGATGTCTCATACTCGCCACCCGAGCCGCGCAGCCGCAGCCGCTCCAGGCGCTCGTCACCAATGGCTTCAACAACCTGCGTGCGCGCCTCCACCACAATATTCGATGTGTCACCGATCTCATCGATCAAATATTTTGACATGGTGGCCGAAAGTCCTTCGCCGCGCACCAGCATGGTTACCTTGCCGGCATATTTGGCAAAGTGCAGCGCGGCCTGCCCGGCAGAGTTGGCGCCGCCCACAATGTAAACCTCTTCGCCCTTGCAGGCTACGGCCTCCACCAGCGCCGCGCCGTAGTAAATGCCCCGGCCGGCTAGCCGGTCCGCGCCCGGAATGTCGAGCTTGCGATACTGAACGCCCTGCGCCAGCACCACGGTGTGGCTCGAAGTCTCGCGGCCGTCGGCGAGTTTCACAAACCGATACTGTCCCTCGAGGCGCAGGCCGGTAGCGCGCTGCATCACGAACTCGGCGCCGAAACGGGACGCTTGCGCGTGCGCGCGGCGGCCCAGCTCGGCGCCGGTCACACCGGAAGGGAAACCCAGATAATTCTCAATGCGCGAGCTTGAGCCGGCCTGTCCTCCCGGCGCCTCGGGCTCAATCACCAGTGTTTTCAGTCCCTCGCTTGCGCCATACACGGCTGCGGCCAGGCCCGCGGGGCCTGCGCCCACAATCACCACGTCGTAAAAGTCCTGCGTGGCCTGGGTGCGGAGCCCCACGTGCGATGCAATCGCATCCAAATCCGGATCGGCAAGCACCGTCCCGTCGGGAAAAAGGAGGACCGGGAGCCGCTCCACGGATATTTTCCGATCCTGCACCAGTTTATTGACTTCTCCGTCGCTGCTTACGTCGAGCCAGCGGTAGGGGATGTGGTTCCGCGCCAGAAAATCTCTCACCTTGTGGTCGCGCAGCATCCAGCGGTGGCCGATGACGCGCAGCCCTTCAAATTGAGGACGGTAGCCGGTCTTCCAGTCTTCAAGCAGATCGTTGAGAACCGGGTAGAGTTTCTCCTCCGGGGGATCCCAGGGCTTGTTGAGGTAATAGTGGATCTTCGCCGTGTTGATGGCGCGGATGGCCGCTTCAGTATCGGCGTAGGCCGTCAACAACACGCGGCGCGCCTCAGGGTAGATGGGCCGGGCACGCTCCAGGAACTCGACGCCGGTCATGCCCGGCATGCGCTGATCGCTGATAACCAGGGCAACCGGCTCTTCGCGCTCCCTGAGCTGCTCGAGGGTATCGAGGGCGGCCTGGCCGCTGGCTGCGCGCAGCACCCGGTAATCGGCCCCGTATTGGCGGCGCAGATCCTGGACCACGGCCTCAAGCACGCTTACGTCGTCGTCAACCGCCAGCAGGATCGGCCGGGCCATATTTCACAGTGTACGTTGTCGGGCAAAAGGCGCCAGAACCTCGCGCCGGGCAGTCCGGGAATGGCTTCCGATTGAAAACCAAGGTGGAAACAGGTGTTTACACATCAGGTGGGGCGGTAACGAAGTCAATTCCGCGAACTAAAAGGGGATGGACTTCAGTAGCACAAGTCAGCTAGAAAGAAAGTTACACCACCGGAGTGTCGCAAAAGCAGACAGGACCAAGACTGTAACGATCGATGCCGATAAGTGAGCAAGAGCGTAGCCCGTAGAGCTGATCACGGGTGAATCGCGAGTCTGAGGCTTCGATTGTGACCTGCGAGCTGCCGGGCGAAGCAAATTTTCAGTGGGATGCGGCAACCGATAGGCGGGGTAAACAGCAATGAACAAGATCATCTTGGCCGACTCACAGGCAATCTTTCGCGCCGGCACGGCCAAAGTGCTTGCGATGGATGAGGATTTGCGCATCATTGCGCAATGCACCGACGTGGAGCGGATGTGCCACGCGATCACGACTTTTCCGGGTTCGATAGTATTGTTTGCCGCATCATTGCACCCAGATGTCCCTCGCCTGAGTGTGCTGCTTGACTCGACCGGCAGCCGCGGCATTGTGATCGCCGAGAACAACGAGACCGCCGCAACCTATCTGCAGCAGGGATTCCGTGGCGTGGTGTTCCGCAACGTAACCGGCCCAACGCTGGTGGAGTGTGTTCGCCGCGTGGCAGCGGGCGAAACCTGGGTGCCCCCCCAGGTAATGCTGCCTGACTCGCCTGAAGAAGACATGGTAGGGATGCGCGTGCGCGACCGGCTGACCCCCAAGGAGATGCGCATTGTGGCGCTGATTGTGCAGGGGTGCAAGAACCGGGAAATCGCTCACCGCCTCAAGACCACCGAGCAGGTAATTAAGAACTATCTGCGCTCAATTTACGACAAGACAGGTGTGGATGACCGGCTGGAGCTGGCGCTCTTCACCATCCATCATCGAGTGCTGGCGCAGGCCGCTGCTGAAGTGGGCAGCAAGCTTGACGCCGAAGCCGAAGCTACATCGAATGCGGTGGCGTAGGCAGCCGATCCTCGATCGCGACCCGACAAGCTACCCCAGCTTCTCAGCCACGCTTTTGGCCTGCGTAAACAAGTAAAGATAATCGGGGCCACCGGCCTTGGAGTCCGTGCCGCTCATGTTGAAGCCGCCGAATGGGTGCGCGCCCACCATGGCGCCCGTGCACTTGCGGTTGAAGTAGAGATTGCCGACGTGGAACTCATTCCGCGCGCGGTCGAGCTTTTCCCGGTCTGAACTGTAGATAGCTCCGGTGAGGCCGTACTCGGTGTTGTTGGCAACTCCCAGCGCCTCATCGAAATTATTTACCCTTGATGAGCGCAAGAACCGGGCCGAAGATCTCTTCCTGCGAGAGAACGCCGTCGGGTGGAATATCGGCAAAGACGGTCGGCTCGAGGTAGAAGCCGCCGTCGGCAGTCTGCGGCGCCGCTCCGCCGGCGATCAGCCGGCCCTCCCGCTTGCCCTTCTCCATGTACTCGAGCATGGTGGCGAGAGCTGCCTTGTTGATGACCGGGCCGAGGTTGTGGTTCTCGGCAGGATCGCCCACGGTGAGTTTGGCGACGCGTTCGCGCACGCGCTCGAGGAACACGTCGTAAATAGTGGCGTCGACGATGGCGCGCGAGCAGGCGGAGCACTTTTGGCCGCTGAAGCCGAAGGCCGAGGCGACGACGCCTTCGACGGCGGCGTCGAGGTCGGCGTCGGCGCACGACGATGATGGAGTCCTTGCCGCCCATCTCGAGAATGGTGCGCTTGATCCAGATCTGGCCGGGCTTGGTTTTGGCGGCGCGCTCGTGGATGTCGAGGCCGACGGCTTTGGAGCCGGTGAAGGCGATGAAGCGGGTCTTGGGATGCTCGACGATGGCGTTGCCGAAGGTGGCGCCGGAGCCGGGGCAGAAGTTGACCACGCCGTCGGGCATGCCGGCCTCTTCAAGCACCTCAACAAACTTGGCGGCGATGGTGGGCGAGTCGCTGGAGGGCTTGAGGATGACGGTGTTGCCGCAGACGATGGAGGCCGCGGTCATGCCGGCCATGATGGCGAAGGGGAAGTTCCACGGCGGAATGACCGCGCCCACGCCGAGCGGAATGTAGTGAAGCTCGTTGC
This sequence comes from uncultured Acidobacteriaceae bacterium, assembly GCA_963836635.1. Classification (GTDB taxonomy): domain Bacteria; phylum Acidobacteriota; class Terriglobia; order Terriglobales; family Acidobacteriaceae; genus Telmatobacter. The sequence continues at coordinate 2,341 of CAWILB010000067.1, read as the reverse complement.
GCTCGCCGGGGTACTGGATGGGCGTGGTGGCGGCGGCCAGGCGCAGGGCTTCGCGGGCGTAGAACTCGAGGAAGTCGATGGTCTCGCCCACGTCGGCGTCGGCCTCGGCCCAGTTCTTGCCCACTTCGTAGGTGAGCCAGGCCATGAACTCGAACTTGCGCGGTGCGGATGATGTCGGCCGCGTTGAGCAGCAGGGAGACGCGCGTGTCCGACAGACGTGCGGCTCCAGGTTTCGAAGGCGCGCAGGGCCGCGGCCATGGCCGTTGCCGCGTGCTCCGCGCCGGCCTTCTGGTGGACGCCGACGACCTGAGCCGGCCGCGCGGGATTGAGCGAGCTGATCTTGCCGCGGTCTTGAGGCGCTCGCCGCCGATGACGAGGTCGTATTCGCGGCCCAGCTCGGCGCCGACCTTGGCGAGCGCGTCGCGCATGGCGCGCGCGTTCTCAGGGATCTTTGAAGTTGTGTAAAGGGCTCATTGGCGAAGACGCCTTCAGGCGTCCGCGGCTGAATTGTGTTCGAAATCACGGTAGCCATAGCAATCACAGTTTAGTCCAGCCCGAAGCTTATCGGCGACACCGGCCCCCCGCATCCGGCGGTACTCGGCAGATTTGTAAAGCGCCGATTTGCTGAGGTAATCACCTGAAACACAAGTAACACGAAATTGGATTACTTTTCAGCCATTGGGATCACAAAAGACGCATTGCTTATACTCCTGCGAAAAATTATGAGTAATTGAGAGAGGTAACCTCTCGAAAGTCACTCAATAATGACGTCCCAGGGAAGCCTTTTTTGACGTCCTAGAGATGCTTCGATGGTTCGCAGTTTCAGGCGGCGCACCCTGGTCGCTAGAGTTTTGTCCATATCGATGACGGCATGCGGGTTAGCTGCCGGCTTTGCGATTGGCTGTGCCCTGGCGCTCATGCTTGCCACAAACTGGCTCGACCAATACTCTCGACTTACCTGTGCACAAAACGATTCCTCTTTTCTCGAAGGGCGCACACTGCTCGGCGCCCTGAACCAATCCCATTACGGCTACTGTTCCGACGCGGAAATGGCATATTTCCGGGAGATGGTTTTCCGCTCCGAATACTTGAAGGATGCAGGGCGCATTCGCGGCGGCATTATCGAGTGCTCGGCCACGGTGGGCCGTTCGTTGCGATCCGCCGGGCAATTCAAGCCGGATTCGCCTGACGACGGCACCGGCACCATCGCATACGGCAATCTGGTCCCAATTCACGACTCCAGCCTGAAGCGTGCGTGCCTGCAAATGGGAAATACGTACGTCGTGTTTGGATCGCATGTGCCAGCTGGCCCAGGTCCCATTCCCATGCACCTCGCATTCAGCATCGGAAACGATTCAATTGCCCGACAGGGCGCCCAGCAGAAACCGAGTAACGCCCAAAAGACAGTCTTGGGAGGTGAGCTTTTCGGCACGTGGTGTTCCAAGCTGCACTTCAGCTGCGTCACGGCCTACACAACCGTAGGTGAGGCATTCCGAGGCGAAGCCGGCCCGATTGCAGAATGCACCCTTGCGGGAGGTGGTTTAGGCATCCTGTCGGCAATGGCGTTTTCATTTATGTACAAGCGCAGTCGGGACCTCTGCCAGCAGCTTCGCCGCGCCGTCGAACACGATCAGCTCCAGGTCGCCTATCAGCCCATCGTCGACTTTGCCACTCGAAGAATCGTCGGCGGAGAGGCGTTGTCGCGGTGGATCGATGAGGAGGGTAATGTAGTCAGCCCCGATCACTTTATTAAGCTTGCCGAGGATAACGGCTTTATCGGAATGATTACAAAAAGGGTGCTGCAACGAGCATTGCAAGACTTTGTAAAGGTTTTTCAAAACAATCCAGGGTTTCGTCTCAGCATCAATGTAGCCCCGGCAGACCTGGTCGATCCCCAGTTTCTGCCCATGGTCGAAGACTCTCTCAAGCGGTTCAAAGTTTCGGCAAAGAATCTGGTTCTTGAGATCACTGAAAGCGCCACCGCCAATAGCGCCGCGGCGATGGAGACCATCCGCGTCCTCCGCTATCGGGGTCACAGCATTCATATCGACGACTTCGGCACCGGCTACTCGAATCTCGACCGGCTCCTTTACCTTTTTGCCGACACCATCAAAATCGATAAGGCCTTCACCCATGTGATCGGGACCGAGTCGGTCGCCGTGGCCATCCTTCCCCAGATTCTGGCAATGGCCAGATCGCTCAACCTCGAAGTGATTATTGAAGGCGTCGAAACCGACCGCCAGGCCGACTACTTTGCGCACACCACTGAGAAGCTGTACGGTCAGGGTTACCTCTATGGACGCCCGGTACCCATCGAGGAGTTTTATGGCCTCTTGATCGA
>CAWILB010000066.1:0-64591 GCA_963836635.1 uncultured Acidobacteriaceae bacterium | reverse complement strand
TTACAAATACGGTGTCCCGCGTCCCGCTGCCATCCATAAAAAATCGATCGACGCCAGCTAATGCAGCAGCGACTCCCAGTTCGCTGGCACCCTTTCTGCTGGTCCAGGGACGGGTTGATTGTTTGGATGCGAATGTGGCGGAAGCAACTCCACACCATGAATCATCTCCTGCTTCTCGTAATCGAAGAACCAATGTTCACCCGGCTCGAAGCTGGCAATGATCGGATGCCCCGTGACTTCCGCATGCTTTGACGCGTGCTGACTCGGTGAACTGTCACAGCATCCGATGTGCCCACATTCCGCACATCGGCGGAGATGAAACCACCAACCTCCCGGTGATGCCAGGCAATCCACACACCCGTCGCCACTGGGCCTCGAAGCGAGATTAAGTCCGCGCTGACGTTTCTTCATTCCGATTTTCCTGTAGACACTGCATTTCCAGCAAAGAGTTCAAGGCACCAGCAAGATCTTTCCGATGCCACCCTTTTCCGCCGTTGCATGAGCCTCGTCCGCCTTACTGAGTGGCAGTTTCAGGCTAACCGGGATTACCAACGTGCCATCCCGTACCGCTTCGGCCATGAATTGGAGCGTGTCCCTGTCGAATTTGGAGAATACGAACACCACCTTTACGGATGGGTACTTCGCGGCGTTCTGCGGTTCTCCGGCTACCGAAGCAAACACTCCCCCAGGCTTGACCTTGGCGATCAGCTTCTCGGCCGTTCTTCCGCCGACCGTATCCGCAATCGCGTCGAGGGCCGACAGATTCGCGATTGCTTCGTCGTCGTCGGTTGCGACCACCTGATCCGCGCCCACTTTCTTCGCCTCATCCATCTGCCTCTTCAAGACCCCCGCAACTACATTCGCCCCGCGATCCTTCGCCGTGAATACCGCCGAACGCCCTACATTTCCAACGGCGCCTACGACCATAACCGTCTGACCCGCTTTGATTCCGGTAGCTGAAAGAAGCTGGTTGCCGGTCGTCGTCACCAGCGGTAGCGCCGCCGCCTCGACCAAATCGAGGCCCTCGGGAATATCCGCCAGAACGTCCGCTTTCACGACGCAGAGTTCGGCGTACGTGTTGTCCGCCATAGCGAACACCCGGTCGCCGGCAGTAAAGGCTTCAACTCCCGGTCCAACCTTCACCACAGTCCCTGACATGTCGACTCCTATGAGTCCGGGGAAAGTCATGGGATAGAAATCCTTGGTTAGCCCGGCACGCCGCTTGTAGTCGATCGGATTCACGCTTGCCGCGGCTACCCGCACCAGCACTTCTCCCGGCCCCGGAACCGGGTCGGGGTATTCCTCATACTTGAGTACTTCAGGACCACCATATTCGCGAACAACAATTGCTTTCATGAATCAACTCCTGGCAAGGTGCGCAAAAAGTCACTAACAACATCCACCAATATCACAGACACCGATCGCTTCGTTCCTATCCGCGATATTCAGTCCTCAATTCAAGTTTGGCTTCGGTTGGTTGAGTGCCCACTTCACATTCGCCATTACCACTTCTCTCGGCCGCCCCCTTGAACCGACGGCAATCACAACGGGAGCGTCGGGAGGTATTGGCGTGGGATTAGTCGAAGGGTTTCTGAAAGAAGGTTATAACGTCGTCGCGACGTCAGGTCACGCCAATCGAGAGTTTGCTGCCTCGGGCAGCCTGGTTCTCCTCGATGGCGATATCGGCAAGCAGCAAACTGCTGCCGATGCGTTCGAAGCCGGTCATTACATGGTGCGGGCAGGTCACGTGAGCGGAGAGATACTGGACGTGGATGGGCCGCTCCGGCTCGCCGATGGTTGACGCAAGCCGGCCCGATGCATCTAAAGTTGAAGAATTCTGGCCCGACGGTGGCGTTCGACAGAATCAGAAGGAGTCCAATCATGCGATCTGATATTGTGCCCGGAGGCATTTTCCCCGACTATGAACTGCCCGATCACACGGGCGAGTTGCGCATGCTCAGCAAGTTACAGGGTGATGATCCGCTGATTCTTACGCTTGCGCGCGGAAACTACTGCCCAAAGGAGCACCAGCAGCATCTGGAACTCGCCGCGTTCTACCCGAAGATCGCCGTGGCGTACACTCAGGTCGTGACGATCGCCACTGACGATCACCACACTCTTCAGGAATTCCGTGCATCGGTCGGAGCCCAGTGGACATTCCTCTCCGACCCCGGGCGAATGATTCAGAAGGATCTCGACATCCAGGAGTACACCGACCCCGAACACAATCCAATGATCCCGTATACGTTTGTGCTCAAGCCGGGCCGCGTGATTTACAGCATCTATAACGGCTACTGGTTCTGGGGGCGTCCATCGGTCATTGATCTTTGGCGCGACCTGCGTGTCGCGACGAGCGAAATCCGCCCAGACTGGGATCTGAGTACTCCGGGACTGCGCGATGCGTGGAATGCAGGTGACCTCTCGCATTTCCACGGTTGGAACAAGAAGCCCGGTGCCGCGAGCTGACACCTGAGGATGGAAAGCTATGTCACTGGGTGAATCAGCGACGAAGCAGAATCCGGCGATTGATTTCCGAGCACCGTCTGAGGTGAGCGATGTTCAGGCGGGGAATCCCCTTCCGATTGGAGGCGCCCACGAGCAGGGAGGGGGAGTCAATTTTGTTTTGTTCAGCCGCCACGCAACCGGTGTTTGTCTGGAGTTCTATCAAAATCCTGACGATGCTTCTCCGAGCAGAGTTATCGACTTGGATCCGGTGCGTCACCGGACAGGGGACGTTTGGCATGTTTGGGTGCGAGGCATTGCCGCAGGTCAACTCTACGGTTATCGCGTCGAGGGGCCGTATCTACCCGAAGAGGGCCATCGCTTCAACTCACACAAATTGCTTCTGGATCCGTATGCAAGGGCAATTGCCGCGGTCGAAAACTGGGATTTTCTAGCCGCGCGCGGCTACGATTCCACCAGCAACCGGGCTGATTTGAGCATTTCAACAGTTGATAACGCCGGTACCACACCGAAATGCATCTTTACGCTGGACCATTTCGACTGGGAGATGGATGCGCCCCCAAAGCATTCCGCCTCCGATACGATTATCTACGAGACACACGTTCGCGGTCTCACAATCCACGCGAGTTCGGGTGTGGCGCATCCGGGATCCTTCGCTGGCTTGACCGAAAAGATACCTTATCTGCAGGACCTGGGAGTAACCGCCATTGAGTTGATGCCAGTTCTTGAATTTAACGAAAACGAATCGAATCGACGGAATCCAATCACGGGAGAGAAACTCAAGAATTACTGGGGCTACAATCCGGTCGCCTTTTTCGCTCCCAAGCAGACGTACAGAATTGGAGGGCCGCGTGGTGAGCAGATCGAGGAGTTTCGACAGATGGTGAAGGCTTTTCACCGAGCAGGCATCGAAGTGATTCTGGACATTGTCTTGAACCACACCGCTGAGAACGATGAACTGGGACCCACGATTTCTCTGCGCGGTATTGAGAATTCAATCTTCTATATGTTGCAGGAGAACGGATGCCGATACTACAAGAACTTCTCCGGTGTTGGCAATACGCTGAACGCAAATCATCCCGTGGTGCGGGAGTTCGTCAGGAATGTGCTTCGCTACTGGGTCATGCACATGCATGTTGATGGTTTTCGCTTCGACCTTGCTTCCATCCTGGGTCGAGATGAGCACGGGAACATTCTGCGCAACGCTCCACTTCTCGAGGACATTGCGGAGGACCCCATCCTGCGCGACGTAAAGATAATCGCGGAAGCCTGGGACGCAGGGGGCGCCTATCAGGTGGGAGATTTTTCCACCAGGCGGTGGACGGAATGGAACGGCCGCTTTCGCGACGATGTGCGCCGGTTCTGGGTTGGGGACGAGGGCATGATCGGATCGTTTGCAACCCGAATCTGCGGCAGCTCGGATTTGTACCGAAGCTCAGGGAAGGGACCCGCAAGCAGTCTCAACTTCGTCACTTGTCATGATGGCTTCACACTGAACGACCTGGTCAGCTACAAGGTGAAGCACAATGACGAAAATGGCGGATTCGGCCGCGATGGAACCGACGCCAACTATAGCGACAATTGCGGAGTGGAAGGACCGAGCAAAGATCCCGGTGTCGAGGGCGTGCGCAACCGCTTGATCAAGAATTTCCTGTTAAGCCTGTTTATTTCTCGAGGGGTTCCCATGTTGCTCGGCGGCGATGAGTTTCGCCGAACCCAGCGCGGCAATAACAATGCCTACTGCCAGGATAACGAGGTGAGCTGGTTCGACTGGAGCCTGCTCGAAAGGCACAAGGAGATCCACCGCTTCACCCGGGGAATGATCGCTTTTCGCCGAGCGCATCCTGTTTTGCGAAAAGAAACTTTCTACACGGATGCAGACATAAAATGGTTCGCGCCGAACGGCGCCCCACCAAACTGGGCAGACCAGCGGCAGAAATCCTTTGCGTGTCTGATTCAGGGACAAACAGAACCCGACCTGTTCCTCCTGTTTAACGCCGACACCAATTCAGTTGAATTTCACCTTCCTGCCTTGCCGGCCGGGAAGATCTGGCGCTTGGCGGTCGATACTTCACGCGCCGCCCCTGACGATCTCTTCGACCCTGGGAAAGAGCCCTCCATGCAAGGCCAAATCGGTTTTCGACTCGAGCCTCGATCAAGTGCAATTCTCTTGACGGATGAAGACGAGGTGCCAAGTGACTATTTGTCCTGCTGCCGGCAAGCCGGCTGACCCATCCATTCTTGTTAACGTCCCGAAGCTCGTTACGGCCTATTACGAGTTGCGGCCTGACCCGAGCGATCGCATGCAGCGGGTTGTCTTCGGCACGTCAGGCCATCGCGGATCTGCGTTCGACGTAGCGTTCAACGAGTGGCACATCCTGGCCATCACTCAGGCGATTTGTGATTACCGCAAGCTCCAGAACATCGACGGGCCGCTGTTCCTGGGGATCGATACCCACGCTCTGTCAGAACCTGCGTTTGCGAGCGCGATGGAAGTGCTTGCGGCAAATGACATCGACGTAATGCTCTCCGAAGGCACGGCGTACACCCCGACCCCAGCCGTCTCCCACGCGATTCTGCTTTACAACCGCGCGCGAAGCGGACGGGGGGACCGGAGGATGTTACTGGTGCGATTCTGTTCTTAGCAAGTGACGATGCCGCCTTTATCACGGGCCAGGCAATTGTCGTGGGCGGTGGTCAGTACCGGATCGGCTAGACTGGCCGAATCACAAAGACGCTCTACAGACGGGAAGCAGCTGTGGCTATATTTCCTAACAGGGACGGGAGACTTGGATCACCTGAAGAAAATTGGCTTCTTCTTTTTCGGTAGCCGCGGGATTTTTGCTGCGAATGAGGCTTGATGTTCCCGGTCGATCGGCGGTGCGCATCGAGCAGGAAGCTTGCTTCACTCGGCGGATGAAGCGTTTGGACAACCCGGACCCGATTCTTTCGTATGGTCCGGCCGAAACCGATAGAGAAAGGATTGAGGCGTGCGCGGTAGCGGTTTCCCTGCTATGCTTGCTGCCGGCATCCTGGCTCTCGCCGGGATCGCGATCAGCCAGCAGCCGCAGACGGGCGGCCAGGAAGGAGTTCAGCAACAGCCTGCCTATCAGACAATGACACCCGAGCAGCGGGCTGCGTCCACACGTGCTTTTTTGGGCCTGGGGCCTGAGCCGGACAAAGAAGAGGCGGCGCGCGGGGAGCCGGACTATCAGCAGAACTGCGCTTTCTGCCACGGGCCGCACGCGCGCGGCGCGACCGGTCCTGGCCTGATCACGTCCGACGAGGTGCTCGGCGATGACCATGGCGAACACCTGGTTCCGTTTCTGAAAAAAGGACGCCCGGAGAGGGGCATGCCTGCCTTCGCCACAATGTCCGATGAGCGGTTGAAGGACATGTCCGAGTTCATCCACTTGCAGGTGGAGGAGGTTGCGAATCGCGGAACGTACCAGGTGCTGAATATCCTGGTGGGGAATGCCTCGAAAGGGCGGGCATACGTGGCGGCTCACTGCATGTCGTGCCACAACGCTGAGACCTTCGCCCACATCGGTAGCAGGTACCGCTCGCCTGACCAGCTTCAGCGTGGATGGATCTGGCCCACGAATCGCGACGACACGGCGCTGGCAATCACGGCGATTGTGAAGATGCAAAATGGCCGCACCATCACGGGCCGGGTTACGCTAGTAAGCGATTTTCGCATCACGCTGGTTGATAGTGCAGGCCAAACGCATGCCATCGACCGCGAGCCGGGAGTGGACGTAAAGATGCAGGATCCGCTCGCGGCACACCAGGAAATGATCTTGAATCTAACCAACGACGACATGCACGACGTGACCGCATACCTGGCGACGCTGAAATGAAAGGGTATCTTTGACATGAGACTGGGCCTAGGGGTCTGCGCGGCGGTGACAATGGCGGCCATGGTGGGAGCGTCGCCGGGGGCCCCGCATGTATCGCTTGACCCCAACGTAATCGGGAAAGCGCCGGTCGCAGGCTGGACCACGTTCAATGGCGATTACAGCGGCCAGCGCTACAGCACGCTCACGCAGATTGGGCCCGCGAACGTGAGTCGGCTCGCCCAGCAGTGGGTGTATAGGATCACGGACGTGGGCGCGCAGCGAGGTGCGCCGATTCCTGTTATCAAGTGCACGCCGTTGCTGGTCGACGGAGTCCTCTACATCACGATTCCGGATCATGTCTGGGCGCTGGATGCACGGACTGGGACTCCGTTGTGGCACTACGACTGGGTCGATCACGGCGGCCACCTGATAGGTCAGCGCGGGGTGGCGATATGGAAGACTGCGGTGTATTTCCTGACGCCGGATAACTGGCTCATCGCGCTGGATGCGAACACCGGTCATGAATTGTGGAGGAAGAACTACGCCGACGCGCGCAAACAGTATTTCTCCACGTCGGCGCCCCTGGTGGTGAAGAACCACGTGATTGTGGGTGTGGGCGGCGATGCGATGGACATGCCCGGCTTCCTTGACTCCTTCGATCCGGAGACCGGCGAACTGCAATGGACATGGTGGTCGACGCCGCGCAAAGGCGATCCGGCGCTGAAGACGTGGCCCAATGAGGCAGCGTCGGATCATGGCGGTGGCATGACGTGGATGCCGGGAACCTATGATCCGAATCTCAATATGCTCTATTGGCCGACTGGGAATACCAATCCCGTGTTTGCCGGGCAAGGCCGGCTCGGAGCGAATCTATGGACGGAAGCAATTGTCGCGCTCGATGCGGATACGGGCAAGTTGAAGTGGTACTTCCAAGTATCGCCGCACGACACGCATGACTTCGACAATACAACGGCTCCGATCCTGTTCGATCGCGTGGTGGACGGCAAGCCGCGCAAGTTGCTGGCGCAGGCTGCGCGCAATGGCTTCTTTGTCACGCTTGACCGAGTTACAGGGAGTTATCTGGTAGTTAAGCCGTATGTGCCGCTGGATTGGTCGTCGGGCCTGACGCCAATGGGAGAACCGATCCCGATTCCGGACAAGGATCCGTCGGTGGGCGGATCCATCAACATTGTCAATGCGTCGAATTGGCCGGCTCCGGCATACAATCCCGAAACTGGTTTGGTTTATGTGAACTCGGTGGAAGGCAAGGCAATCTATTACCTCACCGACGACAGCAAAGAGCCGTCTGGTTATGGCGGCACCGGCCAGGGAATAGGCCGCGCGCCCCGCGTGCTGCAGGCGATTGATCCGTTGACGGGGAATGCGATTTGGAGACATGTTTATCCGAATTTGAATAACCCGTCGACCACGGTTGGACCGAGTATTCTGACCACCGCGAGCAACCTCCTCATCACTGGCGACGACCAGAAGAATTTTATTATCTATAGCGCCGACTTGGGGCAGGTGCTTTTCCACCGCGAAATCGGCGCGAATGCATCGGGCGGTGTGATCACTTACCTTCTGGACGGGAAGCAGTACATCGTGTTCGGCGCTGGGGACAGCCTCTATGCCTGGAGCTTGCCGAAATGAAGCCGAGCCGGGCACGATACGGCGTGGTCGCGCTGGCCATCGGGCTGGCGGTGCTCTCCTATGTGCAGAGGGTCGCAATTTCGCAGGCAGCGGGACCCATCGCGCACGATTTGCATATTCCAAAAGAGCAGATGGGCCTCATCTTCGGTGCCTTCGGATTGGCCTATGCGCTGTTCGAAATTCCCATGGGCCTGCTCGGCGATCGGCTGGGTGTGCGGCGGGTGCTGGCGCAAATCGTCCTCGCGTGGTCGGCCTGCACTGCTCTCACCGGCTTAGCGTGGAACGTGCCATCCCTCTATGTGATCCGTTTCTTGTTTGGAGCCGGTGAGGCTGGATGCTTTCCTAACCTCACGCGGATGCTGAGCGCGTGGCTGCCGTCACGGGAGCGCGTGACGGCGCAGTCGTTGATGTGGGCCTTCACGCGATGGGGAGGCGCGGCCACGCCGCCGTTGGCGTTGCTGTGCATCACATGGTTCGGATGGAGATGGGCCTTCGTCGCCTTTGCCGGACTGGGCGTGGTGTGGTGCGCGATTTTTCTGTTCTGGTTCCGCGACGACCCCGCGCAGCACCCAGCCGTGAACGATGCGGAGCGGAAACTGCTGGAAGCTTCCCGTGTGCTGACGGCACATAAAACCGGGCAGCGGCACTGGTCCTCGCTGTTACTTACGAGACAGGTGTCAGTGCTGATCCTGCAATATTTCTGTTTCTCCTACGTGTGGTACTTCTACATTACATGGCTGCCCACCTATCTACGCGAGGGAAGGGGCCAGTCGCCGACCCACGCCGCGGCTTTCGCAGTGCTGCCCCTCCTGTTTGGCGGATTCGGTTCGCTGGCTACGGGACTCGCGCCGAAGCGGCTCCCGCGACGCGCGATTGCCTTTTGCGGATTTCTCTCAACCGCCGTTCTGCTGTTTGCGTTTGCGCATATTCGATTGGTAGTTCCCGCCATGCTGACCATGGCGCTGGCGAGTTTTTCCAGCGACCTGACCATGCCGATTTCGTGGGACGCCTGCGTGGAGATTGGCGGCTCGTACACCGCGACTGTGGCGGCCGCGATGAATATGCTGGGGAATCTTGCGGGATTTGTAGCGCCGGTTCTGGGTGGAGTGATCCTGCAGAGGACAGGAGGAAACTGGAATGTCCTGATCTACACAATGGCGTGCGCGGCGACAGTGTCGGCTGCGTGCTGGCTTTACCTCGATCCGGAAGCGGCGCGGCGGCAGCGCGAGTTGAACCTGCGCCATGCAACGGCATAAGACGGGAGATGCATCCATGAGCATGAACATCGATCTGGCGGGGCGCACGGCGGTCATTACCGGCGGAAGCCGCGGTCTCGGCGAGGCCATGGCGAAATCACTTTCCGCTGCGGGCGCAAGCATCGCATTGGTGGCGCGGGACAGCAAACGCCTCGATCAGGTGCGCGCTTCCATCGCCGAAGCCGGCGGAACTGCAGCTGCCTTCACGGCCGACGTGACTCGTGAAGAGGACGTCGCCCGCGTCGCGGAAGAGGTCCATCAGCGGTTCGGGCATCCGCAAATCTTCGTCAACAACGCGGGATCCAATATCCGCAAGAACCTGGTGGACTTTTCGCTCGCGGAGTTTCGCAGCGTTCTCGATGCGAGCCTGATTTCGACATTTCTGATGTGTCGCGCTTTCGTGCCCGGCATGAAAGGCTCCGGTTATGGCCGCATCCTGAACATGGCCTCGATCATGAGTCATGTTTCGCTTCCGGGCCGTACGGCATATTCTTCTGCGAAGGCCGCGTTGCTCGGTTTGACTCGGTCATTGGCACTGGAACTTGCCGGCGACGGAATTACCGTCAACGCGATCAGTCCCGGCCCTTTTGGCACGGACATGAATGCCGCGGTGATGAACAGTCCTGAAGCCAATGCGCAGTTCCTCGCGAGTTTGCCGGTGGGGCGCTGGGGCAAGGTTGAGGAGATCGGCGCGCTGGCCTGCTACTTGTGTTCGGAAGCAGCAGGATTCATCACCGGAACGGACATCCTCATCGACGGCGGCTGGACGGCAAAGTAACTTTTTGTCCAACGAAGGCTATTGGTTTGTTCCCGGCAGCCGCACAGGCGATGGACGCGGCGGCGGAACATAATCCACAAGCGAATCGACTGGCTCCTTTCCAGCCCATGCAATTCCGCGCAACAGCATCTGTTGAATCTGATAGTTATTGAAGTTCGCGTACTCGTGGCCCTGCATCCAGACGAATGCCCGCGCCGGTTCGCCGCCGGGCAACGTGTGTTCATACGTCCAGATCTGCGGAACTACTTCGCCCTTGTGCGTCCCCGCGCTGGGCGTACCGGGAATGGCGGCGGTGGCCAGCACATGGATTCTTGGACTCTGGGCCCAGGTCATATTGAAGAAAGCTTCGTCAAAGATGGTGAAGTTCGACATGCCCTTCATAATGGGATCGGAAGCATCGACCTCTGTGTAAGGAATGGGCGCTCCCAACGTGTAGTTGACTTCGCCGTGCTTCTTCGCACCGCCCACCAGGCCGGCGAAATATGCGGGATCCGGCCCGCACAAGCTATCGTGAATACTCACCAGCCCGCCGCCGCGCTTGACGTACGCTTCCAGAGCGAATTTTTCATCGCTGCTGAGAAACCCCGCGTCGCCCTTGTAGATGACCACCACGTCGGTCTGCTCAAGATCGGCAGCCGAGGGCGAGTGGAGGGCGCCATCCACCACCGCGCCGTGCTCGGTCAGAAGCTTGCTCCAGTCCGCCAGAAACTGCGGATAATCGTGCTGCCCTTGCTCGTGCGATTTGAGGCCAGCCCAAATGTAAATGTGCATCCCAGCCGGGTTCTGGCCCCACGGACTGGGCGCTTGTACGTTGGCTACGGCTTGCCCTTTCGTTTGCTGGACAGCCAGCAGGATACAGGAAAAGAAAATCAGCGCGATGGCCCCGCGCCTCGCCTCGATAGCGGCAAAGGAACTCTCCGTTCGACTTGGCTTTGAAGGCGGCGGGACCGAAGTCAATCGCGGCGCGGTTGCATGTCGCAGAGAACCTGACTGGCGATTCATGAGTGGACACTCCTTGGGACTGCGGGAAGGGCGATTCAGGAACCAAAGCAACCAAGTATACACGCTCCGAACAAGCGGCAAAGCCAAAAGGGTTCGCCAGCAAACCCGCGCCGCCGGCTCAAGGATTTCCGGCGGCGTGGTGATCTGCAGTCTCCCGGGTAGGAAGTGACGCGCCATCCTGGCCCACACGAAACGGGTCACCTTGCGCTCCCGTGTCGAGCTCGATTCGATATTCGCCGGGCGTTCGCAGCGCGGAAAAATCCGCCCTGCGATTCGTGTCGCCAGAGGCGCGATCGTACTGCGGAGCGCTCAGGCCGGCCTCGAAGACGACCCCGTTCGTCGCCATCGAGCGAACTCGAAAAGACCGCGCGGCCACACTGACCGAGGCCACCTTGGGACGGCCCGGAAGGTAGCCGATCTGGTTCGCGCGGATGCCGCCCGGGCCGGCGACGGCGTTCGATGCAGCATCCATCGATGCCGATCTATCCAAACTGCTGGCATAACGCGCGAACTTGTGTCCAGCCAGGCAGGCGCCTGCTGCCTTGAGAAACTTTCGACGATTCATAGTTCTGCTCAGTTGGAGTACACCGTCCCGGCGTATTCCTTGCGGGCCCACCGACGCTGGTTCATGCGATTGTTGTTCAACTCACGTGTCCAACGTAGTCGGGACCGTTGACCTGCACCAGGAATCCATCGGGATCGCGAAATTTGAAGGACTCGGAGGAGCGTTCGTCTTCGATCTCCAGGTTGCGCTTGCGGAGCGCCGCGCGGATCTGGTCGGCGTTGAAGCTGGCGATTCCGAAATCGTAGTGAGAGAGGTGTCCGGGCTGGCTTTGGTCCTGTTCGAGGCCGAAGAACGAGCTGCCCACGCCGAGAATATGGACGGTGGGCGAGTGCTGCCGCAGCGGCATCTGAAAGAACTCCTGGTAGAAGCGCGAGGTCTTCTGGATATCTGGAACTTTCAGGGTTACGTGGTTCAAGCTGATGGCTGGAAAGCTTTGCGGGACCGCATCGTCTGCTCGTGCGAGCGGAGAAACAACCGCTCCCGCGGCCAGCGATGCCAGAGAAACCGCAATCTGGCGGCGGGTTAGTTTGCCACTCTCAAAATCAGTCAGCAGGCTCTCGACTTTGTTGATCATGATCTCTCCGGTTGTGCTTGGAATACTGAAATCGGTTATTGATCGCGCGGACGTGGAAGTCTGCGCAGGACCTACCAGGACAATGTGACTACGGAGTTTGCCGGCAACGCGACTTGCAACTCCGATTCGTTGAACCGGCACGGAACCTGCATCTCCATGCCGCCGCGGTTAGTGAGCACGAGCACGTGAGTGCCGTCGGGGTTGGCAAAGGCCACATGATCGAGATCGCGCATGGTGCCGGTCGACGACAGAACGCGCGCCCCGCGTTGAACCAGCTTCGAGTAATGCGCAAAGGCCCAATACTGGCCGCAGCGGGTGATCTTCTGCGTCTCCGAGTGGATTGTGACGATGCCGCCCGATTGCCCGAGCCCCTTGTTCGGCGTTCCTTTTTCGTCGAGCGCCAGGTTCCAGCCCACGATGCAGCGCGCCCAGTTCCTGAGCACATCGGCGAAGGTGTGCGACCACGCGCTCCAATCGGTCTCGAAGTCCGGATCGGTGATCACCGCTCCATATTCCGTGGCGTAGGCGCTCTGGTTGGGAAATGCATTGTGCACGCGGGTCATGGCATCCGGGGTGCCCTCGTAAATGTGCCAGGCGACGCCTTCGACGTATTTGCAAAGGTCGGGATCGCTGAGCTGATCGAGAACTCTGCCCCACAGATTGTAGTTGTGATCGAGAATCCAGATCTTGGTGTCAAGGGAGGCATTCCGCAGTGCCGGCCCGAGGAAGTTCTTGATAAAGACCACTTCATCCTGTTGGGACCAGATGCATGCCGGCATGGTGCCGTCCTGATCTGTATCGACTTCGTTTTGCATCGTGGTGGCGCGGATGGTCACGCCGGCTGAGGCATAGGCTTGCAGAAACTTGACGAAGTACTGCGCGTACGACGAGAAGTACTTGCGATGCATCGAGCCGCCCTGCATGGAGTTGTTGAACTTCATCCACGCCGGCGGGCTCCAGGGCGCGGAGAAGAGGAAGAGATCGGGATTGGCCTCCTGGGCGAAGCGCAACGTGGGAAGAATGTATGCGCGATCGTGATCGATGCTGAACTTGGTCAGCTCGGGATCGGGCTCCGCGCTCTCATCGAAGCTGTAGATGCTGGTGGTGTAGTCGCTCGATCCGATGCATGTGCGACCCACGGAGAACCGCAGGCCCTCCGGTCCATAAAGTTCGCGTAGCATCGCGGCGCGGTCCGTTGGACTGAGCTTCGAGAAAAGGTAGCAGGAGGCATCGGTGAAGGCTCCGCCGAAGCCGAGAATGTCCTGATACCAGGTGTTCGGGTCGATCTGGACGACCGCATGGGTATCGGCCCCTGCCGGTTTCCAGCCGGGGCAATCAAGCTTGGCAAAGCGTCTTGTATCGGCGGTAATCCAGGCCTGGAGTGGACGAGCCTGGTCGGCGGGCTGACTCCACGCGCGAGTTCCTGAGGCCAAGGCCGCGGCGGCGTAGCCGGAGAGCTGAAGAAAATCACGGCGGGTACGGCGTGTCAAAGCGGACATCTTTTCCTCGATCAAATATTCAGTTCGTCATCCTGCGTGTCGGGTGTGCCGGTTCAGCCTGTGACCTGTGGCTGAATATCGGCTCAGGGTGCGCGATCGGCGATCTGCATTCAGGTGCGTTGAATGACCTGCCTCTCGGCGCGATCCGGATCGTTTTGCATTGTGCATTTGTTGTCGAAGATCATTGTGGGACAAGTGGCGGCGGAGAATGCCGGCCAATGCGGAAGGCCGCCGTGGTTGGGATTGCCGGTGCGAGCGAACTGGATCCAAGCCTCGCTCACGCGTGCGGCCAGCGCGCGCGGAGCCGGGCCGCCGCCGGTCAGATTCTCCGCTCGGTCGGTGTTGTCGAAACAGAATGGCAGGTCGATGCAGTGAATGGAGCGGGGCCTGCCATCAAGCTGAGGAGTCTTCCACTGGATCCAGTAGAGAAATGAAGGCGTGCCCTGCGCGGCCTTCAATCCGGCCTGGATTACTGCTCCCTCCCGCACCTGAGCGGTCATCGCCAGTGAAAAAAGGTCGAAGGCCTTCGCGACCGGATGAGAGGCGCGGAACACTTCGAGGATGCGCTCGGGGTCGACGCCGTACATAGCCTCCAACTGCCGGCTCGCCTCGGCCTCGGTCATCGCCTCAAGTTGGGGATGATTGAGAGAGGTCGTGAACTCGTTCAGCACGGTGCCAATGAGCATGGGAATATGCGCCGAGATAGCCGGGGCGGAGGGATCGAAGGGATGATGCGGTAGGTATCTGCCATCCACAACCGGGCCCCAGCCGAGAATGTCAGCCACGCGGTTCCAGGCCAACGGAGTTGGCGGATGGGTCTTGAGCAGCGCCGCGTCGCCCGCGGCGATCAGCGTCTGCAAGGGAACGCTCTGCAGCTTGCCTATCCGCGACGGGCTGAGGCTAAGCTCGTCGATGACGGCACGGGTCAAGATCTCTGAGCGCTCCGGGACCAGCGCGCGCAGGAACGATCCGCTCTGCACGATGGCGCGATGAAAGAGCCCTTGCGCCGCCGGCATCGCCATCAGAGCGCCTACCTTGCCGCCTCCGCCGGACTGACCGAAGATGGTTACGTTGCTCGCGTCGCCGCCGAAGTTTCCGATGTTGTCGCGCACCCACTCGAGCGCGGCGACAATGTCGAGCATGCCCAGGTTCGCCGAGGCCGCATAGGGCTCGCCGAACTGGATGAGGTTGAGGAATCCCAGCGGACCGAGCCGGTGATTGAGCGAGACCACCACCACGTCTCCTCGCCGGCTTAATCGTTCGCCGTCATAAGCGAGATGCTCCTGGCACGAACCCGCAACGAAGCCTCCGCCATGCAGCCACACCATGACCGGCCGCTTGCCCGCGCCTTGGATGCCGGGCGTCCAGATGTTCAGGCAAAGGCAGTCTTCGCCAGGATAGCCGCCCTCGTAGTCGAAGAGAAAAAACTCTTCATCTTGACCCCCGATTCCGCGCGGAACCTGCGGGCAAACCGGCCCGTAGTGCATCGAACTGCGGACGCCGGTCCACGGCTGCGGGGCGCGCGGCGGCGCGAACCGTCCGCTGCCGGCGGTGGTATCGCCGTAAGGAATGCCTTTGAACGTAAAGATCCCTTCGCGGAGGTAGCCGCGAACCTTGCCCGTGACGGTCTCCGCAATTGCGGTCTGGTCGGAAGCGACGACAGTAGGCCGGGAGGCGGGCGCGCTGTCTTTCATCTTTTGCTGCGCGGACGCGGATTGTGCAGCGCTTCCGCGCGGGGAAACGAGGGCCGTTCCCAGAAGAGCGGCGGCGCCTTGCAGCAGATCGCGGCGGCCAATGCTGCGCGCGCGGGAGAGCTCAGCGCCGGGAAAGTTTGCTTGCTCGTGCAACGTCTCTCCTCTTTTTAGTTCCGGGATGCAATCGAAGGCAGACGTCGATGTGTTCCGTAATCGTTTTCGCTGTTCAAGAATAGGGCCAGCTGTTTGTTACGCTCGACGATTCTAAAAGGTCTTAGAACTAGCTCCGGTATGGAGAAACAGCGAATGAAGTCTTAGTCTCCGCGAGGGCCCTTGTCAAGTCTGCGCTTGTCTTGGGGTTCGCATCGGGCCGCGTCGCAGCCGAGGGAATCGGCGCCCCAGGCAGGAGAATGACGATGCACGCCAACGCGATGCTGGCCGCGCGATCGCGGCCCGCCCGCGCGGAGCCCGCGTTGACAACCTGCAGCGCGATCGTCTAAATGTTGCCGTTGACTAAACCGATTCAGACCGGCACGCGCAGGCTCCTCAGCCGAATGCGTGCGGAGTGGAGTGACACAATGAGATTGCGTCTTTATGTGATGACGGTTGCGTTCCTGACGCCTCCGGCTCTATTCGCACAGCAGGCGCCTGCCAATTCTTCCGAGCCTGCCGTCACCAGCCGTATCGATGAACACGGGACGGCCTACATCACGCGCGTCGTACCGGTCCCGGAGACGATCAGCCCCGAAGCCCAGGAATCACTCGTTCCAGGGGACTCTGGCACGGAGGTCGGAGATAAGAGTTCCGCTGCCCGCATCCGGTCCGATGCGCATAAACAGACCGCGCTCGAGAAGTATCGCTCCGCTTATCTGGTGGAGATCACCTCCTCCATCATCGCCGGCGTGCCGGTGCACATCGTTACGCCGCTGACGATTCCAGCCGACAAGACCGATCTTGTGCTCATCAATCTTCACGGCGGAGGTTTCACCGCTGACTCGGGCTCGCTTATCGAGTCCATTCCGATCGCCAATCTGACACAGACCAAGGTGGTCGCTGTTCTGTATCGCCTCGCGCCGGAGCATCCGTTTCCCGCCGCGGTGGACGATACGGTCGCGGTGTACAAGGAATTGCTCAAGACCTATAAGCCGGAGAAGATTGCAATCTATGGATCTTCGGCGGGGGCGGTTCTGACACCCGAGGTTGCCGTGCAGATCAAGCGGCTAGGCTTGCCGCTTCCCGGAGCGCTGGGAGTTTTTTCAGGCGGCGGGGACTTCACCAAAACAGGAGACTCGCAGTATATCTATGGCGTACCCGGCCTCTCCGGGCCTCCGGACACCCGGCCGAAGGGGGTGCAGTGGCTCGCCGTGTATGTGGGCTCGGCCGATCCGAAGAATCCCGTTCTCTCTCCAATCTTCGCCGATCTGCACGGTATGCCGCCCACGTTGTTCATGACCAGCACGCGCGACATGCTCCTCAGCGACACGACAATTCTGCACCGCGCTTTTCTGCGCGCGGGAGTAAATGCGCAGCTGGTGGTCTTCGAAGGGCTCAATCATTGCTTCTGGTACAACCCGAATCTGCCGGAGTCCCGCGAGGCCGTCCAGATCATGGGGCACTTTTTTGATCGGGCGCTTGGCGGCGGCCAATAGCTGAAACAAACGATTGTTCGGCATGTCTGAAACGGAGAAAGTGTCGCAATTTTTCTTGGGCTGGCGAAGAGAGCCGTGAAAGCCGCACGCGAGGAGCCGAGTGCAGTATACAGAGCAAGAAGCTCTGGACCGTTCCTACCTGCCTGAAGCGATTTACTGGAGGACTTAGTTCGAGCTTCGGCCGAATTTCGACGTCGGCCCTTGCTCCTTCCTGTACGGCCTCGTTTGGAAAGAATGAAGCCAATCCTCAGCCACAAATGAAGCCTGACTTGAGCCATATTTTGCGCTGTTTGACAGATCGATTTTGAGTATCGTATACAATTTTCGCCTTGACAGGGCGACTTTTGGCATGCTCTAATCGCGTCGTTTTCGGGCTGAGGGGATTAAGTACATAACACAACCGTTTGTCTCAAGGTCTTAAGCACTTGAGTCAACGAGTTCTAACATTACCGGTTCCCCGCCGGGGTTAGTTATCCCCCGACGTTTTTGAGCGCAAAAGCGCTTATAGGAGGCATGAGAGGCATGAGTATGATCAGGCGAAGTTGGATGCTGACGTTATGTGGACTCGCGCTTGGTTTGGCGAGTTCGGTTCTCGCACAGAATTCAAACTCAGGTGATATTCGCGGCACTGTAACCGACCCTTCTGGTGCAGTGATGCCAGGGGTAAGCGTCACCGTCACGAACAACGACACCGGCGTGATCACTAAGTACAGGACGAATAACGACGGCTTGTACGACACCAATTCGATTCTGCCCGGAAACTACACGCTCACATTCAACAAGCTGGGCTTCGACACAGTTAAGCGCGGCCCGGTCGCGCTTCAAGTGGGAACCATCACCGTCGATGGCCAATTAAAGGTTGGGCAGGCCACCGAAGTGGTCGAGGTGAATGCCTCCGAAGCGCCTCTGCTTAAGACGGAGGATGCTGAGGTGGTAACCACTCTGTCGACAGTCGAGTTGGATAATCTTCCGAACTCCAATCCGTCGAATGGCTACACAGAATTCCTGAAGCTGCTTCCCGGCGCTACCGGCGTGACATCGGGCAACATGAGCGGTGGCGGCGGTAATAATTCTGACCCCCAGTTCGATCAGGCCATCAACGGAACTATGCCCTACTTCTCCAGCTACCTGGTCGACGGCGGCTCGATCTGGCTGCCGCACAGCGCCAACACCGATCAGGGCATAAGCGAATCCGTCTCCGAGCTCAACGTGATTGGCACAGACGCCCCCTCCCAATACGGCGGCGGCGGTTCGGTCTTCAACGTCATCCTCAAGAGCGGGAGCGAACAATTTCACGGCTCCGCATACGATTACATCCAGAACGACGACCTGGATGCGAGATCCTACTTTAACCGTGGCGCCAAATCAAAGGTGCGTTACAACTACTTCGGCGGGTCGTTCGGCGGGCCGATCGTGAAGAACAAAATGTTCTTCTATTACAACTATCAACAGTTGAAAAACCCCAACAGCGGGTTCGGCACCGCTACGGAGCCAACTGCAGCCATGTTGGCAGGTTGTTTCGATCCTGCGCTTTTTGGAAATGCTCTGACCCTCGACGCTGCCCATGGCGGCACGCCGTTAACGTCTGGAACCGCAGCCGACATTGCTCAGTGCTCAACCGCAGACCCTGGGAACGCAAGTAACGATTTGGTGATTCCGACGGCCGACTTCGATTCGGTGGCGAACGCCATCCAGAGCAATTACTTCCTTGCCGGCAAGGACGGAAACAGCACACTGTCAAACAATTACACGTATCTGGCGCCTGGCAATGGCGACCTGGCCAAGCAGATTGGGCGATTGGACTACAACATTACGCCGAAGAACCGCATCGACTTTTCGATCATCGAGCGCTACACGCCGGTCGTGGTGTCTACCAGCAGTCCGAATTGCCCAGTCAATTGCAATGACAATTCGTCCGACGGCGGGAACGGGCAGCTCTCGGATGTGTGGACCGTCAGCGCGACCCTGGTCAACGAAGCGCGTTTTTCGTTTAACCGGGAGGCGGATTACTTTGCTCAGCAGTCCTTGGGCAAGGGTATCCCGGCCAAGATTGGATTGCAGTTCTCTACCGCGGATGTCCTGCCGACGATCAATATCAACGGAACCGGCGGGAACTCGACTATTCAACCCGGCACGGAGGCGCTTTTCATCCAGAACAGCTTCGTCGCCTCGGATTCGCTCACTTGGATAAAAGGCAAGAATATCCTGCACTTTGGCGCCGAGGTGCTCATGGAGCAAGATAACTCGACCCCGTGGGGCGGCATTAACGGCGCAACCCTGGGGTTCTCTGGCCAGTACACCACCAGCAATCCCTTGGTCTCGGAAACTGGCTATGCCGACTTCCTGTTGGGAGATGTGCAGTCATGGAATACAAACAGCACACCGAAACACTACATGCGGGCCAACAATCCTTCGTTCTATGCGCAGGACGATATCAAGTTGCGGCCGAACTTGACCATCAATCTCGGGGTGCGCTCGGAAACGCATGGCGGATCGTGGGAAAAGTACAACAATGCGGGTGGATTTGACCCGGCCCTTGCCGATCCGGCTAGTGCCATCCTCTATCCTGATATCAACCCGTTGGGCTCGCTGTGGTTCGCCGGCCAGAACGGACGGCATGGGAGCAACGCGACCAAGACCATTGTGATGCCTCGCCTCGGATTCGCCTGGCAAGCCACGAATAAGTGGGTGCTGCGCGGCGGCGTGGGACAATACGCTTCGCTATGGAGCGAGGACACCGTGGGCGGACCTATGGGCTTCGGCTCAGGCGCTGTGGGCGGTCAGTCCGGTACTGCCACAACACCGGTGGTGCAGCTATCGGGGAGTGGGTCGAATCTGCCCATTCTTAAAGGTGCTGCAGCCCGCACCCCTCTCTCTTACATTACCCCTGCAAGCCCCCAGGGAAGCGGCGTAATCCCCTATACCCCTTACCAACTCCCAATTCAGAACGGCTGGCAGTGGATGGGCAGCGTGCAATATCGTTTGCCCGGAAATATGGTGGTAGAGGGGCAATACGTCGGCGCCCATTGGGAAAACATGATGTTCTTGTCCGATATTAATCAGCTTTCCGCAGCCAATCTCGGCAAGGGCCAGGCGGCACGGCCGTACCCGCAGTTCTCCGGCATCGGTGTCGGTTCAGGCGGCTCGCGTACCGGCTCATACAATGGCATTTCGAACTACGAGTCGGGGTCATTCATCCTTCACAAACCAATGGGCTATGGCGTAGCTCTCGAAGCCGCTTACACATGGTCGCGATTGTATGACGACATGGACGATTCCGGCTGGGGGGAACAGTTCGGAGACGCGTACTATCAGGACGCGTTCAATCCCTCGGCCAACTATGCGAGGTCAAATCTGAACCGGCCAAACGTCCTCAAGGGGACGGTGCTCTATAGGGTGCCGCTCGGAAAGGGACATCAATACCTAAGCTCGGCTCTGGGCGATGCGGTACTGGGCGGTTGGGAGGTATCCGGTGACTACATTGCCGAGTCGGGAAACCCATTTACGGTGACTATGGACGACCCCAACCAAGATGGCGACCTGGCGGGGTCGGGGGCACCCGATAACAATGGTGAGGCGGCTTGGTATCCCAACCTGACGGGGAATCCGAATTCCGGGGGGCATTCGATCGCCTCGTGGTTCAATCAGCAAGCGTACACATCGCCGGCAGCGAATACCTTCGGCACCAACCAAAGAAATTCGCTAGTTGGGCCTGATCTGGTGTGGTTCGATTTCTCATTGGCCAAGAGTTTCAGTATGCCGGGATGGGAGCGAGGCAAATTCCAGATTCGGATGGATGCGAACAACGTATTCAACCATCCAGCCTTCGCAGATCCTGACAGCCAGCTCAGTCACGTCGCGCTGGGCGGGACTAGTTCCAGCAGTGTCAGCGCGATCACATCAACCGACGGCGGTGGTCGAGTGGTTCAGCTCTCGGCCCGGTTCTCCTTCTAAACCGCAACCAACAGTAAAAACAAAACAAGATCCATCGATTCAGAGTGCGGCAAGGAAAAACTCCTTGCCGCACTCTTTGCCTTCCGGCCTCTGATTCCGCCAGACGCGGCAAGACTCTCTTCCGGTTGTTCCACAGGCTGCACGCTTGTAAGCCAAGCCCGCGCACCCGGAAAATCCATGATCGCGCTAACCAAAAGGAGCAAAGAGAAGACCTCGCAACCGAGGCCTCAATCGGCCGCTCGTCTGTGCGCCAGTTAGGCTGGCTCCGCATGGAAGACCCCGAGGTTATGACATTCGCATTTTGCTCACCATCTCAGGGGGATCACATCACGCTGCGCGGAGAGGATGCCTGCGCCGGGACACAAGCAAGATAGAAGCGCCATTTTTCAACAGAACCGAGAGGGGACGGTAGTCACAATGGAAAGCACACGGAGAGGGTTTCTGAAGGGAGCATCGGCCACCGCGGCTGCATTGGCGGGAACAAAGGGACTGTCGGCGCTCGCGCAGAGTGCAGCCGATTCAGGGCCGGTGCAGATTTGGAGCACGTTTGGCGACCGGCGTCACGCATCGGGTCCGGCCCTGAGTTGGAGACCCGCATCGCAGCTTGCTGCGGACGCAATTGTGCTGAATCCAGGCGCGACCCGGCAGGAGGTGCTGGGTTTCGGCGCCGCGTTTACCGACGCGTCCTGCTGGATGCTGAGTCAGCTGCCCGACGGCCAGCGGGCTGAGTTGATGCACGAGCTTTTCGCTCCCGATCAGATGGCTTTTAACGTGTGCAGAACCTGCACCGGTTCCAGCGACTACTCGCGGTCTGTGTATAGCTTCGACGAGAGTGACGAGCCCGATCCGGATCTCAAGAAGTTTTCGATCGACCACGACAAGGCGTACATCCTTCCGATCCTGAAAGAGGCGCGCAAGCTGAACCCCGATCTGTTTCTCTTCTCCTCGCCCTGGAGCCCTCCGGGATGGATGAAGTTCAATCACTCGATGCTCGGCGGGACCATCCGAAAGAGCACCCTGGAACCGTATTCGCGCTATATCAAGATGTTTCTCGATGCCTACAACGCGGAAGGCGTGGAAATGAACGCCATCACGGTCCAGAACGAGGTTGACACCACTGTAGACGGTCGGTATCCGGCCTGCCAGTGGTCGCAGGAAGATGAGATTCTCTTTGTGCGCCGCTACCTCGGCCCGCTGCTCCGCAAGTCGGGAAGCTCGACTAAGATCTGGGTTCTGGATCATAACTTCAACCTCTGGGGACGCGCCATCGGCGAACTGAGCGATCCGCAGCTCTACGACTATGTGGATGGCGTCGCATGGCACGGCTATGCGGGCGATCCCACAGGGATGACCCAGGTGCACAACGCATTTCCAGAGAAGAACGCCTACTTCACCGAAGGCGGACCGTTACACGAACTGGACACACCTCGTCAGGACCCGATGTCGAACTGGGCGGTATGGGGCGAGTGGGCTAACAACGTGATGAGAAACTGGGCCAAGTCAATTACGGTCTGGAATCTGGCGCTCGACGAGAAGGGAACTCCCTACATCGGCCATTACGATCCGGAGGACCACATCGAGAGATGGCCGACTGTGGGTCGCGGCGTCCTTACTGTGTGGAATGACACCCATAAGGTGGAACGCAGCGGCCGCTTCTGGACCTTCGCGCACTATACCAAACATGTGCGGCGGGGAGCCAAGGTGTTTCAGACCGACGGCATGGGCGACAGCGCGGCACAGACCTCGAAGAGCAACGTGTCGCACGTGGGTTTCCGCAATCCAGACGGAAGCTTTGTCGTGGTGCTGGCGAATACCGGCCAGCAGACGCGGACCCAGCTCGTGGTCGGGGCGAACGCTCTGGATCTCGATCTGGCCGCCGACTCCGTTTACACCTTGCAGTGGTCCTGATTCTGCGTTTCACCGTTTAGAATTCATGGTGTGCGGTGCTTGCATTCTGCGGGCATTTGTATAGTTGCCAAAGTGCAATTGGATTGGTCGGGTTTGACGTGTCAGTAGGGGTGGAGAGATTCGATAGAAATGGAACCGGTTTTGGTATAGATCGGGCCACACGTCGACCAACAGCCGCGCTATGATCCTGCGAGCCTTCGATCTCGGCATCATGCACTTTGATTTCGCAAATAACTACGGCCTTCCACCGGATCGGCCGAGTGCTGGCCTCTCTGCTGGCCAGCCTCGATCAGAGTTTGCGCCGGATGAAGCTCGACTAAGTCGACATAGAGCCCGGGATGGCGGTTCTCACTACTGGGAGTAGAACGCGGAGAAGACGAATGGCGGCGTCCGTAGGTTGATCGCGACCGTCCACGATGCCGCCCTCGAAACACTTGTGGCGGTTATTTCATCGTTTGCACCTGTAGTAGCGGAGGTCGGTCCGCTCGCGCGCTGGTTGACACCCCGCATGAGATGTAGAGCCGGCGCGGCCGCGTTTCCAGGAGGATTGTCCCGCAATGTATGATGTGGCTGCCATGTGGGGAAGACTCCTTTTGCTCATGTCGCTCGCCGTTCTGGTGCTCGCCGCGGCGGGCGGGCAGACCCCGGCGGGAGCAGGGGCGCAGACCGCACAAGACCATCTCAACCTGGCGAAGCGCTATTTGGCGGAGCAGAAGACCGACCTGGCGATCACAGAGCTGAAGCAGGTGGTTGCGCTCGACCCCGCCAATGTAGAAGCGCACGCCAACCTGGGAGTACTGTTCTATTTCCACGGCGACTATGCCGGGGCAGTACCCGAGTTGCGCGTGGCCGTGCAGGCCCAGCCCGATCTCTGGAAGATCCGGGCGCTGCTCGGGATGGCGGAGGACCACACCGGAGAAATGCAGGCGAGCCGCGACGACCTGGAGGCCGCATTCCCGCATCTCGCGGACGAGAAAGTGCGAGGTGACGCGGGCGAGATCCTGGCAGAACTCGACTCGAACGCCGGCGATCTTGAGAAAGCTGCGGACATCGTCTCGAATCTTCTGGCCTCGAAGCCTTCCGACGCCAGGCTCCTCTATCTTTCCTACCGAATTCACTCTGACCTGGCTAACCGCGCAATCCTGACCATGGCCATGGCCGATCCAGACAGCGCCGAGATCCACCAGGCGATGGCCAGGGAACTGGCCAAGGAGGGAGACACCGAGCAGGCGATCACCGTCTACCGCGAAGCCATCCGGATCAATCCCCGGCTTCCCGGAGTGCACACGGAGCTTGGCGATCTGCTCTTCCACTCGCAGGATGACACGGTGCAGTCCTCCGCTGCGTCAGAGTTTCAGGCGGCTCTGGAGGCAAATCCAAGGGACGAGAAGGCAGAACTTGCGATGGGCGTGCTCGCGGCGCGGCACGGCGATCTGAAGGCTGCCTATACGGACGATTCGAGCGCTCTCCAACTGGACCCGAATGACAGCGACGCCTGCACGGAGCTTGCCAAGGTGCTGATCCAGATGGATAAGAACGACGAAGCACGGAAGTTGCTGGAGCGAGCCATTGAGATCGATCCCGCCAACTATGTGGCCCACTTCCGCCTCAGCACGCTCTACCGGCAGCAGGGCAAGATGGACGAGGCGAAGCAGCAGGCGGAGCTCTACTTGCGCTACAAGCAGATGCGCGAGAAGCTAGAGAGGGTCATCCACGACATGCGTGTCGCCACCGGACAAGACACAGTGGATCAAGTGGGCGCTGGAAAATAGCGACCCATTGTGGTCTCCGGCTGTTTCGGCGCGCGAATCTCAAAAGAGAAAGATGGGCCGCCTGGCCGGCTTAGGCTTCACGCCATTTGGCGAGGAGAGCCTGGAGCTGTTTGTAACTTTCCTTCGGTGTGCCGTCCCGTCGAACCAGGGAGCCATAACTGATCGCCACACTTTTCGAGTCCTGCAGATCCCACCACGAGATGGCCCGGATCCGAGGATTGCTGTACGCCACCGTGTAGAACTGTTCGGCCCACTCGGCCTGCGTATCTTCAGTAAACGTGTCGCCGTGCCACACCATGTTGGCGCCGCCTGGACCGCCGCCCCAGTACGGGCCGCCGCCGCCGAAACTCAAATCGGGATCAAGCTTGGGCGAAGAGGGGAAACCCATCTCCGTAATATGGATCGGCTTGCCGAAGTCCTCAAACGTCTCGATGTCCCGTTCGCACTCCACCAGGCAACGGCCCGAGTGGTAATACTGCAGGCCGATGGTCTCGTAGTCGGCTTTGGCGTCGCGCATCATCGCGAAGTAGTCGTACGGACTTTGCTGCCCGATCAGTGGATGGTGGGCCATGTAGTAGTCCGCCCAGGTTCCCGTCACATTGATTACGCGGAAGCAGGTTTGGTCGATTTCACGCGCGGCGTTGAGGGCCGACACCGTCAGATCCACATTCTGCTCGCGCGTAAAGCCGGCCATTCCGGTGTTGGCTTCCGGCTGCACATGAGCCTCGTTCACAACGTCGTAGATATGGCCTCGAAGCCGGAAATGCCCCACGCTTTCGCGCACGCGCGAGATGGCGATCTTCTTTGTCTCGTCGTAGGAAAGGTTCTTCTCCCACTCCGGCGTCGCCTCGGTCTGCAGCCAGATCAGCGGATGGATCTTGGGCAGAATCTGAGTGCCCGCGAGCGAATCCAGCAGATGGTCCAGATGGCTGTAGTCCGGGTGGCCCTTGACCGGCTCAACCCAGCCCCGATAGATCGGCATCGTGGTGTAGTTGAACAACGCCGCGAAGGTCCTCCGGAAATCCGGATTGTCCATCGTGAAGCCATTGCACCCGAACAGGAATCCGGGACGCGCTCCGTTCCGCACGATGCGCGCCTGCGCACGGGCAAAGCACAACAGATCGCCCGCCCACAGCGAGTCGCGCAGCGACTCATTCGAGTGCCGTACCAGGGCGGCCTGATCGCCCTTGGCCGCTTCGGCGCGTTTCAACGAGACACCGGCAGCGTCGATGCGGCGTTGCAGATCCGGCGAGATATCGACGTTCTGCGTCGCGCACTCGGCGGCCAGCTTACGGACCGTCGCCATGCGGTCGGCGGCAAATGCGTAGTTCAACACCAGTGGACTTGCCTTGCCAAGCGATTGCGGCGTGTATCCCGCTCCCTGGTTATCGGCGTAGACAAACACTTCGCCGAATGTCGGGACCTTGAGAGGCAGGGCGATGCGGAAGGGACGATTGGCGGGTGGCGTAAATTGAATTTCACCTGTCGCAATTTTGGGCTCCAGTGTAAACGGACGCATCTTCAGATCGCAAAGATGGAAGCGCTTCATTGCATCGGCGGATAGCGGCTTACCCTCGAAGTCGAATATCAGGCATTGCGCGTCGGCGCTCGCGGCGGCGAAGGACAAACGAGTGGAAAGCGCCAAGCTCGTGGCTGCGACCAAAACCTGGCGGCGGTTCCATTGAAGATCTTGCGTTTCTTTCATAGCCCGCCATACTAGCACGACCCCGACGCCGTCGGCTACGCTGGCGAACACTGTTTGACGCTTCTTAAGAGCTGGGCATAGAATCGGCATTGCTTTTGAACAACCGATTGTCTATGAATGTGCAAGTTTTACGCCTTGGTTTGCGGAATTGCGCGCTACAGCGATGCGATGGACGGACAGAGCCGAAAATACGAGGTCCGCGATCTCGCACCAGCAGAAGTCCGCGAGAGTGAATTCAATTCGAGATGCGAGGTGGAATCAGGTGCGTGCGCTAGTTTCGCCATTGGTATGGGTCGCGGTCGCCTGTTTCTCCGCAGTCCTTGTTCAGCCGCAGCAGGCGCCAGTGTGCTCATGAAACACCACCCCGCCGCTCATCGCGTCCGCGGATCGAACTGCGGTGGGTTATAGACGGTCAATCACTCGCATTCAATCCGATCTGTATGTTTACCTATCGGAACGTCTTCAACGCGGAGATAGGCTTCATGGCTCCGAAGGATGCCGATGGGAAGTGGGTTCAACATTTCGACCCAAAATTGGGAGGCGGGCAAGGAGGACGAGACTACTTTACCGAAGTCAATTCCTGGCTATATACATTCGGTGTTCAGCACGACGTGGCCGGACTCGTTCAGCTCCTGGGTGGACTTGATGCCTTCAATGCCAAGCTTGATCGATTATTTGTCGAACAGTATGGAACTTCAAAATTCCATTTTCTCGACCAATTCCCGGATGCAACAGGACTTGTTAGTCAGTACGCTCAAGGCAACGAACCGAGCTTTCATATCCCATATCTTTACGACTTTTCCGGACAACCGTGGAAGACCCAGAGGCGCGTAAGACAACTAATGGATGTCTGGTATGGAGACGGCCCACTGGGTGTGCCCGGAGACGACGACGGCGGAGAAACTTCTTCATGGTACGTTCTCAGCGCTTTGGGCTTTTACCCAGTATGTCCAGGTAATCCCATCTATGAGATTGGAAGTCCCATTTTCGCAAAAAGTATTATTCGCCTGGATCATGGAAAGCAATTCACCATTCTTGCCAACCACGTTTCGAGTCGAAACAAGTACATTCAGTCGGCTCAGCTCAATGGCAAGCCGTTGACGCGTGCGTGGTTTGCGCACGCGGCAATTGCAAATGGCGGCACATTGGTTTTGGAGATGGGCGACGCGCCAAACATCAAGTGGGGCAGCGCTCCGGAAGATGCTCCGCCTTCCCAGATGGTTTTGGCTCAATAACAAGAAGTCACGATATGTTAGTTCGCGATGCTCACCGTTGTACTCGCCGAACACGAAAAAGATGACTACAGCGTGTTTCATAAACCTGTTTTGTGTCAGGGCACGACTTCAGTCGTGCCGAAAATAGCATGAAAAATGAGGGGTTTTAACCCCTGCGGGATGAATGTTGGGCCTTAACAGCCATTTATGAAACACGCTCTAGTGTTTTATAGGCTCTAACAACGAACACTTGGTGCCAAAGGCTGCGGAGCATGGCTCCCAATCCCTTATTCGAATGCGGCATGGATTTTCTCGGCGCTTGGAAACCTGTCGAAGGCAAACCTTGCGATTGGTGCAGGGAGACTGGGGTTTTCAAACCGAGATGCACTAACGCTCAAGCGGAACACGAAATCAGGCAGCCTCCGAGGAGCCGCCAGAAGGGCGACGATGAATACCCTGATCAGCAACATTTTGTATCTTGCCAT
The DNA here is from genome assembly GCA_963836635.1 of uncultured Acidobacteriaceae bacterium. Lineage (GTDB taxonomy): Bacteria > Acidobacteriota > Terriglobia > Terriglobales > Acidobacteriaceae > Telmatobacter. The sequence continues at coordinate 36,584 of CAWILB010000066.1, read as the reverse complement.
GCTTTGTATTCCGCTTACGGCAGAAGTTGTGGCCCAATCTGCGGAATCCGGTTCAACAACCGCATGGCATGAGCACAGTTTCCAGGTCGACATTGCCGGAGTCCTGGGCCGATCCTCCATTGTTCTGGGTCAACCGAATCTTCTGGCGGCGCAGGCCATGCCTTTGGGTAATGGACGGCTCGGTGTTGCCGTCTGGTCTGACAACGGACTTACAGCGCAGCTCAACAGGGCCGACACTCTGCCGGATCGTTTGTCGCCAGGAGAGGTCGTGATCCCGGGGCTCGCCGCACTGACCCAGGCGAAGGACTATTCGGGACAGCTCGACCTATACGATGGAGAATTTCGGGAGCGAGGCGGAGGAATGACAGCGGCCGCCTATGTACAACCAGATTGCGACACTTTGATCATCAACGTATCGGGTGCACCTCCAGGGGAACCACAGACCGCGTTGTTAAGGCTTTGGGCGCCTCGCATGCCTCAGGCAACCGTAAGTGGCCAGGTGGGATTGCTCTCGCAGTCCTGGATCGACGACCAGCATCCGGGAGCATCAGGCCGGACGTTCGGCTCACTGGCCGGGATTACGGCAGACGGGCGCGGTGTTTCGGTTGCCGTGACAGATCCTCTGACCGTCAGGGTTTCCTTCATGCCATATGAAGACGGTCATTTCCGGATCATTGTCGCGGCGCCTCACTATGAAGGCAGACTAGATGCAGAAGCCGCCGTCCAGCGTGCTCTTGCTGCGGGATCGGAAGCAGCCAACAAAGCGTGGTGGCACAATTACTGGAGTAAAGCTGCAGTTATAAAAATCACGTCGAAGGATGGATCCGGAGAGTACATGGAGAATCTCCGTAATATCTATCTCTTTGCCGCGGCGGCCGAAAGGGGCGACGAATATCCGGGCTCGCAAGCGGGTGTCGCGGACATGCTTTCGTCCGCGCGGGATGCGCACCATTGGGACCCGTCGGCGTTCTGGCATTGGAACTTGCGCATGCAGGTGGCAGCCAATATCGGCGCCGGGGTAACGGAACTAAATGAGCCGTTTTTCAATCTCTACCGTGAAAACCTTCCGGCTATCGAGAGTTGGACCAAGACCTATATGGACCGTCCTGGAGCCTGCATTGCTGAGACCATGCGCTTCAACGGGCAGGGTATCGAATACGAATCCAGTTGGCCCGGATTCAACGTTCCTGGAAAAATCGGCCGCGATTGCGATCTTTCCTTCACGCCCTATTTCAATGCACGCACTCTCACTACTGGAGCGGAGGTGTCGCTATGGGTGTGGGATCAATATCTGGCCACAAACGACCTCAAGTTCCTTTTCGACAATTATCCGGTAATCGCCGCCTCCGCCCGCTTTCTCCTCTCCTCTCAAAAGCTGGGGCCGGACGGGCTTCTTCATACGAGCCCGTCCAACGCGCACGAGACGCAGTGGGATGTGGTTGACCCGACCACCGACATCGCTGCGGCATTGGCTCTCTATCCAGTAGCCATCGAGGCGGCGAATCTGGTGAACAAGGATGCAGGTCTCGCAGAGGAACTGAAGGCGGCGATACCGAAAATTCCTCCATTCCCTCGCACCCAGCTAACCCCTCCATTCACCTTGATGCCACCTTCAGCGGACGCAGATGGGTTGGATATGATCGCGGAGTCCTATCTGCCGGGCGCACCCAACCATAATGAAGAAAACATCGGATTGGAGCCAGTCTGGCCATACAGTGTGATCGGAGATTCCTCACCATTGTTCGCTCTTGCTAAGCGCACTTACGAGCATCGTCCCTCATCTCGAGGAGGCGGCTGGAGCTTCGATCCGATTCAGGCAGCGCGCTTGGGAATGGGTAACGAGGTACGGGCGGCCTTGTTCAGAAGCACCGAAAACTCCGCTAGGTGCGTGAATGGCTTCACAGGCTGTGGCCGCAGTGGACCAGATGCCGGAACTCTGACCGCAACCGTTTTGAATTCAAGAGAATTGGAATTCTACGTCGAACAGAGCGGCGTAGCGGCCGACGCACTACAGGAAGCTCTGGTGCAGGATTATGACGGATTAATCCGCATCGCGCCTGCGATTCCGACAGGCTGGGACATCGACGGCAGTGTCTGGGTACGTGGCAAGACAAAAGTCGACGTCCAGGTGAGGGACGGCGTCCCGACGACTGTTGTCATTGAGTCAGGAATCGCGCAACAACTCGAGATTCGCAATCCGTGGCCGGATCAGCAGATCGATGTCATCGCAGGTAAGACCGGAACAAAAGTTGTGGATGGCGCGACCGGGTCTATTCTTCACATCAAAGCACTCGCCGGCACGGATTACCTCATCGAGAGACACGGCATTCCGACGACGAGTCAGCGCTTTGAAACCATCAGCGGTGCAACCGCAAGCTCGCCAAAAAGACTCGGACCGGTTCAATTGGGGCTATTCGGCGTCGGCCAATAGTGGATTTCAGCATTCATCGATCCAGCTTCAGTGCAACGCCTGGAGAGACGTCCGCAACTCGAGCAGTCGCCGGCATAGCCGCCAAGACGGCCTACTGGGCGCTATTTGCGGGCAAAATACCACCTGAAACCCCAAACGCCTAGACGACTTTTGCACTTCAACTTAAAGAGACTTCCTTGTTGAAATCTGCTCATACGTACTCCTATGGCTTTCAATGATTAGCTGGCCGGCCCAGGACAGCTTGACCTTTGATCTAACTGCGCGCAGACCGGGGTGTCCATGTGGGACGGCGAATTCTGTGTAGTCTTCAGCCGGGGAAGATGCTGGGTTTTGATATTAAACTGAAGTTAAATCTTGTTTTACCAATGTATCAAGCAGTCGGAGAAGTCTTCCTCATCGCGCCAAGCGAGATTCCTCCTCACGTTTACTTAGCGTTGATACGGTTCACGCATTCTGAACAGTATCGGCCAGTTCTCGGACTTTTCTCTGAAAGGAGATATCGTGAGCAGATGGGATCGGTTTGTTCCAATTGTTAATGTTCTGGTTTTGTGCCTGGTAGCGGGGAGCGGAGGCGTGTTAGGCCAGACCTGCGCCGACAGTTCAAGGACATCGGGTGAACCTTGCGCGCCGGCACAAAGATTCGCGGGTTTCGCCTCAGCGGAGCCATCCGCGGCGCCGGCGCGTGAGGGTGGTGGCGATGGGAAAGAAAGATGGGATGTAGCTCCGTCCGGAACTTCGCACCAGGCACCGTTTTCGCGAATTGGCATTGGTGCCAACGTTTCGCCGCTGGGAATCGGGATTAATGGAACCACCGTTCTTTCGGATTATTTCGATGCACGCCTGATGGGGAACTTCTTTAACTACACGAGCACGCAATTCGATATCGAGGGTTTTCGTGGCACGGCGAAAGTGCACCTTGATTCCATGGCCGGGTCGCTTGACTGGTACCCGTTTAACAGCGTGTGGAGACTGAGTCCCGGCGTGATGTTTTACAACGGTAACCAGTTTTCAGCGAGCACGCTGGTCGAGGGCGGAAACAGTTTCACACTCAATGGACAGAAGTTTTACTCCGCCTACACTAACGCTGCCACCGGCGCAAGGCCGCTTACCGGTTCAGGCGTTCTGGGACTACATCCTCGGCCTATTGCGTTCACGGCTGCAGGGGGATTCGGAAGGTTCGTACCGCGCTCCGATCGCCATTGGTCGTTTCCATCGGAGTTCGGAGTTGTGTTCATGGGTGCGCCTACGGCAAACGTGACAACGAGCGGCTGGGTTTGCATAGATGAGGCACAGACGGATTGCAGCAATATCAGCGTTTCAACGAATCCCGTTGCGAATCAATTCAAATCCTCATTGCAGGCCCAGCTCGCGAAGTGGCGCAGAGATCTGGGCAAGATAACCGTGTATCCGATGTTTTCTTACAGCGTGGTTTACAGCTTCAATATACGTTAGTGCGCGCGGGAAACAGGTGGCAGGCCACCAGGAGTCGACGAGAGCAATCGAGCATGCCTCTGATATTGGATTCCTGGTTTTCCTTTTGTTTTCAATCAGAGAAAGAGCGTTTTAAAGAACAGGATCGAGCGGATGGAACTGCCGGCAAATCCGAATCTCGAGATAAAGGGAAATGTTGCCCCGGCAAGCCTGCCCGACTTCTATCGCGATGCTTCGACCTTTGTGTTCCCGACATTGGGAGATGAATGGGGAGCCGTAGTGAATGAGGCGCTGTGCGCCGGCCTTCCGGTGCTGGGAAGCGTCCATAGTCAGGCCGTGGAGGAGTTGATTTTAGAAGGCAAGAACGGCTGGGTATTCGATCCTGCCGATTCGCGCGATACATACCAGGCCCTCGATCGCGCATTTACTGCAGATGGCGAGATGTTGAAAGAAATGTCCAACAACGCGCAGACGTCGATCGCAGCGATTACACCGGAAACTGTCGCCGCCAGGATGGCTGATGCGATTCGCGCGCTCTGGAACCGTAAACATCCGAACGAACCCGCGGTGGCGCTCGAGAAAAAATGCGCATCCTGATTGCACACAACCGGTATCAGCTTCAAGGCGGCGAGGACGTTGTTGCTGCGAATGAAGCCAGACTGCTGGCCGAGCATGGCCACGAAGTGAAATTCCTGGGCATGGACAACGAAAGTATTCTCGGAGTTGGTCGGAAGTTCAAAGCTGTACGTGGGGCCTTCTATTCTTTCGGCTCAGCGCGCGCCATCAAGGCGGCGATCGACGGCTTTCACCCCGACATCGTTCATGTGCACAACTTCCTTTTCTCGCTATCACCGGCTGTGTTTTTTGCCGCAAAAGAGAAGAAGATTCCAGTTGTAATGACGCTTCACAACTACCGTCTGCTTTGCGCCAACGCTCAATTCTTTCGTGACGGTCACGTCTGCGAAGAGTGCGCCCTGCGGCACTCGTTTGTGCCCGGAGTACAGCACGCCTGCTACCGCGAGAGCCGCGCGCAAAGTGCAATTGTTGGCGCCAGCATGGCACTCCATGAGGTTTTGGGCACGTGGATGCATCGAGTTGACCGCTATATCGCCCTCACCGGATTCGCCGCGGAAAAGATGAGCGGATATCGCATACCTCCCGGCCAAATTCGAGTCAAGCCAAACTTCGCATGGGATTCAGGGGAGGGAAGTGGTGGCGGCGGTTTTGCACTCTGTGCGGGACGCCTTTCGGAGGAAAAGGGAGTGGAAACGCTCATTGAAGCCGACGCGAAAGGGCTTTTGCCGATGCCGATTCATCTGGCCGGAGATGGACCATTACTGGAAGCGGTCAAGGAGGCAGCCGGGAAGATCGGGAGCCGGTTGGTTCCGCTTGGACGTCTGCCACATGACCAGGTGCAGAAGTTAATGCAGACCGCAACGGTTCTGGTTCTTCCCTCGATTTGGTACGAAGGATTTCCCATGGTCTTGGCGGAAGCGTACGCGGCGGGATTGCCCATCGCTTGCTCACGGATTGGCGGATTGCCGGAGATCGTAGACGATGGGGTTTCCGGGTTTCTCTTCCCGCCCGGCGACGCCGCTGCTCTGAGTGGCACGCTGGCACGGTTTGTAGATGGCTCGGCCGAGCTGACTAAGATGCGGCAGGCAGCGCGGAGCAGATTCGACACTCAATACTCTGCCGAACAGAACTACGCAAAACTGATCGGCATTTACCGGGAGCTGGCGCCCCACACTTAACGGACTTCGAGTTTCGGGCTACTGTCGGCCTCGGTTGAACCCCCAATTTGATAAAGCCGCCGAGCGCAGTGCTTAAGCTATGAAAACAATTGAGATAACTCACACACACAATCGGGAAACCACGGCCCGGCGCGAATATTCAATTAATTTTTGCCTGTACCCGCGAATGGTCAAAAGCGCTTTTGCGTCATTAGTTTAGACTGAGCTCAACAGCGCGGTTTCCATCTCCACTCCTTCGCGCCAGGGCCGGTTGAGTGTCGCTATGAGTGCAAACAGCAGTCCAAACTCTGCATCAATCAGCATTCCGGCTTCCGCCGCGTCGATTCCTGCTGCCATGAATCCTGGTACAGAGATTGCCGCGAAAAAGCATGCAGGCTCCACTCGTCTCTTTTGGATTTGCGTCTCTGTGCTTATTGTCGCCGGCTCGCTCGGGTTGTCTCCGCAGTGGATTGGCCTTTGGAATATCTGGACTAGCGATCCCCTACGATCTATCGGGATGTTGATTGTTCCGTTGAGTCTCGTGCTAACCCTGCAAGTCTGGCGACAAAGAGAGCGCCCCAGGCTGAAGCGTATCAGGAACTACTGGCTGCATCCCGCAATTTTCTTTCGGGAGTCGATCTGACCGAACTCAGCCGAAGATACCAGTAGTGAATGAATTTGTGGGCCAATTGAGTGGATGACTATTCGCGGCCTCGCTAAACAATTGTGAGTGTGATTCGAGACAAGTAAGATTCAGGATGTGAGTCGATGATCCAGTTAACATCGATACGGTTCGCAAGGCCCGCACACGCGCGACCCTCAGAAGACGGCTACACACTACTTGTGGTCATTTTCTTGATGGCAATTCTCACTCTGTGGATGGCTGTTGCCGTGCCGAAGATGACAAGGTCCATTCAGCGCGACCGTGATCTTGAGACCATGCATCGGGGCAAGCAATACATCCGCGCTATCCAACTTTATTACCGCAAGTTTCATGCCTTCCCGCCAAGCATCGATGCTTTGGTCAAAACCAACGAGATTCGCTTCCTCCGCAAGCGCTATCTCGATCCGTTGACCGGCAAAGATGATTGGAAGCCAATCATGTATGGACAAAACAAAGCTCCAATCGCCATGGGATTCTTTGGGCAGCCGTTGATGGCGTCTACACTTGCCGGCATTGGCCCCGGCGGCGCCAACGGATTGCAGGGATCAGCCGGACAGTTCGGGAACTCGGGGCAGGCTGGGTCCTTGGGGTCGATCTTCAACAGCCAACAATCCACCACGACTGCTACCCAATCGACAACAGTAGGGCAAGTGGGGACAGACACTTCGAATGGGGCCACGGACTCGTCCAATGGAGGCACGGGGACGGCGGCAACGGGAACGACCGGGACCGATGCCAACGGTAACCCGGTTGCAGGCACGACTGGGACGGCGGGAGCGCCGAGCGGCCAAGCCTTCGGCGGGGCAGGTATTTGCGGCTTTTCGCCGGCCAGCCCCAAGCAGTCCATCCTTATATATAAGAAAAAAGACCATTACAACGAATGGGAATTCACCTACGACCCAATCATGGAGCAGATGAATGCGCTTGGGGGGATTGGTGGAGCTTCTGGCTTGGGAACGAATGCGAACGGTCTTGGAACTGGGACAGGAGATCAATCCGGCGGCTCTGGGAGCACTCCGAACCCAAGGCAAGGATCTCCGAACGGAAACCTTCCTGGGGTGGGCACTCCCAACAATTGAGCTCAGTCGAGGGGCATTAACAATTCGCAGCCATATGGCCCCGCGCGTTACCACTTCCGTCTACGGCCGTAAGCCACGGCCACGAGCACTTATATCCGAAAAAACAAGCAACTGACTCCAGCATGACGCGATGATTTTCGTCTTGTCATCGCATTGCGAGGGCGGGCATGCGTAGCGTGACGTGAGTTCCACGGCCGAGCTGGCTGGTGATCTCCGCGCTCCCGCCGTGAAGACTCATAATGCTCTGAACGATAGCCAGGCCCAACCCTGTGCTACCCGATGTCTTGGATCGTGATGGATCGACGCGGAAGAAGCGATCGAATACTCTGGGCAGTGCTTCGGCGGGAATGCCGACGCCGGTGTCGGAGACCTCGATGCGAATCGCCGCATCGCTATTCGTGGCCGCCAGCGTCACGGTTTCACCCGGCGGCGTATGTGCAATGGCGTTCGAGACCAGGTTGCTCACCGCCCGCAGCATCAGTGAGCGATCCAGTTCCGCGTTGAGCGACCCGGCCCCATCGTTCACTACAAGCGATATTCCTGCGTCGGTCGCAGAGGCTTCGTAGTAGTCCCGAACGGTGGTCAGCAAATCCCCGATGTTCACGTTTTCGCGATGCAACTCGGTTAAGGGGCTCTCCGCGCGCGCCAAAAACAGGAGATCGCCGATCAGATCGGAAAGCCGGACTGCTTCTTCCAGTGAAGACTCCAGCACGTCGCGGTACTCGTCGACCGTCCGCGCACGGGCAAGAGCCACTTCGGCTTCTCCGCGGATATTGTTGACCGGCGTGCGCAAATCGTGCGCGATGTCTCCTGAGAATCTCGAAATCCGCTCGAAGGATTCTTCGAGGCGGTCGAGCATCTCATTAAACGTCCCGGCCAGCGACGCAAGTTCCGACGGATAGCCTTCCGCCCGGATTCGTTCGCGCAGATTCGTCGACGTAATTCTCCGCGCGGTTGCGGCGATCTCTTCGACGGGTTGAATGCCGTGCCGCGCAATCCGGTATCCCACCAGCGGGAAGAGAATCGACGTCGACAGCAGAATGCCCCAGAACCACATCCGGTAGCGCGCCAGCAGCGCCTCTTCCTGCGAAACGTCGATGGCGATTTGAACCGTGTCGCTGTGAGTCGGCGGAATGCCGACGGCAACCGAAGCGCTCGTGACTCTGAATGGCTGCCCATGTCTGCCCGTCATCGCCATGGAACGCTCGGAGCGGCCGCGGGTTCGGCTCGCGAGCTCCGCAAGATCCAGCCGTTCGGCCATGCCGGGGGTGGTCATGATCGGCACGCCACGTTCGTCGAAGAGGCGAATGTAGAACTGCTGGTACCGGCGGGCCGCAGACTCCAGCTCAATCTCTTCGCGCAGCCCATCCTCGTCGTCAGGCCGATCCCGCAGCATGGTGCGCAGCACGTTAAGCTTGTCGGCAAGGAACAACTCTGTGCTTCGGTCCAGTTCCGACCGTAGAACGACGTAGAGACTGGCCGTGGCCAGCAACACGAGCAACAGACCTGCCAACGAGTACGCAGCCGACAGCCGGAATGCCAGAGTCCGGCGCAGGCGCGGCACGCCCGCTGCGCTACGATTCAGCTTCAAAGACATAGCCGGCGCCGCGCACCGTGTGAATCAGCTTTATGGGGAAGGGGTCGTCCACCTTGCTGCGTAACCTGCGCACATTCACATCCACGACGTTTGTATCGCTGTCGAAGTTCATATCCCAGACCGACTCGGCGATCAGCGTGCGCGACAGCACTTCGCCGGCGCGCCGCGCCAGCAGGGTCAGCAACAGGAACTCCTTCGATGTGAGGTCGAGCTTGAGGCCGGCACGCGTCGCGCGGTGGCGCAGCAGATCGATCTCCAGGTCTGCCATGCGCAGGGCCTCCTGCGGACGCGGCGTCGAGCGGCGCAACAGCGAGCGCACTCGGGCAAGGAGTTCGGAGAATGCGAACGGTTTTACCAGATAGTCGTCGGCTCCCAACTCGAACCCACGGACGCGCTCGTGCACGGCGTCGCGAGCTGTGAGCATCAGCACCAGCGCTTTCCGGCCCACCTCGCGCAGGCGCGCCAGCACCTGCCATCCCTCCAGAGCGGGAAGCATAACATCCAGAACGATGAGGTCGAAATCGAGTTCCACGGCCAGGTGCAGGCCCTCCAGGCCGTCGGCTGCAACGTCGACCACGTAACCGGCTTCGCTTAGTCCCCTCTTCAGGAACTTGGCGGTCTTCAATTCGTCTTCGATAATCAGGATTCTCATGACTAGTCAGCCTCGAAACTCTGTTCGGACGTCCAGGAGAGCAATCCATGGGACTGTTCAGGCTCCGGCCCGTTTGATTCAGGTTTCCGGTGCTTCCCGCAGATAGATGAGTGTCTGTCTCCCGGTCCCATCCGGAGACGCATTTCGGGGCTCCCGCACTCTTTTAAGCACTGCGCCATTCTCAATCAGGGTCCATGTCTCTTTAGAGAGAATGATGCGGCCATCTTCGTGTTCTTCAATCGAGAAGGCCAGACTCTCCCCGCTCCAAACAATGGATGTGTGAAACTCGTCGCCGTCGGCTCCTGTCGATACGGAGACTTTTCCATCGGTCGCATACTTCTGCAGCGCGTGGCGAGAATTCTGCGAGCCATGCGAGATTGAAGTCTCGACCGTAAGTTCCGGATCGTTGTGTTCAATCCGCAGGGTCACATCACCGCTGCGCTTCGGCTCGCAGCGATCATTGTCCTGCTTCCAAATGCCCGAGAAATCCGGCCGCGCCTGTGGCCGCGCGGCCGCGGTCATGATGCAAAGCAACAGCAGAAAGAAGATGCCTGGCCGGAAGCGCACATCCCAATGAGCGGACGTTGCAATCTCTTTCATGTGTTGCTACCTCTTGATAAGCGGAGCAGCCAAGGCTGCCGCTCCGCGCACTGGTTGACGCCGGTCAGAAATCGAGCCGCAGCGCGAACTGTATCTCGCGCGGTGTTCCCGATCCCACCGGGGTGATTGGCGATACGATGGCCGTATTCAGGTTTATCGGATTGGTGATCTGGCCGAGCCCCGCCCCCGACTCACAGGGCGTGGGACCTGAGGTTGAGCCGGTACCTTCGCACGTTGCTATTGGCTGACCCAACTGCGGGTGATTGAAAATGTTGTAGAACTCCGAGCGGAATTCCAGCTGCATGCGTTCCGTAAAGGTAAACGTCTTGCCGGCGCCCATATCGACCTGCCAGGTACCTGGCCCCCGGACCATGTCGCGCGGTGCGGTACCGAATACGCTCGCATCGCCGTTCGAATTCAGGGCCGGGATTTCAAATGCGGCCGGGTTGAACCACTCCGCAACCGTTTTGCCTCCAGGTGGAGTCAGCGGTTGACCGGTCAGCAGGGGGCGCTGTGTACCTGCCTGATTGCCGTCCGGCCCGTCGAGCTGCGTTACCACATTCACCGGGAAACCGGTGCGAGCCACGGCGCTCGTGGTCAGCTCCCAATTGCCCGCAGTGGCACTCGCAATCCCGCGCTGGTTCAGCATTGGCTTGCCCAGGCCAAACGGAAGTTGATAGACGGCATTGCCATTGACCACATGGCGTGCGTCCCAGGCGCCGCTGGCGATATCGCAGGACTGGCAAGCCTGGTTCTCCGGCTGAATCTCGTCGCCATCGCCGCTGCCGTTGGAGCCGTTGTCGATCTCGTGCGACCAGCTGTAATTGGCCGCCACCAGTAGCCCGTTCGAGAACGGACGCCGCATTCCTACCGATAGACCGTCGTACGTGCTCATGCCGACCGAACCGCGCCACTGAAAGCCGGTAGCGCAACTGCCGGCAGGCGCGCTCGCGTTCCAGGCACACATGGGATATTGCGTCTGCGGACCATACGTACCCGTCGTGGAGTCGTATGCCAACAGGTTTGTCTCGCCCTCCTCGAGCAGATGCACGCCGTGGCTTCCCAGGTAGGAAACCGTGCCCACGAAGTTCGCCGGCAGCTCCCGTTGCACCGCGAAGCTCCACTGCTCGACATAGGTGTCTTTGCGATCCCGTTGTTCTGCACTCGGCTTGTAGGCTGCGCCCGCGGCGCTGAATGCGTTGGCTCCAGTCGCAGTTAGAACCGCGTCGGCCTGGTCAGAGCATGAAGAGATCGTGGGCGGACAGTAGGTAAGCGTGCTCGACTTGCTTGACGCCGAATAGGAGGGCACTTCGTTTCCGGCGGGCAGGTTCTGATCGTCCAACTGTCCGTCTTCGTGATAGAGCCCGAATCCGCCGCGGATCACCGTCTTTTGGCTTATTTTAGGCGTCCAGGCAAAGCCCACGCGAGGATCCACATCGCCGTAGTTTTGCTGGCCGAAGCTGGAGCCCACGGGGCAGAATCCCTGCGGCCCGCAGGTCGCAAAATCGAAGGGCTCGGCCATCCCGTTATTCTCGGTGAAGAGACCGAAGATGGTGTAGCGCAAACCCAGGTTGAGGACCAGATTGGGTCGAAACTTGAACTCGTCCTGCGCGTAGAAGAACACATCGTTCTTGCGCAATTCGTTGACCGGCAACGCGCCAGTCAAAGCCGCTTTTCTGACCGCGTCCGCCGCCAGATTCTCCACTGAGGAGAACGTAACTGTTCCGTCTTCCGGGTGATCCTGGTTCATTTGAATGCGGCGGTACTCCACGCCGGCTTTGACCGTATGCCGGTCGTGCGTCCAGGTCAGGTTGTCGTTCACTGAAAACGAGTTGCCCACGTAGACGCTGGTGTAATCGTAGTTCTCGGAGACAAATCCCGGGCCAACGCCATTCTGAACTGCAATCTTATAAATGATTCCAGTGTCGCTGTTGTTGTACTGGTTGTTGCTGGAGCGATTGAAGCCCGCATGGGCCTCGTTCACCAGGTGAGGATTGAAGATATGCAACAACTCGAGTACGCCATTGACCGGCGCGGTGACCTTCTGCTGCAGGTCAGTCGCGGCGGCCGAAAGCGGCTGCGTATTTACTGACCGGTCGTAGTTGAAGCGCATGAAGCCTGTGGTCTTCGTCGAAAAGCGCTGGTCGAGCCGCACCATCGCCGAGCTTTCGTTTACCACCTGAGTGCAGGCGCAGATCACAATGTTGGTGTTCGGGTCGCTTGTGGAATATTCGGTTGTCTTTGGACCTGCTCCCGGGAATGCCTTCATGATCGCGTAGACCGGCGAGGAAGTTGGAACCGTGGCAAGGAGCGCCGCGCTCGGCACATCGCCGCTCGCCGGATAGCCCCAGTTCTGCCGATAGGCTTCAGAGGCGAGGAAGAAGTAGGTCTTGTCGCGCACAATGGGTCCGCCCAGCGACCCGCCAAACTGATTCAGGCGAAGCGGCTGCTTAGGTTCCGGCTGAGTTGCAAGGCTGGGGGTCCAGACCGCCGGGGTGCCCCACTCAGGCAACGACGCGTCAAAATAATCGTTGCGCAAGTACTCGAACAGGCGTCCATGGAAGCGATTGGTGCCCGAGGGCGAGGTCACGGCCAGTTGGGCGCCGCCTGACCCGCCTTCCTCGGCGCTCGACATCAGCGTGTCGACGCGGAACTCCTGGATCGCGTCCAGGGGAATCGAGAGCCGCGACCAGGGGCGCTGCGTCTGATTCACGATGTTGGAAGCGTCGACGCCGTCATAGGTAAAGTTGCTGTCATCGAGGCCGCGCCCGGCAAAGCGAACCGACCGCTGGTTGCCTCCCCCGGTGTCGATGGCGCCGGGGGCGTAGGCCGTCAGCACTGACCAGTCCCGGCCGTTCAGCGGCAGTTCGTCGGCCTGCCTTCTCTCGGTGAAGCCGGTCACTGCGCTGGTGTGGTGGTCCATCAGTTCCGAACTGGGGGAGACCGCCACGGTCTCTTCACCGCCGGCTACGTGCAGCGTGGCATTCAGGGTGCGCGTTCTGCCGATCACCTGCTCCACATCCACAAACTCGAGCTTCTTAAAACCCTCATGCTCAAAGGAAACGCTATAGACGCCGACCGGAAGTTCGGGGATTTCGTAGTTGCCGCTCGAGTCCGAAACGGTCTCGCGCCGCAGACCGATCGCTTTTTCGACCGCCGTCACGTGCGTCTGCGTCAGCAAACGCCCTGAGGCATCGGTGGCAGTGCCGTTCAATGCACTGCGATCCACTTGCCCGTAAGAGATCGCGGCAAGGAAAAACACCGCGCTGAGTCCAATCGAAACGCGAGCGCTTCGAAACACAGAAGAACTCCTCCTGAACAAACCTTGCTTCATCTCGCAATGCATAGCCTCTCCCCCAAAAAGATTCCCGAGCGAATAAAAGATTTCGCGCCATGCCGCTGCTCGCCGCGCGCATCGGAATCGCAATCCAGCTTTCCGAGTTGTGTCAATTGAAATACGTACCTTCGTTCCCGGGCGCAGGCAAAAAACCGCAGCCGGTTCTCATTCGTATCCGTGTGTGTCAGATTCGATCGCGCTCAAAAAACCCCGCGCGTCGGAAACATCGGCGAAGAACACCTCGCATTGGAGGCATGACAGTTTTGTAATGCGGTTTTGTTTTATACAAGTGACACTTTCGTTAAGGTTCGATCAAATATCGATCTCCCTGTTAGCAGTTATCTGTCGAACACGAGGATCTCTCGGAACCAGTGATGGTGCGGTTCACCGTTAAGATTGAAGACCATGCCCGAGAATCCGGTATGACGATTGGCATGTCACCACTCCCACCGGATTACAAAACTGTCATTTTCACGTAATGCTGGCGTTCTTTTCGCGGTCCTAGACTTGGGCCGTTGGCGCTGCTCCCGGTGTTCGCTATGTCCTGCAATCGAAGAGAAGCCACCAGCGTGTTCCGTATTCCTCGTGTCGCGTGGCCGATTCCATGTTGCGTGATGAAAACAACCTGTAGAAACCGAATAAGGAGAACCACCCATGTCCCAAAAGGCATCTCAGATTCACTCTCGGATTAACGCTCTGCGTCCGCTCGCCATACTGCTGGCGGCTGGCCTGAGCATTCCGGCGCTGGCTCAGTCAGTGCGGTTCCCGACCTACCAGGTTGGCCCGCAGACGAACGGCACTTTCGTCGTCAGCGACGGCACCGTCATCACGCCCTCAGGCACCGTGGTCAACCTCGGCATCCGGACCCGGGCCAAGTCCATCGCGCTCAACCCCACCGGCAATAACACCGCTGCCGTGCTTCAGATGGGCGCCGCGCAGGCCGTCACGGTGTTCAACACCAAGACCGGTGCTGTGCTGCAGACCTTCAACCCGACCGTCGGCGCAGGCGGCAGTTCCGTCGGCATCACCTATACTGCGGACGGCAAGTACCTTCTGTTCAGCCAGGATGGTGATTACGGTCTGTCTTACGTTGCTGTGGCCAGCGTCAGTTCAATCGGCATGCTCACCAACTTCGCGAACATAGCGGTTCCGCCGGACGTCGACTCCACGGGTAAGATGACAGGCGTCACTTGCTTTAATTCCGATCCCACGAAGGTCATGGCGGGACCTCCGGCCAAGGGCATCAGCCCTCCGGGGACCAACGGCGGCTTCAATATTCCATGCTCCTACTCCGTTTCGCTATTCTCCGATGAGGCGCCCACTTCCTATCCGATGGGCATCGCGGTCTCGTCAGATGCGAAGACCGCCTACGTAGTATTGGACAACAACGATACGCTGGCCAAGATCAACCTGACCGCGACGACACCGGTCGAAGGTCCCGAGGTCCGCGTCGGCAACGTCCCGCACAGCGTTATTATCTCGCCGGACGGAAAGACCGTCTACGTGTCCAACGAAGCCGGACGGATCGCCACCGCGGACGACTTCATGGAATACTCCAACGGCACCCCGGTCGTCGCCGAATATCCGACCGGCAGCCTGAAAAGGGGCACCATTTCTGTGGTCAACATCGCAGGCGGAGCCTTTGAAGTCACAGGCGAGATCAAGGTCGGCCATCATCCGACAGGCATGGCCCTGTGGGGCAAGAACCTGCTGGTCGCCAATACGTATGACGACACCATTTCGGTGATCGACACGGTCAGCAACACAGAAGTGGGCAAGATCAGCCTCGGGCTGCCCATCGGCATCCCGGGAGAAGACAAGTCGGTCTACGGCGCGGGTCCGAACTCGATCACCGTCGATGCCAAGAATAACGTCGCCTATGTCGCACTCTACAACGCCAACGCTATCGCAGTTGTCGACCTCAACAACTGGTGGGCGTCGAATCCCGTCAAGGGCATGATCCCGGTGGGCTATGCCCCGGCCTCGGTTGTGCTGGACGCGGCTAACAATCAACTGCTGGTTGCCAACGATAAGGGCTGGGGAACAACGGGCAATCCCACACCGGCCAACTCCTTCTTCAATGGGATCAGCGTGACTAGCGCACCGACGACAGCAGAGTCGACGGCGACCGAATTTGGCGTGAACGCCCTCAACACCCACCAGGACCTTGGCATGGTCAGCATCGTTCCGGTCCCGGGTCACTCAGAGCTGGCGATGATGACGCACCAGGTCTTCCAAAATAACCACTGGGATCTGGCGGAGAATATCTGGTCGGCCAGCGGCGGCGATAAGCACAAGAAGGAGACCGTTATCCCCGAAAGGATCGGTGATCCGTCGAAGATCAAGCATGTGTTCGTAATCATCCGTGAAAACCGCACCTACGATCAGATGCTGGGCGACGTGACCGAAGGCAACGGCGACCCCTCGTTGGCGACTTTCGGTGACAACTCGACCTACACCCCGTACCCGCAGGTAACGCCCAATGCGCACGCAATAGTGCAGCGTTTCCCGCTCTTTGACAACTTCTACGATCCGAGCCGGCAGTCGGCTGACGGTCACAACTGGATCGTTCAGGCAATGGCGCCTTACTCCGATGACGTCCAGTCGCCCGACTGGCTCCGCGACTATCCTTCGAACGGCGGCGATGCGCTTGCCTACCAGAACAAGGGCCACCTGTGGGATACGGCAGAGAGGGCCGGCGTCTCGGTGAAGAACTACGGCGAATACGTCGAGTACAACACCTTCACACCGCCCGGCTGCACTTTGAGCAATATCTATACGAGTTACAGCAGTGCTGGCGGCGGTAGCACTGGTGGCGGCGTCGTTACCAGCAAGACCCCATTGCCGTACACGAATTCGTTAAGCTGCGAGCCATTGTGGATCGACTTTTACAACGACGTACAGGCCTACGAGTCCGGCAAGGAGAACGAGCTCTACAATTACAACTACGTGGCTTCGTATACTCCGCTCCCTACCCTGTACAAGGATACGGTGCAAAACTACCCGCAGTTCGACCTCAACATCCCTGACCAATACCGCTTCGATGTCTGGCAGCAGGACTTCAACAGGGACGTCGCAGCCGGTAAGGTGCCCCAGTTGGAATTCATGTGGATCAGCTCTGATCATACCGGTGGCCCGCCGAACTCGGCGGCCATGCAGGCAGATAACGATTTGGCCCTTGGCCGGTTTGTCGATGCCATCAGCCACAGCGCTATCTGGAAGGATTCGGTGATCTTCGTCGAGGAAGACGACGCGCAGACCGGCGTTGACCACGTTGACGGCCACCGCAGCCCGGGGTATGTCATCAGCCCATACGTCAAGCAGCAGGTCAACTCCGATGGCACCGGAGCCGGAGTCACCGAAGACAGCACCTTCTACACCCAGGTCAACTTCACCCGCACGATTGAGCAGATTCTGGGTATCACGCCGATGAACCAGAACGACCTGGTGGCCTCCCCGATAAGCGAAATCTTCACAGACAATCCGCCGGTGAAAAACTTCCTGCCTTGGACGCACGTGCCGAACGGCGTGCCGCTCAACTATGGCGTGACTCAGACCCCGACTGAAACCACCATCCCCGGTGCAATGGCTTCGGTCAGTCCTGTCACCTATCCGAACATGACCTCCGCGGCAAAAGCCCTGATGGCTGGCTGGATGAAGAAGAAGGCGGAGGTTTTCGCGGGCAAGTACCAGAAGCCTGACTCTGAAGATCCGGACACAGTCAACCATATGATCTGGTATGAAATGACCGGGTACAAGGTCCCCTTCCCCGGCGAGAAGAGAGTTCGGCCGGCAAGCGACTTTAACAAGCCAGCACCCAAAGTCACCGCCGACCTGGACGACTAATTCCAGTCCCAACCACAACGGCCCTCTCTCCGGTTACCGGGGAGAGGGCTTTTTATTCACTCCTCAAACGCGAAGGCCCCACCGGCCTGAACCCGCCTCGCCACCAGCGTTGAGGTATGCGCCCCCAGGGTTCGTCCTGTGACAGCCCAACGAGCACATTGTGTGATTCCATGTGAGTGACCGGAAAACCGGAAGTAGCCCCGAGACCGAGTTATTTCCCAATCGCCATGCCTAAAACTGTGATGACATCGACCAGGTTTCTAGCGCTTTGCTGCCAGCCTTGGCCGTGCGCCGATGCTCCGATGCTCCGACTCGTCCTTTTGCCTTCTTCCAGAATGGCGTCGATGACGTCCCCCCACGGCCACAGTTTGGGCCGCTTGCCAAATCGTTAGAAGCTTGCGCGAAGCGAGAACTGGCCAAAGCGGCGCTCGTCGTGGTTGCCGTTGGTGGCAATTGAACCTAGACCGCCACGTTCTTCGGTAACGTTGCTCAAAGTTCCCGCGCCGAAGAAGGCCAGCGTGGTTGTGTTCACGTAGTAGTTGTGGTGATTGAAGACGTTGATTCCCTCGGCGCCGAACTCCAGACCTACCCGCTCAGTGATTGGGATGGTCTTGTGTATTGCAGCGTCGAAGTTCCAAGCGCCGGGCCCGCGGAGCGAGTTGCGGCGCATCATGTCATTCGGGAACGGTCCGAAGTCTGAGATGCCAAGCGTTGGGCTCAGCGGAGCGAAGCTCTTCGGCGAAGGAATGTTCAAACCGTTGAAGTCGTTCCTTCCTACTGCGGTGGGACTCTTGGCGACCTTGTAGCTGCTGAATGGCGCCGAGGGTTCCAGACGGGGTACGGTATAGTAGGTTTCGTCCTCGCTATAGTCAAAGACCGAGAACGGGACGCCGGCGCGCGCCGTGTAGATGCCTGCAAGCGACCATCCACCGAGGGCTTCGCGTTCGACCGCTGCGCCGCTGTGCTTGAACCATGGGGTTTCCCAGATAGGGGCGACGGAGAGCCGGTTGCGAACGTCGAAATCGGAGCTGCCCCAATCGAGACCGGGATCAGCCAGACTGGTGTAGCCGAGCGAGCCAATATATCCAGAGCCGCCCTGCAGGCTATCGCCGAAGGTCGAGCTTAAATCGTCGAGCGAGTGGGCCCAGGTGTAGTTGGCCGTCATGCTCAGGCCCGTGTTGTGCAGGTTTTGAGTCTGGAACCTGAGGTTCATGGCATTGTAGGCGCTGGCCGCAGCACTGCCGCGCATGTTGATGTTTGTATATTGCGCTTTGGGGCGAGTAAGGCACTCAGCTAGTCCGGAGTTCAAGTTCGTGATTCCGGACCCGGAGCAGTTGGCATTGCTCTGGACCACTGGGTCGCCCAGATAAACTTGACCGGCGCCCACCTGGTTGACGTTGGCCAGATCGTAAAGATGGCCGCCCTTCGCGCCGGCGTAGTTGATCTCGACGACCGTTCCAGGCAGTGAGCTGATGCTGTATAGCCAGGCTCCAGAACTGGGTTTGCGCAACCTCAATATTTTGATCCAGGTGGCGCAATTCCACCGGCGGCAGGTATTGCACTCCGTTGGACTCGCCCAGGGGGCCAAGGTTTTCGTTGGTCACTGTCGCAATGCAACTTGCATCACCGACACTGCAGGAGTCGCTGATGACGGCGCTGGCCGGAGGATTGAAGCTGGCGTTAAAAGTCACGTTTCCGAAGTTGCGCTCGTAGCTGATGCCGTATCCGCCACGGAAACTGTCGCGTCCGTTGCCGAAGACGTCGTAGGCAAAGCCCACTCGAGGCGCAAGCGTGCCCCAGCGCGACTTCCAGAAAGCGCCAACCTTGCTCTCGTCGGCAATGTTGAACTGAGCCGGTGCGGACCTGCTGCTCAAGCCCGCTTCCAGATCCAAAGTAGAAATTCGAGTCGTCCCCCGGATGGCTGTCGTGCTGCACGCCGTAATGCTCGTAACGCAGACCGAGGTTAAGGGTCAACTGAGGAGTCGCCTTGTAGCTGTCCTGGGCGTAAGTCGACCAATCCTTGTAACGATAACTGCGGGCGTAGTTGGCTGCGCTGACCGGGGTTTGAACTGCGCATTCCGGAGCCTTGATTGCGCTGCCAAAGCTTGCCGTCGGTAAATGAGGTGTCGGCCGGGCAAGGGAGCTTGCCCTGAGGATCGACGCGGGTCTGGAATGGAACCAGCGTTGCGCCGTTGGGCGCGCCAGCCTGATTCACCATGTCATCCATGCTGCCGGAGAATGCCGGGCCAAGCTGCTCGACGGCCTGGGCATAAGCGCCGTAAGCATAATTCAACTGGATGTAAGTAACCAGGCCGCCGAAGCGCCAGGAATGCTTGCCTCTGGTCCAGCTCAAATCGGGCTCGAGCTGGATGGTGTTCTGCGGTCCGCCAACCGGGACGCCGCCCACACCGGGCTCGCTGAAATTCTCAAGTCCGGGCATCTGGATAAAACCGCCCGTAGTCGGATCGGTGGGCGAAACGAACATCAGGTTCGGCGTCGCGGTGAGCGCGGTGTCAAAAGAGGTGATTGCTGTTATAGCGGGTGTAGCTCGCCTTTACACCAAGAAACAGATTCGGGCTGTAGGTATGCGAAACCGAGTAGAGATAGCTCTGGTTGAGGAAGAGCGCGCCCACGTCGTATTGCGGATAGGCGCTGTAGGACGTCGAGCCGAGGAACTGGTTCTCATATTCACGGCCGCCGCGGAAGTACATCTGGGTTTTGTCGGTCGGGTTGAAGTCGACACGGCCTACAAGCGTGTACTGGTTCTCAGGAAGTACCGCCGCCCGCATCGAACGGTACGCTGACATTGACGGCATCGAAGACCGGAGTCGATTGCCAGGGACCGCCGTTGTGCCATTGACCAAGGGGAAGGGGGTCGGGCTCACGCAGGCTGTGGTAGATGCGGAACCAAAAGCGCAAGCGTTAACGAGATCTGCCAGCCGTGGTGGCGACACCTGCCGGAGCTTCAGCGTGGTCTGGCCGTAGGTGGCGTAGTAAGACTGAATATTCGAAGGCATCATCGCGATGAACGCGGGATCGAAGATCTCTTCGGGCTCAATCGCAGTCGATCGAACGCGCGTCCACTCCGTGCTCTCAAAGATGAACAGCTTGTTCTTCATGATTGGACCGCCGGCCGCATAACCAAACTGGTTGCGGGTATAGGCGCCCTTGGGTAACGCCGTTGGCGTCGTTGCCGTAGGTGTTGGCGGTGTAGGCCGACAGGCGGTTGAACTCCCACGCCGATCCGTGGATGGTGTTGGTGCCGGCCTTGGTGGTGAGGTTCACCACGCCACCGGATGCACGGCCGTATTCAGCAGAAAAGTTGTTAGTAATGACGCTGTACTCCTGTACGGCGTCGACGGGCACATCCTGGCCTACGCGGCAGCAAAAATGGACACGTTCTCAACACCGTCGAGCAGGATCTCGGTGCCGGACTCGCGCTGACCGTTGATGGCAAAGCCAACGCCGCGGGTGGTAAGGTTCTGGCCGCGCTCAGTACCGTGCCACTGCCGGTGGTGGTACTGTCGCCGCTGGAGACGTTGCCGGAGAGGGTCACGAAGTCGTAGGGATTGCGGGTAAGGCTGGGGAGCGAGGCGAGTTGCTGAGTATCGACGACCTGAGAGAGCTCCTGGGTTTGCGTGTTGACCTGAGCTCCGCCCTCACCGATGACCTCCACTTCAGTAGTCGCGGTGCTTACTGACAGCCTGGCATCCACAGTAACGTGGCCGCCGACGGTGACTTCGACCTTGGCGCAAATGGCTTGAAGCTGCCCGAAGTCACGGTCAGCTGGTAGTTGCCAGGCTCAAGACCGGTGACGAGGTAAGCACCGGTCGAGGAGGAGACGGCGGCGCGTGTGACGTTGGTGGCCAGGTTCCTGACCGTAACTGACGCGTCGGGGATTACGGCTCCCGACTGATCGACCACGGTACCGGCGATCTGACCGGCGTCAACCTGTGCAGAGGCCACCACACCGCAGACGGACGAGGCGGCAAGGGCGACTAGCACAAGTAATGTAAGGGACTTTAAACGATTCCACGGCTCACTTGAAGAGGGAGCCACACGGTATAGCCCAAAGTTAAACTTGAACAGCGTCATAAAACTCCTCCAATAAAGATTCGAACTGGAAACCATCGGGAAAGGGCTTCTCAATTCGCGCTGAGCGTTCTTCGGGGTCTCGATAGGACCTCAATCAGATGTGTGATTTGGCGCAGCAGTGCCGTCTGACCAATTGAAAACGCGGACCATGAAAATGGTTTCCGGCTCCGGAACGTCGCGATTGTCGTCGTTGTATATCACCGGTGAGCCAGCCAGGTCTGCTCCCCAACTCGTTTCGTCCGTTTTGGGAACATGAAACATGAGGTGCGGGTGCCAGTGTCCGACGGAATCGCCAAGGTTTCCCGATTTCGACATCATGTAAGACATGGCGCCGGCCTCAGGCATCGGAAGTTCGTTCTTGGCGACCGCGGTTGCAATGTTTTCACGGATCTGCGCTTTGGATAAACCGGTCAATACCAGCTTGCGTTCTATTTATCGTGTAAGGAAGAATTGTCCGCACCGCGGCAGGGTTATAGCAAATCGGTCCACGCATCTTCGGATTCCAGAACTCCGGACTATCGAATGGAGACATCCACGCGCGTTCCACCAGGCACGTGAACCCATTCTTCCCTTCGACTGCGGTCTGGTACCCAGTTTTGTCAAAGACAAGAACCGTCGCATTGTCTGATATCGATGTGGGCGCCGCGCTCCGCGCAAGCGCTATCTCATCATTCCGATCCGCCATCAAATATTGGTCAAGCGGCGCCATACTGGGATATTGAGTCTTGGCATCCTGCGCCCAGGTCATTCGCGAGGCAGCAAACGCACAACTCAGTACGAAGATCAGGGAGAGGGATACAGCGAGTCCATTTCGGCTCATCGGGTTCTCCTGGAAGAAATGTGATGCCGCACTGGTTCCATTCACTGGAGAGCAATGCCTGACCGCTGATTGAATAGCAATTCCAGATAACTCTACAGAGCGTCGATGCCTGCGCCAGCGACCTCGCGATTGTGTTTCGCATTCGCGAGGAGGAACACCCCAAGTCGGTGGCCCGCGCGTGGAGCGCCAGACTCTTCGCGGTCCACTCGAACCGTGTTCAGAGCCTAGCTCAATGAAGGTGAAATGCCGGACCTAATCCGCTGGGCGACTGAGCAATGCGATGAGTCGAGGGTTTCGTGCGCCAAGCCGTGGAGCGCCGATTCGTTAGCTAAGCTAAAATCCTACTCATGAGTCGAGATAATGCGCTTCGTCTACGGTCCTTCTGGCAAATCCAGATCATTGGATGGTGCTGCTTTTATCTTTTCGACCTTCTGGAGTCTATTCATGATTTCTTGACTAAGCGTGTGCATATCGATGAAGAGGCAGTGCCTATCTTCTTCATGTTCCTGGGTAGTTGTGCCCTGCGCCCTTATTGCCGCTGGCTGCGGCGACAATCGCAGTCGTGGATTGCTTTTGAATTGAAAGCAGCCGCTGCGGCCATGGTTACAGCCATTCCCGTATCCTGCGCAGCCTGCCTCGTTTTGCGGATTTCCTATCCTGTGCCCTGGCACGCTTGGGTCGCAGTTTTGATGTGGTCTTTTTTCATTCTCTTCATGTGGTGCAGTTTGTATTTCAGCATTAAGCAATGGCAGCAATCGAGCGAGGAGAAGGAGCGGCTGCTTCGCGCTGAGTCTGAGGTTCGAGAGGCAAGGCTGCTGGCACTGCGCTATCAACTGAATCCCCACTTCTTATTCAATTCGCTCAATGCGGTCTCCACTCTCATCCTGGATGGAAATGCTCCAGCGGCCACTCGTATGCTGGCGCAGATAGGTGATCTTCTACGCTCAAGTCTTGACTCCGAAGTTACTGCCGAAGTGGCTCTGGCTCAGGAATTGGTCTTTACCGAAGGCTATCTTGCCATCGAACAAACAAGGCTGGGAGAACGGTTAAAGGTCGATATGATTATTCCGATGGAGACGCGGGATGCACTGGTGCCAAGTATGTTGCTCCAGCCTCTGGTTGAGAATGCAGTGCGTTATGGGGTGGCGCCACTGGTCGACGGAGGGTGGATTACGGTCAAGAGCGCGCTGCATGCCAACAGGTTGCGAATTGTGATCGGGAACTCCGGACGTCGTGGCGAGGGCGAACAAGAAAAGAATGGCAACGGAATCGGCCTCGGGAACACGGCGAATCGCCTGAAAACACTTTATGGGACGGATTATGAATTCACACTTGGGTGGCCTGACGCGGGCGGTTGCGAAGTCGTGCTGGAAATGCCGTTACGCAGGGCTCGAAACCTGCAGGAGGCTTCTCTGTGCGCGCTCTAATCGTCGACGACGAACCTTTGGCGCGTCGTGGCGTCGTTCTCAGGCTGCGCAAATTTAAAGATGTCGAGATTGTTGGGGAATGCGCCGATGGGCATTCCGCAGTGGAAAGAATTCTGGAACGATCTCCCGATGTTGTGTTCCTCGACATCCAGATGCCAGGTATGGACGGCTTCGAGGTTCTGCGGGCACTGCCTATCCAAAGCATGCCCGCGGTGATTTTTCTAACAGCGTATGAGCAGCATGTTTTGCGAGCATTCGATGTTCATGCGCTGCACTACCTGTTGAAGCCGGTGGACGACACTCGCTTTGCGAAAGCCGTCGCACGAGCTCGTGATCTGGTCGATTCCAAACTAAGAGCTGACATGGCACAGCGGGTCATGAAGATGCTGGACCGCGCTCCCGATAGATACGCATCCCGGTTTACAGTGCAAACTGGATCCCGTATTCAAATCGTCATTGCCGAGGATGTCGAGTGGATTGGAGCCGCTGGTGACTATGTTGAACTGCACGTCAACGGCCGTTCCTTCCTCGTTCGCGAGACAATGGCGTCTCTTGAACAGAGACTCGACCCGGCAAAGTTTCTTCGCATACACCGCTCCCGAATCGTGCAGTCAAAAGACATAATGGAGTTGCGATCCATCGAGAACCGCGAATTCGCTGTGAAGCTCTCAGACGGTTCGGAGCATCGATCGAGCCGCACCTACGCCGATCGACTCGATCGCTGGTTGTCAGCTGGCAGAAACTGAAAAAACGGGCTATCTCTGAGTCGAAGAGCGCACCCAGTACGATAGTCTTCACCATTACTTGAGGGGGAGACTCTGCAAGCACAGCCTTCAAATCCGCGTGGTCAGCCATGCGCCAATCCAGGGGAGAATGATCCAACACACCGCTGCCCGAGCAGGCCAGTAGGTTTGCCATGACCAGGCGCGAGTTTGTTTTTGCGGTGTGTAACACAGCGCCGAACTGCAACCGCCTGTTGAAAGGATGATTGCGCCTAACAGCGGATTGGGTGTCATGACAACGAAGCCTCGTGCCAGAGAAGAGTGGCGCTTGTAACTGAGCCGCGATCGGTACCGTGCGTCATTTTGTGTCAAGCAGGTTTCAGCGACCCATCCAGCCGCCATCCACAATCAGAATGGTTCCATGAACGTAGGAGGCTGCGTCAGAAGCGAGAAAGACTGCAGCGCCCTTGAAATCTTCGGGATTTCCCCAGCGTCCCGCCGGGATGCGTGCCAGGATTTGCTGGCAGCGCACCGGGTCATTGCGGAGAGCCTCGGTGTTGTCTGTGCTTATATAACCGGGCGCAATCGCGTTGACGTTTACGCCCTTGCCCGCCCACTCGTTGGCAAACGCCATAGTGAGTTGGCCGACCCCGCCCTTGCTTGCCGCATAGCCGGGCACTGTGACGCCGCCCTGAAAAGTAAGCAGGGACGCGGTAAATACGATCTTGCCGTAACCCCGCGCGATCATCTCCTTGCCAATTTCGCGGGTTAGCACAAATTGCGCGCTCAGGTTAGTTTCGACAACTTTGTCCCAGTATTCGTCAGAATGTTCTGCAGCTGGTTTGCGGAGGATTGTTCCGGCATTGTTAAACAGAATGTCTATTTGCGGAAAATCATCTTTTACATGTTTGATGAATCCGTAGAGAGCGGAACGATTGGAAAAGTCGGCAGCGTACCCCGCGAACGATCGCCCCAGCGCACGAACTTCCCTTTCCACTTCACTGTCGTTGGTCTCGAGAGTTGCGCTTACGCCAACGATGTCGGCCCCGGCTTCAGCGAGGCCGATGGCAATAGCCTTACCAATCCCGCGCTTGCAGCCGGTCACAAGTGCGGTTTTACCGTTGAGCTTGAATTGGTCCAGAACGTCCATTTTTCCACCTGTACCGCGTTCCGAGAGTCTTACTTAAGCCTGTTTCGTTATTCCTCTGTTCCAGAACTCTTTCGGTCTATTCCTATTCCAACTTCGGCAATGGTTCGCCGCCTTTCGCGCTCGACATGTAAGCTTCCTCAACGACTGCCATTGTGTGGATCACATCGTCGACGCTCGTAGGAATGTGGGTCCGCGCCCGGATGGCACGATCCCGGATGAAGATCAAAGCCGTCTACGGCAGATTGGAGCCTGGCTCCGCGTCGCATCTCTCAGACGAGACACTCTTGGCCAATTCAAAGTCAATCTTAAAATATCGAAGCAGGGTATTGTCCTAATAGACCCCCTTGGTTATATAGTCTCCACACCGATGTTTCTTCCCGGATTGGCCCATTTCTCCTGGCTTCGGAACATTCGAGGTCGAATCATGATCTTCACGCCAGGAAGTCGACGCGATGCCGGTTGGCTGATCTTTCCAACGTTCATCGCAGCATGCTTGGTTTGCGCAGCCATTCTCGCTGGTCGATCGGTCCATGCCGGTCAGGGTGCGACTCCTTCAGCGCATACCATCGATCTGGGAGCAGCGCGCCCAGGCTTCCTTTACGCAATTACTTTAGGCGTGAAGGATCCTGTTCAAATCCAGGGGAACGACGCAATCCGCGTCACCGTGAGCGACGCGCAGGGTGAGGTCGAATCCAAATGGCTGCACGCGGCCGACCTCGACTTCTATCTGACCCTGCGGCCGCGCGTGGCAGGTCGGATTACAGTGAGCTTTTCGTCCTCCTCGCCGGGGCACGATCCCAAGATAAGCGCGACGATGAGGAAGATATTGCAGATGTCTGACGGCGTGCAGGACACGCCTGCAGCGGTCAAGCGCGGCGTTATTGCCGCTGCGCCCAACGGCACCTGGCAAGACGCTCAACAATTCGAGCTTGGCCAGACGATCTTTGGCAGTGACGATGAAAGGCCTTACGCCCCTTCAAAGAGCGAAGATGGCTATGCCGCTATGCTCAAAGGCTTCCAGTGGTTCCGCTTTTCTTTCCGTGAAAAAGAGCCGCGCCTTGTTTACTTCGTGCTTAATGTGACGGACCGCGATGTCCCGCTCGACGTGGATATTTTTCAAGTTCGAAATGACTCCTCCGGACAGCCGGATGTGATTCCATTCACCGTCGGAGAGTTTGTCTATCAGGTTGAGGCGACTCAGAATTATCCGGGGCTCTATAAATTCCGTACCCGCGTTCTTCAGCCCGGACAGGAATATTACGTGCGAGTGGATGCCAATCACCCTGCCTACCAGTTGCATACCTATCAATATCCCGTGCCGCCCTATACCGATCCGCACCTGGCCGTGCGCGCGGGAATGGATTTCCTGGTCAACATGGGCGACAGTTGGCTTTCGAATACGCCGCGCCGGGGTGCGGTCGCGCTACGCACGGTGATGCAGCACTCTGAGACCCAGCTTTGCATCGCCTGCCATCCCGCGCAATTTTCCACGCGCGGATATTTAAGAGCCGTCCAGAATGGCTACCCTCCGACTCAACGCGCGGGGCTCGAGTTTCTTACCGATCGCATCTACAACAACGCCCGGCCTCTCTACGGAGAACCCGGCGCCAACTGGGTGCGGGTGATTTACTCCGCGCGTACGGTAGCCAGCCGCTTGCCGCTGATCGCGCACGCCTTTGAGCAGAATGTCACTCACGATCCGCCGCGCAGGAACTTCGATGTGCCGTATGCGCGGTACCTGAAGATTCATTACAAGGGCCTGACCGTACTGCCCGGTGACGAAGCTGACGGTTGTGAGCCCGATATCAGCCCGTTTGAGATCGCATTGCAGAGCTGGCAAACATTCAATCTTGCTTACAACGAGACCCACGATGCCGATTGGCTGGCCGAGCGCGACCATGTTGAAAGCCTGGCGCTGCCGTACGAGCCTAAGAACGTCATCGATCTGAATTGGAAGATCCAGCTTCTGTCGGCATTGGACCGCCAGAAGTACGCGCCGCAAATCGGCGCTCTCATTGACAAGCTCTACGAGTATGAAACTCCCGAGGGCGCATGGCCGTATCCATTCGATAAGAAGGCCAAGCCGTCGGACTTCATCTCATATCACGCGGTACTTGCCCTGGCTGAGGCTGGCCGCCGTCCTGACACCGACGAGCACCTGGCGCGCGCCGTCAAAGCCATGCTCGCCGCGCAACGGCCGGAGGGCAGCTGGGAAGGCGATCCCGTTTACCAGGGATTCAACACCCCATTTCGCGCCACACAGTTCGCGGTGATGGCCTTGTCTACTTTGTATCCGGGCACAACAACGTCTAAGAACTGGGACGCGGCTTACCCAGCGCCCGCTAACAAACTTGCCACCAACGATCTCCCGCTGCTTCTCGAACAATTGGACCAGTACTGGGACCTGGCTCCCGAGCCGGTGCTCGTTCAGATTCGCAAGGTGTTGACCGAAAGCGACCAGCCGCTCGCGCGTGAAGCCGCAGCACGCGCGCTCGGGCACATGGCTGACCCCGGCGCGCTGCCGGCTCTCGTCAAGGGCTTGGGCGATCCCACCAAGATGGTGCAGGTCGCGTCAGCCTATGCTTTGAGGATGGTTCTGTCGCGTCGCCAAAGCGTTGCGCCGCAAGGACGCGCAATGCTCGCCGCCGCGCTGGCATCGCCAAACGCGCGTACCCGCTGGGGAGCTGCCCGCGTCTTCAACCAGCATTTCAAAGATCTCACCGGCGATCCAGTACTGCTGGCCGCCCTCGAGCATACGCTGAACGATCCTGTGCCCTACGTCCGCTTTGAAGCCGCCGCGGGACTGTGGCGCTGGTACTACTGGCAGGTGGATCAACCTGCGGTGCGACGCGGGACCCTCGAAGCGCTTGCCACCCGCCTCAATACCGAGACCGATGAAATGGTGCGGCGAGGCCTGAAGGAAGGCATCTACGACCTGCTCGATGAAAACACCGGATATCTTTCCGCATGGGTTAAAGCAAGTTCAAAGGATGAAGACAAGGATCGCATCAACAAAGGCTATGAGGCAGTGGTGCGCGACCAGGCACAGGTGCTTGCCAAGGTGCTGCGCACTGCAACTCCGCTTGGTCGCGAGGGAATCCTCACCGCGCTCTGGGATTTTCATATTCGGCACTACGCATTACCGGCGCTCAAATCAGACACGGTTTCGATCGGCCTGCCCGCGGTTCTTACCAAATACGTAACCGGCGTGCCCGATCTGCATCGCCCGGGATACGAGTATTCACCCTATCGTGAAGCTGTCGATTTCAAGTACGACGTGCACAATGGCTTCTTTCAAACACGCATCGGCAACGACAGCGATCTTATTCACTTCTTCAAGAGTTCCGGGCCGGAGTTGGAAGACGCGCTTCTGGATTGCCTGAAAGGCGCGGATGAGTCGATGAAAATCAATGTGCTCAAGGCTGGCAGCACTCTGAGTGAATCCGGCGACGCGCGCTTTACACTCGCCGTCCTGAATCTTTCTCAGGATTCGAGCGTCGACGTGCGCCAGACCGTCCGCTACGTCTACCAGGACGGCCAGCGGGGAGTTCTGAATCTTGAGTCGCGTGCCGCGCCCGATCCAAATCTGGTAGCCAAAGTTGTCGAGATTCTCAGGCGCGGCAATCCAGACAGCCAGGCCGTCGTCTTGCCGTTGCTGGCAGCCCTCCCAAGTGGTTCCGTATGGGAACAGCAGGCGGACGTTCAGGGCGCGTTGCGGTCCATGCTTGAACAATATCCGCAGCCGGCGAATTTTGGCCAGGTGCTGGACGCAGCTTCGTCGTTCAGCAATCTGATGCATGACCCGGCGCTCCAGCAAAAGGTTTTGGACGGCCTCGATTCCTACATGACCGACACACAGCGCGCCGCCGTGCGGATTTCGCTGGAACACTTTCTAAACGATCCGAAAACCGAGCCCGCCGTGAAGTCCGCATTTGCAAAACTGAATCCTTCCGGTCTGCGAATCCTGATGGAGGAAGCAAGCAATCCGCAATTCCTGAAGAAACATCTCGGAGTTTCCGGAGGCGCGGTCTCACAGGATCAGGACTTCCTCAACGGCCACCCGGCCGCGTTGAAAGCTCGCGAACCGTTGGAATATCCCATCGTCGTCGACACCGTGATGGCCAGCCTGTTGAATGCGGACGCCAATGTGAGCGCCGCGGCTCTCGATACGCTCCGCAAGGTCAAGGATGTGGAGAAGCGGCCTGACTTTCTGGCGGCAATGAACCGGCTTCAGAATTCCACCAATCCGCGCCTCAAACTTATCGCCGCCAGCGTTCTCAAAGGAAAGACCCTGGGGGATGCGCTGACCGACGTGCAGCCTGGCTCGTTGCTCGACTTCCGCACTTTTGTTACTCGAATCGAGCCCATCCTCGCCCGGCCCGGGCCGGACGGGAAGGCATGCGTCAACTGCCACGCCAGTCATGTGATCTTCAAGCTGCAGCCTCCCAACACCGAGGGACAATTCTCCGACCAGGATAGCGAAGACAACTACAAATCCGCGATGCGCGTTGTGGACATAACCGAACCGGACAAGAGTCTGATGCTCATCAAACCCACCCGCCCTACTGACAGCGCAGGCGACGTTGGCGACTATCTTGCCACGCATAACGGCGGCCAGCGTTGGCATGGAAACCAATCGAGCGATGAGTATCGAACGATTCTGGATTGGATTCGGGGTGGGCGCTCGCGGACAGCGAGCGCGTCAAAATGAACCGATGGCCAGAGCTCGGTCCGGTCTCTGGAGATCGAAGCTTCCGTCCGTTTGCAACCCTCGTCGCACGAACACGAACCCATCCTTCTCGCTTCCGTCTCGAAAAAGACTGCCTCGCGCATTGACCACTGGCCGGCGCTATTTACGCGGACTCTTGAGCGCCCGCTTTGCGGAATCGAAGGCCTCGCGGATCGCTTTCTCGTTGGGAGAAAGCGCGAGGGCTGCCGCGAATTTCTCGTAGGCCGCCTGGGCATCTCCGATCTTGAGCAGCGTCTGGCCCTGATTGAAAAAAGAGTTCGCCAGGGTTGGGTTGGCGCGCGATAGCTTCAGGCTGAGATCTCTGCCTTCCTGCCTCTTGCCGCTTTCGATGAGAGCTTCGGCCAGCAGCGCCTGGCACTCGAGCTGATTCTCTATGCCCTGGTGCTCCGCCTGACCCGCATTCTGGAACTCGGTGACAGCTTCAGAAGCATTGCCGCGTTCGAGCGCGAGCAGGCCAAGCACATGCCGAGCCTCAGCGAGAGCCTGCTCGCCGCCGCTCAGCGCGGCTTTGGCTAAATCGTTGGCCTGAACGGCATCGCCCAGATCGAGATAGGCCGTGGCTTCCCGTGCCTGAAGCTGCGGGTTCTGGCCGGCGTTCTTCAACTCGGCAAGCGCCTGTTCGGCGCGGTCGCGCTGGCCTGCGCGGGCAAATGCCTCGGCGGCCGTGGCTTCAAACAGCGGTTGCGATGAAAGCGCGGAACCGAAAGACGCAAAGGTGAGGGCGGCATCGGAATATTCCCCGTTTTCGAGCTGCGCTTCGCCGAGGTATCCGCGCGCAACGCCGTCTTCCGGGTGGCTGGCAACCTCCTGCTTGAGCACTTGCGCGCATTCGTCATAGATGCCACTGATGCAGTCGGCAAGTCCGAGATTGCGCGCTACCGGCTCGAGAGTCGGGTCCTCGTCTGAGGCATATTTGAGCGGAACGACGGCGGCGTCGTATTCCTGCCGGCGCGCCAGTACCGTCCCAATGTCCCCGAGCGCGCTGGCCGCCAAATCACGAAGTTGCGCGATGGTTTCAGGCGATGCGACACCTGGCTTGCCGGCCTTATCCGGCATTGGAGCGATGGCGCTGGGAGTTGAAGCTCCCATCGCCGGCGTGTTGTCGCTCGATCCAGTATCGCCCGCAGCTCTGCTTTGCAGGAGTTGCTGCTTCAGTGCATCTTCTTGTGCGCGATTCGCGTTGTCGAGAGTTCGTCCCTGCTCCTCCGCAATTTGGTCGAGCGTGACCAGAGCAAGCCACATCTGCGCGGGCGATTGTTTTTCCTCGTCTACCTCCATCGACATGTAGTGCGCAAGCAGCTCTCCCGCTTGGGCAAGCTGGGATTGCTGGTAGGCATTCATGCCGAGTTGATACCAGGGCTCGGGCGCGGAAGGATTGGCGGTGATGGCCGCGTGAAGATGTTGAGAAGCTGCGTCGAAGCGCTCGTACTGAGATTCGATCGATCCTAGAAAAAGATTGGCGGAGTAACCGTCCGGATCGAGTTTTTGCGCCGCGGTAAAGGCGGTGAGCGTTCCTTCGTTGTACTGGAATAAATTGAGTCCCCAGTACGACAATCCCAGCGCAAGCTCCGCATCGCGCGACGAGGGGTCCAACTCAACCGCGCGCTGGGCTTCTAGAACAGCTTCATCGAATTGCGAATTCTTTCCAAATAACTCGGCCAGCGACAAGTGCAGTTTTACGCTCTCAGGGTTTGTGCTCAGGATTCGCTTTTTCAGTTCCGCGGCGGGCGCAATCTCTCCGAGGCTCAATTCCATTTTCAGCAGCATCATTTCGGCGGGCAGATCGGAGAGTAGTCCTTCAGCATAGGGGAGTGCGCCAACAGCTTTTCGGCTCTCCTGGTCCTGCGCATCCAGATTGTTCAGCAGTGCCAGTGTTGCAACTGCGACGGGACTGCTGGTCGCAAGAATTCGATCGGGATCGCCGGACTGAATCGCGTCTTGCTGGGCGGCAAGAAAAGTCTGGACAGCCGAACCAAAGCTTTCGGGCCCCTGCGGCGCGCTCTGCGCGTCCTCCTGGGCTGCGCCATATCGTGCGCAGAACACTCCAAGCAAAATCACGAACCAGGCAGGGCTGCACCAGAGCCGGCGGGTCGAGTTGTTGTCCTGAATCATCGTCTCAATCCGGAAAAGGCGCATCGCCCTTCGCGATGCGTATGTCGTGATCGCTGAATTCGTAGTGCATGCCGGGCGCGCTGTACTTGGGCATGTGGCACGAAGTGCATTTGGATTGGGCCACCGGGCATGCCGGCTGCAGAGCTGTTGCGTGCTCGCCGGTGGCGGATCCGTTTGCATGGCAACGCAGACATGCGAAGTCGTAACCAGCGGGATCGTGTTCCAGCGGCCGATGCGGATTATGGCAGGCGAAGCAGGTCAGGCGTTTATCGCCGGTCACTCCCCAGCAGCGACTCTTCACCAGCCTGTACGCCGGGAAGCGCACCGTAATCTTGCCCATCATCCCCATCAAGGCAACATCTTTCGGCGTGCCATGACAGGCTCCGCAGAAATCGACAGATTTGGCCGGCGTAAGATCGGCGGGGTTAACAATGTGCATCTCGTCTAAATCGCCGGACTTTTGTGATGCGATGTGCTCACGCCCCGGTCCGTGACAGCCTTCGCAGGTGATTCCCGGAAAGAATTTGGCCGCGGATAACGGATCGGCATTGGTGAGTGCCGAGGAGTGGCAGGCGTAGCATTTGCGGGCCTCAAATGAAGCAACTTTGCGCCCCACCGCCATCTCCATTGAAACCGGCGGGCCCTGCAGCCTTCCGGGGGTGCGGTCAAAGCCGTGAGTAAGAGAGAAATAGTTAAAGCGGCTTTCATAGAGCTGGTCGTCTTGCCACCACTCAAAGCTTTGCGCAATTGCGGCTGAGCCGAATGCCCACTGGATTGGTTCTGTGCGTTCCTCGGTCCCGTCGCTGATTTTCAGCTTGAATGAGTTGGCGGTCCTTTCCACCGAATAGTGATAGGAACCCGAGCTGAAGACTTCGCCGGTGTGGGTTTGAAGAACGGGAGAACTGGCTGCGGGCATCATGGTCAACGCCATCTGCGTCGTGGTCTGTGTGCGCACGATGGCTTCGTGGCAACGAGCGCATGCCTGGGTCCCCGCGAATTGCGATTGATCGGCGAACTGCATGGTTGGCCACCAGCGTTCGTGCTCGAGATGCTCTCGGGTGGTGATCGGTGCCTGATTCCGGGCAATATCCGGAGACTGCGCGAGTGCAGTTATGATCAAGGCCACTAAGATTAGCGGCAAAAGTCTCCTGATTGTGGCCGACATTGAGGAATAGGTTCCGGTGCTAAGTGGGGTGAGAGCTATGCTCTCCGCGTCAGACAAAAGAATACCGCGTCAGGACCACGCCAGTCCGTTCAAAATCTCAGCCGAATGCAAGTGAATAGTATTGTTCCCCCCAAAGGCGCCCTACTTGGTTAATTGCGGCATGCTACCCGGCACCAACGGGCCGCTGCCGAAGGCATTCTCGATGGCCACAGCCAGCACGCCGGGTGGAATAGGCTGTTCCCACACCTGAGTAGCACGGCCATCGGCAGCAACAAGGATGGTGGTGGGCACATGCGTGACACCGATCAAACGGGTGACGCCGCCGTTGTCGTCTTCAAGCAAGGGAATCTGAAGATTCCAGTCGTAGCTGGCGTTGATCAATGAATTGTGATCCGGCTTGCGGCCGGTGGCGAGCGCCGTCGCGTCAATAATCACCACGCGCAATCCACGTGCGCGATACTGGTGGTCCATGCTCTGCAGCATCGCGACTTGGCTCCGCGAAGGCGTATCCGCGTCGTCGGGAACAGTCTGAAGAAAGGCAAGCAACGCCGGCTGTCCAGCGGCCGCGCGCAGTTGAAAGTCGCCCCCGCGAACGGCGGGTAAAGCAAAGTCGGGCACGCGCTCGCCCTTCTGAATGGAATGATCCGCAGCCAGGAGGCTGAACGCGGCGCATCCGAAAAGGACGGCGGCAAGCCTGCTATAGCCAAGAGAACTGGCGCGCCAGTTTCTCATGGCCCCTGGTACGCGCCGATGTTGAAGCCCGTTGTGCTGGGCAGCGGGTTTCCGAAGAAGTCCTGCGTGCCCATCGAGCACCCGCTCAAACCAATGCAAACGTTAGTCCCCGCCCCGATTGCCGGAGAATTCGCCTGCAGAGTAAATGCGGTGGTGGGCTTGCCCACGGCGTGATAGGTGGGATCGTTTAGAAGTGGATCGGCGACGATGCTGTGCGCGTCCTGGCCGGCGCCGGTTTGGTAGGATGCGAAATCGGGGTAGGTTGTGCCGTTATATTGCCACTGCGGCGAGCCGGACGTAGTTGACCAGTAAATGTTGTAGTCGAGGGCGAAGATCGAGGTGGTCGCGATCATGGAGGGCGCTGCGCCATAAATAATGTTGTTCTCAAAGAGATTGGGCTGATTGGCTGTAACGTTGGCCCATGTGGTGTTAACTACCGCGCCGGGTGTGACCGGGTTCCAGTAGATCGTATTGTTATAGATCTCAAGTCCATCGATCGAGCCGCCATCCCAGGTATTGAGCAGGATCTCGCCGGGGTCGGGACTGCTACTCAGCTGCGTGTTGTTGGCGCAGATGTTGTAGCGGATAATGTGGCCGGAGTCGATGGTATTCTCCGCACCGAAGACCGAAACACAATAACCCACCGAATCGTGTCCGTAGTTGTATTGCACAATATTGTTGGTGTTGTAGTAGTCGATATCGAAGTCGCCGCCGTCGTACCCCTGCCCCCATGTCGAGTTGGAATAGCTCTCATTGTTCTGCACGGTGCAGGTGTGGCAGAACCACTCCCACAGCGCACCCGGAGTGCTGCCGGTGCACGCCGAGCAAAGGCCTGTGTGATATGTGACGTTGTTCTGCATCAGCACATCGCTTGCGGTCATCACCAGGATTCCGTCGCCTCCCACATCGTGCGCGGTTGAGTTCTGTACCGTAATGTTGTCGCCAAGCTGCTGGTCTGAGCGATCGGAGTTCGTTGTTCCGCCGCCGGCATAGATCGAGATGCCTTCTGAGGCCTGCGTGTCGTGCGCGGTCACTCCGTCAATAAGGATGTCGCTCATCGTCGCGTGCATTCCCGTGCTCGAAACAAAAACCTCGCCGGAGTTGTCGCGCGTGATTGGAACCCAGTGGGCTCCATGCGCGTTCAGGTTGCGGAGGTAAATGTGATCGAGATTTACGTAGTCGATATTCGCCAGGATAGAGATACCGTATTGATTCCCGCCAACGATCTCGAGGTTGTTGATCTCCCAGTATTGCTGGTTGCTGAGGGAGAGTGCTGCCGGATACGTGCCGCCGTCAATGATCGGCTGGGCGCCGGTGCCGTAGGCGTCGATAGTGATGGGTGAACCGCTCGAGCCCGAACCGCGGGGCTGGAGCGTGCCACTGCACGTTGTGCCGCGGTTCAGCAAGAGCCGGTTGCCCGGCTGGAAAACGTAGTTATCTGCGCTGGAAAGAGTATTCCAGGGAGAAGATTGCGTTCCGTCCCCGTTGGCTGACGCTGAGCAGTCAATATAAAAAACGGTTTGTGGCGGAGGCGGTGGTCCCGTTCCTGTCGATCCCGAATTCGAACCGCATCCAGTCAGCCCCCATCCTGTTAATACTGATGCGACGATCGCGCAGAACCATGGAAATTTTAGCGACGAGAGCCGAAACCGGCTCGCCCTCGGAACCTCTTGCCGCGGGAATTTGAATGCAATTTCCATATCTGGCGCGAAAACTGCACAATTGTACGCTTTTGAAGGCTTCGTGCGAAATTAGAGAAGCGCGCACATCGGCGGCGCCGCGTAACTGCGGTATCGCAGACCGAAATAAAGGAGGGAGCCCAGGCTCCCGGCTCGCTACTGCGGCGTCGCCTGCGACACCGCTGGGTTTGCTGCGGGAGCTTCTGCCACAATGTCGTTGGTTTTTATGTAGACCGATCCCAGCTTGCCGGTTATAACGTCTTTCACCAATAGGCGCACAGCCGCAGGCTTGGGGCCGGGAACCGAGATCGAGTCCAGGATTTGGCCCGTGCTGGTAAGCGTGTCGAATTGCTGCGGGCTCAGCTTGATGTTCACAGGGTAGTTCATCAGTCTAAGTGGCCAGCCCCTGTCGTTATAGGTGCAGACCGCGAGGGCCACGCTCAACTGATGTCGGCCATCGGCGGAGGGCGAAATCGTCAAACCAGAAGAGTCGATCAGCAGTGAGAATTTTAGATCGCCGGATGTATCCGCTGGCACGCTCTTTGCCTTGAAAGCAATCGCC
>CAWILB010000065.1:0-32163 GCA_963836635.1 uncultured Acidobacteriaceae bacterium | reverse complement strand
AGATCCTGGGTGCCCCATGTCCCGACTTCGGGACATGGGAAACCTCGAATTCGAATCGGCCTCCGTTGCCGCCTTCGTCCTCGCCGGTGGCCAATCCCGCCGCATGGGCCAGGACAAGGCTCTGCTCACCCTCGCGGGCCGGCAGCTCGTCGCGCACGCGCTCTCAATTCTCCGCGAAGCCGAACTCTCGCCAGCCGTCGCCGGTGCAAGCTCCGATCTCTCGCACCTGGCTCCCGTGATTCCTGATCCTGAGCCTGGCCTGGGGCCCCTCTCCGGCATCTGCGCAGCACTCGAATCCACCACTGCGCACTATTCCGTCTTCCTTCCTGTCGACCTGCCTCTGGTTCCGCCGTCGCTCATCGCCTGCCTGCTTCATCGCGCCCAGATCACTTCCAGCGCCGTCACAATTCCCGCGATATGCGGAGCCGCCAATACCTTCCCCGTCGTTCTCGAGGGTTCCGTTCTGCCAATGCTCAAGTCCGAGTTCGTCGCCGGCCGTCGCGGCTGCCTGGCTGCATTTCACGCCGCCGCCCGTACCCTCGGCCAATCCATCGCTGCAATCCCCGTCGAGCTCCTCGCCCAGTCCGGCCAGGCCGACCACTCCCGCGGCCTGCCGGCAGCGTTCTGGTTCCTCAACATCAATACGCAGGCCGATCTTGCCCGTGCCGCCCGTTATTGTTTCCGGCAAATCGCGTAATCTTGAACTCAAGTGGACTCGCCCGAACCCATCGACGGCAACGAACCGGCTCATGCTCCGAACCCGAGCTCAGACTCGACTTCGCAACCGGGCGCGTCCGAATCTCTTCCGCCCGAAGTGGACCTTCCTGAGCTGACTGAAACCATGGCCGAGATTGCCGCGGCCGAGCCCCAGGCTCCACTCGAAGAGCCCGCTGCGCCGTCCGCCGGTCCACCTGAGCCCATCATCTCTTTCACCAATGTCTCCATCTCTTTCGACGGCCGCCCGGTGCTTGAAGACGTCAGTTTTCATGTCGAGCGCGGCCAGACCCTCTGCATCCTGGGGCGCAGCGGTGTCGGCAAATCCGTCTCCCTGCGCCTGCTCATGGGTTTTCTCCAGCCTGACTCCGGCTCCATCCGCGTTGAAGGCAAAGAGATCGTCGGCATCGGCGAAGAGGGAATGCGCGCCATCCGCAAGCGCGTCACCATGGTCTTCCAGAATGGCGCGCTCTTTGACTCGCTCAGCGTCCGCGAAAACGTGTCCTTTGCCTTGCGCGAGCGCGGCGGCCTCGACGACAGCCAGATTCAGCAGCTCGCCGACCGCTTGATCGGCCTGGTCGGCGCCGAGGACGTGGTTGACGCCCTTCCCGCCAGCCTCTCCACAGGCCGCAAGCGGGCAGTTGCCATTGCCCGCGCCCTGGCTGCCCAGCCTGAGGTGGTCCTCTACGACGAGCCCACCACCATGGTCGATCCCATCATCGCCCGCCGCCTCGCCAATCTGATTCAGCGTCTCAAACATCAGCTTGGCTTCACCAGCATTGTCGTCACCCATGACACGCGCTTCGCTGAGCGCCTCGCGGACACTGTTCTCTTCCTTCATCAGGGCCGGGCGCTGTTCTTTGGCCCCTTCAGCCGGTTCCTCACAGATCCGGACCCCGATGTCCAGCAATTCCTTTCCCTTGATTCATATGCGTTGCCTTTAGCCTGAGAACGCCCGCAGTTCTTGTATTTTTTCACAAGAATTATCTTGCCTAAATTGCCTTCTCACGCCATGCTTTATATGTAGGTTCTTCCCGTAGAGGCTCAAACGGCGCGTAACCAGAAAAGCCGAACCGGGAGCAAGCTCGCTTTTGAGCGATAGGCTAGACTTGCTATAATCGTTTTAGGTTTATAAGTTTCCATTGTTGTCGTAAGGATTGGCAGGCTTTGTACTCTGTTCCCCCTGATTCCTCTCAAACCGCGGCACCGATGTTCGAAATCGAGCTCAATAACCCGAGAAAAGCTTCAAAATCGACCCGCCTTTCCAGTTCGTTGGGTCTTCGGCTAGGCAGTTGAATCGTCCCTAAGAGTCAAGGCAGGCGAGCCCGGAACACAGTAAGTGTTCGGAGCTTGGGGTTGCCGCGACAGGCAATTTGATTCCTTAACCGCACGAATATGCGCAACGCTCAAGAGTTGCGGCACGCCAGGCAACTCCGGGTCAAATGACTGGACAAACTGTTCAAGTCACAATCAGCGAAGAAATTCCAGCCTGCAAGGGCTCTTTGGAACCGGGATCGTTTTACCCCACTCGCGTTTTGTTGCAACTTAACAGTTCTCTTTGAGGTCGGTAAACCCCTATGGCGAGTTCCGATTTCTGGCAAAAACTATCTGCTTCGGTGGCATCGACTGCGGATTGGGAGATGGGTGCGGCAGGAACCCCTGTGCGCGGAACGCGTGGGACAGTCAAGCTGTGGATGGCGCTCGACGTCCTTACGGTGATCGGGGCCGCTGCGCTTGCCACCATGTACGAGCTCCACAATGGTCCGGTTGTCGACGCGCGGCGCTTCTGGCATGGCACGCTCATTCATGGCCGGTCAAGGTGGATCCTTCTCGGGCTTCTCTGCGGTTTCATCATCTCTCTTGTTTTCACCAGCAAACGCCTCAATCTCTATACGCCTAACCGTCTCAGTGGCTTTTTGAGTGAACAGCGCTGGAATCTGCAAGCCTGTTTCACTTCCGGACTACTTCTGACCGGTGCGCTCTATCTTGTCCACGCTGACGATATTCCGCGGGGCATTGTACTCATCACGCTGGCACTGGTAACGGTGTCGCTGGCGGTGCGCAGGATGTTCTACCGCGTGCTTCTGTACCGCCGTTTCGATCGCGGTGTGGGCACCCGCAATGTGCTCATCGTCGGCACAGGCCCTGAGGCACATGCCCTTCGCCATCACCTTGAGAGCATTCGCCACATAGGCTACACCTTCAAAGGTTTCATCGACTTTCCCGGCTACTCGCCGCGTCACGCCACCCATTCCGGCGATATCGTGGGCACCTTCGATGTTCTCTTTCAGACCGCCCGCAAGCTGTTCGTCGACGAGATTTTCTTTACTACTCCCTGCGAGCGCGGCATTATTCAGAACGCGCTTGAAGAGGCGCGCAACAAGGGCGTCGATCTGCGCGTGGTCCCGGACATGTACGGTGGCCTGGCCTGGAACACGCCCATCGAGTACATCGGCCAATTCCCGACTATCCCCCTGCATTGCGGCCACGTTCCCGAGCTGGGACTATTCTTCAAGCGCCTCTTCGATATCCTCTTTTCCAGTCTCGTCCTGCTTCTTGTCTCACCGGTTTTGATTGCCGTTGCCATTGCCATCAAGCTCGATTCCCCCGGCCCCGTTTTCTATCGCTCCGACAGAATCGGCAAAAAGGGCATCGTATTCCGATGTATCAAATTCCGCACCATGGTTCGCGATGCCGACAAGCGCCGCGCAGAGGTCATGCACATGAACGAGCGCGACGGCGTCCTGTTCAAGATCACAAACGATCCCCGCATCACTCGCCTCGGCCGCTTCCTGCGCAAATATTCGCTCGACGAGCTTCCCCAGTTCATAAACGTCTTCATAGGCGATATGAGCGTTGTCGGCCCCCGCCCCCCGATCGGCAGCGAAGTCACTCAATACAACATCAGCCACCTTCGCCGGCTCGATGTCACTCCTGGCATTACAGGCCTCTGGCAGGTTCAGGGCCGTCAGGATCCCTCCTTCGCCAGCTACGTCTCCCTCGATGTCAACTACATCGACAACTGGAGCCTGTGGCTCGACTTCAAGATCATCATCCGTACCATCGTCGTCGTCTTTGCCGGCACCGGCAGCTAAGCGCGCCCGCCTCCATCAGAGATAAGACCCGATCCAGCGGTTGTTTCTCTCAGGAAGGCGTTTGTTTTTCAGGCCTCTTGTGTGCCGGGATAAACTGAATCTGTGAGGATTGCGCTCGCCCAGATCGACCCCACCGTCGGGGACTTCAACGGAAATCTTGAGAAAATTGTTGCCGCCAGCCGCCGTGCCGCGGGTATGGGCGCGCGCCTTGCTGTTTTTTCAGAATTGGCAATCTGCGGTTACCCGCCGGCCGACTTCGTTGAGAAACCCAGCTTTCTTGCGCGCTGCCGCAGGGCAGTGGAGGAGCTCGCGCAAGCTACCGCCTCGCTTCCCACTGCAGTGCTGGCCGGCGCGGCGCTCAAATCGCCTGAGGGCAGCGGCAAACCTGCAGTGAACGCCGCCGTCCTTCTCGATCGCGGCCAGCTCCTCCTCGAGCAGCACAAGCGCCTTCTGCCCTTCTACGACGTCTTTGACGAGCAGCGCTATTTTGCTCCCTCGCGCGCCCAGCAGGTAGTTGAGCTCGACGGCTTGCGCCTGGCCATCAGCATCTGCGAAGACGCCTGGAACGACAAGAACTTCTGGCCGCGCCGGCTCTACACCGTGACCCCATGGAAGAGCTGATGCGCCAGAACCCGGCGATTCACATCAATCTCTCCTCGTCGCCCTTCTGGCACTCCAAGCGTTCCCTGCGCATCGAGATGCTCGCCGCCATCGCCCGCCGCGACAGGATACCGGTGCTCATGTGCAACCAAGTGGGCGGAAATGACAGCCTTATCTTCGATGGCTCCTCGCTGGCCCTTAATTCGCGAGGCGAACTCATCGCCCAGGCCAGCTCCTTTGAAGAAGACCTGATCGTTCTCGACCCGTTCAACGCCGATCCCATTCCCATCCCCGTTGATGACGACACTGAGGCAGCGTATCGCGCGCTTGTCCTCGGCACGCGCGATTACGTC
Organism: uncultured Acidobacteriaceae bacterium; assembly: GCA_963836635.1. Taxonomy (GTDB): domain Bacteria; phylum Acidobacteriota; class Terriglobia; order Terriglobales; family Acidobacteriaceae; genus Telmatobacter. The sequence goes on along the minus strand of CAWILB010000065.1, from coordinate 27,401 downwards.
CGCAAATGCGGCTTCAGCAAAGTCATCGTGGGCTTGAGCGGCGGCATCGACTCGGCTCTGGTTGCGGCCATTGCCACCGAGGCGCTGGGCGCGGAGAATATCATCGGCATCGGAAACCCGAGCCAGTATTCTTCTCGAGGGTCGATCGACGATAGCAGAAGACTGGCCGCGAACCTCGGAATCCGTTTCGAAATCATCCCCATCACCGGACTCTTTGACGAGTACACAAAGGCGCTCGGCCCGCTCTTCGCCGGCATGAAGCCCGACATCACCGAAGAGAACCTTCAAGCGCGAATCCGCGGCACCCTGTGGATGGCGCTCTCAAACAAGCTTGGCGCCCTTGTGCTCTCCACCGGCAACAAGAGCGAGATGGCGGTGGGTTACTGCACACTCTACGGAGACATGGTGGGCGCGCTTGCGGTTATCGGCGACCTGGTCAAGACCCGTGTATACGCCGTCTGCCACTGGCTCAACCGGGAACGCGAGATCATTCCGCCCGCCATTCTGGAGAAGCCGCCCTCAGCCGAGTTGCGTCCGGATCAGAGAGACACTGACTCGTTACCGCCCTACGAGGTCCTCGATCCCATCCTTGAAGCCTACGTCGAACGATACGAGACTCCCGAGTGCATCGCGCGCGCAAACGGTTTTCCGGTCGAGCTCGTCCAACAGGTGGTGCGCCTGGTTGAGCGCTCTGAATACAAGCGCCAACAGGCGGCTCCGGTGCTGAAAGTTACGGCCAAGTCCTTCGGCATGGGGCGCAGATTCCCGATTGCCGTCAAAGTCGAGGTATAAGCTAGAGTCTGGGAATTTTTCCCGCGAATATCGATCGTTTCTCCCGATGGTCTGGAAGAAACGCCCGCAGCGGTTCCAGGATTGCCATACCCCGGAGCCGGTACACTTGAGTTGTCCCGACCCCAAGAAGGGACGACCTTAAACAAAGGCTGGATATGGTAAATCTATCCTGGAACCGCTCGAAGGAGAACCGCTTGATTCGTCCGTCCCTCCGGTTGCTGAGCGCTGCTGCGCTCGTTTCGTTTGTTTATCCTCTCATTCAGGTATCGGCTCAAACCCAGGTTCCACCCGCTCCGGCCAACGCGCCGTCCACCCCGCAGGCTCCGGGGACCGAGCCTTCAGCACCTGCTCCCGCGGCTGCGCCCACGTTTCCCGCGGCCGATCCCGCCAACTTTACGGCGGCCTCGCCCACGAAAGAAACGATCAACAGTTTTCTTCAAGCCAACTGGGGCTATGACGAGAATCGCATGTGGCAGATCCAGGCAATCAGCAAGACTCCAGTCGATGGCCTCAGCAAGGTGATCGTTCTTGTCGCTGATAAAACCGGCAAGGAAAAGGCCGGCGGCATCGCCTTCTTCGTCCTTCCCGATGGCAAATATATGATCGCCGGCGAAGATGTGCTCCCGTTCGGCGAACATCCCTTTGCTGAAAACCGCGCCATCCTTCAGGAGCGTGCCGACGGCCCTTATCGCGGCACCGCCGACAAGAAACTCGAGCTGGTTGAGTTTGCCGATTTCCAGTGCCCGCACTGCAAAGAAGCGCAGGCCAACATGGAGAAGCTCTCCACCGACTTCCCCAATGCCCGCATCGTCTACCAGAACTATCCGCTGCCTCAACACCCTGCAGCGGCCAATGCGGCGGCCTACGGCGTGTGCGTGGCCAAGCTCGGCGGCAGCAACGCCTTCTACACCTTCGCGTCAGCCGTATTCGAAGGGCAGGATGGTCTTGCTACCCCTGACGGCGCCACGCTTACGCTCAACAGCGCCGTTACCAAGGCCGGTCTCGATCCCACCAAGATCGATACCTGCGCAAAGGATCCGGCAACTGTGAAGGAAGTCGATGCTTCGGTCAAGCTCGCTCAGGATCTCAATATCAACCAGACGCCCACGCTTGAGGTCAACGGCCGTCAAGTTCCTGCCAACGCTCCCTACGATGTTCTGAAGAAGATCATCGAGTACCAGGAAAAGCTCGACGGCATTTCACAGTAACCAACTTTAGAACAAATAATTCGACAAACATCAACTCCCTGTCAGCTCATCGAATTCGTCGATGCTCTGACAGGGAGTCTCAATTTGCAATGGGAGTCGCGCACTCACCGTTTCGCCGCTCATCTGTTCAACTGCTCATCTGTTTCACTGCGCGCTCGTCTCCACCCTCATCATCGGAGTGTGACCGGCTGCCTGCGTCCCGCGAACTACGTGCGGCGTAATCACAATCACCAGCGTCGCGTAGTTGTACTGTTTGTCCTTGCTGGTGATGTCGTTCATCCCCGGAATCTCGCTAAGTCCCGGCGTGCCGCTGACGGCCAGGCTCTGCGAACGGTTTAGCTCCGCCGCGAGCACCGCCGCTTCTCCGTCTTTTATGGTTGTCACGCCGCTGAATGCCTGGTTGTTGAGGATCGGGTTCCCGTTCAACGACGAACCTGAAAGCGAATCGAGCTTCAGGTCGAGTGTCAGCGCCACGTCGCCGCCGCGCATCACCTTTGGATTCGCCTTCAGTGTCAGCCCAAGGTCCTGATACTGCACCATGGGAATATTCGGCACCGAGCTGCCCACCGAAGCGAGCAGGGAACTGAGGCTCGACGAACTGCCTGCTCCTGTCAGCCCCGGAATCTTTCCCAGCCCACCCGACAGGCCCGAGTACGACGCCGTTTGAATCGGGTAGCGCTCGCCCTGCTTGATTGTCCCGTCCTCGCCATCGCCCAGCCGCAATTGAATGTGGTCGAGCTCCCGCGACTCCGATGTGTTCAGGGCGAGGTTCACTGTGAATGGGGCGGGAGAGATGCCTGAAGCCGTGATTCCGCCGCCGAAAAGCGCGATCCCGTTCTGAAAGATCGAACTCGTCACCTGGCCCGACGCAAGCAGAATGGCCAGAATTGCCAGCGTGTCTCCCGGCGCTGCGAGTCCTGAAGAAATGATCTGCTGCACCAGGGCCTGGTTTGCATTTAGAATCGATTGCTCTTCGGCATACACGTTGAATCCGGTGACCGATTGCGGCGGCGCAACCCCGGTATTCCGCGTGAGCGTGTGCGCCACCTGGATCAACTTCACATCCAGCACTACCTGGTTGCGGCCGTCAAGCAGCGACCGGATGGTTGCGTTGAATACGGTCAGTGTGCTCGGCGGCGCGCGCAGTGAAATGGTGTCGGCTGTGTGATCGGTTGAAACCGTGGGAATGCCGAATACGTTCTTCGCCACATTGCCCACGTCAGTAAGTTCCGTTTCTGTCAGCCCCGGCACGGTGAGGGTCTCCAACTCTTCGCGCTCGAATTGCCGGTGATTCTCTCGCGTGTCCTTGGCTACCAGCACGCGGTGCGGATCGAGCGGCACAAAAAAAGTGCCGGTTGCCATGCCCACCAGCCGCGCCGCCTCGGCAAATTTTGAATCGTCGACGTCGAACCTGATGGGAGTGTTTCTTACGCTCTGGTCAAACATTGGCTCGATGCCAAACGAGCGGAACACCTGCCGGATAACCTGCACCTGGTCGGAGTGCAGATGAAAACTCATAGCCGTCGCCATCGGCGCCAGCACCGGCACTCCGCCGATGTCGTTGCCCGAGTCTGCATAGAGTGGCCTGGTCTGGCCGCGTATCGCGTCGTCGCCCAAATCGTAAAGGTGCTGCGTCGCCTCGGCGTTGGTTGGGTCGAGTTCGAGAGCATGTTGCAAATCCGCGCGCGCGGTCCCTTCGTCGCCCACCAGCCGCGCTTTCGCCGCAGCCTGGATCAGCGCAGTCACCGCGTGACTGCGCGCGACTTCAATCGACAGCCGGTAACTGCTGCTCGACGGATCGAGATCGGCAGCCTGCTTGTACTTCTGCATCGCCGCTTCAAATCGCCCGTCGACATAGAGCTTGTCTGCTTCAAGAAAAATCTTTGTCGCGCGCCGCTTGTCGGCCTCACTGGGCTGCTTTGAGTTGCCGGCCTGTGCATCTCGCGGGGCCCCGCTTGGGCCCGTCGTCTCTGCCACCGGCGCAGGTGCAATAACCGGCGCGCCGGCATTATTCTGATTGCCTGCGCCGCTGGCCTGCGCTGTGGCAAAGCAGGGCAACAGCGCAAGCACGCCCCACGCCGCTATGGCACAGATCGCGTGCCTGCCGCGCCCCCTGCCTCTCGTCCATGGCAATCTCACGGCTCGCTCCGCCCATGTCGTCATCAAGTCGGCAAGCGACGTCGCGCACGCCTCGGGCTGATACTTCATCAGCTCATCGAAGCTGTAATGCCCGGTCGCCACGGCAATCACTGAGAGAAAATTCGCGCGCGCCGCTTCAATGTCGCGCGGCGTATCGCCCACCACGCAGATGTTGGTTTGCCCGTGAGCTCGCGCGCCTTCGCAGCCGCCTGCCCGATCAGCTCAGCGCGAATCGGAAAGTGATCGCTGAATCCGCCGAACCTGAACCACTCGCGCAGCCCCGCCTGCTCAATCTTGATCCAGCCAATCATCTCCAGGTTGCCGGTCGCCACGCCCAGCACCGCGCCCTTGCGCGCCAAGATGTTTCAGCGCCTCTTCCACGCCCGGCATGCGGATCAAATCCAGCTCGTGCCGCCGCTCCGCCACACGTCAATCGCATCGCTTCGAGAATCGACGTCGATACGCGACTCCAGCAGTTCCGCCGGAACTCCCGCCTGCTTGCACGCCTCGCGCAGAATCGCCGTGTCCGTGGCCCCATGCAGAAGAATCCCTGCCAGCGTCACTTCGAAGCCCGTCACCCGCGCGACGCTCGAAGCGAACGATTCAATGTGCACGCGGTCGCGGCTCCGCAGCAGCGTGCCGTCAATGTCGAACAGATAGGCGTCCTGCCCATCCCATTCGAACTCCGGCTCAATGTAAACCCGCGCTTCCCGCTTCTCGGTTGTGTTCAGCATGAATGTATCGATACCTTCGCGAGCCTGCGGATTCTACCGAAGAAGGACAATGCTCCCCCTGCGGACGCACGCCGAGCGCCCAAGCTCTCATCAATTCCAACAGGTTTAGCCGGATTTGTCGTGTCGACGTCGTCTCATCGATAGCCCTGCCGGAGTGCGCTGATATACAGGACGCTCCGACCGCGGCGGGCGCTTGAGCCCAGCACGCACCTCGGCCAGCTCCAGGCCCAGCTCGGCCATGGCACGGCTCAGCGTGTTGCGGTGCATCCCAAGCTCTTCAGCCGCTTTACACTGGTTCCCCCGGTGCGCCACCAGAACTTCGCGCAGATACTGCCTCTTGAATTCGCGCACGGCTTCCTCGTAGCGGACGCCGCTGGAATGCATTTGTGTCACCAGGCTATCCAGTTCTTTTCTCACATCGACCTCTTACTTGCCCGTCAGGATTAGTTGGCCCGTTCGGGAATCAAAAAAATTTACATTCAATCAAGATACACCGTTCTTCTGTTGAAGCAACGATTTCGTTTCAAGTTCCAGTGTCCTCAGTCCTTCGGTCACTTTCTCCGCCCAACTCTGAAGGCGTAATGTGGGTGCTCAGGTGGGCCGCCCCGAAGAATGACGGAGGTAATCCTGGAGCCCGCCATCCAATTAGTTTTCGGGAAAAACGCTACCACTCCCATCAGCATATGCGTGATCAACATGAAGCCCTGCACGAACCCCGCACGCCGCCAAGCAATCGTGTCCAAACAACCCAGCCCCATCCAATCCAGTGTCTTGGCCAGAGCATCCTTCCCAGCACGTTGCAAACCGCCATCACCAGTACGGCAATCAGCAGAAACGCAACGATGTTTGCTATCGCTTCGTTATGAATCACCACTTGCATCGAATTCGACACAACATGATAATTCCATGCTGCGATCGATATCCCCATCACCAACCCGATCAGCGAGCAAGCCGCGCGCAGGAATCCCTGCGCCAGTCCCCCCACTGTCGATAACAGAAGAATACCGATAATCGCCCAATCAACCCAGGTCATCATTTGCCCTTTGCTTCTCCGCTCTAGATTTGGATGCTATGACCTGTCAAGCGTCGGTACGCCTCAAGATATTTCTCTTGGGTTCGCCCCACAACCTCGGGCGGCAGGCTGGGTGCAGGCGCTTGTTTGTTCCAACGAATTGATTCCAGGTAATCGCGTACATACTGCTTGTCAAAGGATGGTTGCGGGCCGCCTGGCTTCCAGACTGAGCCCTTCCCAGAAACGCGATGAGTCCGGTGTCAATACCTCATCGGCAAGGATAATTCCGTCGTCCGTCCGGCCGAACTCAAATTTAGTGTCGGCAAGGATCAGTCCCCGCGACTCGGCGTGCTCTGCCGCCCGCCCGTAGATCGCCAGGGTCAGCCGCCGCAGCTCGGCGGCGTCGTCCGCGCCGACGATTGCCTCGGTCTCGGCGTAGGAGATGTTCAGATCGTGCATCCCATCTCTACTCTTGGTTGCTGGCGTAAATAGCGGCCCAGGAAGCCTCGATCCGTCTTGCAGGCCGTCAGGCAGGGCGATGCCGCACACCGTTCCGAGCTGGCAGTACTCCTTCCAGCCCGAGCCCGCCAGGTAGCCTCGGGCCACGCACTCCACCTGGAACATATCCGCCTGATGCACCAGCATCGACCGGCCCTCGAGCTGGTCCGCATAAGGCTGCAACGCGGCCGGATACTCGCTGACTTTCGCGCTGATCAAGTGGTTGGGAACAATGTCGGCCAGCAGTTCAAACCAGAACAGCGAAATCTGCGTCAGGATCTTGCCTTTGCCGGGGATTCCCGTGCCCAGAACATGATCGAATGCCGAGATTCTGTCGGTTGCAACCAGCAGAAGCGCGCCGTCTACCGCGTAAAGGTCGCGAACTTTGCCGCGTCCCACCAGTGGGGTCGCGCCGAGATGAGAATTCAATATGACAGACAAAGGATTTCTTTCTTTAAAGAACGAACTGAATCTCCGATTGTCGAGCCCGAACCGGGCTTTGTCAATTGCTCGAATATGTTCTGAGCCGGGTTACCGAAACTCACAACACCCGGGCATCGGGAGCTCGACTTAATCACCATTTGGGGATTCTCTTCTTGTGAAAAACCTGTGTGACGGTCGTCACGGTCTGCCCGGTTCGCATCGGCGACACTCCAATTGTCAACATGGTTCGGAGGGCGGGCAAGAAAGTCCTCTTTGAGCCGGGCGACACGAGGCAGCAGTGGAAAGGGGAAGCCGCGGCTAGCTTCGTTTAGTGCAGGGATCGCCAGTAGTCGCGTGCTACCGACCTCCAGTGCCGACTACTGGTCCCCATCTTTATCTTGTGTTTTTTTATGATCTACAAGCGCCTCCGGGGAGAAGTGATCCTCCGGAGGCGATTTTTTTGACCGCTATTCTCTGGCCAGTCTTTACTCTTCAGACTCCTCCGATGATTTGCCCTCCCATTGAATTCTCTTGCCTCAATGGAATCCTCAACGCCGATTCCGAGTCCTTCCGGCTTCACGGGAATCATCTACTGTTAGATTCTTTGTTCTTGCCTGGAGGTATGAATGGTGAATATCTCAAACATTCTTTTCCCGGTGGACTTCTCGCCGTCCTGCATCGCCATGGCGCCTTTCGTTAAGCGCTCCGCGGCGATTTTAGGTGCCCGGGCCTCGCTGATCCATGTCTTCGACCCCAATAGTTATACGGGTACTGAAGTCTATGTCCGTGGGCCGGTTGAAATCATGGAAGAACATCGCGATATCGCAAATGATCGCCTAAATGCGTTTCTCAAAGATGACTTTCCAGTCTCCGATTTTCCGCGCATCCTCAAGTCCGGCGACGTCGCCGCCAATATCGCCGAGACCGCGCGCCATGGCTTCGATCTAATTATGATGCCCACCCATGCCGGCGTCTTCCGCCGCACACTGCTTGGTTCGACAACGGCAAAGGTTCTCGACGCAGCCGACTGCCCGGTCGAGACAAGCCTGCACGCTGAAGAAATCCGGCCCCGTCACACCGGCCATCGCGAATGGGCCATTGCCATTGGGTTCAGCGATGATTCCCAACGGGTACTGCGTTACGCGCATGCGATCTCAGCTCAAGCCAAATCGCACCTCACCATCGTCCATGCCGTTCCGGGACTCGATCGCAAACTGCCTGTCAGACTCGGCCTTGAAGAAGAGATCCAATCGGCTGAGACCCGGCAGGCCCTGGAGCGTATTGCCGAATTGCAAAAGCGGGTTGGCTCCAACGCCCCGGTTCGCATGGTTGCGGGGCCTGTGAAAGATGCGCTGGTTGAAGCGGCGCGCCACCTCGGCGCCGACGGCCTCTTCATCGGCCGCAGCCCAAGGCCCGGCTTTGAAGGCCGCTTGCGCGACCTTACCTATGCCATGGTCCGCGACGCTCCCTGCCCGGTAATCTCAGTCTGATTGGGCGTCGCGAGCGAGCTAAGAGCTGAAAGCCAATAGCTGAAAGCTGCCTTTACGCCGACGCCCTCCGCCGCTCCTGCGCGCCCAGCCGCACGCTCACAATCTTCGACACTCCCGGCTCCTGCATGGTTACGCCGTAGATCATATCGGCCGCACTGCATCATGCGCTTGGAGTGCGTCACCAGACATGAACTGCGTGTCGCTGCTCAACGATTGCAGCAGCTCCGCAAGGCGTCCCACGTTGGTTTCGTCGAGCGCCGCGTCCACTTCGTCAAGGATGCAGAACGGACTCGGCTGGAACTGGAAGATGCCCACCAGCAGCGCCAGCGCAGTCAGCGCCTTCTCGCCGCCCGAGAGCAGCAGCACATTCTGCAGCTTCTTGCCCGGCGGCGAAGCCACAATCTCAAGCCCGCTCTCAGCCTGGTTCTCCTCGTCGGTGAGGCGCAGGAATGCCTGTCCGCCGTGGAAGAGCCGCGAGAAAACCTGTCCGAAAGTTCTCGTTGATGCGCGCGAAGGCTTCGTCGAATTTGGTCCGCGAAATCTGATCGATCTCCTTGATGGTCTCCTGCGTGTTCTCGATTGACTCGATCAGATCCTTGCGCTGGGTCTCCAGGAAGCGCGTGCCTTTCAGCCGTCTCCTTGTACTCGTCCAGCGCCATCATGTTCACCGGGCCCATCTGCTCGAGCCGCTGCTTCAAGCCGCGGCAGTTCTCGTCCTCCGCGGCCAGTTCCTCGCCAGCCAGCCGCACCATCTCCGCGTCGTCGCGCAGCACCTGCGCCTCAACATTCACCTCGGCCAGGCAACTGGCCTCAAGATGTTCGAGGTCCGAGTGCAGCTTGGCCAGCTCCGCCGATTTCGCGCGCGCGTCCCTCGCGCAACTCGATCCAGAGCCGTGCGCCCGGCCTTCAGTTGCGTCTCCATCTCGGCCAGTTGCTGCCGCAGCGTCTGCGCCTGTGCAGCCACCTGCTGCGCCAGTGGCCAGCGCCTCGGCCCGCATCGTCGGCAAGCTCCTTCTTCCGCGTCGTCAAGCTCCACATTCTCGTTGGTCCGCTGCTCGCGCTCGGCTATGGCGCTCGCCCGCTGCTGCTCGATCGCCTGCACCCGGCGCTCAAGATCGGCATGCAGCCGGTCAATGCGCTGGAACGCCGCTTCAGCCCCGCGCCGCCGTTCCTCAAGCCCTGCCAGTTCTGCCGTAAGTTGCGCCGCCTCCTGCTGCACCGCTTCGCGCTTCTGCCGCAACGTGTCCAGTTGCGCCTGTAAGGCATCCAATCCCGCTTCGGCCTGCGTGTGCTCGCTCTCCAGCCGCGTCATCTCGGCGCGGTTGATCTCGATCGCCTTGCGCTTCATTTCGCATGCGTCCTTGTTGCGCGCGGCTTGAACTGTCCAGTCTTCAAGCCGACGCTCGATCCGCTGCGCCTCGGCCTCCATCTGCTTCAGAGCGGCGCCCATGTTCGCGCTTTCGCTCTCCGCCTGACGCCGCTCCGCCGCTCAGGCTTTCAAGCTGCGCGGTTAACCGCTCAATCTCCCGCGTCAGCGCTATCGCCTCGGTCTCGGCCTGCGCCAGGCCGATTCCCAGCCGTTCAAGCCGGCCTTCGGTCTCGCGCAAATCGCGCTTCAGCGCCAGCGGACCCTCGCTCGCCGGCTTGCCGCCCGTCACCGTCGCATTGTGGAAACACTCGCCGTCGTGTGTAAGAAAATACGCATGCGTGTACCGCGTCGCCAGCTGCTGCGCATCCACGCCCTCATCCACCAGGTACCCGTATTTAATCTTGGGCAGAATCACTTCGAGCGACTTGTCGAACCCGTGCAGCACCTTGATCGCATCGCGCAGCGGCGTCAGCCCCTCCTCGTGAATCATGCTCTTTTGATCTTCAAACAACTCGCCTTGCGCGTCGGAGTGAATCAGGAAGGTGGCTCGCCCGTCGCTGGTCTTCAGCAACTGCACGCCTTGCTCAGCCGCGCCCCAGCTTTCAACTACAACGTAATTGAGTTCTTCGCGCAGGAACTCATCCACCACGCCCTCGTATTCACCGCTCACTTCAAGGAAATCGGCCAGCGTACCAACTGGCGCAAGGTTCTGGCCCAGCACTCCAGGCTTCAGCAGCTTGCGCACCGAATCGGTGGAGTAGCCGTGGTTTCTGATCAGCGCCTGCAGCGAGTCACGCCGTCCCGCTGCCGCGGCCTGCTCGCTGCGCAGTTGATTGGCCCTCGATCGTTGCGAGTTGTCTTCGCTGCGCTTGGTGTTCAGCGCCTCGCGTATCGCGGCAATCTCGCCTTCCAGCCTTTTGAGCGCGTCACTCGCGCTCTCAAACTTGAATCGCGCCTGCCCCGTATCCAGGCCCAGGCTCTCCAGATCCTTGCGTGCCTGCGCCATCTCGGCCTGCAGCCGCTCAGCCTCGCGCTCCAGCGCTGCCAGGCTCTCTTCGCCCTGCGCTGTGTGGTTGCGCGCGTTGCCGGCCATCGTCAGCAAATGCATCGCGTGCCTGCGGTTGCCTTCAAGCGTGCGCTCCGCGGTAAACACTTCCTCGGCCGCGGCCCGCGCCTCTTGCTGCCGCCCTTCAACCCTCTGCCGGAATTCTCTCGCCTCGCCCGCGGCCGTCTCAAGAAACTGCTTTTGCTGCGCGCGCTCTTCGGCAATTCCGGTTAGCTGCGTTTTGGTCTGCTCCAACTCCGCGCCGGCCGCCGCAACCCGCGTTTCCAACTCTGCCACGCGCTCGGTGTTGCTGCGCACCCGCGCGATCGCACGCTCCAGCTCAACTGCGGCTTCATTGGCCCGCGTCTGCGCGTTCTGCCCCTCGCTGTCGAGTTCATATCCACGCTCGGTCAACGCGTGCTGGTGGGCTTCGAGGCCTCCGATCTCTTCCGCAGAGGTGTGAATCTTCCCAGTCAGCGCGGCGATATCCTGCTCCATTGCCAGTTGCTCGGCATCCATCATCGCCATGCGGCTGGCCAGAACCACGCGCAGCCTGCCGCGCAGTTCCTCGCGCACCGCCGCAAATCGCTCGGCCTTCGCGGCCTGTCGTTTAAGCGAATTCATCTGCCGTGTTACTTCTTCAAAAATGTCGTCGACGCGCGCCAGGTTCTGCTTGGCGCTCTCCAGTCGCAGCTCCGCGAGCCGCTTCTTAGTCTTGAATCGCGTCACGCCCGCGGCCTCTTCGATAATTGTGCGCCGATCGTGAGGTTTCGAGCTCAGTAGTTGCCCAATCCGCTCCTGCCCAATGATTGCGTAGCTCTCCGGCCCCAGGCCCGTGCCCATAAAAATGTCCTGGATGTCGCGCAGACGGCACAGCTTGCCATTCAGCAGATATTCGCTCTCGCCTGTCCTGAACAGCCGCCGCGCAATCACTACCTCGCCTTTGCGCGGCGTTGAGTGGAACTTCCGGCGGCGAATCTTCAGCACCACCGACGGCTGACCGTACGCCACCGCGGTCATCTGCGCCACCTGCGGTGGGGCCGACTCTTGGACTTGGTCTTTGCTCTGTGATGCCTCCTGCTCCGGACCCTCTTCCTCCGTCACCACGCCCGGCTGCTCGGCCGCCACAATCTCCTCAGCCTCTGCCGCGTGCTGTTTCCTCAGCTCCTCCTCGTCCCAGTCCGCCGGCCCGTCGCTGGTCGATCTCCAACCTCCGGCTCAACCGGAATCGGCCCTTCATATGCCTCGGGATCGACCATCGTCAGGCTCACTTCGGCCATCCCCAGCGGCTTGCGTTCGCGCGTTCCCGGCAAAGATCACGTCCTGCATGTGCGTGCCGCGCAAAGTCTTGGCGCTCTGCTCCCCCAGCACCCAGGTCACCCCGTCAAAGATGTTCGACTTGCCGCATCCGTTCGGCCCCACCACCACGGCAATGCCCGTGCCCGCCACCGTCAACTCCGTGCGGTCACAAAAGCTCTTGAAGCCGAGGATGTGAATCTTCTTTAGTTTCAGCATTTCCACTCCAGTTTAACGGGGCTTGCAGGTAGGGCGCTCCGGAGGCTGCAAGAATCACTCCATGCAGCCCCCGAAGCGCACAAAATTCCCTTCGAATACTGACTCTACGGACCCCGAAACGCTGGGTCAACGCAGGAAAGAGGCACCTTTGTGGATAAGGGGGTCCGGAATTCACGCGCGGCGAAATTCGTCGGGAATCAGATAATGTGTCAGGGTCTTTGGTGAGCGTCACATGGTCGCTTCTTGCTCAACTCGCCCCGCGCCTGTTTGACTGCCGCAGTCAGCGCATCCCCTGCATGCACCTTCACATCCGGCTCCACGCCAACCCCTTCCCAATCAGCCTTGCCGAACGGATTAATCATCTTCACTTCCGGAATGCCCATGCCGAAATGATCGTCGATCCGATGGAACGCTCCCGAATGGGCTCCGCCACGCGTCGTCTCACCCACCAGCGTGGCGCGTTTCAGCATCTTCAAGTCGTAACTGAATTGCTCCGCGCCAGACCAGGTTGAGGCCGAGGTCAGTACATAAACCGGCTTGTCCGCGAGCTGGTTTCCTGGCACTGGCGAATGTGTCCAAGACTCCTCATTTGGAGCTTCCCTGGGGCTATACATGTATTCCGGATGGTCGAATAGGTAGCTTGCAATCAGCGATACCATATCCTCAAAACCGCCGACGTTATCCCTCAGATCGAAGATGATTGCATCCGCGTGGTTTAAAGAAGCCATCGCCGCCGTTGCTGTGGCCTTGCATACTGAAGTGTCCGGGAAAAAATCGAGCTTCAAATAACCGATATTGCGCGGCAGGATTTCGACTTTTCTGAACATGCAGTGTTGCTGTTCCATTGCTATGCGATAGCGTGCAAGACTCTCAGGAGTCTCGTCTGGAGGGTGCTCAGGCAATAGGTCCCGGCTGTAGAACATCTCCAGGTGCATGTCGTGGCTAGCATCCCTCATCTGGTTAGTTAGCAGATCGGCAAATGCTTGGACGTCCAACGCAGCGTCGTCATCGCCGGCCTTCTCATGCGCCAGCAGTTCATCCGCTGTCTTCTGAGCTACGCCTCGATCGAAATAGTACTGTTTCAGATTCACGATTGCTCGCCCAAGCACGCGATGCCGTTCTGCAGCATCCAGCTTTACATCGCTAGTCCTTGTTTGAGCGACAAGAATCTGGATGAGCAGCGATGCGCAGAACGATATACGAATAACACCGGCAAAACGCATGAGAACATTATCTAGCGAGAGATTACTTCGCGTTCCCCGGCATGTCGTCAACCCTTCGGAACTAATCCCTCAATACCGTACTGTCGTAACTCCCTTGCCTATGTCAACCTCGCCCCAACCGCCTTCCTTATCACCTTTTCAAGCGCTCGCAGCGCTTGCGGCCTTGGGAATCCTGGCCGGCTGGCTAGCCTTATGGTGCGGCTTGACGCGCCAACCAGCGGACGCAGCACGATATCGCGCTTGCGAAACGAATCGGCCGCCAGAGCCGGAATCAGCGTTGTGCCGTATCCTGCCGCCACCAGGTTTACGAGCGTATCAAGCGTCGAAGCCTGCATAGACGCAGCGATCCCCGTCCGTTGCGCATCGCGCGCCGCAGGCCTCCAGCGCCTGGCTGGCCAGGCAATTGCCGTCGGCCAGCACCAGCAACTCATCCGCCAGCGCTTCTCGTCCACCTTTGCCGCTTTCGCCAGCTTGTGATTCTGCGGCAGGGCCGCCAGCAGGGGCTCTTTGAAGAGCAACAGTTCGGAGATTTCCGGCGCATCGGGCGGAGTGGCCAGCAGAGCCGCATCGAGCCGGTGATTGCGCAGCCCGTCAATCAGCCAGCGCGTATGGTCTTCCCAAAGCTCCAGCATCAATTCCCGGATACGCCTGCTTCAGCGGCTTGAGAATTAACGGCAGCAGGTACGGCGCCAGCGTGGGAATCACGCCCAGCTTGAGCGGCCCCACCAGCGGATCGCGCGCGGCCTGCGCCACCGCTTCCATCTGGCCGGCTTCGTGGAGCGCCCGCTGCGCGTGCAGCAGAATCTGCGCGCCTACCGGCGTCAAATCCACGCGCTTGTTGGTCCGCTCCAGCAGCTTTACGCCCAGCTCGTCTTCAAGCTTTTTGATCTGGCTTGAGAGCGTGGGCTGGCTCACATTGCACGCCTCGGCCGCGCGGCCAAAATGGCGCTGTTCGGCAACCGCAACCAGGTACCGCAATTCCTGCAGATTCATAATTCCACATGACCATTTCAATCATAGACTGGAACAATCGTCACAGTCGGAACAATCGATTTTACATACAGGGCGATCCCGGCTAGTCTCAGGTCATTCGCGATATTGGTCAACCAAGATTCCCATGCACGCGGCAATCCCCACCACCAAGGGCGAGCTTTTGAGTTCGCCCTACTTGTTTATCCCAAAAGTCATCGTGTTTCCGCGGCCTGTCTCGCTGCTGAGGAACTGTTTTCCGGGATAAGCCGTTCCCCTTCATTCGCTTTGTATTTGTCCCAACCGGCCTGCGCCCTTAGAATCACTGCAGGGCCGGCGGCGCTTGGCGCCTGCGGGACCACCAACAGATGAGCGAACAGGAAACAGGAACCACCCAGCAGGCTTCACCGGTATCCCCGGCATGGATCAAGGTTGAGAGGGCGCGCCACCCCAAGAGGCCCTATCCCATGGACTTCTTCGAAGGAATCTTCACTGACTTCAGCGAGATTCACGGGGATCGCGCCTTTGGCGACGACGAGGCCGTAGTGTGCGGCATGGCCCGGCTCGACGGCGAAGAAGTGATGCTCATCGGCATCCGCAAGGGCGGCACCACCAAGCAGCGCATCAAGCGCAACTTCGGCATGCCCAGCCCCGAAGGCTACCGCAAGGCGCTGCGCGTGATGAAGATTGCCGAGAAATTCAACCGGCCTGTGATCGCGCTCATTGACGTCACCGCGGCATATCCCGGCCTCGGCGCCGAAGAGCGCGGCCAGGCCGAGGCCATCGCTCGCAACATCCGCGAGATGTCGCGCCTGCGCATTCCCACCATTTCCGTGATCACCGGCGAAGGCGGATCGGGCGGAGCGCTGGCCCTGGCCGTTACTGACCGCGTATTGATTCTTGAGAACGCCATCTACTCTGTGATCCCGCCCGAAGGCGCGGCAGCCATCATGTGGCGCGACGTCGTATATAAGGACCGTGCAGCAGCGGCGTTGCGCGTTACCGCTCCCGAAGTTGCCGAGCTTGGTTGCGTCGACCAGATCATCCCCGAGCCGCCTGGCGGCATCCACACCGATCACGAGGCCGGCATGCAACTGCTGGGCGCGGCCATTCGCCGTCACCTTGCTGAGCTCACAGCGCTGCCCATCGGCGAGCTCCTGGCCAAACGCCATGCCAAGTTCCGCAATATTGCGCAGTTCTATACCGAGAATTAACTCCGAGAATCAAATTTCACCCAACCCGGCCACTGGAACGACGGATACTGGATCGACGGACGATGAACCAACTGCCGCAGACGAGCTCAGCCGCCCCAAGCTCAACGGGAGTGCGCACATGACGCCGCCCAATGGCATCGGCGGCCGAATGCGCGCCTATCTCGAATTCGTCGCCGCGCTCTTTTATTTTTTTCTGGCGCGATCTCTGGCCCACCACGGCGCGCAGGGCCTTGTCCAGGATGACTGGAATCCTCTCATCGAGCAGGCCATGCTCGCTTTCCTGCTCATTGTCGGTTACGCCGCCATGGGATTCTGGCTCGATCGCGAGGCGCAACCCATCGGCGGCCAGGGGTTCCCCGCGCGCGACGGCCTCACCGTCGAAATCGGCATGGGCGTGGCCACCGGCTGGGGCATCGCCGTTGTCTGCGTCATTCCTCTTGTCATTTTTGGCGGCATCTCCGTGGTGTTTTCCGCCGACCTCGCATCATGGGGTTGGCTCGCCGCCGACGCGGCCTTTTTCGCGCTTGTTGCCCTGGTTGAAGAGGTCGCCTTCCGCGGATACGGCTTCCAGCGATTCGTCCGCGCCGTTGGACCCATCGGCGCATCGCTCGGCTTCGCCGCATATTACGCCCTGGTTCAGGCCATGATTCCGGGTTCGAACCGCACCAGCTTTGCGGTCTCAATTGCCATGGGTCTCGTGCTCGCCACAGCCTATATCCGCACCCGCGCCCTGTGGCTGAGCTGGGGCCTCAACTTTGGCTGGAAGGCTAGCCGCGCGCTGCTCTTCGGCCTCGCCGTCAGTGGAGACAGTTCCCACTCTCATGTGGTTCAGGGCGATCCGATGGGTCCGCTGCGACTGACCGGCGGAGCATTCGGCCTCGATGGCTCCTGGCTCGCTTTCGTTGTCGCCATTATCGCGATTCCGGTCGTCTTTCGCATTACCCGCGATCTCGACTTCCGCTACAACGCGCCGGTGCTCAAGCCGGCGGGAATCCCCGTCGATCTCGACGCCGCTTCCCGCTCCCAGCATGAGGCCGCCATGGGTTCGGTCGAGCCTGCAGCCCCCAGCCTCGTGCAAATCATCGCGGCTCCGACTCCGCAGCCCTCGGTATCTCCTTCATCGAACATATCTCCCGACGCGCAATAGCGTCGTGATTCTTGTGGCCTTCGGACGCGAGTACTTTGGCGCTCACGTCCCGGGTCTTAACCCCATTTTCCCTTCCAAACTACCCCAGCCCTTGCTCAATGCATCTTTTTGAGTAATGCTTATGTGAAGCATGGGAGGCTCCCATGATCGGCTCATCCCTTCCCGCGTATGCTCGGCTGTTCGCTAAGCAGACTCGAATCTTTTTGTCCGCAAATCGCACTCGTCTCGGCGCAACCATCCTTGCTGCCTCTGTGGTTTTCGTCTGCTCCGCTCTTGCCCAGGTCGTCACCATCGACACCAGCGGCAAATCCGGCACCGCCAACGGACCCGTCGACCGCAGCTACCAGCAGATCAAACCCACTCAGGTTGAACTCTCCAAGGTTGAAGTCAACGCCAGAACCCGCATCGAACTCCTCCGCCTGATGCAGGCCGAGCAGGGATTCGCCATGCGCCCATTGCCGCGCGGTCACAAGGGGCTCACGCTCGTTGCCAACGGCAAACTTGAACCCGCCGGCGAGGCCTACCTCAACATGGTGATTGAGCAAGGCCTGTGCGCAAAACCCGGCGATCGCGTGGTTATCACGGATGTCAAATTCGACAAAAACAAAATGATCTTTGAATTCAACGGGGGGCCCGATCTCAAGCACCGCATCCTGCGGCACATTGAGATTGGCGGTGGGATGGGCGGCATGTCTCCCGTGGTTCAAGACGACGGTTCTGAAGCCACCGGCGCGCGGCTCACCCTGGAATTCAAGGACCACGTCCCCGAGATGACCGGCGCCGACGTCAAGGCGCTGCTCGCCCCGCTCATCTCATTCGACGTCAAAACGCCCATCCAGGCCTTCACAGACACGCTCCCTCCTCAGCTCAAAGATGCGATTCTCTCCCACCAGGTGCTGGTCGGCATGAGCACTGATATGGTTCTCTTCGCCAAAGGCCAGCCGGTTAACAAGACCCGCGAGATGGATGGCGCGGAGCCATTCGAGGAGTGGATCTACGGCAAGCCGCCCGAAACCGTCTACTTCGTGCGCATCAATGGCAACCGCGTCATCCGCCTTGAGGTTGCCAACGTCGGCGAGCCCATCCAGGTCTTCACCCAGGACGTGGTAGCGGGCATGATGCGCACCGACGGCACGCCCGTCATCGCCCAGAATTCAAATGTGCACGTGGTGAGAGAAGGCGACGTCAATACCGACTCGAATAAAGAAGCGTCCGCTCCTCCACCCAGCCTGCGCAGCCCGGGCGAGCCTGCTGGCAACGACGACCCGAATGCGAAGAACACCGGCCAGATGCGCCCGGTGCAGGCACCCAAGCCCAATCCCGAATACGAGCCCGGCGCGAACCCCGACGATCAGCAGCCTGCCGCGCCCGCCCCGGCCCAACCCGCCGCAACTCAGCCGGCAACTGCTCAGCCTGCGAAGCCTCAACCTGCCCCAGTTCCGGCTCCCGCGCCCACCGGCAGCGGCCAGCCGGGAACGGACTCGAACCAGCCCGCCCAGCCATCAGGCAGAAGCTGAGGTTCGCATCAAAGCCACAGACGTGCGCAGGGAATAGCAGGCGCGCCGTCCCGGAGGGATGGAACTAAAACAGCCCAGGATGGAGTCCGCCGCGGCGGACGAAATCCTGGGAAGTCGCGAAAAATGATGCTCCCGCCCCGTAGGGCCGAACGAAAACACCGCAAAGTTCTTCATGTAAACTTATACTCAGCGAGTCCTGCTTCGTCCCCTCACACAAGAGGCGAGCATACCGCGCCGTTGAAGCCGCGCGCGAGCCTTTCGCGTGTGTGTGCAGAGACACCCACAAAGGAGAAACACCCCACCGATGGCCAAGATTGCAAAAACAGGTGACCGCAAGAAGGTAATGGACACGACGAAGTCCACCGACTGTCCTAAATGCTCAAAACCCACGCGCATCGTCAAGCGCGTCAAAGACCGCGAACGCGGCGTCCCTGGCGGAGTTTATATCTCTTGCTCGGCCTGCGACTTCTACGAAAAGCTTTAAGTAGAACCTGAATGATTGGGCTGCCGGAACCGGCAGCCCATACTCCTTCAAATCTCTCTCCTATCGCTGATCCCCGCTTCTCTATTTCCAATGTCCGGGAACCATTACATCGCCGCCTCCGTACAATTCACTGCAGAGGAGAATTCCATGAGCAAGCTCTATCGCCTTTTCGGCGTCGTCACATTGCTTTGCCTTGCGATTTCGATGAGCCACGCGGCTGCGCCCGCAACGCAGAAAAACGTGCCCGGATCCATCGTCATCGTCTTCAAAGACGGCCACCGCGTAAGCTTCAATCTCTCTGAGATTGAGCGCGTCGAGTTCGGCAGCGCCAGTGCCATGAACCAGGGCGAGAGTTCCATCCCCGGCCAGCCGTCTCGAGGCCGCTTTTTAGGCAAGTGGGAAGTGGGCGACGGCTCAGGAAACACCTTCTACATCACCCTGAATGAAGACGGCACCGCCTACCGCTCTCTCCGCAGTGCTTACGGCCATTGGGTCTATGTGGATGGCGAGGCGCGCGTCACCTGGAACGACGGCGCACAGGATGCGATTCGCAGGGTAGGGACGGAATTCCAGAAGTTCGCCTACTCAGCCGGCAAGCTGTTCACCGACGATCCGGACAATGTCACCAAGGCGCGTAACACAACTCCGCACCCGATATAAGCTGCGCTGCTGAATCTTTCGTCGTGTCCGGAACTGGACAGCAATTTGCATTTATGGACAAGAGTGGAGAAGAGCCTGACGGGTGCATGTATCGCTATCACCCTGTTTTTACTTGAATTTGAGTCCTTTGAAGCGCGCCGGATTTGTGGCAATCGAATTGCGCAACCCCCAATACAATCCGGTTTTCAAGAAGGGGGAGCGCCATGGCCTATTTCGAGCGGATGCGCGACATCGTCTCCGAACCGTTCAGTCCCGACGTAATCCGGCAGCGCACGTCGGCCGGGTGGCAAATGGTTGCAATCGAGTGGAAGCGCGAACTGCCTGCGGCTGAGGCTCCGATCGAAGGCGAGTTCGACGAGGACATTCCCTACGGCCTGCGCATCTCCAGCGACTGCAGGCGGCTGGAAACCAACCCCGCCGAGCACGAATCGTTGCTGTTGATGATGGAACTGCTGGCGCAGGATTATTCGTATGCGCAGATCGTCTCCAGTTTGAACGAAAAAGGTTTCCGTATGAGGAACGGCCAGCCGTGGAGCCGTGTCGCCGTCTTCAGGATGATTCCGCGGCTGATCGAGGTCGGACCGCGGCTCTTTTCTTCAGGAGAGTGGGCCGAACGCAGTCTTCACTTCGAGAATCTGCATCAGGCGGAAACTTCCGATCTACCTCGAACCCAACCGCGACGGGGATTCTTCGGCCGGCGCCCGCGCGCCTGAAAGCGGAGAGCAGGGGTCAGAGATCAGAGATACCCTCTCGCTTTCGGCGCTCTGAACATGCTCTCAGATAGACACAAACCAGGGCACACCCTCATCGAGCGGGCGCTTGTGGGCTTCTGCCGGCGATTTTCGCCGTTCCAGCGTGTTTTTTTGAGCGCCTCTGCAAATGCGAACTCCGAAAGTGAAGCTTGCATCATCAAAGAATCGTAAGCTCAATTCTTAAGACGCATTGCAGGGAGACGCATGACCGAAGCATCGAACCTTGGCGGCGCATTCACCTTTCCGAACACTTCAATCACCATCAACCGCATGGGCTACGGTGCGATGCAGCTTGCGGGGCGGGAAGGCAACAAGATGGTCTGGGGTCCGCCGCGCGATTTTTCCGGTGCTCTTGCCGTGCTGCGCGAGGCAGTCGCCTCAGGCGTGAACCATATCGATACCAGCGACTTTTACGGTCCGCACATTACCAATCAGCTCATCAAGCAGGCGCTCCATCCTTACCCTGACAATCTCACCATTGTCACGAAGGTGGGCGCGCGCCGCGACAGCGATGGCTCGTGGCCGCATGCCCGCTCGCGGCAGGAGATTATCGATGCCGTCCACGACAACCTGTGCAATCTCAGTATCGACGCGCTTGATGTCGTCAATCTGCGCCTTGGCGGCATGATCGGCCCTGACGATGAGCCTTTCGAGGAACCGCTCACCGCGCTTGCCGAGCTTAAACAGCAGGGCCTGATCCGGCATATCGGCCTCAGCACGGTTTCTGCGACGCAGCTTGCCATTGCGCAGGGGATCACTGAGGTTGTCTGCATCCAGAATTTCTACAATGTGGCCCAGCGCGGCGACGATGCCTTCATCGATTCTCTTGCCGCACAGGGAATCGCTTACGTGCCTTACTTTCCTCTGGGCGGATTCTCGCCGCTGCAGTCGACGCGGCTGAATGAGTTAGCCGCTTCGCTCGATGCAACTCCCATGCAGGTGGCGCTCGCATGGCTTCTGCACCGGTCGCCAAACATTTTGCTCATACCTGGAACGTCATCTCTAGTGCATCTGCGCGAAAACCTTGCGGCGGCAAATCTGAAACTCTCTGAAGAGGCTCTCGGCAAGCTTGACTCGGTGAGCGTGACCGTCGCTTAGAAAGTCGACGGAAACCGGGTGCCGGGCCTATCACTTTGTGAAGAGCTTAGAGTTGGCCGCCCGTCTACTTCTTGAAAGTGCTGTGTGCGTCCTGATGGTATGGCGGGGCCTGCCACTGAGACGGATCGACAGTCGCGCTCTGGTTGTGAACCGTGAACATCCACGGCCCGCTATAAGTGTTCTCGCTGAACACGTTGTGCTGATGAAATGTGATTGCCTGCTCAATCGCATCCCCCAGGTACGGATTCCACGACGGATGGTTAGTTCCCCGGTTCGAGAACAGCCCTTGGAATCCGCAATGACTGGCCGTCGTGCAACTGGAACCGATGTGGCTCGGGTCGAAACTGAACTGGTTACGAACCACTCTGACGTTCTGGGTTTTCCAGCGGCAATCGGAGTAATACGGCGCATTCTTGATGTTCTCAGCTGTGCACGTCTTGATGGTCGCTACGCTGGGGGCGACAAGAGTGCAGTATCCCGCGCTGGTGTTGGCCGACGAGTTGCAGAATCGTTCCGGGCTTTCCCACAGCACCACGCCTGAGAAGTTGTCAGTG
The DNA here is from genome assembly GCA_963836635.1 of uncultured Acidobacteriaceae bacterium. Lineage (GTDB taxonomy): Bacteria > Acidobacteriota > Terriglobia > Terriglobales > Acidobacteriaceae > Telmatobacter. The sequence continues at coordinate 5,558 of CAWILB010000065.1, read as the reverse complement.
AACGTGTTCCCCGTAATCGTCAACGTGTCATATCGCGCCGTAACCCGCCTATCGCCGCCGCTTTCGGACACATAGATCGCCCCCGTCGGAAACGAGGGATTCCTGGGGCCGTTTACCCATCCATTGTTGATGAATGTATTGCTCCTGATCAGGGCGTTATAGGAAATCTCATACATAATTCCTGAGCTCTCGTTGTCGCTGAAAAGATTGTCCTCGATATCGAAGTCGTTGTTGTTGGTATCTGCCCAGAGCCCTGGACCCTCAGAGTTGTTGTGGAACCAATTGTGCGTGATTGTCGCCTTGTTGGTCTGCCAGAACTTGCCTCCGCCCGAACATCCGCAACCGGGATTCCTGGTCTCCCAATGGTAGGTATTGTTGGCCACAACTTCGTTGTGGTCGAACATAACGTTTGAGACGCCGTTGGCCTCGTATGCGGCAAATCCATACTGACCGTTATTGCTCAGGCAGTTGTAGCGAACCACATCATTCGTTCCGATAATCACGCCTGCTCCGGCATTTTTCCGGATCGTGTTGTATTGGATGATCCAGCCGTGGCCGGCATCGTGATTCACCACTCCCTCATTGTTGTTGTCGCCGGCGGCGCCAAAGTTCCCAATGGTCAGGTATTCGATGGTGACGCCGGTGGCATGTTGCGAAAAGGCGTATAGGTTGGTGTTCTTCCCGTCGAGAATGGCTCCAGGTGCGCCGATGAAGACGTCGTTGTCGGCGGGAACGATCTGATCATTCCGGTGGGATCCAAAGGTATGCGTGCCAGTGGCGAAATAGTACGTGGTGTTTGCTACCGGTATGAAGCCGCTGTTATCGCCTACCGGAACGACCACTGCGCCGGGGGGCGGGGTACTGGGGCCTGTCAAGATACCCGAGACACCACAGACGGCCAGGCTCTTCGGGTTTGGTACACCTTCAACTGTCGCCGGTTCAATTTGTAATTGCTGACCAAGCGCTACGCCGCCGGTGCAGAAGGGCAATGCAACCGTCAACATGCAAAGCAGTGTTCTCAAGCCCATCGGATGAGCTCCCAAGTCATGGGCCATTTTAGATTTTTTGCCGGATCTCTGCTGAGCGCCAAAGTTCCTCGGCGGGCAGATCCATTGTGGCAAGTTCGGGACGCGCCGCCGGCCAGCGGTCGCCGGTAGGCACAAACTATGGGATACAGGCGAGGAGTTGATACCGCCTCTCAGAAAGGGATGCGGAAGGTTAGCACAGTGTAGTGATTGGCGGTGTGGAAATGGGTCATCGGAATCTGCTCTCCCGCACCGAACGTAAGACCGAGCCGCCCTGGTTTGCCGTCCGCGTCGTGGGAGAGCGGGATGCGGCCGATGATGAGGCCGGGTGTGGCCAGGCTCTGCGTTTTGCCGTCGTTGGAACCGCCTTTGAAGAACGTGGTGTTGGCCTCGAGCTCCGGCCAGAAGAACCGCGCCACGCCGGTCTTCGCCAGCCGGTATTGCGCAACATTGTTCCAGATGATGCTTCGCCCCAGGCCATGCGCATTTGTCACCGGCAGTGAGCCGCCGGCCGTCGAAGTCACGTCGAAATTGCCCCAGCCTTTGCCGGTTGCGAGCGTTGGCGTGACGATCGCGCAGCAGCTTCCGTTGGCATTCTTGCCGGTGGGAACCGAGGCTCCCAGGAACGCGGTTACGATCGCGTTACCGTGCTCTTCGTTGCGCGAAAACATGCGTTCCTTGAGCAGAAACGACACATCGCCGAATCCGTCCTTTTCACCGTTCGACCGGTCGAGAAACGGAGGCAGATTGAAGATGACTTCGGTATGCCTCTCCGGGATCAGCTCCAGACCCTTGCCATTGTCGTAGTTCCAGATGTGGTGGCCGCTGTTGTTGTAGTAATGCACAAAGTCGGTGCGGAACTCCTGCTCCAGGCGCGGCGTGACAGTCACCAGCGGAGTGACCCAGTGCGGTTGCGCACTCTGCGTGGCCGTGGCGCGAGCCTGCCAGTTGGCGATGAATCCGGAGTTCTGGGCGGGGACAAGTGTGGATGCAGCAAGGATTATGGTGGAAGGGAAGATATATGCGGGGAATTTCACTTTGTCTCCTCGAATCGATCCAAATTTATACGAATTATATTCGATTTGAAGAGTCTTTTGAATCAACTGGATGTGGCATTTCCGGGCGCTGCCCACCGTCGGCCTGCCTGCGGGCAAATAGTAGTTGGTCGCTATTGGGCTGCAAGCCGCCGGCTCCCGGCTTTGCAATCAGAAGCTCTCTCTGTCGGTGGGCACGTCCCACGAATCAGGTACCACGATTCACGAACTACGCGCCTTCACGGCCTGCCGATCATCACTTCAGTGGCCTTGATCAGCGCCACGGCCTCGTCACCCGGCTTCAGAGCCAATTCGCGAGCCGCATCGGCGGTAATAATCGCCGTCACCCTCTGGCCCCCGACGTTGAGCACAACCTTGGCCAGCAATCCATCGATCACCACCTCGGCCACCGTGCCCAGCAACTGGTTGCGTCCGCTGATCCGGCCGGTTCCGGCGTGGGCCTGCACCGACGGCAAAAACTCCTCCAGAGCCTCCACCGGAATGCGATGGTGCCCTCCGGGGGTCTTGACAGTCTTAATTCGGCCAGCCAGAATCCAGTGTTTGAGGGCGGGGTAGCTCATTCCGAGCTTCTCCGCGGCCTGGCGAGGGGTAAGCAGTGTCGAAGAGGGCATGGCTTTCATTTTCCTCCCGGTGGGCTACCTTACAGGCAACTAATTTGCGCGCGTCCGGCATCTTGTTCCCGGTAAAGTCGTCGCCAGGAGTCCCTCGTTGTTCCATCGCCAACCCGGCATGCTCCAAGCCAGTTCTCCGCTGTTGACAATCCGCCCTGCTGTTCCGATGCGGGAAACGCTTCCGCACATGGGAATTCGCCCCCAAATTCTAGTGACAGCAGTCACTCGACAGTGGCAGGTACCGGATGATAGCCTCAGCGGTGGAAATTCGCACGGCGTTTGCTAGTTCTGTTCATCTGAGCTGTCCCGTCGTTTGGGCTTCAAAAATTCAGTCAGGAGGAGTTGTGACTCCAGTAGGTAGCGTGTACTTCTTTCTCGGTGTGAGCGTTTTCTCGCTCATTTTGGCTGCGTTATTCTCGCGGCAAGCCATCGGTTCCGGCATCGCATTCCTATGCAGAAGATCTCGGCCGCCATCAAGTCAAGGCGTCAAGGCACTTCTCAAGCGGCAATACAGGACCGCTGCGGTGCCTGTCGTGGGCCTGCTGCTTCCCACATTCGCCTACGCGCAGCGCGAACACGCCGGCGGAGGCGAAGCCAACCTGATGCTGCCGGATCTGTCGAGCGTGAGTTTCGAACTTCTTCGGCATGAACGGACATGCCCTGCTGACGATCGGATTGCTGTTCTGCGCCGGCGGCCTGTTGTTCGGCCTGATGATCTATGTGCAGTTGAAGAACCTGCCGGTTCATCGCTCGCATGCGCGAAATCTCCGAGATGATCTATGAAACCTGCAAAACGTACCTGGTGACGCAGGGCAAGTTCATTCTTCTGCTCTGGGTTTTCATCGCGGTCATCATCTCGCTGTACTTCGGCTGGCTGGCGCCGGTGGGAAACTGTTGCGGTTACCCTGCCCATCATTCTTGGGTTTCAGCCTGGTCGGCATCGCGGGCAGCTACGGCGTGGCGTGGTTCGGAATTCGCGTCAACACCTTTGCGAACTCGCGGACGGCGTTCGCGGGATTGCGCGGCAAGCCGTATCCATGCTTTGCCATTCCGCTCAAGGCCGGCATGAGCATCGGCATGCTGCTCATCTCGGTCGAGCTGCTCATCATGCTGTTCATCCTTCTGTTCATCCCGGCCGCTTATGCCGGGCCCTGCTTCATCGGCTTCGCGATTGGCGAATCGCTGGGCGCCGCGGCCCTGCGTATTGCCGGCGGCATCTTCACCAAGATCGCCGACATCGGCGCCGACCTGATGAAGATCGTCTTCAAGATCAAGGAAGACGATGCGCGCAACCCCGGCGTCATCGCCGACTGCACGGGCGACAACGCGGGCGACTCGGTTGGCCCCAGCGCCGACGGCTTTGAAACCTACGGCGTCACCGGCGTGGCCCTGATCACCTTCATCCTGCTGGCCGTCAAGACTCCTGAGACGCAAGTGCAACTGCTGGTGTGGATCTTCGTCATGCGCGTGGCCATGCTGGTCTCGAGCTCCGGCTGCGTACTTCCTCAATGGCGCCATCGCCAAGGCGAAATACGGCAACGCCGACGAAATGGACTTTGAGACGCCATTAACCTCGCTGGTATGGATCACGTCCATCATTTCCATCATCCTCACCTTCATCGTCTCCTACCTGATGATTCCCGACTCTCGGCGACGGAACGCTGTGGTGGAAGCTGGCTTCGATCATCTCCTGCGGAACCCTGGCGGGCGCGGTCATCCCCGAACTGGTCAAGGTCTTCACTTCAACCAAATCGGCCCACGTGCAGGAAGTCGTAACATCCGCGCGAGAAGGCGGAGCTTCGCTCGGGATCCTGTCGGGATTCGTGGCCGGCAATTTCTCCGCCTACTGGCTGGGACTCAGCATGGTCGCGCTCATGAGCCTGGGCTATTACTTCAGCACCGGCCAGTCCATGGTGGACCTGATGCTGGCTCCGGCCGTCTTCGCGTTTGGCCTGGTCGCCTTCGGCTTCCTGGGCATGGGTCCGGTTACCATCGCGGTCGATTCCTACGGCCCGGTTACCGACAATGCTCAGTCCGTCTACGAGCTGTCGCTGATCGAAAATGTTCCCGGCATCGAAGCTGAGTTGAAGAAGGACTACGACATCGACGTGAAGTTCGAACGCGCCAAGCACCTGCTCGAAGCCAACGATGGAGCCGGCAACACCTTCAAGGCTTCGGCCAAGCCGGTGCTGATCGGCACCGCCGTGGTGGGCGCAACCACCATGATCTTCTCGATCATCATGGCCCTCACCGGCGGACTGACCCATGATGTCGCGAGCCTCTCTCTGCTGCACGCGCCATTCCTGCTCGGGTTGATCACCGGCGGAGCCATGATCTACTGGTTCACCGGCGCTTCCACGCAGGCGGTCACCACCGGCGCTTACCGCGCGGTCGAGTTCATCAAGACGAACATCAAACTCGAAGGCGTGGAGAAGGCCTCGGTCGCGGACAGCAAGAAGGTGGTGGAGATCTGCACCAAGTACGCGCAGAAGGGAATGTTCAACATCTTTCTCGCCGTCTTCTTCGCCACGCTTGCGTTCGCGTTCATTGAGCCGTTCTTCTTTATCGGCTACCTGATCTCGATTGCGATCTTCGGCCTGTACCAGGCCATCTTCATGGCCAATGCCGGCGGCGCATGGGACAACGCGAAGAAGGTTGTCGAAGTCGACCTGAAACAGAAGGGGACGCCTCTGCACGACGCAACCGTAATCGGAGACACCGTCGGCGATCCGTTCAAAGACACTTCGTCGGTGGCATTGAATCCGGTCATCAAGTTCACCACGCTGTTCGGATTGCTTGCTGTCGAGTTGGCGGTGACGCTCAGCGAGCAGAACCCGGTGCTCGCTACCGGGCTGGCAGTCGCATTC
>CAWILB010000064.1:0-82169 GCA_963836635.1 uncultured Acidobacteriaceae bacterium | reverse complement strand
GGTCGGCCACGGCCAGCGACTTCATCAAATGCCAGCCGGAGAAATTCGAGGCGGCGATGTAGCGCACCTTGCCCTCGCGAACAAAAGTGTTCAGCGTTTCCTGCACTTCTTCAATGGGCGTGAGCGCGTCAAAGCCGTGCAAATGGTAGATGTCGACATAGTCCGTGCCTAAGCGCCGCAGGCTGGCCTCGAGGGCCACGCGCAGGTGGTATCGAGAGCTGCCGCAGTCGTTGGGTCCGCCGCCCGTAGGGAAATAGGCCTTGGTTGAGATGAGCGCGCGGTCGCGTTTGCCGTCGAGGGCGCGGCCCAGGATCCGCTCGGAGAGGCCGTCGGAGTAGCCGTCGGCGGTATCGAAGAGGTTGATGCCGGCATCGAAGCAGACATCGACGATGCGTTTGGCTTCGGCATCCTGGGTTGCGCCCCAGGCCTTGAAGAACTCAGTGCCGCCACCGAATGTGCCGGTGCCGAAACTCAACACAGAGACTTTGAGGCCCGAGCCTCCGAGAAGACGGTATTCCATAGCCGGTAAGATGCGCGGAGCGGAGGCAGGATTCAAAGGGTGAGTTAAGCTGAGGCTAAGCGTCTCGCCTGATGGGTTTGAAGGATTAATAAATGCTGTTTGCGGAGTCGGCTGCGAGGCCCGCCCAAACGGCACAGGCGATGGGCACAACAACAAACGCCACAATCTTGCCCAAAAACAGCATGGCGAAGACCGACGCCGCGAACATCACAAGCGCGCCGGGAACGGTGCAGTAAAGCATTCCCAGGGGACCGAGCAGCACTGCAAGTGTAACGGCGACCCAGACGTTCTTGACCTGGGGTTGCGCCAGAGGGATTGAACCGACAGCTGACTTTGGCTCGGTCTGCGGCTGGACCGGCTGAGTGACAGTTGAGGAAGTGGAGGGCGAGGTCGCTTCCGCGGACCGCAGGCGCGCGCCGCAGCCGCGACAGAATCCTTGCTCGTCGTGCGATGTGGAACCGCATTTTTCGCAGAATTCCACGCGCGTCCCCGCCGATGCCAGATGAGTGTACTCCACGGCGGTTGTTCAGTTGGCCTCACTTTGCTGTTGAGCCTCAAATCCCCGCCGTGCTAGACTCGGCCAATTCCCCAGGCCTGCCGGCAGCGCCCGGAGGCACCTTCCCCGGAAAGAATGAGTAAAAACAATGGCCTCTGTGTCTCAAACTGCAGCCGCCCGGCCTCTGCCTGGCCTCTTCGATAGAAACGGAATCCTCGACAAGTACTTCTACTTCGCCATGTCGCTCACTATCGCGACGATTGTGGTGAGTGGTTTCAGTCGCACCGTCGACCAGAACCTGTTCCACGCAGCCATTCCGCGGCCGACACTCCTCTGGGTCCATGGCGCCACATTTTCGTTGTGGGTGGCTTTCTTCTTTTTCCAGTCCGCGCTGGTGCGCACGCGAAACGTCAAGATTCACCGCACGATGGGCTGGTTCGGCGCGGGACTGGCAGCGTTCATGGTTCCATTGGGCGCTACAACCGCGATCGTAATGGCACGGTTTGACACCAACGTGCTGCACCAGAAAGGCGGCGATGCATTTCTTATCCTGCCGTTTTACGACATGGTCGCATTTGCGGTTTGCGCGGGGCTAGCGATACTGTGGCGCAGAAAGCCCGAGCTGCACCGGCGGCTGCTCTTTATTGCCACCTGCGGGCTGCTCGATGCCGCCTTCGGCCGCTTCGATTACCTCTTCAATCACGACCTGTACTTTGTTTGCCTCGACGCAGTGATCCTGCTGGGCGTGGCGCGCGACCTGTTGGTCAACAAGCGCATTCACCGCATCTATCTGACCGCGCTGCCGCTGCTGATTGTGGCCCAGTGGTTGATTGTCTATACCTGGCGCGGTAATGCAACCTGGTGGTTGCGCATTGCGGACAGGATCATCGGGTAGGCTGCGTGAAACCGGCTCTCACCGGCCTGCGAATTTGCGCAACCCCCGAATATTGGCATATACCAGCGCGACAAACGGCACATAGAAGATAGAAAGATTCACGGAGCCGGAGCAGGAGCGGCTGGTCGTAGCTTCAATGCAACGCCATCGGTCGGAGTAGACCCAAAGCGCGAGGAACGCGGCCACGGCCGAGGCGATGCCCAGCGGAATATAGCTAAGCATGGGTGACTTGGCGATCAATGAAACGGCCAGATCGAAAAGAAAACCAACCGCCGCCAACTGCAACAGAAATGCGATATAGACGTAGGTCCAGGCTGTGTACTTGCCGTGTTTCATCGTGGATGGTTCGCCCTGCGAATCTCCCACGCCGGGCGAAGACGACGAGACAAAAACCTTCATCAGGTAGTTCTTGGGCAACAGGACAAAGGCGATGAGCGCGATGAGAAACGCGCCGCCCGTCGCCAACATTCGCGTGTCGTTCATAGTGGACTCGTGCAGAGAATTGTCGGCCGGGTTGGCAGACATGTAGTAGACGGTGGTGTCGGCGGCGCTGGGCTCAAGGGAGAGGGTGTCTTTGCCAGTGAACTGCTTGCCTTTTGCCGTGAATGTGTAGCTGACCTCATACGAGGTGATGCTGTTCTTGGTAACCACGGTGTAGTTTTCATCGAGCGTGCCGGGACCGGAGGTGTCGAGCTTCATATCGGAGCTTCGCCATAGGAGCGCTCCACCGGCTATGGCAACCACGAACAGAATCGCGCACATCCAGAAGCGGTCGGAACGTGCGACGGCCGCCCGAGTTGAAGCGACCTGGGGTGCGGCAGCCGCGGCAATGGGCCGAGGGGCAACGTTCGCTGGGGCAACCGGACTTGGAGCAACAGCGGCGGAGGTTGGGGCACCAAGATCGGCACTGCAGACACGGCAGCTTCGGGACGGGGCTTCATTAAGCGCACCGCAACGCGTACAGACGGGCATGTTGGGTTCCTCTGAGATTGAGGAAAGTGTAAGCCCGTTAGGCACCGGAGGGAAGGGGGTTCCGAAGTCTTGGATCGTTCGCGGGTTTGTGGGTAGGATTTCCGAGCAAGATTTTGGGGCGGGAAGTTGTGTTTTAGACAAATTGTAGCTACAATTAAGGTGTGTACGTTTGGGACGAGGCAAAGCGGAAGTCGAATCTGAAGAAGCATGGGCTCGATTTCATCGACGCTTGCCTGGTGTACGAGAACTCGGAGAAATGCACCTATGACGCAAGCCGCGGCGACGAATACCGTTTGATGGATGTGGCTTTGGCTGTGGTCAGAGGCAGACTCCTGACGTTGGTTTACACCGAACAAGACGATGAAGTTCGTTTGATTTCATTCCGGAACGCTTCACGTACGGAGCGCAGGCAATATGAACAAGACACAAAGTAAAACCGATTGGGAACGCGTGCTGGCCCACAATGAAGGCGATGCGATTCCCTATGAGCCTGAAGATGGCCCTTACGACCCGAACGACGCCAAGGCCACGCAGGCGTTTTTGGCCCAGGCCGATTTGATTCGTCACGGCAAAGTTGTGCGGCGCGGCAAGCGGGGCCCGCAAAAGGCGCCGACCAAGAAGCTGGTCTCGCTGCGGTTGTCGCCTGAGGTGATTGACCACTTCAAGGCTAGCGGTCCAGGGTGGCAAACGCGGATTGATGGCGCGCTGCGGGAGGCGATCAGGAAGAGGGCGTGAGTGACCTTTATTGGTGGTGCAAATGCCAAATTGCCATGAGCCGCGCTCCGCTCAGTAGCTCAAAGTTCAGCTTGTCTGAGTTGGAGCCAGACAAGCTGGATTCTATTTCCCCTCTTAACCAATTGTTAGCCATTTCATTGCGCATTTCTTTATGACATGTGGGATTTGCTCTGATTATCTCCACCGCATAGTCGAGAAAATCCTCTAATTCGCATCCTCCGGTATTCGAGATCATTCGCCTATCGCAATCCGAAGCCTCGTCGAAATGACCGAATACAACCTTTTCTGCAGCGGCCCCGCCTGCGTAGACAGTGCAGGCTTCTTCGACTGTTGCGCCGCTAACTGAGTAGATCGTCGTTGGAATTGACAGTTTAACGCTGATTCCCGTTACGACGAGTCCAAAGTTCAAGGCAACGATCGCGTGTCCGGCCTCATGGCAAACTGCTTTGTTGTCCACCATCTGGGACTCCCCTCCTTTTTGGCCGAATTAGCCTGCGGCCTTCGATGTCAATAGACGGACGATTCCAAGTCAGGGCTCTTCGTCGCCCGAAGCTTCTCACAAACCGAATGAAAAGAGGAGGAAAGCAAGGCATAATCGGCTTCACGTTCCTGGATCAACATCGCCCAACGGATGCTTTCTCTCGGTCGGCGTCGTTTGCTAAATTGCTGCCACGTTGCTGCAATTGGTTAATCTCTTTTGTCTTTTGGACGATCGCCGTGATCTTTTCTGCCCCTACGCTCAAGAATTGCTCGAACATCTCAATGGAATTGTTCTTCCGAATAGACTGATCGATGAACACGTTATTCCTCAGTTGCGGGAGGATGTCCCTCAGCTCAGCCAACAGCGAATCATCTTTGAACATGTCCGACCAACTCTTGTTCTGAAAGACAACTGGTATTTGACATTCGGCGTCCCTCAGCTTCACTAGGAGATCCTTCCACTCGCCCGTTTTCTGGTCTCGGACCCACTGCTTTTGATCCTTTTCTCGGCTCCAGTTAAACGCTAATCGGGCGGCGAGAAATGCCAATGCTGCGGCTGCAAAGGATGGAAGAACCGCAGTCAGCAATCGTGCCCAATACGAATTTTGTTCGGTGCACGGCGCACATTGAACCACGACCGGTGCTTTCGCCACCTGGCCAAGGAAAATTGCAACGATTGAAACGGCTTGAAGGATCATCGCTCCCACCTTGTATCCTAAGAAGTTGCCGTAAAGGTTATCATTTATGAGTCAAACACTGAAAGCCGTTCGCGGAACGCGCGATCTTTTGCCGCCGGAAACCGCGCTCTGGAACCGGATCGAGACCGCGGCGAGGGCCGTGTTTGCGCGCTACAACTTCGGCGAAATTCGCACGCCCATCTTTGAAGACACCGGCCTGTTTGCCCGCGGCGTGGGCGAAGAGACCGACATTGTGTCGAAGGAGATGTTTACGTGGGAAGACCGCGCGCGGGCGGCGAGCGAGAAGCCGCAGATGCTTACGCTGCGGCCCGAGAATACCGCCGGCGTGGTGCGCGCCTACATTGAGCACAAGCTGGGCGAGACGGGGCAGTTGCAGAAGCTCTATTACATAGGGCCACAGTTCAGGCGCGAGCGGCCGCAGAAGGGCCGCTACCGGCAGTTCTGGCAGATTGGGGCCGAGGTGATCGGGCCGCAATTCGCGGGAGTCGAGAGCCCGCTGCGCGATGCGGAAGTGCTGGAGATGCTGGCCACGCTGCTGGACGAGATGGGCATTACCGGCTGGACGCTGGAGCTGAACTCCGTTGGTTCGGCAGCGGACCGGGCGCGATATAACGAAACGCTGCGTGCGGCGTTGGAGCCGGTGGTGGGCAAAATGTGCGTGGATTGCCAGCGGCGGGCGGTGACCAATCCGCTGCGCGTGCTGGACTGCAAGGTGCCCGAGGATCAGCCGATTATTGCCACGCTGCCGGTGATTGCCGACTCGCTCGACGAGGAATCGAAGAAGCATTTTGCAGCGGTGAAGGCGGCGCTGGATGCGGCGGGCGTGGCGTATACGCTGAATCCGCGGCTGGTGCGCGGGCTGGACTACTACACGCGGACGACGTTTGAGTTTACGCACGGTGGACTGGGCGCGCAGAACGCGATTCTGGGCGGCGGGCGCTACGACGGGCTGAGCGAGGCGATTGGCGGGCCCAAGGCGCCGGGCATCGGCTTCGCGATGGGGCTGGACCGGCTGGTGCTGACGCTGCAGGCGCAGGAAGCGGCTCAACCACCGCAGCCGCCTGCGAATAAGCTTGATGCCTACATTGCTCCGCTGGGCGAAAGCATGAATGCGGCCGCGCTGGCGCTGGCGCGCGAACTGCGCCGCGGAGGGCTTGCAGTCGAACTGGGCGACGGCAGTTTCCGGCTGAAAAAGTCGTTTGAAGCGGCCGACCGCGTGGCGCGGAAGATCGTGATCATGGGCGAAGATGAGCTGGCTTCCGGTATCCTGACAGTGAAGGACTTCGCCACCGGAATACAGACGAAGGTATCGCGCGGGGAGCTTACGTCTTTTCTGCGATCTTGAAATCGAACTTCGTGGGTCCGCGTGAGGCTGAGGGCTAGAAAGCCGCAGGCCGCTTAATCAACCAGCTTCCCGATCTCATCCAGATCGAACCGCGCCTCGCTGCCCTCAAGCACAAAAGCGCGCTCCGCCAACGGTTCCAGCTTTCCGTCGCGAAACCGGTACGCAGGTCCCTCAGGGTCGAGAATTAGAATGGTGCGAATCCCCATCTTCTCGTATCGCTCGCCTTTTTTCATCACGCGCGCCACCTGGTCGGCAGGCGAGAGAACCTCGATCACCGCAACAGGCGGATGCGTTGCAATCGGTTCAGCCGGCCGGTTGCGATCAAGCAGCGTCACATCGGGAATTAAGAAACCGAAGGCATCCACCTGCACGCGCAGTTCGGGCCGAACTCGAATGCCAGCCCGCGCGGCCTGCGAATCAAACCACACCACAAGCGCCTTCTGCCATGCGGAGTGTTCGTCCTCTCCCATCGTGCTCTCCCTCTCAACAACCCGCCCGTCGATGTACTCGGCGTCAGGCGAGTAGGAGCTTCGGAGATATTCTTCGACGGTCACGAAAACTTGCGCGGCTGCCATCTCATTCTCCTTGTCTTTCATCATAGCGCCGTACAATCCGGAATGAAATAGTCGAGCTCGTCAGTAGCCGCAGTTCAATTCCCGACCCGACGTACCCCTCCATTACAATGAATAAGCAATGTCTCTCGACTTTTTAGGCAATCTTGAACGTACAAACATGTGTGGCACGCTGCGTGCCGCTGATGCAGGCAGGCAAGTGGTTTTGATGGGCTGGGTGAATCGGCGCCGCGACCACGGCAACCTGATCTTTCTTGATGTACGCGACCGCACCGGCATCGCGCAGGTGGTACTTGATAAGGAACTGACCCCCGAGGGCCACCTGCGCGGCGAGCAGGTGCGGCCGGAGTACGTTGTGGCCGCGGTGGGCAAGGTGCGGCTGCGCGGCCCTGATGCTGTAAACCCCAAAATGCCCACCGGAGAAATTGAGATTGAGACGACCGAACTGCGCGTGCTCAACGACGCGCGGCTGGCGCCGTTTTCACCGGCTGAAGAGGCGATCCAAAACGAAGAGGTGCGGCTCAAGTACCGCTACATCGACCTGCGCCGGCCTGAGATGCAGCGCAATTTCAAGCTGCGGCACGACATTACGCTGGCGGTGCGCGAGAGTCTGAGCAGCCAGGGCTTTCTTGAGATCGAGACGCCGATTTTGACCAAGTCGACGCCGGAGGGCGCGCGCGATTTTCTGGTGCCAAGCCGCGTGCATCCCGGCGAATTCTATGCGCTGCCGCAAAGCCCGCAGATCTTCAAACAGATCCTCATGATCTCAGGCTTCGACCGGTACTTCCAAATTGCCCGCTGTTTTCGCGATGAGGATTTGCGAGCCGACCGGCAGCTCGAGTTCACGCAGGTTGATCTCGAGATGAGCTACCCGCGCCGCGAGCACGTGTTTGGCGTGGTCGAGAAGTTTGTGGCGGCGGCATTTGCTGCAGCCGGCGTAACCCTGCCCACGCCGTTTCCGCGCATTACGTATGACGACTCGATGCGCAACTACGGCACCGACAAGCCCGATCTGCGGCTGCCGGGATTGACCGATGTGCGGTCCGCATTTACCGATGAGAACCTGGCCACGCTTCAGATTGACGCCGCGCTGCCGGTGGTGGCGCTGCGCATTCCCAGCGTAGGTGAGCTGAGCCGCAAGGAGCGCGAAGACAATCATCCGCAGTTCGATCAGAAAAAGGGCGCGAAGTTTATCGACGACTTCAAGCGGCTGGCGAAGAGCATGCCTGAGGCCGCCGCAAAGGTGCGCGAACTTGCAGGCGCGGCCGATGCCGATTTTGTGATCGTGGTGGCGGGCGACCCGGCCCATCCTGTCAAGGCAAGCGACACCAAGTTTCCAGGGCGGCTGTCAGAGCGCGAGATCAACGTGTACGCGGCGGCGGGAAACTTCCGCAGCGAACTTACGAAGAAGTATGCCGACCGGCACAAAGCATTTCAAATTACCGATGAGGTGGTCCAGAACGCTCACACGCGCGGTGAGACGAACGATGCTGTGGATGGCGCGACGGCGTTTCAACCCATCTGGATTGTCGACTTCCCGATGTTCGAGTTTGATTTGGCTTCGGGCAAGTGGATGCCCGCGCATCATCCATTCACCGCGCCCTACGAAGCCGACATGGCGAACCTGGTGAGCGATCCGGCCAGTGTGCGCGCCGATTGCTACGACCTGGCGATGAACGGGCTGGAGTTGGGTTCGGGATCAATCCGCATTCACCGCAAAGACGTGCAGCAGCAGATTTTTGCGTCGCTCGGCATCAGCGAGGAGGAAGCGAAGAAGAGATTCGGGTTCTTCCTCGATGCGCTGGAGTACGGCACGCCTCCGCATGGAGGCATTGCGCTGGGGCTCGACCGCATTGTGATGCTGCTGGCCGGAGCGGCCAATCTGCGCGAAGTGATTGCGTTCCCCAAGACGGCGAAGGCGATCGACCTGATGGCCGACGCGCCGACGACGGTGACCGAACAGCAACTGCGCGAGCTGGGGATTAAGGTTGCGAAGAGCTAGGGAGCATTTCAAGTGCTGCTTGATGCCAGACGAGTGCACAATTCGCTCGCAAAGTTAGCGGCCGCTAAAAGCCCCGTCTTTGGTGCGGAAAGTCATCGATTCGTGTTGAATCCTCCCGTCGACGAAGCCGAGGTTGTCGCGTTCGAACGCGCTCACTCGGTGAGGCTGCCGGAGGAATATCGGCATTTCTTGACCAAGATCGGCAATGGCGGCGCCGGGCCATTTTACGGGGTCTTCCCACTCGGCAAAATGGATGGCGTCTTCAGCTGGCACCAGTGGCGCGAGTCCGACGGAATGGTTGGCATACTCTCAAAACCGTTTCCGTTGGAATCTGAGTGGAATGACCTCACCGGGAATCCCGCTGGTGATGATAACTTCGATGCAATGATTGAAGAGTTCGAGAAGCGTTATTGGGATTCTTCGCTGGCAAATGGTGCTATTCCGGTCTGTCACACGGGTTGCGCACTGAGAATCTGGCTTGTCGTGACCGGCCGACAGGTCGGAAATCTTTGGTACGACAGGCGTGCTGAACTCGGCGGTGTAATGCCGTTGACGCTAGACGACGGTACGCCACTTACATTCGGCGCATGGTATCAAGAGTGGCTCGATCAAAGCTGCTTGCTGTTGCGTGAGTAGCTATGCCCGATCCAGCTCCGCAAACAGCTCGTTGAGCACCACGCGGGGACACTATCGGTGAGGGATTGCTGGCTCAACCAAGGCGACCGGCAGCGGAACTACCTTTCGCCCATCCTTCATGAAGATGAGGCAAATCCACGCCCCTCCCCACCAGATGTCAACTCCTTTTTCCGTAAGATCCGGCTATCGCATTTATAGCCATTGGCTTACCTCACGTATGCTTTGCAGTTAATTTCTGTTTGCCGCATTATCCTTAACTCAGCACTGGATTCGCGCATTCTGCTGCGCCTTTATTTTCAAGATCTGAGGATATCAACCTCTTGAAAACAATTGACATAGCAACCAATTCCAACGTCTATCATGCTGAAATCAATAGACTTTCATACTTTCGGCAGGGGGGAGGGGGCGTAAAGGGGGGAGGGGTACCCAGGGTAGTTGCCCTACGCCCACTCGCCCTTCCGCATCAGCGGCTCTATCGCGCCGGTTGCAGTAACGCCGTCGATGTCCAGCTCGCCCGACCCGATCATCCAGTCCACGTGAATCAGGCTCTCGTTAGCGCCGCGCGCAGCGAGCTCCTCTTTCGATAGCTTGTCGCCATTGCGCACGCATGATGAATACGACTGCCCCAGCGCGATGTGCGATGCGGCATTCTCATCGAAGAGAGTGTTGAGGAAAATGACGCCGCTCTGCGCGATGGGTGAGGAGTGGGGTACCAGAGCCACTTCTCCCAGACGGCGCGCGCCTTCGTCGGTGTCAATCAGCTTCTCAAGCACTTCCTGCCCGCGCGTTGCCTTGGCTTCGACAATGCGGCCTTCTGAGAAACGAACCTGGATGCCCTCGATCATGGTTCCCATGTGCGAGAGCGGCTTGGTGGATGTGATGGTGCCTTCGGCGCGAGCCTTGTGCGGCGTGCTGAAAACCTCTTCAGTTGGCATGTTAGGGATGCAGTAGACACCGTTGCCGGCGGTGGTTCCTCCGCCGAGCCAGAGGTGGTCGTCGGCCAGACCCAGGCGGAAGTCGGTGCCGGGTCCGCGATACTGAAGCGCGTGGTAGCGCTTTTCGTTGAGCATCTTCGCGCGTTTCTGCAGGCCTTCGTCGTGGGTCTTCCATGCGCCGACGGGGTTGTCGCCGCCGATGCGCGTGGTAGCAAAGATCAACTCCCATAGCTTGGCGAGGGCTGCGTCGGGCGCTTCGTTGGGGAACATGGCCGCTGCCCAGGCCGGCGTGGCGCTGGCAATGATGGTCCAGTTGATCGCGTGGCGAGTGATGAGTTCGAGCGCGGGGCGATAGGCGATGGAGACGGCGCGATTGGCGCGGCCCACTTTGTTGGAGTCTTCGTTCGCGAGCAGCGAGGGGTTGCCGCCGGCGATGGCCAGGCGCGCAGTGCCAGCTTTGAAGGCTGCGCCCATGCCGTCGTAGAGCCAGCCGGGTGCGCGATCGAAGCTGGCATCGGGCGCGAAATGATAGCGCATCAGCGTGGCTTCGTCGTCGGTGTAGAGCGTGGTGACAAGCGTGGCGCCGGCTCGGTAGGCGTGCTCGGTAATGCGCCGGGCGAGGGGCAGCGCATCGAGTGAGGCGGTCATCAGCAGCTCCTGCCCGGACTTTCAGGCCGAGGCCGACTTCAACCGCGACCTTGGCCAGTTGGTCGATCTTCTGGTCGATATTCATTTCAAGGGTGTGCTCCACCGTGACAACCGCGTCTGCCATTTGATTCCTCCGCAAATCTCTACAGCGTGTTTCATAAACCCGTTTTGTGTCAGGGCACGACTTCAGTCGTGCCAAAAATAGCATGAAAAATGAGGGGTTTTAACCCCTGCGGGATGAATGCCGGGCCTTAACAGCCATTTATGAAACACGCTCTAGTCACAAGAGTAAATCCCGGCCACTCCCGCGCTCAAACTGCCTTCCGCCACGGAACGATCTGCGGGTCGTTTTCGTACCTGAGCATGAAATGGGCGAGAACTTCAGTTCCGGCTGGGTGGAGCAGGAGGTTGCGCGGACGGCCGCGGCGTGGCATGCATGCGCCGGGCTGCCGCTGCCGCCGGCCGAGCGCTACACCGCAGGCGATCAGCGGCGGCGCGAGTCCGAATATGACCGGGCCATGCATGCGGTCGAGCGCGAGTCCGAGGCCGGTGAAGCGCACCAGGACCGAACGGTTGGCTGCGCAAGAGCGGATTCTGGCTATTTTTGGCGAGTTTGCCACGGTGGCGCTGGGGCTGCCGCATGATGCCGTCGAACTCATCACCGGGCTTTTTCTGCCCGCAGGCGCGGAGTTTACGCGCCGTTCCCGGCGCTTTGACCCTGAGCTGAGCATGGGGTCCATCATCCAGGCTTGCCGCAATGCGTGGACTGTGTGCGGTCTCCAGCCGCTGCTGGGCGAGCCGGCCGGAATCACTCCTTCGATTGTGGGTTACAGCCTGCTTTATCCCTATACCGACAACTTTCTAGACGCGGCGAGCCAGTCGGCCGAGGCCAAGCGTGAGTTTTGCATGCGCTTTCGCCAGCGGCTGCGCGGAACGATGCTGTCGCCGGCCGGCTCGCACGAGTGCGCTGTGTGGGCTCTGGTGGAGATGATCGAGGGCCAGTATCCGCGGGCGCAGTATCCGCAGGTGTTTGCGAGCATGCTGGCTATTCACCAGGCGCAGGAGGAAAGCATCGCGCAGTTGACGGCCAAGGGCGCTGGAATTCGCGCGTCGCGATTCTTGCCAAGGAGATTCTTCAGGCCGCGGCTCGATGGCGTGCCGACGGCCGATCGCATTCTGGCCATCAGTTGCGCCAAGGGAGGAACATCTGTGCTGGCCGATGCGTGCCTGGCGCGAGGATGGGTCGACGAGCAGGAGAGCAGGCTGGCATTCGATTGGGGTGCGCTGTTGCAGCTGGGCGACGACCTGCAGGATGTGCGCGAAGACCTGAAGCGCGGATCGGCCACCTTGTTTACGCGGGCGGTTGCCGAGGGGCAATCGCTCGATGTGCCGGTGAGCCAGCTATTGAACTTCAGTGAGCGCGTAGGGGCGGAGATGGATCAGTTTGCGCATGGTTCGCCTGCGCTGAAAAACCTGCTGCGCAACAGTTGGCGGTCGCTGATTATTGCGGCCATCGCCAATGGGCGTGAGTTCTTTGCGCCCGGGTTCGTGCGCGAGATCGAAGCGACCGCGCAGTTCCGCTTTGATTTTTTGGCAAAACGCCAGAGACGCGTGAGCCGGCGAAATGGGCTTTATGCGAATGTGTTCGACATAATGAGTGAGTCGGAGGATGGGGCTCCCGAAGTACGCGGCGCGCTTTGCGCAGAGACTCCGGCGGCGGTATGAGCGCGAACGTGAAGTAGGCAGATAGGCTGCATTTCTCGCCGGACTGCGTGCTTTATATTTCGGGTTTGTCGCTCGTCTTTCTCAGGCTTTCGCTCTGGTGCCGCGCCATCCCAGAATTTGTAAAGTGGCCCGGTTCCCATCCCCTTTATTTACAGGTTCTTAGCCGTGCTCTTTCTTGCAGGCAATTACGCCTCTCTGTCGCACAATTGCAGTTAGAAGGTTCGAAACATGAAGAAACATCGCCATCTCCGTCGCCGCAATGACTGCGAGCCCGCAAACGAAGAATGTTCCTGACATAAATATCCCATTTCGCCGTGAAACTGTGGCCCCAATGGAATCAATCGCTTGGCGACACTGCGTTCACGGTTTCACCGCCCGGACTGCAGGAATGTCGGGGATCTCCAAGCGCTCTTAGAGAAATGCGTGGTAGTGGATCGTACTTTCCCACCCATACTTCGCACCATGATCGAGTTATGGTTTAGTACTTGTCCGCGAATGCCGGGTCGACTGGATTCTCAAACAGCGACGCATCGCGCGTGACGATCGTCAGCCCTGAAGGTGTAACGAAATACCTGCGCTTGTCTTCGACCGGGTCGTAGCCGATGACCGTTCCCTCGGGAATGTGGACATCGCGGTCGATGATGGAGCGGCGCACGCGGCAGTGCCGGCCAATGCTCACATGCGAAAAGATGATGCTCGAGTCAACTTCGGAGTAGGAGTTGACGCGTACATCCTGCGAGAGAACCGAATTTGAAACCACTGAGCCGGAGATGATGGCGCCGGCAGTGATGATGGAATTGACGGCTGTGCCGGAGCGCCCCGGCTCGCCGAAGACGAACTTGGCGGGAGGATACTGGCGGACGCGCGTACGGATGGGCCAGGTCTTGTCGTAGAGGTTGAAGATCGGCGAGACCGAGCAGAGATCCATGTTGGCCTCGTAGTAGGCGTCAAGCGTGCCTACATCGCGCCAGTAGAGAGCCTGCTTCTTGTTTTCGTCAACAAAACTGTACGCCACCATCTTTTTCTGGCCGAGCATGGCCGGCAGAATGTTGTGGCCGAAGTCGTGCTTCGAATCGGGGTCGTCGGCGTCGGCGATAAGCGCTTTGAGCAGCGCCTCGGTCGAGAAGATGTAGACGCCCATCGAGGCATCGACGGAATCGGGATTGAAGGGCGAACGGAAGCTGGTGGAAACAGGCTTCTCCTGGAACCCGCGGATTTCGCCGGTGGGCCCCACCTCGACGACGCCAAAGCGTGAAACTTCATCGGGAGGAATGGGCAGCGTAGCCAGCGTTACGTCTGCGTTGCTCTCCTTGTGATGGGCCAGCATGCGGCTGTAATCCATTTTGTAGATGTGGTCGCCGGAGAGAATGATCACGTACTTGGGCTGCTCGCTGCCGATGGAGTAGATATTCTGGTAGACCGCGTCGGCCGTGCCCATGTACCAGTTGGTGCCGGTGCGCTGCGTGGGCGGCATCAGCTCAAAAAACTCACCCAGTTCCTGCGCCACAATTCCCGTCCATCCTTCGCGGATATGCCGGTTAAGCGAGAGCGCTTTGTACTGCGTAAGCACGTAGACCCGGCGCAGGCCTGAGTTGATGCAATTGGACAGCGTGATATCGATGATGCGGTAATGCCCGCCGAAAGGCACGGCCGGCTTGGCGCGGTCACGGGTGAGAGGAAACAGGCGCTCTCCGGCGCCTCCTGCGAGCAGTACTCCGAGGGTGTCTTTCATCTCCATAGGTCCCCCGACCTAGTTCCTTCTTTCATGTTTTCATCACGCCTGCCGAAGCACCACTATCCGGAATAGTGACTCTTCGGGAGGACGCTCGACGGCAATGAGATCGAACGCTGGAGAATACCACACCATGATGAGAATCTGTCCATCATGCACATCGATGAAGTTTTATCCGGGGGAGTTGGCCTGCGTCAACCGTGTTGCAATAAAAAGAAAAAACCGGGAAGGATGCGGCGCGACGGCACTCGGAGAGTTCGTCGCGCCCGATCAAATCGCGCGTTACCAGCCTGAGGCCCAGTTTGCTTTGTGGGTCGACCGCTTGATGCCGGTGAACTTGTACTGCGCTCCAACAGAAATGGCGAAGTTGATGTCGTTCTGGGTGATATGGGGCGGGTAGTTGATGCTGTAGCGCGTCCACACGGCGTCTGGCGTGATACGGAAGACCCAATGCTCCGAGCGGTTCAGGTCAATGTGTCCGCCGATGATAACCGCAGGCGCGATCTGGTTGTTATAAAAGCCGACAAATGAAGCTGGGTGGCCGAGCAGGTCCTGCTGGAAGTCGCCGTAGACGCCGCCGCCCATGGCATGAGCAATAAGATCGCCGTGCTTGTTGTGGGGTCCGAGCCACTGGACGCCGCCCGTGAAAAAGTACTCGCTCACGAACGGTCCCTTCAAGTTGAGGGAGTTGGGCGCCGCGCCGCTGGTGCCCACATAGGTGCGCCCGCTGGCCTCAATGCCCCAGTTCCGGCTGAGCCAGTAGGAACCGTTCACATCGAGTCCGCCTAGGTTTGAGCCCTGCAAAAGGTTCGGGCCGGCCTTCATGTGGTCGTAAGCCATTCCCACCGATAGATCGAAACGGTTATCGTAGCGGACCCTGGCCAGCGGGTCGATCTGGATGTACTCGGGCGCAATGGGCGCCTGGTTTTCAGGCTGGGCCGCCGGCTGCTGGCTTGAGCTGGAACTTGAGCTCTGGGCCTGAATTCCCATTCCGGCGCACAACGCCAGAGCGGCAAAGGCTGCTGAGATCACAAGAAATCTTACTGGAAGACGCATCATAAAACAGCTTACAGGACCATACCAGCGAGCGACAACGCGGCCGGCGGCCGTTTCTTGGCAGGCTACGGTTCGCACTTCTCCGTTTGACGCGCCCACGCCAGATACCGCACTGTCTTGAGGGTCTCCATGGCGTTTGCATAGGCGAGTTCGCCGCTGGTTTCGCGCTCCAGCGGCGGTGACGCGTGCACTCTCCACTCGATCGGAGTGTGACTGAGAATGAGGGCCGCGCGCTTCAGGTGCCAGTCGTACGAAATCACCTCGGCCGAATGCCAGCCGTGCTGGTTCATAATGCGCTCGGAGAAGCAGACATTCTGTATGGTGTCGTGGGCATGCGGCTCCACAAAGATGGCGGAATCGGGAATGCCCTGCGCATGGGCAGCGTGGGCCATGACCTGGCCCTCGGGGAACCGGTTCAAGACCGGCCCGCCGGTGAAGATGATGCGGGAGGCGACGCCGCGCTCGTATTCATGGACGGCCTCATCAACGCGGGCCAATTCCTGCGGAGTGGGATTCCCGTCGGAATCAGCGGGGACGCCAAGAACGATGATGGCGTCAAAGCGGGTAAGCGAGGTGTTGGATCGAGGCGCGAAATGGCGGGCGAGAATAGCCCATCCTAAGAGCGCAACGACCAACAGAATTCCTGCGAGAGTGGCGCGGGCGCGCCAGCCGAGCCGTCGGCTGTTTCTTTTGGCTCCGGAACGGTGGACCGGCCGGTGGGTTGGCGTGCGTGGCGAATTGCGCTTTTTGGGGGATGGGGACACTGCGCTCAAGCGGAATCGCCTCCTGACTCCACTTTAATGTGCCCCCCCTGTCCAATGTTCACGGTCCACCGATCACTCGAATCTCAGCGGCTCGCCCCAGGCTGAGAAGACAATCTCTTCGAGCGATTTGCGATTACGGGCAGAGAGCTCGCGTTTGATGAGCTCTTCGTTGGCCAGCGTCTCGGGGTCGTCCTGGTAACCCAGCGCAATTGCCGCTGCAATCTGATAATCCTCCGGAACCTCAAGCAGTGTCCGGGCCTTTTCGCGATCCACTCCGCCCATCTGGTGGGTCGTCATGCCGAGCGCCGCGGCCTGCAGGACCAGATGAGCGCTGGCTGCGCCCAAATCATAGAAAGCAAAATGGTTCTTCGATCCGTTACTCATATTGGCCTTGGCCAGCCCCACGATCAGCACCGGCGCCTTGGGCGCCCACGACTGATTGAAGCCCATGAGCGACTCCTGTATCTTTTCGTGGGTGCTGGTTCCGCGCAGGCCCACGATGTACCGCCAGGGCTGCTCGTTGTTTGAAGAGGGCGCCCAGCGCGCCGCCTCAAAGATTCGGTGCAGATCCTGCTTGCTCACTTCGCGCGAGGAAAAGGCGCGCGCGCTCCAGCGCTGGTGGAAGATGGGTAAAACGCCGTCGATGGCAGGGGCATGTTTCTGGCTGGCTAGTTCACTGGCAGATAACGACATCAGGGCTCCTGGGGGAGGGACAATTACGCTGCATTTCTTTGATTCGAAAAGGCAGGCTGGGGATTCGGGGAGTGGCGCCAGCCGCACGTAATCAGGCTCTAGCCCGGTTGTTTCGCGGGTCTCCAGACCCGCCCAATCCGGCCGCGTGGACGCCGCCGGTGCGGCCCAGCGTCGGGCGGACTCGCTGTCAATAGCGCCGCGGTCTGTCTCATTGAATCCCAAGCACTTAGCGCTTGCAAATAATTAACCTGCCCCAGCGCAAAATTCTAAATAGGAAAGGAACGTTCCAGAGACATGAACAACATCAGCCTTTCAGTCACCCGCATCGTCCGTCTGGTCGGCGAACCACTCAGAGCCTTTTTAAAACCCCGGTTCGTTTGTTTCCAGGAACCACGCAGAATCACAATTTTCCAATAGAATCAACAACCTGGAGCCAATCGCTCCACATCCTGTCCTGACCGCCTCCAACAGAATCAACAGCTTGGCGTCAGTCGCTCCACAGTTTTCCGTGCAGAAACTGTACAGATCCACGCAAAAACTATATGGTTTCACACAGAAACTGTTCCCCGGATCACTTAGCCCCCGGTGAGAAGTGCGGGCCTGGAGCTCCGCGACAACAACCGGCTGGACCCCGGCGCTGCTATGGGTAAATCCGATGCAGGGTGCGGGCAAATGGAATCGTCTCGCGTACGTGGTCGAGGCCGCAGACCCAGGCCACCAGCGCGCTCAATTCCCATGCCGAAGCCGGAGTGGGGCACGCTGCCGTAGCGGCGCAGGTCGAGATACCACTGGAAGGCTTCAATCGGCAGGTTGTGCTTCTCGATGCGACTCTTCAGCAGTTCATAGCTTGAGACACGCTGCGAGCCGCCGATGATTTCTCCGTACCCCTCGGGCGCCAGCACATCGACGCAAAGCGCATAGCGCGGGTCCTTGGGGTCGGGCTCCATGTAGAAGGCCTTTACATCGGCCGGGTAGCGGTGAACCATCACCGGCCGGTCGTACTGCGAGCTGAGCCAGGTTTCGTCGGGCGAGCCAAAGTCGTTGCCGTATTCGAAAGGCGCCTCAAGCTGACCGTCTTTGTGGGCCTGGTTGAGCATGTCCGCGGCTTCGTCGTAGCGCAGCCGCGGGAAGGGCGGCTTGATGGTTTCGAGCTTGGCGGTGTCGCGGCCGATGGTCACGAGCTCCGGCGCGCGGTTCTTCAGCACGGACTGAACGATATGCGAAAGGAAGTTCTCGGCGAGCTCCAGCAGCCCGTCGAGATCCATAAATGCTACTTCAGGTTCGATCATCCAGAACTCGGTCAGGTGGCGGCGGGTTTTCGACTTTTCGGCACGGAACGTGGGCCCGAAGCTGTAGACCTTGCCCAGCGCCAGTGCTGTGGACTCGATATAAAGCTGGCCCGATTGGGTGAGGAAGGCCGGATCGCCGAAGTAATCCACCGGGAACAGGGTTGACGTGCCTTCGCAGGCCGCGGGGGTAAGAATGGGCGGATCGGTACGGATGAATCCGTTGGTATCGAAGTATTCGGCCGCCGCGCGCATGATTTCGGCCCGGATGCGCAGAATGGCAGATTGGCGAGGCGTGCGAACCCACAGGTGCCGGTGCTCCATCAGGAAGTCGACACCGTGTTCCTTGAGCGAGATGGGAAAGGGATCCGACTCGGGCACTCGATGTACGACATCGATGTTCTCGACATCGAGCTCATAGCCGCCTGGCGCGCGCTTATCGGCGCGAACTCGCCCCTGCACCACCACGCTCGACTCTTGCGTTAGGCCTTTGAGCGCTTCGAAGACCTCGGCGGGCACGCTTTTCACGTGGGCAACGCCCTGGATGGTGCCGGTCCCGTCGCGAAAGATGGGAAACAGCAGTTTGCCGCTCTCGCGCAGGTTGTAAAGCCATCCCCGCAGGGTGACGGAGCGGCCTTCAAAGGCGCCGATTCCGTCGATTGTGGCCAACGGCGCGCGCTCTGCCTCGGGCGTTGCATCTGTAGCGGGTATTGCGGGCGAGCTGACTTCGTCTGACATTTGAGCAATCCTCTGATTGGGCCGGCGATTCATCAAGCTGGCCCGACTCTCTAGCATAAATGCGCCGGTGAGGCAATGACTGTGTGCATTGTTACGGCTGCGATCAGCAATCATCGCGGTGGCCGTCTTGACGGAGGGGCTACAGCGATGCTTTTTATGGGCCGATGGTGGCTGGTGCTGGCTTTGGCGCTGGCGGCCGCGGGATATGCCTTTGACCTGCGCAGGCGGCAGAATGCGGCGGACCTGCTTGCCGGTCCCGCCAATTCAAAGATCGGGGCCAACAAACGCGGATCATTCACGGGAATTGGAACTTCCGCCGGTCGGGCGCGACTTTTTTCCTTGCCATCTATGGACGCGCATTCACTCCGGGACCTCTTTTCCTCACAACAGGCATCGAAAGTAGTTGAGCCACCGCGTTGGATCAAAGCGCCGCAATAAGGCTCAGCGGATTGCGAAATTGGCCTCATTTGTTTTGTAATACAGTAATAGTTTTTGACAACAACAATTTCGACTGGCGACGCACCTTGCAAACGCGAAGAGCAACCACAACAAGGAGGTGCCGAAGGAATCCATGACCGAGCATCTTGACGTCACAAGTGAAGAGATTCAGAAGACCCAGGCGGACCCAGAGACTGCTGAGCGGTTCATCTCCGAAAAGCATATTGGCGACCGGATCCGGCGGCTGCGGCTGAAGAAATCGATGGGACTTGTGGAGCTGGGCAGGCACACTGGCCTCTCGGCAAGTTTTCTTTCGCAGCTTGAGACCGGGAGGGTGGTGCCGACCCTGCGCAATCTGGCGCGAATCGCAATGGTTTTCTCAAAGGACCTTTCGTATTTTTTTGAGAGCGAACCCACGGCGATCTTTCGCGTGCACCGGCAGAAGGACCGGGTGCGCCTGCCGCAAACGGGTGTGGAACCGCCAACCTACACGTTTGAGAGCCTCGGATTCATGGTGCCCGACCGGTACATGGACCCGTACTTTGCCGAGTTCATCCCGACGGAAGGAAACAATGAGCCCAAAGCGCACATGCATCCCGGGTTTGAGTTTCTCTATGTTCAGAGCGGAGAACTCGAGGTCGTCCACGGTGAAAACCACGCCAGGCTCGCAGCCGGCGATGCGGTGTACTTCGATTCGTCAACTCCGCACTCCTACCGCTGTGCGGGGACCGGACCGGCAGGAGCGATCATTGTGACCATGCACCAGCCGCTGCCGGTACAGCAGGCGCCGCAGCGCAGCCAGGTTGCGACTCCGGGAACAAGCGGGCCAAAGCCGGTAACGGCTGCGCTGCCGCGAACCAATGGCAGCGAAGAGGCGGCCGAGAACAGGTTTTAGCGGCCTTTACCGCTCACTCGCTCGATCCCGTGTCGTCCGCCGGAAGAAATTCGTAGCTTACGAATGCCAGGCCCTTTGAATCGGGCGACCAGTTAGGCACGTTCATGCTGCCGTCGCCGCCCACGAAATTCGTTAACACGCGAATGCTTCCGTCGCTCGTGGAAAGAATGTGCAGGGCTACGTCTTTGTTGGCAGCGTGCGTGGTTATATCGGGCGGGTACGCGATATAGACGATTGATTTGCCGTCGGGCGAGGCATGCGGGGTCCAGTTGCGGAAGTTGTCGTGAGTTACCTGCTCAACGCCGCCGCCGTCGGCATTCATGCGCGCGATCTGCATCCCGCCCCAGCGGTCGGTGTTGAAGTAGATGAACTTGCCATCGGGCGAGTAGTCGGGATCGTCGCTCATGCCGGAGCCGGTGGTCAGCGCAGTCTCAGTCCCACCATCCACTGAGATTGCATAGATGTTCCCCCTGCCGTGGCTGGGCCGCGTGAAGACGATAGTTTTGCCGTCGGGCGACCAGGTGTGGAAGTAGGAGTCGGGATTGGCCGTGACCAGCCGCGGCTCGCCGCCTGACGTGGGAATGATGTATACGCGGTTGCCCGGATTCGACACCATGGTGCAGGTGATGGCGAGCCATTTGCCGTCGGGCGAGAGGCCATGGCTGCCGTTGCATCCGGTTGCGTCGCCTGTATTTATCTGCTCCGCGGGGCCGTTCCCGACTCGGAGGCCGTCGGCGGCAACACGGAACATTTTTCCGTCCTGGTCGAAGATGAGCCATTTTCCATCGCGCGACCAGTTGGGAGCCATCGCGCGTGCTTTGGTTGTGTAGGCCACAATTGCGCGGCGGGCTCCAGGATCGATCTCGATAGCCTTGAGCGAGCTGAAGAGCGCCATTTGCGGTGTGGCGGCGGGTTCGGCGAGAGGCTTAAGCTCAAGGTGCGTGAATGTCGCGGTTTCGACCGCGTTGGGGTCGTGTGCTGAGAGCCCGATGCCCGCATAGAACGGCTCATCGAGATGCATTTTTGTAGCCGCGCCCATCTGGTGCAGCGGCTCGCCGTGCAGGCTCACGAACATGGTGAATTCGTCGCCGTGTTTTTCAAGGCGGAGGCGCTGCGGCGGGTCGATGTTGAGCTCAATGCTTTGCGTGGTTGCGCCTTCGGTCTCGCGGAATTGCAGCGCCGTCAAGCCCACACCGTGCTGCGCCGCGTCGACATACGCGCCGTCGGCGTCGAGGGTCTGGCGAAAGATGAGAATGGCTTTGCGATGCTCGTTGTGTGCGCCGGTTTTTTCAGGGAAGTCGATTTCGGCGGTCAAGCGACACATCGCCTGAATTTTCTTCCATAAGAAATGAAATCCGTCGGTGGTCCCCCACAGATTCGCGCCTGCGGAGTGAATGGTGTAGACGCCGGAGGCGCTGTCTAACGAAGCGGTTCCCGGGGGAACCACGCTGCCAACATCCGACTGGCCTTCAAAGACTCCGACTGCCTGGGACTGCGCGAAGGCGAGAGGAAGAGAGAGAAAAAGAGCGAGAGAAAAAGTGAGGCAAACCGGTTTCAATTGCACGACAGACTCCTGCGGACGGATTGCCGCGTTTTGATTTCAGAATGCTGAGTATGTTATTGGCGCGGCGAGCAAACTATAGGTGCGGCGGGAAGGGTTGTCAAACGTAACTGGTATCCCACCCTAAACGCAAACTACGCGTTTAGGATGGGACACCCAGTTCTGTTATCCAATCCGGCGGGCTATTTTGCGGTATCTGTCGCCAGGTTGCCGGTGATGTCGCGGACCTCGACTGGGCCAACGCCTGCTTCTTTCAGCGGGGTCTCGATTTTGGCGCGATCGCCCGCGGCCACCAGGATCAGCTGATCGGGATGCAGGTACTGCTCTGGCCAGCCGCGCGATGTCCGCCTGGGTAATGGCCTCATATTTGCCGGGCAGCGATGCATAGTAGTCGAGCGGATGGTCATAGACCAAGATGGTTGAAATCGCGCCCGCAACGGAGCCGGTGGTTTCAAACTCGCCGGGCAGCGAACGGATGGAAGCCTCCTTGGCTGCATCCAGCTCATCCGGCGTCGAAGGATTGTCGGGGAAGTTGCGAATCTCCTTCATCATCTCCTTGGCCGCCGGGCGCGGTAACGTCGGTGCGCACCAGGCTGCCCGCAAAGAAGATGCCGCTTTCGCGGTAGTTTCTGAAGGTAGAGCTAGCGCCGTAGGTGTAGCCATGCTCTTCGCGCAGATTCATATTGATGCGGCTGCCGAAGCTGCCGCCGAGCGTGTAGTTGAGTACGTCGAGGGCATCGGCATCGGGTGAGCTGGCCGGCACGCCGAAACCGAAAACAACCAGCATGGTCTGCGGCGCGCCGGGCTTGTCCACAATCACTACGTGGGTGGTTGGCGCGGCAGGAGCGGGCGGAATGGCGGGCGCGGGCGCAGCGGTGCCGGTCCAGTTGCCGAAGTACTGCTTGGCCAGCTTCTCAGCTTCGGCGCGGGTCAGGTCGCCGGTCAGCATGAGCGCGGAGTCGCTGGGCACGTAGTGGCCCGAATAAAAGCCGGAGATGTCAGACGGAGTGAACGAGGTGACGCTTTCAGTGGTTCCGCTTGGGGACATGCCATAAGGCTGATCGCCGAAGAGCAACTTGGGGCCGACGCGCAGGGCCATGCTTTGCACATTGTCGGTCTCCTGCGAAATGCGCAACAGCCGCTGCTTGCGGCGGCGGTCGAAATCTTCCTGCGCGGAAGGCCGGATGCTGCTACCACGTCGGAGAGCAGTTCCATGCCCTTGTCGAGATGATAGGTCAGCAAGCTCATGGAGACGGCGCTGTTGTCCATGCTGGCTGAGGCGCCAATTTGCGTGCCGATACTCTCCTGATCTTGGGCGAGTTGCGTGAGACTGCGCGACGTTGTCCCATCGCCCATGATCTCGGCGGTGAGAGTGGCGAGGCCGCTCTTGTTCTGCGGATTGTTAACACTGCCGGCGCGCGACAGCACCTCGGCCGACACCACCGGCAGCGCGTGTTCTTCAACCAGCAGCACCTTGAGGCCGTTCGGGAGAGTGAACTCGGTGGGAACAGGCAGATGAATCGCGGGCGCTGGGCCGGGCTCGGGCTTGGTCTTGCGCCAATCCTGCGAGGCTTCGAATTCGGGCGTGTAAGGATTGACGAGCTTCACGTCGGCGTCGGTATCGGCGGGGCTGCGCGGCACGTCGTCGAGTACTTTCTTGCCGGGAACGCAGTAGACCACCACCGCCGAGTCCTTGGTGAGGTATTTTTGCGCAGCGGCCCTGGTGCTGGCTTGCGGTAACGTCCTCGGTCATCTGCACGTCTTTGGTCAGAAAGCCGGGGTCGCCGGTGTACTGGTTGTACTGGTCGAGCGTGTCGGCCACGCCGCCAAAGCCGCCCAGGCGCTGCAGTCCGCTGATTTTGCGGGTGAGCGCGGTGGCTTTCGCCGATTCCACCTCCTCTGCAGTGGGGCCGTCGTTCTGCAGTTTGGCCAGCTCGTCCCAGAACGTGGCTTCAAGATCTTCAAGCTTCACGCCGGGCTTGGCGGTAATGTCGCAGGTCGCGATGCCGGTGAGCTTGAGTGCATTCGACATCGCAATTGACGCTCTGCGCAGTCTGCGACTTGTAGACGAGCGTCTGATCGAGCCGGCTGGCCTTGGCCATGCCCAGGGCGTAGAGCGCGCTGCGAACGCTGTAGGCATCGGGCGTGTAGGCGGGCGGCGTGAGCCACGCAACTGTGAGCCGCGAAAGCTTGACCGTGTCAGTAATGGTGGCGCGGCGCTGCGAGGTGATGGGCGGCGTAACCACGGTGACCGGCTCAACCGCGGGCCCGCGCGGAATGGGCCCAAAATACTTTTCAAGCAAGCCTTCAGCTTGACGGGATCGAAGTCGCCGGCAATGGCGATGGAGGCGTTGTTGGGAGTGTAGAACTGCTGATGAAAGTCGCGCACGTCGGCGATGCGGGTGGATTCAATATCGGCGTGGCTGCCGATCACGTCGCCGTAGTACGGGTGTCCCTTGGGAAATAGCTGGTGGTAGACCTCTTCTTCGGCAACGTCGTAGGGCCTTCCCTCGCCCTGGCGGCGCTCGTTGCGCACTACGTCCTTCTGGTTGATGAGCTTCTCGCGGTCGAGGCCCTCCATCAGGAAGCCCATGCGGTCGCTTTCGAGCCACAGCGCCAGCTCGAGCTGGTTTGAGGGCATGGTCTCAAAATAGTTGGTGCGGTCGAAGTCGGTGGTGCCGTTCACGTCGGTGGCGCCGGCGGCTTCAACGTCGCGGATGTGGGCCTTTGCGCCCACATGCTCTGAGCCCTCGAACATCATGTGCTCAAACAGGTGCGCAAAGCCGGTGCGGCCGGCCTTCTCGTTGAGCGGGCCCACGTGGTACCAAAGGTCAACTGAAACCAGCGGCAAGCGATGATCTTCATGTGTAATCACGGTGAGGCCGTTGGGCAGTGTGTACTTCTGATATTTGATTTCAGGCAGTTTGTGCGCGGCCTGCGCGCGGGCTGCGACGCAGGTGAATGCAAGAGCCGAAAGCAACGTGAGACAAAGAGCACGAAGCGGAGTTTTCACAGATTTTCTCCTTGATGAGGGACGAGCATGAAGGCGCAGTGAGGATTATACGAAAGATAGACGCGGGCTGGCGTTGAATGGCTCGGAGCGCCGGCGGAGCAGCGAGTAAGGCGGCTATTGGCTTTCGTCGTAGATTGGGTAGGGCTCGGATTCGTTGCTGGTGGGGATGTTGGCGAGGGTTTTAAGATCGGCCTGGACCTGCGCCCATTGCGCCGCGTTTTTCTTGGTCGAGATGGGGGCGTTGGGGTCGGAGTAATAGGCTTCGATATCGCTCTTGATGCCGGGAGGGATGGGTTGCGTTGGGTTTTGTGCGAGGCGATGCAGGAGGCCGGCGTAGGTAGAGTCGGTGAGCTTGTAGCCGCCAGGCTTAACCACGAAGCCTGTATCCAGATCGCGATTGGGCAAGGGATGGAGGGGGTCGCGCGGGCCGAAGGGCTGCTTGAGTATCGCGGCGCCCTGGGGCATCTCGAGTCGAGAAGTGAGCGGGGTGAAACCGCGAAGGGCGTAGCGAAGGCCGGCGGTGGACTGGTAGACGCTGTGCATGTAGTCGGCCTCGGTAGCGTCGGTGGGCCCTTTCACGTTTGCGAGCGACAACGGGCCGACCTTGGGAAGGATGAAGAGCAAAGCGGCGATCAAGCGGGTCTCAAAGCTGGGCTTGCCGGTGCGGTAAGAGTCCCAGTTGCCGAGCGCGGCGGCTGCTGCTGCTTCCTTGTCAATCTCGATTGCCTCGGGCGTGTCCGACTCGGCTGGCTCGTGCTTGCGGCGCCGGAGCGTGATGGCGTAAGCGACATGAGGAATGAAGTTACGCACGGCGAAACGGTATTCCCAGACCTTGAAGCGGTGGGATCTGTGATCGGCAAAGTCGAGCAGGCCGTAGGTCTGGTAGAACGCGAGGCCAAGCTGATGGACGGGGACATTGAGCCCGATGTGCTGAAGGTAGCGCAGCGGGGCGAGGTGACGATGGGCAATTTGGTCAATGTCGAAGGCAAACTCGGTTTGGACGTGTTGTTTTCTGCCCTCGGCGTAGTTGACGACGGGCCCGTAGCGGGCGCCGAGCTTGGGGAATTCAACGGGGACGGCGCGATTGATGGCCTCAGAATGGCCGAAGGAGTCGCCGATGTAATGCGAGAGGGCGCCGACGGCGAAGGCCATCTCGTCGGCATTTTTGGCGTTACGAAAAAGGTTGAGGACGAAGTCGCCGCTGCGGACGTAGTGGGTGATATTGGAAAACGTTTGGTCTCCGAAGGGGTAGTAGCCAATGTCTTGAATGACGCAGCCGCCGTAGGCATAAGAGCGAGCCTCATCAAGCTGGGCGGGAGTGAGGCCGGGGTAGCGGCTGAGAAGCAGGGGCACAATGGAGTCATTCCATGAAAGGTCAATGAGCTGCTCGTGGGTGAGGACGGAGTAAGCGCGGGAACACGCTGGCGCGACCAATAGCAGCGTTAGAGATAAGAGACGGAGGAATTTGAGGACCGGCGTCATTTTCATGCATTTCATGCAATTGACCGGTAAAGATAACACAAGCTGGACATAGAATATGCGCCATTCTGACCGGTGCCGGCCGCTACCGGATTGGATGCGGGAATATGGGCTGCACTGAAATGCCGATTAAACTCATGCGTCTTCAGGGCCCTCGGCCGGAACGCGGCCGAAGTACTCCGCCACCTGCTGCCAGTTATTGACGCGCACAAACCCGGCAGCGGCGAGGTTGTGCGGCGCGGTGTACAGCAGGCCCTGGCCTTCGAAACGCAGCAGGTTGCGGGGCTGGTCGTCGATAAGGTAGTCGGCGCGCAGAATCGACTTGTTGCCGCAGAAAACATAGTGCGTGGGTGGAATGAATGGAAAGTGGCGTTGCAGCCAGCGGTACTTGGGGCCGAGGGAGTTGGGCACGGCCATGGCCTGCGTGGCGATGAAGATCTCGAATCGCGTGGAGAGATCCTTCAGCACTTCATGGGAGCCGGGAATCACGTCGAGAACCTCGAAAAAATCCTCCGCATCGAGGAACGCACGGAGCTGCTGCTGGCGATCGACGGGCGTGATCTCCCACAGGCCCTTGCCGGCCAGGTCGTCGACCGTCACATCTTCGTCGAACTCCTGGTTGTAGCGGCGCAGGTGTTCGGCGAGCGTATCGGCTATCACCTCGTCCATGTCAACGCAGATGCGGCGCACGGGAACCTCTAAAAACAGTGGTCAGTGTTCAGTGGTCAGTGATCAGAAAAATGCGGAGCGAGCCGCACAAGAAAAGGGTAGCAGGGCGGGGAGACGCAACCTGAGCGTGGTTGATTTATTGGGCGCTTTAATCGTCCCAGCCGCTACGCCCCGGCCTGGCCTGGGCGGCGAATGGCGCGGCCGGCGCCGGGTACAACTTCGGCTTGCGGCGCTTTGGGCGCAGGCGCGATTGCAGGGTCCCAATAGATGAGCCGGCCGCAGCTGTCGCAGTTAAGCAGCTCGCCCTCGCGAAGCTGGTTCCAGATCTGGGGGCGAACTCCCATGTGGCATGCGGTGCACTGCTGGTTCTCAACCAGGGCAATGCCGGTTCCGCGCTGTGCAGCAAGACGGTCGAAGCGAGTGAGCCAGTCGGGTTCGATGAGTTTGCGGACAGCCTCGCGGTCGATGCCCAGCGCGGCAAGTTCGGCAGCCAGTTCCTGGCGGCGCGCCGCAACACGGCCGCGGGTTTTCTCCAGCGCCTCTGCCAGCAACTCAACCTGCGCGCGCGCCTGGGCCAACGTGGCTTCGAGCGCCTCACTGCGCTCCATGCTGGCAAGCTCCTCGTTTTCGAGGCGTTCAATCTCAGTGTTGACGAAACCGATCTCGTGCTCGATCGCCTCGGCCTGGGCCGGAGTCTTGACCACATCGAGCTGGGCGCGGACACGTGAGGCCTTCTGGCGGTGCCCGTCGATCTCGCGCTCAAGCCGCGTGCGCAGGATTTCTTCGCGGTCAAGTGCCGACGAGGCATCGGCCGACTGGCGCTGGGTTGCCGAAAGAGCGGCTTCAGCCTGCTTGATCTCGGCGGGCAAAGCGTTTGCTTCCTTGGTCAGGCGGGCGCGCCCCAGTTCCACGGCCTGCAATTTTGCGAGGTTTTCAATCAGCTCTTGCATCGGTGTTGAAAAGTCTACGGCATTGCGGCGCATTATTGGAAGACAAGCCTGGTTGAATCGCGCCGCTAACGCAGTCGCGCCGGGCGCGAATCGCGGTTCAGGCATCCATTCGCAGTTTCGCGCGTCATAACCGTTTGAGACCCATCGACGGCCAAGGCAATTCCATTGTGAAAGAGACCTGAGAGAATGGCAGAAGCGATGAACTCCCAGGATGGAAATGAAGTTGTGAGTGCCAAGAACCCCAGGTTCTGGCGGCGTCACCGGGTGGTGGCCTGGGTGTGCGGGGTTGTGTTGGTGCTGCTGGCGGCGGCAGCGGTGGCAATTTCGATTTTGCTGCACAACGCCGAGCCGATTATGCGCGCGCAGATTGTTTTGGCGCTCGAGCGTAAGTTCCATGCACGGGTGGAACTCGACAGCTTTCACATGTCGCTGACCGGAGGCCTGCGCGCCGAGGGCAAAGGACTGCGCATCTGGCCGCCGGTCGAAGTGCAGGGCGTAACCGCTCCTGGGTCGGGAAGCGGCCAGCCGCTCATCGCTCTTGACGAATTCCGTTTTCGAGCGCCGCTGCACTATAAACCCGGCGCGCCGTTGCGCATATCGACGGTTGAGTTGCAGGGCCTGGTAGTTGACGTGCCGCCGGCCACGAGATTCGCGCAGCCCGGCATTAAAAAAGATACGGGAAGCGGGGACGCCGAGCAGGTAAAGAAGGCGCTGCTGCACTTCCGGCTCGACAGCATCGACTGCACCAATGTGATTCTTCGAATTGAAACCAGCAAACCCGGCAAGTTGCCGCTTGTTTACAAGATATCGAGCCTGAAACTGACCAACATTTCGCCCATCGGCGTCATGGATTTCAATGCGGATCTTGTGAATGCGGTTCCCAGGGGAACTATTCAAACCAGCGGCAAATTTGGCCCGTGGAACGTCACTGATCCCGGCGAGAGCGCGATCTCAGGCCAGTACACCTTTGACAACGCCAACCTGGGCGACTTTAAGGACATAGCGGGGACGCTGCACTCGATCGGCAATTACACGGGCACAATGCGCGACCTTTCGGTAACAGGCGAGGCCGATGTACCGAACTTTGCGCTCACGCATTTCGGCACGGCTTTGCCGCTGCAAACACAGTTCGACGCCAGGGTGGATGCGACCGACGGAGACACTATTCTTGAGCAGGTGAATGCAGTGCTCAGTGAGTCACATTTTACGGTGCGAGGCCAGGTGGTGCGGGTGCCGGAAAGCGAAGCCGAAGTGGAGGCTGCCCAGAAGCCAGGCGCAGATCCACGCCAGGTTCCGCCGGCGAAGGGACACGATATCTCGCTCTTGGTTGATGTGCCCTCAGGGCGCATGCAAGATTTCATTCGGCTGGTGAGCAAGTCGGCAACGCCGATGCTTACGGGAGTGCTGAACTTGAAAACGTCGATCGACATTCCGCCCGCTAAACAGCCGGTGCACTTGCGTATCAAGCTGAAGGGGACTTTTCTATTGCAAGATGCGTTATTCACCAGCGCCAAAGTCCAGGACCGCGTGAACGAAATGAGCCTGCGCGGACAAGGGTTGACAAAGGAAAAAGACAAAAACGGCGCCACGCCGGCGCAGTCAGCCATGCAGAGCAGCTTTACTGTGGCTAATGGCGTGGTTACGCTGCCCGACCTGGAGTACCGGGTGCCTGGCGCCGACGTTGCGCTGAAAGGAACCTACGGGCTCGACGGCGGCGCGCTGGATTTTACCGGCAAAGCGATGATGCATGCGACCGTTTCAAAAATGCTTGGCGGATGGAAGGGTGCGCTGGCCACTCCACTCGATCATTTCTTCAAGAAAGACGGCGCGGGAACTGAAGTTCCGGTTCGCATTGATGGCACGCGCGACAATCCACACTTCGGGCTCGATTTTCACGGAGATAAGCACACCTCGCCGCAAAAGCCGGGCGAAAATAACCCGGACAGCGGGCCGGTGAAGCCGCCTTCGCAGCAGTAACATTGATCCGGCCCATAAATACAACCACCGTGCCCATCCAATTCGCGGTTTCTTTCGCGAAATGGATGGGACTCCGACACACTATTTGCGGGCCGGATCATTAGACGTTTGGTAGTGTGGCCTCAGGCCAGGTCGCGGCCAGCCGAGGTTCTGCGATTGGCGCCCCCCGCGCCCATCAACACCAGCGAGCGCTGCGCGAATGGCGAGTAGACCAGAAGCGTTGTGCAGGCGAGGGCCAGGCCGAAGTTGATGTGGTGCAGCAAAAGATACGGCGACAAAGCCCACAGCACATCGAATACCAAAACGAACGGCCACACCACCAGCAGCTTTTGCCGCACTCCCGGCGGATGAAAGAGCGCCGCGCAAAGCAGGAAGGCGCGAACCGGGATGAGAATCGCCGCAGTGGCAATCAGCGTGGCGAAGACGGCCTTTACGTGGGGCAGCGGCGAAAGCAGGTCCTGAATCTCAGCCAGGTTTGAGAGCGCGCCGACATAGAATCCCAGATACATCAACTGAAAGAGAATGTAGAGCGTTTGTACGACCGCGTACGGCGACTTGGGCAGGTCTTCTTCCGTGGCGAGAATCGCGAACCCTGGCTTGCCGTTGGCGGGTGGGAGTTCAGATGTTGCATCCGCCGAATCGGCGGAAGGCTCAACATCGGGGGGCAGCTGAACGACGATTGGATCTTGTGGCGCGGCAGATGTCGCGTTGGGCCGGCCCGGAGCCACAAGAATCTCGCTGCCAGCGATGCGCTCGACGGGCGCGATGAAGCGGTAACCGCGGCGGGCGAGCGTCTCAATAAATCGCGGACTTCCGGCCGTGTCGCCCATCGCTTCGCGGATGCGGTTCACCGCCGAGTTGACCCCGTGGTCGAAGTCCACAAAGGTGCCCTCGGGCCAAAGCTCGCGCGAAATCTCTTCGCGCGTGATGAGATGGCCGGGCCGGTCGAGCAGCATGAGCAACACCTGGAACGGCTGCGCGTTTAGCCGCACCCGAACTCCTTGGCGGCGCAACTCGCCCGTTCCCGCGTCCGCCTCGAAGACTCCAAAGCGATAGCGCCGCACTGGCTGTGACTCTGTCATGGACTCAGGTTGAGTTTATCCGATTGAGAAGTGCAGTTGCGCGGTTCTCACTCGAAGTACAACTCTCGTTAACTCCGCTGCATGCAATGCCTTGCATGGGGAGAAACGTTGGAGAACAAAGGATGCGCTGTGCATTGATACTCCGCGTCCGATGGAGCAGAGTCAAAACCATGAAGCGTGGAGCACAGACGATGAGACGGGCGGAAACACGGGCTGGCTGGAGGGCGGCTGCGCTGGTTGTGGCATGGGTTCTGATTGTAGCGCCGAATCGATTGGCAGCCGAACCTTCGGCCGCAGCAGTTGCGGGATTCAACAAATATGTTGCGCAGGTGGAGTCGCGGCTGGCCCACCAGCACATTTCGGCTGAGAGTTTTGTGACGCCGGTTGACACCGCCCACATGCGGCGCGGCGATCTGAATATCGAGAAACTCACTCCAGACTCGAGCGTCGATTTGCCGGGCGCGTTACTGCACCACTGGCGCGGCACAGGGTTTGTTCACGGCGCAACGGCCGCCGATCTTGAGCGAGTAATGAGAGACTACGGCGGTTATCCGCGGGTTTACGCGCCGCAAGTTGTCGCAGCCCGGGTGCAGGCCCAAAATGGCAACCACATTCGGGCGCTGTTGCGCGTGCGGCAGGAACATGTAATCACGGTGATGCTGGATACGGCCTACGATATCGAGTTTACGCACGCCGACGCGAGCCCAGGCACACCGTTTGGAGCGCACGGAACGAGCAATTCGCATTCCACGCGCATTGACGAGATCGCCTCACCGGGGACAAAAAGCGAACACGCGCTCGACTCAAACCACGAGCACGGTTTTTTGTGGCGGCAGAACACGTATTGGAGCTGGGAGGAACGCGACGGGGGACTTTACATGCAGATCGAAAGCATCTCGCTGACGCGATCGCGTCCCCGCCGGATTGGGATGGGTGGTGGCGCCGTTTATCGAGAGCATTCCGCGCCAGAGCCTGGAGTTTACGCTGCGCGCGACGGCCAATGCCTTGCGGCATTAAATCAATTCTGAAAGGACAAGACAATGAGCGCAATTGCAACGATCCACACGAAGGCCGGTTTTCGCTCCGCGATTCGCATCAACCGTTCGCTCACCTCGTCGGCGGAAAAGCGCGCGCTGGAGTGGATGGCGGCCCGCGCGCCGCGATGGGTTACGTCAGGACCGGCTCACCCTGCTGGGGTTTGCCGCGCAGATCGGATGCGGACTTTGTTACGCGCTCGGCGCGATTCGACCGACGATGTCTGCTCGCCGCGATTGTGTGCCTCGCACTCAACTGGCTCGGCGACTCGCTCGATGGTACGCTGGCGCGCGTGCGCCACATCGAGCGGCCAGGGTACGGCTTTTATGTCGACCACATGGCCGATGTCTTCGGTTCTGTGGCCCTGATGCTGGGGCTGGGCTGCTCCGGCCTGCTGCATCTGGCCGGTCGCTGTCGCCATGCTGCTGGCATTCCTGGTGCTCGCAGCCGAAAGCTACCTGGCAACCTACACGCTTTCGCGCTTCCAGCTCTCGCAGGGGATCTTCGGGCCAACGGAGATTCGCATCGTACTGGCGATCGGGACCCTCGCGCTTCTTCGCAGCCCTTACGCAAACCTCTTCGGCCACAGATTTCTGCTCTTTGACGTGGGCGGATCGATTGCCGCGGCGATCATGCTCGCCATGGCAGTAAAGGTCACCGCGCATCACACCGCGCAGCTTTATCGCGAGGAGCCGCTCAAATGAGAATGGTGAACACGCTGATTCGATGGGGGAAGTTCAACCTGGTGGGCGCGGCGGGCATGGTGGTACAACTTGCACTGCTGGCCCTCTTCAACTGTCTTGCGCCTGGCCACTATCTTTTGGCGACTGCCGCGGCCATCGAGATTACGCTGCTGCACAACTTTGCCTGGCATGTACGCTACACGTGGCGCGACCGGCGCGACCGCTCCGCGCTGGCCCTCCGGCTCCTGCGCTTTCATCTTTCGAACGGCCTGGTCTCGCTCATAGGCAACTCTGGCGTTGATGCGAGTGATGGTTAGGCAGGCGCACTTGCCTGTGCTGGCGGCCAACTCGATCGCAATCGTTTGCTGCTCGATTGTGAATTTCGCCTTGTCTGACCTGTGGGCGTTCGCGGGCATCCGGCCCAGCCGGGCCTGAACCGCTTACACCGCGCCGCGCTGAAGCATCCCAAAAACAGCCGCACCAAAGAATCCCTACAATATCTTCACTCCTCATCCGTCATCACTAGTGGATGGAACAGCCGGCGACCATGAGTTTGACGAACGAACAGAACCGCCAGATCCAAGAGATCATTGCGGACCAGAGGTTGCGGCTGCGCAATTTCATTCGCCGGTATGTGCCCATCGAGGCCGACGTTGAAGACCTGCTGCAGGAGGTTTTTCTAAGGGCGATTGAAGCCTATCGTCTGCCGGAGCCGGTGGAGCAGTGGGGCGCGTGGATGTTTCGCGTGGCCCGCAACCGCATCGTGGATTTTTTCCGCAGGCGGCGGGTAAGAGGAACCGATGCAACCGCCCCAGTGAACCACGAGAGCGAAGCGCGCCGGCCTGAAGACGAGTTGCCTTCGCGCCAAGCCGGGCCGGCCGAAGCTTATGCGCAGGCTGTTTTGCAGACCGAGCTTGCTTGAAGCGCTGGACGAGCTGCCCGCCGGAACAACGCGAAGCATTCGTGGCGCACGAGATCGAAGGCCTGAGCTTCAAACAGATTTCAGCGCGAACTGGGGTCAGCGTGAACACGCTCATCTCTCGCAAGCATTATGCGGTGCTGCATTTGCGGCGCCGCCTGAGCGACATTTACGAGGAATTTGTAAGCGAGAATTCGTAAGCAAGGGAGAAGACTGAAATGAAAAACAGAATGCCGCGGGGCGTCAAATTTGCACTTATCGCGATTGTGGCGCCGTTCGCAATTGCGCTGTTCCTCGGATTCTTCGGCTGGGTGGTGATGAGCCTATGGAACTGGCTGCTGCCGGGACTCTTCGGATGGAAGGTCATCACCTTCTGGCAGGCCGTTGGTTTGGTATTCTGTGCCGGCTGTTGTTTGGGGGAATGAGAGGGCGGCGGCGGCGGCAAACAGCGCTGGCGCCACCGCATGAGGAGCGCTGGCAGCACATGACGCCCGAGGAGCGCGAACAATTCCGCCAGGAAATGGCGAGCCGCTGGGCCTGCTCGCGGGAGACTGAGGCGGAAGCCAAACCCGGCGCCTGAACGCGCCAGGAATAAGGTCGCAGACCGCCTTCGTGTCCCAGTGGCGCGGCTCTCCGCGCCCTGCCCACAGACCTGACCCGCCTCCCGGCACGATACCTTCACCCCCGGTGTGATAGTTTGCTTGAGTTGGGCTGTTTTAGGTCCAGCCGGGCAACCGGGGGAACAATGCAGCATCTGAATCGAAGGGGAATCACTCTGGCGGGATTCGCGGCGGCCATTGCTCTTGGCCTGACAGCGCTCGCTGCGGAGGGTCAGACATTGCCCGCTAAACCTCGGGCGGCAAAGCAACCCGCAAGCCAGCAAAGCGAACGCGACTGGTGGAGAAACGCCGTCATCTACGAGATTTACCCGCGCAGCTTTCAAGACACTAACGGCGACGGCATCGGCGACCTGAACGGAATCACCAGGCGGCTCGATTACCTGAAGGATCTGGGCGTCGATGCCATCTGGCTTACCCCCGTCTATCCCTCGCCGCAGGTCGATTTCGGATACGACATCTCTGACTACCGCTCGATCGACCCGAAGTACGGCACCATGGCCGACTTTGAAAGGCTGGTCGACCGAGGCGGATAAACGGCACATCCGCGTGATTATGGACATGGTGATGAACCATACCTCGGACCAGCACAAATGGTTCCTTGAGTCGCGTTCGTCCCGCACCAATCCTTACCGCGACTGGTATGTGTGGCACGATGGCAAGGGCGAAACCGCGACCAGCCCCGGCGAGCCGCCCAACAACTGGCAATCGTACTTTGGCCACTCCGCCTGGCAGTGGGACTCCAAAGACCCGCCAGTACTACTACCACAAGTTCTATATCCAGCAGCCCGACCTGAACTGGCGCAATCCCAAGGTCCACCAGGCATTCAAAGACATCATCGCCTTCTGGCTCCAGCGCGGGGTGGGCGGCTTCCGCTTTGACGCCATCACCTCGCTCTATGAAGACCCCGCAGATGCGCGACGAAGGCGTGGTGAAAGACAAGAACGGCAATCCCGTACATCAACGCCTACGGCGACCCGCAGCTTGACGACTCGCGTACCAACAACCAGCCCGGCGTGCACGAGGCTGTGGCCGAGATGCGCGCGGAAGCCTGACAAATTCGACTTCAAGGCATTTCCGGGAACGCGCGTGCTGATCGGCGAGACCTATCTGCCCAACGTAACCGAGCTGGCCAAGATGTATGGCACGCCGCAGAAACCCGAGTTCCATCTGCCTATGGATACGCAGGTGGGCATGATCAACATGCTCGACGTTACCCGGTTTCGAGCCCGGCTCAACGACGCCGAGACCAGGCTTGACGGCAATGTTCCGTTGCTGCTGTTTGATAACCACGACAATCCGCGCATTGACGCGCGCTATGGCGACGGTGTGCACAACGATCAGATTGAGCGCGTGATTGCGACCGTGCTGTTTGCCTCGCGCGGCGCCGCGCTCATGTACTACGGCGACGAGATCGGCATGGTGACCACTCCGCCCACGCGCAAAGAAGACGTGAAAGACCCCATCGGCATCACCGGCTGGCCTAAGGAGAAGGGCCGGGATGGCGAGCGCACGCCGATGCAGTGGAGCTCCGAGCCGAACGCGGGATTCACAGCAGGGACTCCATGGCTGCCCGTGCCGCCCAGCGCCGACCGACAAGAATGTCGAAGTGGAACGCGACAATCCCGATTCACTCTTCAACTGGTATCGCTCGCTCATCCAGTTGAAGAAGACAGTGCCCGCATTTGAACACGGCGCCAAC
Source organism: uncultured Acidobacteriaceae bacterium (assembly GCA_963836635.1). Classification (GTDB taxonomy): domain Bacteria; phylum Acidobacteriota; class Terriglobia; order Terriglobales; family Acidobacteriaceae; genus Telmatobacter. The sequence continues at coordinate 46,220 of CAWILB010000064.1, read as the reverse complement.
ATCATGCTCGACACTGAGAACACCAGCGTGCTGAGCTGGCTGCGCCAGGCGCCGGGCGTGCCGCAGGTGTTGGTGAGTGTAAACTTTACCGCGCAACCGCAGATTGTTAACCTGCAGGCCGGCGGTTCAGGACTCAAGGCGGCCACGCTGCAAACGCTGCTGAAGTCGCCAGGTGGAGTCGATCCCAAATCGCTCGACCGGGTTGTTCTTGGGCCGTTCGGAATCTACATCGGCGAGGTAAAGTAATCGTGGCGCGGAGCGCCCCTTGCGAGGGGCCGTCCGCCTTAACGGGGTAATTCTTCGCATTCCAGCCGCAACTTCGCTCCGCTCGCGCCCGTCCATCCTGGGATACTAACGATCGAGAATGGATCAAGCGCCTTAGAAAGGGCTATGACACGAGTCAGAGTCATTACGCAAACGGGAAGGGTAATGTCCGGAGACAGGATCTGTTCGTCGCGCTTGGTTGATTCCCGACCGGCCGAAACTCAGCGGGCCGATACTTGCCAGAGAACCGCATCTGCATCGATCTTCTGAATTGGTTCCGTGATGTCTCTCTGTTTCCTGAACTCGTCCACGGCAGCGTGGCAACCGTCCCACGAATTGTAGTCGTCAACGATTACATAACCGCCGGAACTGACTTTGTGGTAGAGATTCGTCAAGGCGTCTTGCGTTGACTGGTACAAATCCCCGTCGAGCCGTAGCAATGACAGTTGCTTGATTGGCGCAGTCGGCAGTGTATCGCTGAACCATCCCTTGAGGAATTTTACCTGGCCGTCAAGAAGTCCAAAACGGGCAAAATTGTTTTTTACCTGCTCAAGACTCACAGCGAGATACTCCAGGCCACTGAAATCGGAGGTGCTGGAGATCGTTTTGTCGACAACCGTCGGCTCCGGCATTCCTTCAAAGGAATCGGCGCACCATACCAGACGCTCCGTGTCGTTCCATGCGCTCAAAAGCGCTCGCATCAGAATGACACTTCCGCCTCTCCACACCCCGGTCTCTGCGAAGTCGCCAGGGATATTTTCCCTGAGAATTTCGTCAACGCATCTGTGCAACGCATCGAGCCGCCGGCGTCCCGTCATCGTGAAGCCAAACAGCGGCCAGTCGGCCCCTATTTCCCGGCTGGCGGGGTTGAAAGGGAGTGTGCGGACAAGCCGAAGGTTGCGCTTGCGAAGAGAACGCAGGATCGCATGCTTCATCTTGGCCACGATCCGGTAAGACAGCGTTCCTTCCGAGACGTAGTGCTCCGTCGGCCCTTCAACCAGACGCCAGGCGCTTTCTTCGTATAGAGATGAACAAAGTGCGGACTTAAGCAGGTCGATATACTTGTCGGAGAAATCTACGGTCATCCAAGGACCTTTCAGCGCAAAACTAAGAGCTTCCATTGTATTTGCTCAAATCGCCCCATTGGCGGAAAGCTGTATCGATTGAGAGATCGAAGCCATATTAAAGAAAGGGCTCACGTGGTTCGCAATACTATCGCGCGCCAAATGCAGGGACCGTGACATTAATATGGAGATAGGATTCAGCTGCAGCCGGCATCCTCCCAACCGCCAACGAGGTCCCCACTGCGTTTCTCGAAGACCAATCTTGCCGGCGCGCCTCGCGCGCGGTTCTGTATCCGCCGGGTCTGGTTTTGCGTATGTGTGTTTTCTCTCTGCCTGGGGCATGTTGAGGTGCTTGCATGCGCGCAATCGAGCGAGGCTCAAAACACGCCGCAAGCTGCGCCCGTTGCGCCTGCGGCGGCTACAGGCTCGATTCACGGGGTTGTGAAGAGCAAGGACGGCGAGGTCTACGAGGGCGTGCACGTTGTGCTCGTGCTCGAAAAGGGCGGCGCGGAGCAATCCAGGGAGACCAGCGCCGCAGGCGAGTTTTTGTTTGAAGCGGTCGCTCCGGGGCCGTTCTCCCTGTCGTTTTTGTCCCCTGGATTCGAACAGCAGGCAGTCTCAGGCGTGCTTCAGCCGGGGGAATCGTACGTTGTGCCAAGCGTCGTGCTGGCCGTGAAAGAGACCGTAAGCAATGTGCAAGTTTCTGCCGAGACGCAGATTCAGATTGCCGAGCAGCAGATTCATCTCGAGGAGCAGCAGCGCGTAATGGGCTTTATGCCCAACTACTACGTTACCTACGACCGGAATCCCGTGCCGCTCACCACAAAACAAAAGTTCAAGCTCGCCTGGCACACCAATGTCGACCCGTTCAACTGGCTCATGGATGCGGGATTCTCCGGCATTCAACAGGCGGCCAATTCATTCAAAGGATACGGCCAGGGGATGCAGGGATACGGCAAGCGGATGGGCGCGAATACGGCCGACAGTTTCTTCAGCGATATGATCGGCGGCGCCATCCTTCCTTCGCTGTTCCACCAGGATCCCCGCTACTTCTACAAAGGCACCGGGACCATCCGGTCACGCATCGGATACGCGCTCGCCAACACCGTGATCTGCAAGGGCGACAACATGCGCTGGCAATTCAACTTCTCGGGTATTCTTGGCGGCCTGGCTTCCGGCGGCGTCTCGAACCTCTACTATCCCGACAGCGACCGCAGCGACGCGGTGGTGACATTCGAAGGCGCCGGCATCGGCCTGGCCGGCACGGCGGTGCAGAACCTATTACAGGAATTCCTGATCAAAAAGCTGACACCGCACGCGAACCGAAACGGCACTCCGTAGGCAGCGAGTCTTTCATCTAAACACACTGCGGAAGCGCAAATTGGTCTTTGTGCAAAATTCTAGTCAGAATGACCAGAAATATGGTCTAATGTGCATGTGGAGGCTTCTGATCATGACGCGTTGGCAGGTACAAGAAGCTAAAACACGGTTCAGCGAGGTAATCGAGAAGGCTCAGAAAAAAGGCCCCCAAATTATTACGCGCCACGGCACCGAGCGGGCCGTGGTGCTTTCGATCTCAGAGTACCGCGCATTGACGGCGCATAAGCCGAATCTAAGAGAGTACCTTTTGGGCGGGCCAAAGGTCGACGATTTCAAGATCGAGCCGGATGGCGACACCGGCCGCGAAATCGAACTGTGAGCCCAGCGCCCGCATACCTCCTTGACACCAATGTTCTGAGCGAGACGCGCAAGAAGAGAGCGGATTCCGGTGTAATCGCCTTTCTCAAGGTGGTTGATTCGTCATCGCTCTATTTGAGTGTTTTGACGATTGGCGAATTGCGCAACGGTGTAGCCGCCAAAATGTGCAACGACCCAGTCGCAGCGAAAAGTCTGGCTTCCTGGGTCGAAGGACTTGAGGTCGGATTCGCGGATCGCATTTTAGGAATCGACTCTACCGTTGCACGTCTTTGGGGGGAATTATCCGGAGACCGTCCGCGCCCGGTGGTTGACACATTGCTCGCTGCGACCGCAATTCTGCACGATCTGACTTTCGTCACACGCAATACACGTGATGTTCGAGGGATTCGATTAAGGATGCATAATCCCTGGACCGAATAGCCACCCTCGCCTTGCCCGCCGCTCATCCCGCGTGTTTGACTGGTTGCCGAACCAGGAGCCTCTCATGGCGTACATTCTCGCGCTCGACCAGGGAACAACCAGCTCGCGCGCAATTCTCTTTGACCAGGACGGCGCCATTGCCGCCGTGGCGCAACACGAATTCCAGCAGTTTTATCCGCAGACCGGCTGGGTTGAGCACGACCCCACTGAAATCCTGACCAGCCAGATGAGCTGCGCGGTTGAGGCGCTGGTCAAAGCGAATGCGCAGCCGCGCGACTGTGGCCGCCATCGGCATCACCAACCAGCGCGAGACCGTGATTGTGTGGGAGCGCGCGACCGGCAAGCCCATCTATCCCGCCATTGTGTGGCAGGACCGCCGCACCGCCGGTTCTGCAGGAGCTGGAGGAGCGCGGCGCCGGCGAAACGTGTCGCCGCAAGACCGGCCTGGTGCTCGATCCGTATTTTTCGGCCACCAAGATCAGGTGGATTCTGGACAACGTGGCTGGGGCGCGCGCACAGCGCCGAGCGCGGCGAGCTGGCCTTTGGCACCGTCGACAGCTGGCTCATCTGGCACCTGACCAGCGGCCAAAAGCACGTGACCGACGTGACCAATGCCTCGCGCACGCTGCTCTTCAACATCGTGAAGGGCGAGTGGGATGAGGAGCTGCTCGAGATCTTCGACGTCCCGGAAAGCATGCTGCCTGAGGTGGTGTGGTCGAGCGAGAGCGTGGGCGAAGTGACCACCACGCTCGGGCCTCGGCCGGCGTCGCGATCGCGGGCATCGCCGGCGACCAGCAGGCCGCGCTCTTCGGCCAGTTGTGCTGGCAGGCGGGCGAGGCCAAAAACACCTACGGCACCGGCTGCTTCCTGCTGCAGAACATCGGCACGGAATTCGTGCGCTCGCAGCATAGGCTCATTACCACGCTTGCCGCCAGCGCCGAGCGGCGGCTCGAATACGCGCTCGAAGGCAGCATCTTTATCGGCGGCGCGGTGGTGCAATGGCTGCGCGACAATCTGAAGCTGATCGGCTCCTCGAGCGATGTGGAGGCACTGGCCGCCAGCGTGCCGCGACTCGGGCGGCGTGGTGTTTGTGCCGGCGTTCGTGGGCCTGGGCGCGCCGCACTGGGACCCGCACGCGAGCGGAATGCTGATCGGCCTGCGGCGCGGCACCAGCCCGGCCACATTGCGCGGGCGGCGCTTGAGGCCATCGCCTTCCAGGTGGCCGACGTGCTTGAGGCCGTGCAAAGCGAGACCGGCAGCGCCCCTGGGCGCTCTGCGCGTGGATGGCGGCGCGGCCGTGAACGATCTGCTGATGCAGTTCCAGGCCGACATTCTGGGCGTGCCGGTGGTGCGCCCGCTGGTGACGGAGACGACGGCGCTTGGCGCGGCCTACCTGGCTGGCCTGGCGACAGGGTTCTGGGCCGGCCCCGGCGATCTGAAGGCGAAACGGGAAGGCGACACGCGCTTCGAGCCGCAAATGAGCGCCGACGAGCGAGCAGAGCGCCGGGGTCGCTGGCAAAAGGCCATTGACCGCGCAAAGCATTGGAATGATTAGCTTCAGTTTCTGAGCGTCCCCCAGGTTGTTGAATCGGCTTCTAAAGTGCCACACTGGATGTCTGACCTGACTTCGGGCTCACAAGGCCCGGCAGTTAGCGCGGAGGTCAAAAAACATGGCTGGTTGTTCGCATCTCGCGGAATTCGACAAAAATGCCAAGTCGCGCAGCAAAGGCTGCGAAGACTGCCTGAAGACGGGCGACACATGGGTGCACGTGCGCCGCTGCCTCACCTGCGGCTACGTAGGCTGCTGCGACTCGTCAAAGAACCGCCACGCGCGGGCGCACTTTACCGAGACCGGCCATCCGCTCATCCAGAGCGCCGAGCGCGGCGAAGACTGGCGCTGGTGCTACATCGACAACGCATATCTGTAAGAGCGCCGGACCGGTTCGATCCCAAGGGGCAATTTGCATTTTCTTTGCGAATCGCTGGTATGATGCGGTGCATGGCGGAGCGCTCCAAGCATGGAGCATGCCGAGCCCTCGCGGCGAGGCATGATCCTCTCTGGGGTTACCCCAGGGGAACGTGAAAAACTTGCCGATCCATCGCGTGACCTTCACTGCGCTCCCGCGCAGAGCTGCTCACGCCGTGCACGACTCGTTGGGGCGCTCCGCTGTCATACCAGAGGCCCAATCCGCAGTTCCTGCTTGCGCTGGCGCGAACGATTCTGGCCGGCGAACCCGCACCGATTGCCATTGCCGAACGTCTTCGCCAGTCCCTGGGCCGTGATTCACGATGGATCATTGGGCTTGGGAAAAGATACGCGGAGAAATTTGCCTGCGGTACGCGCCCACGCGCGAAGACCGTTGTTGAATTCTTACGCTCCGATGCTGGATTCAATGGCGCTTATGCAAGAAGCAAGATCAAACCCGCGATCGTTGACCGTTTCGGATCTCCAGCGCAGATGCTGCCGGTGCGTGCGGCGGCAGATTGGCAGATTCCCGCAATTGAAACGGAGGACGCGCTGGCTGCGTGGCTGCGAGCTACGCCCGAAGAGTTGGAGTGGTTTGCCGACCTGAAGCGGTTTGGCGCGCGCAGCCGCGAAGAAAAGCTGCGGCACTACAACTACCGCGTATTGGTCAAGCCGGGCGGCAACGTGCGGCTGATTGAAGCTCCCAAGCAGCGGCTCAAGCAGATGCAGCGCGCAATTCTCGCCGGAATTCTAGCGCACATTCCGGCGCACGACGCGGCGCATGGGTTTCAAAAAGGCCGGTCGATCAAGACATTTGTTGCGCCGCACACGGGTCAGCGGATAGTGCTGCGCATGGACCTGCGCGACTTTTTCCCGTCAATCCGTTCGGCACGAGTACAGGCACTGTTTCGAACCACGGGTTACCCGGAGCGAGTGGCCGATCTGCTGGGCGGACTCTGCACAACGATCGCACCCCGCAATGTTTTTTCCGCAAAACGCGTCTCGAATCAGGAGTTCACCATCAATCCAATTGCTCTGTATCACGCATGGCAGACCTACGCGCTGTCCGCACCTTCCGCAGGGCGCGCCCACCTCGCCGGCGGTTGCGAATCTCTGCTTGTATCGCGCCGATTGCCGCTTGAGTGGCCTCGCGAGTGCGGCCGGCGCAACCTATACGCGGTACGCCGACGACCTGGCTTTTTCGGGTGCAGTCGATTTCGAACGATGCGTAGAACGGTTTGCGGTTCATGCCGCGGCCATTCTGCTTGAGGAAGGCTTTGAAGTGAATCACCGCAAGACGCGCATGATGCATCGCGGCGTCCGGCAATACCTTGCCGGGGTGGTGGCAAACGAGCACGTCAACGTGGTTCGCGCGGACTTCGACCGGCTCAAAGCCACGCTCACCAACTGCGTGCGCCACTTACCCGCGAGCCAGAACCGCGAGGGCCACGCGAACTTCCGCGCCCACCTGGCCGGCCGCGTCTCGTTTGTAGAAATGCTGAACCCGCAGAAGGGCGCGAGGCTCAAGAAGATCTTTGAGCGAATAGTGTGGCCGGAAGGCGAATGAGGTCGGCGTCGCTCACCCCAGCTCCACCTCGATAAGTTTTTTCTCCGCGACGAGCTTCACGATCTTGAAGCTGCGCAACTGGCCCTCAACAAGCGGCTCGGGTGCGGCTTCCTGTGTGGGCGCGTTGCCCTTCCAGCGCGCTTTCAGCATCGATGAAAGCTGCGCGAGATCGGGTTTGTCGGGCGCGGCTGCCTCGACAGTAGGCTTAACGGCCTTCGCAGCAGGCGTCTTACCCATCCGGCCAGTCGCACGGATTCCGTCGCCCAAATCCACCTGAATCGATGAGCCTCTTACCTCAACCACGCGGCCTGACACTGCGTCGCCCGCCTTATGCTCGGCGATGTACTCATCGATGCTGGTGGGTACAAGCTGCTTGATTGAGAGCTTCATCTGGCGCTTTTCAGCGTCAAGCGCGAGCACCAGCGCCTCTACCTTCTGGCCTGCGTGCAGCGCTTCGCTGGGGTGGTTCAGCCGCCGGTCGGCCACGATCTCGCTGATGTGCACCAGACCCTCAACGCCTTCGGCGATTTCAACAAACGCGCCGAAGCTCATCATCTTTGTCACCGTGCCCGCGACCTGCGAACCGGCTGGAAAGCGTCGCTGCGCCTCGACCCAGGGATCGGCGAGCGTCTGCTTCAGGCCGAGCGCGATGCGCTTTTCTTCCGGCTTGACGGAAAGAATCACCGCATCAACGCGGTCGCCGGTCTTGAGCAAGTCAGACGGATGACGAACTTTCTTTGCCCACGACATCTCGGAGATATGAACCAGTCCTTCGAGGCCCGGCTCAATCTTCGACGAACGCGCCAAAATCCATGAGCCGCGTAACGGTGCCGGAAACGCGCGCGCCCACCGGAAAGCGCTCCACCGCTGTCTCCCACGGCTCCGGCTGCAGCTGCTTCAAGCCGAGCGAAATCTTCCCGGTCTCCGGATCGATGCGCAGAATCTTGACAGTCAGCTCCTGCCCGACGAGTCAGCACATCTTCAGCCTTTGCAATGCGCGTCAGTGAAATATCGCTGATATGCAGCAAGCCCGTCGATGCCCCCGAATTCCGCGCCGCCAAGGGTGACAAATGCACCGTAAGGCATGATGGTGCGCACAGTTCCCGTCACCACTTCGCCCACGTTCAGTGCGGCGCGGCGGCCTTCCATTTCCACGCGCGACTGCTCTTCAAGCACCACGCGTCTATCAACCACCACGTCTTCGTCGGTCGTATCCAGCTTGGTAATGCGGCAAGTAATCTCCTGCCCCACCAGCGCCTCAAGCTCAGCCGCTTCGCGCGTGCCGCTGCGGCTGGCCGGCATAAAGGCCCGCACGCCCACGTCCACGCTCAGGCCGCCTTTTATCACGGCCGTCACAGTTCCGGCCACCGCGGTCTTGTCGGCAAATGCCTTCTCCAGCGCCGACCAATCTCTCGGCTGCGCAACCTTGAAGCGCGAAAGCACGTAATAGTGCTCTTCGTTGCGCCCGGTAATCGACACCGGAAACTTGTCGCCCGGCTTTTACTCCCTCAGCATTGTTCTCAAACGCCGAGCGCGGCAGCACGCCTTCCATCTTGTAGCCAACATCGAGAAACACCTGGTCCGCCGAGACCGAAATCACAGTGCCCAGCAGACGGTTCGGCTTCTGCGCGATGGCGTGTGCGAACTCTCGAAGTCGCGCAGCAAGTCGGCAAATGACTCCTTCGGCTCGGAAGGGGGCTGGTCCTCCGGGCTCTCGCTTCGATATTCGGTCGCGGGAGCAGATGGCGGCGTGGCGGTCTCATCCTCAGCCGGTGTCGCATTCTCGACCGGAGTCGCAATCTGGGCCGTAACGGGCTCTTGAATGGCGGGCGCTGCAACAGCGGCGGCGGGCTCTTCTGCCGCTTGAGCTTGTTCGGTTGCGACCGATTCTTCCCCGGCGGGCAATTGTTCTTCCGCCGCAGGCGCTGGTTCTTCGGTTGCAATGGCCACTGGTGCGGTCTCGGCTGCTGTTTCCTGCGCCGGCTCGGCAACGGCTTCGGCGGCAGATGTAAGTTCGGTGATGGTCTCGTCGCTCATGTTAGCTTCGGCTCTTATTGTTTCACGGCGAGATGGTGCTGCGAAGCCGCCTGCGGCGAGTCATGGGACTTGAATTCTGACAAAACACCACACGCCGCTGTACGAGCCGTCACTGCGCCGTTCCTTGCCGAGAAGTACGCTGGGGGCAATTTCAGGAGAAAACCCATGCCATCGAAACTGAAGATGATAGTGATGGGTTTGGCTGTGGCTGCAATGCAGTGGACGCTCGCCATATCAGCCTGGGGCGGCTGGAGAGCATTTTTCGCTCATCCAGCCTTCATCGCGCTGGCCGCGGTCGTGGTCTGCATGATGCTGGTGCTGCCGTTCTCGGCGGCAATTTGAATCCCGGCGACAAGGAAGATCGAGGCAACCGCTGGGTACTTCAGGCTCTCTTTTGCGTGGCCGCTTTGAATTCGCTTTCTTCTCGCCGTTGACTGACCGGCTGGGCTTTTTGACCATTGACGGCGATGCCACACGCTGGGTGGGGATCGCGCTGTTTGCGGCTGGCGGCGCGCTGCGGCTTTGGGCTGTCTTCGCGCTGGGCCGGCGATTTAGCGGGCTGGTCGCCATCCAGTCATGCCACTCTCTCCAGACCCGCGGAGTCTACGGTGGGTCCGCAATCCCGGCTACCTGGGAATGGTGATTCACCTGCTCGGCTGGGCGTTGACGTTTCGTTCCAGCGTGGGGATTGTGCTGGTGGCGCTTGGGTTGATTCCTCTGATTGCGAGGATGCGATCTGAGGAAAAGCTGCTGGGCGGGCACTTCGGCGCCGAGTACGAGGCTTATGTCGCACGCACCTGGCGGCTGGTGCCCTGGATTTACTAGAGCGTGTTTCATAAATGGCTGTTAAGGCCCGGCATTCATCCCGCGGGGGTTAAAACCCGTCATTTTTCATGCTATTTTCGGCACGACTGAAGTCGTGCCCTGACACAAAACGGGTTTATGAAACACGCTGTAGGTCTTTGACCGCCCGATTTTGTATCAATGTGGGTGCCCCAACCATTCCGCAGCCTCACCGCGGAATGGGTTGGAATGTGCAAAATCATGCGGATACGCTACTAGCGCTTCGCGCTTCGTTTTGAGACGCAGTCTCCTCCTCGGCTAGACACACCTCGGCATCGCGAGCGAGAATTGGCTCCGCACGAGGAACCATCGAATGAAGCTGAACGAAATTACACGCAGGGATTTTGTGCGCCTCGGAGCAGGCGCAGCCGTTGTTACTGCCGTCGTCGCGCAGGCTGCAGCAAACCAGTACTCTCACCGCGCCGCAGCACTCATCTGACAACCTGCCCGACGGCCGCAAGATCCGCTTCGGCATCGTCGGCACGGGCATTCGCGGTTGCGACCTGCTTCGTTCGGCGCGCAACGTGCCTACCGGCGTGTGCGTGGGCTCAGCCGACCTCTACTCCACGCGGTTGAAGGCCGGCATCGAGGCTTATGGTTCGGACTTCGAGACTTCGGGCGACTATCGCCGGCTTCTCGATCGCAAGGATATCGACGCCATCTTCATTGCCACTTCAGACCATCACCACCGGCGCGTGACCCTCGACGCCGTTGCCGCCGGCAAAGACGTCTATTGCGAGAAGCCGATGTCGCACACGGTCGCGGACGGGATTGCGATGGTTGAGGCAGTTCAGTGCGCATAAGCGCATCTTTCAGGCGGGCAGCCAGCGCGTGAGCTCCATCCTGTACTTGAAGGCGAAGGAGATTTTCGACTCCGGCCGCCTTGGCGAAGTGCACGAGATCGATGCGCAGTGGAACCGCAACTCGCCGGGCGGCGCCTGGGTGTATCCCATCGGCGACGACGCCAGCCCCGAGACCATCGACTGGAAGGCGTTCCTCGTCGACGCGCCTGCGCGGCCATTCGATCCTGTGCGCTTCTTCCGCTGGCGATGCTTTGCGGATTATGGCGAGGGACTCGGCGGCGATCTATTTGTCCACTTGCTGAGCGGATTGCAGCTCATTACAGGCATCAACGCGCCGGCCGCGCGCGCTTACTCCACCGGTGGCCTCTACCACTTCAAAGACGGCCGCGACTTTCCCGACTTTATCGAGACCCTCTACGACTTCTCGACGCCTGCCGGCACGGTTCACATCCATCTGCACTGCAACCAGAACAACGATACCGACGACGAGCACATTGTGTTCTACGGCTCAACGGGCACCATGGTTTTGACCGGGCGTTCGGTGACCCTTACGCCGCAGGACGTGCGTCCGCGTTTCGAGTCCTACGGCTGGGACGGCATGACGGAAGCGCAAAAGCAGAAGGGAATGGAAGAATGGAAGGCCGCGCATCCCGAGCCGATGACGCCGTTGCCAGAAGCGGAGGCCTATACACTGCCGCGGGGTTACGATGACTCCGAGGACCACATCGCGAACTTCTTCAACGCGGTAGTCACGCGGCAGCCGGTGGTCGAGAATGAGGTCTTCGGCAATCACGCGGCCATTGGATGCCACATGGCGAACCACTCTTATTTCCACAAGTCCATCGCCGTGTGGGATGAGGCGGCGAAGAGGATCAAGGTGTAAAAACAGGGAACAGTGAAGCAGTGGACAGACGGTGACAAGGAGAAGCGGATGACAGTTGCATCGCGTAGGGACTTTTTGAAGGCCGCGGGAGCGGTTGCGGTGGTAGCAGGAGCGGACGCTGCGGACGCGCGCACGTTGCAAGTACCGGCAGGCCTCGAGCTCTACTCTGTTCGGGAGCAGATGGCGAAGGACCTCGATGCGGCGCTCCACGACGTGCGCTCCAGCGGCTACACCGTGGTTGAGGCAGCGGGGTTCTTCAATCGCTCGTCTGCGCAATTCCACAGCGCCATGGTTCAGGCCGGGCTGCGCTGCGTGAGCGCCCACTACACGCTTGCGCTGCTCGAGCAGCAACTCGATTCGATAATCAGCTACGCCCACGACCTTCGCCTCGAGTACATCATTTGCTCCTCGTCTGACGGAACGCACCGCGACCCGAACGCCAAAGGCGAGGCCACGCTCGACGACTGGCACTGGAGGATCGACCAGTTCAACATCATCGGCAAGAAGGTGAAGGCGGCTGGGATGACATTCGGCCTCCACAACCACATTCCGGAGTTTGCCACTATCGACGGAGTGTTGGTCTACGACGAGCTGATGAAGCTCACCGATCCCAAGCTTGTGACCCTGCAGTTGGATTGCGGGTGGGCTTATCTCTCGGGTCACAGTCCGGCTGAAATCATAGCGCGCGCGCCGGAGCGTTTTGAGCTGTTGCACGTGAAAGACATGATCCTGGTGCCCGGCTCCGCCAAGCCCCAGCTGCCGGCGCTCGGCAAGGGCAACATGGACTATGTGCCGATTATGCGCGCGGCCACTCACCTCAAGTATTACTTTGTGGAGCAGGAAGAATTCCAGGGCGATCCGGTTGAAGAGCTGCGCGCGGATGCGGAATACATGAAGCGGCTGAGCTTCTGAGCACGGCGCGAGCGCGGGCCGCGGTCACTCCTCAACAAATGCCTTGAGCCGTTCCAGCGTTTCGTCCCAATCGCGCGAGACGCGGCGAATGTACTTTTTGATATCGCCGAGCGGGCGCGGGTCGAGCTCGAACCGGCTCTCGCGGCCGGAGCGCACGCAGCGCACCATTCCTGCCTTTTCCAACACGCGCAGATGCTTGGTGATGGCCTGCCGCGTCAATCGCGAGCGACGGGTAAGCTCGGTGATCGACGCAGCCTCGCCCAAGGCCAGCCGCGCTACAAGCGCCAGCCGTGTTTCATCGCCCAACGCGGCAAACAGCAGTGCATTCGCTGGGCGCTTCCCCTTCTGTGATTTACGCGTGTGCGCCAAGGTAGCCCTCGATATTCTTCATCTGCTGCGCCCACCCGCCTTCGTTGCCTTTGTAGTTCTGCTCGCGGCGGTCGTCGGGCAGTTTATCGAATCCCGACTCCGTTACGGTCAGCAGCGTGCCCGTCGCGGTCGGCTCCAACCGGAACTCGACCAGCGTTCTCGGCTCGCCGGTGTAATCGGGCTTGTAGTGCTCTTTGGCCAGCGACTTGGGGTGCGCCCAGGTGTACGAGAACAGCTTCTCCGGGATCATCTGTTCGATCTTCGCCTCCCATACAACGTGCTCATAGTCAGAATGAAGAATATTCCCGCGCACCGTTGCGCCCACTACAAAAGGCTCGGTGAGCGCGACCCGGAACCATTCGCCAAACTCGCGATAATCCGTAAGCGCCTGCCAAACCCGCGCGACGGGGGCTTTCAACTCGATATGTTTCTCAATTTTGTCAGGAACCAAACCGCCACCTCTTGGTTGCATAATAGCGCTGTTGAGGGATAAATGCAACTCATCGGTTGCTCTTTGCATCGGGCAGCCCGATAGACACTTTCGCCGTGCCGAAACGAAGCATCCGCCTGGCCAGCGGTCTTCGTCCCGGCGGAATCGACGCATTCGTTCCTCAGGCGTGCTCCCCCCTCCGGGGATTTCCGTTAGGCTAGAGTTATGAACATCTTCGACGAAAAGCGCGCCGAGCTCGAAAAGCATGAGTTCATGATGGGCGTGGAGCGCGGCCGGCTCGCCGTCGCCCTCGATCTGCTTACCGATTCCCTGATCATGGTCGGCCAGCATGGCGTTTATTGCGCCTCTTCCCGCAACCCATCGAAACCTGCGCTCGATCTGCAGGCCGTGTTGAGCGGTATGGAAGGCGCCAAGGAGCTGATCCAGTCGGTGATGGAGGAACTGCGGAGACGTCGGGAGCAAAGCTTGGATCAATCGCCGGCGCCCTGAGCCTCGATCCCTTGTTCCCTTGATCCCCGTCTCTTCACTTCCCCGAACTGCCAAAGCCCTTTTCCAGGCGGGCGGAAGCTCCCAGCATCTCACTTTCTTCCACCACCCCGGTCAAAACCGGGACCGGGATCATCTGTGCGAGCTTCTTCACCGGCCGCAATCGTTACCCCAGCATCGCCGAGGTTGGTGATGAGAATCAGAATCTCGCCGCGGTAGCCGGCGTCGATCACTCCACCTGTTGTGGCCAGGCCGCGCGCAGCCATCGATGAGCGGTCGCGCACCAACAACCCCAGCGGTTCGCCAGTGCGCGGATCGCGAGCCTCGACGGCGATTCCGGTGCGGACCCGAGCCGTTGTGCGCGGCGCAAGTTCAATGGATTCAAGAGAGAAGACGTCATAGCCCAGGTCCTCACCGGGGTGTGCCACCACCGGAAGCTTCGCCGCAGGATCAAGCTTTTTCACTCGCAACATGCATTCGATGGTACAAGACACGAACTGGGTGCCCCAGGTCCCTCGCAGTTGGGGACCTGGGAGGCCACTTCTGCGTCACGAACAGCTACTTCGGATGGAACGGCCTGCCCGACACCTGCCCTGCGCCTTCCTTCACGGTAATCAACTGCCCCGCCGCCACGTTTGCCAGCTTTTCCACCAGCCCCGACGTCCAGCGGATCTCAATATCCGCGGTCGTAGCCGGCCCAGCCCGAAATGCAGCCGCGGATCGTTCGACGAGAAGAAGCTGCATCCGCTCGTCACTTCCTGCACCTGCACTTTGCCGCCATACCGCACCACCACGCGCGCGCCGATTGCGCTGCGGTTGCTCTTGGTCCCTTCCAGCCGAATCTTGAGCCAGTTGTTGCCCGGCGGCGCATCGTTGCGCAGCAGCGACGGCGGCTCGTTCACGTTCATGATCAGCACGTCCATGTCGCCGTCGTTGTCGAAGTCGCCAAAAGCCACGCCGCGGCTCATGTGCGCAGCGTTGATGGCCGGCCCCGCCTCCTCGCCCATCTGCGACAAACGTTCCATTGCCCTTGTTGCGGAAGAGCAGCCTGGGGCTGCGCGCTGGGAATCGCGGCGAAACGTTGGCGACTTCTGGATAAACGGACCCGGACGCCAACAAAATGTCGGGGTGAGCCGTCGTTATCCAAGTCCACAATGCCCACGCCGAAGCAGACAAAGCGCGTTTCGTTGTTTAGTCCGGCCTCGGTGGTCACATCGTCGAAGTTGCCTTTGCCGTCGTTGCGGTAAAGGCCTGTCGCCTGGTTGTAAAAATGCGTCTTCACGACGTCGGTATGGCCGTCGAGGTTATAGTCGCCCACTCCCACGCCCATGCCACCCATCTGGCGCCCGTCGCCGCTCAGCGCAATGCCGCGGACGAGTGCCTCTTCGCGGAAGGTGCCGTCGTGGTTGTTCATCAGCAGTAGCGAAGGAGTCATATCGCAGGCCACAAAGATGTCGGGCCAGCCGTCCTCGTCGGCATCGAAGCTGGTGGCCGAAAGTCCATACGAACTGCGCAACTGCGAGATGCCCGCGGCTTCTGAAACATCGGTAAACGTGCCGTCGCCGTTGTTGCGATAGAGATATTGCTGCGCTTTGGGCATACCCTCCGGCCCGCACATCGTCGCCACGCCCTCGTAGTTGCAGTTCGGCACCGCCATCGAGGGCTTGGGAGCGTGGTCCATATCGATCTCGAGATAATTCGAGACGAAGAGATCAAGCAAACCGTTACGGCGCGTCTCAACAAACGTGCAGCCGGTGGAGTAGCGCGTCCTGGGTTGCAGCAGGCCCGCCTGCGCTGTCACATTGGTAAACGTGCCGTCGCCGTTGTTGCGGTAGAGGCGGTTCTGGCCGTAATAGGTGAGGAAGAGATCTTCCCATCCGTCGTTGTTGTAGTCGCCCACGCACACGCCCTGCGCCCATCCCTGTTCTCCATTTCGATCGGCGAGCCCCGACTTCGCCGAGACATCGGTAAACGTGCCGTCGCGATTGTTGTGGTAGAGCCGGTTGCCCGCGCCGGCGGGAATGCCGGCCAGCGTGCGACCGCCGAGGATGAAAATATCCATCCAGCCATCGTTGTCGTAATCGAAAAACGCGCAGCCGGTCGCCATCGACTCCACGATGTAAGTAAAGCTGTCGGGCTCGCCGTAGATGATGGGGTCGGTGAGACCGGCTGTGCGGGCGACGTCAACGAATTGTGAGAACGGGGCGGCCTTTTGTGCCGCCGGCGCGGGATTTGGGCTTGACGGTGCGAGACTCGGCTCAGCCAGGGCCGCTCGCAGCGCACTCGGCAATAGCACCGGCGCAACCGCAGCGGGAGCTGCGCGCAGCAGTCGCCGGCGCGTCCAGTTGTCCCCTTGTTTGCCGTTTGCCAATTGCGAAACCCCCTGGTCACTGGTTGCCCATCCTCTCGCGCCCTTTGCGAAAGGGTGGGAAACCACTACTGCTGCTCGGCCAGCTTCTGGCTCAGCGCCTGGGCCGCGGCATTGCTTGGATCGAGTTTGAGAGCCTGCGCGATGGCCTGGCGGGCGTCGGCAACACGCTGCTCAGAGCCGAGCGCCGCGGCCAGCGAGATCCACGCCTGCACGTTATCGGGCACCGCTTCAACCGTTGCGCGAAAATGCTGCTCTGCCGACGCGGCGTTGCCGGATTGAAAATCCATATATCCGAGCTGGTACTGGGCCAGCGCAAAGCGGGGGTTGGCCTGGATTGCCGCCTCAAGTGCACTTCGTTCGCCGGCCGCGTCGCCCAGATCCTCCAAAACCATCGCCAGCCGGTAGGCCAGGCCCGCGTCGGTTGGCTCGGCGGCGCAGGCCTCGCGGTATAGCTCCGCGGCGCGCTGCTTGTCGCCGGCCTTAACTGACTCGGCCGCCTCGGTAGCCTTCAGAACCGCGGTGGCGTGGTCGGATTCCTTCTTCTGCTTCTGCTGAAAAATCGCAAGTTCCTGCTGCGCGTCGGCGGTCTTGCCCAGCGCCCGCAACGCTTTCGACAAGGCAAAGTACACCTGCGGCGAATCTGCCCCGAGTCCGACCGCAATCCTGAGTTGCTGCTCGGCCCCCTCCGGATCCTCGTTCTGCGCCATCACCAGGCCCAGATTCACGCGCGGATTGTAGTCGTCGGGCTTGAGCGCGACCGCTTCTTCAAGATGCTTGCGCGCCGTATCAAGGTCGCCAGCCTTGTATTCGAGCAGCCCGTTCAGGTTCAGCAAATCCTCGTCATGCGGTTCGGCGGCCAGCAGCTTCTTGCCCAGGGCCGTCGCGCGGTCGTTCTCGCCAGTAATCACCATCGTGCGAAACAGGATTCGCTGGGCCTCAAGATCGTTAGGCTTTTGCCGGACAATTTTTTCTGAGAGCTCCGTTGCCGCCTCGTAGTGGGAGGTATCGATCCAATGCGAAACCAGCGCGGCTGTTAGCCGGTCCGATGAGGGCTCGGCCTTGAGAGCCTCGCGCAGCACATGTTCCTCGTCGTCAAACTGGCCCATTTTGCGGTAGGCCTGGCTCAGATCGATGTTCAGCGATTCATCGCGAGCCGCCGTGGCCAGCAGGCCCACAACCTTCTCGTAGTCGCCCTGAGCCATCAGGCTGCGCGCTAGGCCATCGAGCGCCGATTTTGATGCGGGATCGATTTTGAGTGCCGCTTCCCACTCGCCTTGTGCCTCAGGGTTGCGATTGAGGCGGCTGAGCGCGTCGGCCAGCAGCCGGTGCGCGCTCTCGTCTCCAGGTCCAAGCCGTATTGCCTGCTGGAGCGGGTCGAGCGCATCCTGCGGCCGGCCCACTTTAAGGAAGCACCGCCCCAGCGCCAGGTAGACATCGGGCGTGGGCTCCATCTCTGCCTGCACGCGATACTGCTCGGCGGAGCACACCGGAGCCGGCGGCGAGAGTGCGCGCGGCCTGCGTCGCCATTGCATGGACAGACAGCAGACTCGCCAGAATCAAATAAATCCAGACCGGCTTTGCAGAACGCATCGACATTGCAGGGAACGCTGTCCATCAGGATAAAGGCTGTTGCGGCACTCGTGCCGTGAGAGGCTCCCCTCTCAGAACCCTTTGCCCTTGAACAGGTACACCAGCTCGATGAGCAGAATCAGCACCACGGTGGTTTCGAGGAAGAATCCGCGCGCCTGGTTAAACTGGTCGACCATGTCGTGGTACAGGTCCTCGGCGGTCTTCAGCTTTTGCGCGACCAGGTCTTTGTAGTCGGGCACGCCAACCTTGCCCGCGGCCAGCCGGTAAAGCCGCGCCGCAAACATGTCGCTCAAAAACTTGATTGAGTTATCGGCCCGCTCGGTCAGTTCCGCAATATCCAGCAGCACCGTGTGCAGCCGCGTGGCCCGCCGCGCCATGCGCCACCGCACCATCATGCCATTCTTATGCTCCAGCGTGTCATACACGTTGTCCAGGATGCCGGTCAGCAGCTCGTCGTAGTGGCGGAACTCAAGCAACTGCGAGTTGGCGTATTCGAGCAATTGAATCGCGGTCTCGGCGCCGGCGTCGCTGTCATACAGAAACGCCGCGTTCCAGCCGATCACCGCCAGGTCGTTCTCGTAGTACGAAATGCGCGACTGCAGCACCTCAGTGCATTCGCCGGTCGAGAGCGCAAGGCGATCGCCGCGAACAATTTGCGCAATCTCGAGCCCGTGCTCGTGGGTAAGTGTCGGCAGCAGTGGCCGCATCGCCCTTCTCGCGGACCTGCCCCTTCTCACGGACATGAAAGATGAAGTAGTCCTCGCTCAACCAGCGCGTATAGGGCTTCACCATCGCGTCGGGCACCCGCTCCAGGCGCTGCCGCACAATGGGCTCGATGCGCGCGGCAAAATCCACCCCCCACACCCAGCGGCTGGCCAGGTCGATCAGGCTCTCCCAGTCGCCGCTGAAGCTGAGCTGGTAAACCACGCTCACCACGCCGTAGTCGTAGTACTTGATCTCGCCCTCAAGCCGCTCGCCGCCCTCCAGCGTGAGCGCCTCGAGCGGGGCACACCACCGGCGGCCGCTGGTAGCGAACATAAGCGGGCACCGAGTGCTTAATCTTCGGCTGCGCCACGGTGCGCGCATTCACAGCCTGCTGCAGCTTATCGAGCCGTAGCTCTTCGCACACGTCAAACTGGATAAGCACCAGCACCGCGCCGCTCAGCGCCGGCTGCAGGTCGATGGTCGGCTGTCTCGCTCACGTTCATACTCTCGCTACTGTTTCTTCGGCCTCTTATAGAAACGGAATCGGAACCTGCTTCGCCCGCACCGATTCGCCGCGCACATCCACCAGCACGTCCGCGCGGCTTTCAGCCACCGCCGCGGGCACCAGCGCCATGGCGATGTTGGTCTTGAGAAACGGCGCGGGAGAGCCCGACGTAATCTGCCCCAATCGCCTCGCCTTCGAGCGAGAGTACCGGGTACCCATCGCGCGCAATGCCGCGCTCCACCATTTCAAGGCCAATCACTTTGCGCTTCGGTCCGCCCGCAGCCTGCACCGCCAGCAAAGCATCGCGGCCAATGAACTCGCCCTTGTCCAGCTTGAGCCAGCGGTTGAGGCCGGCTTCGAGCACGTTGATCTCTTCAGAAATCTCGTGGCCGTAGAGGCTCATGCCCGCCTCAAGCCGCAGCGTGTTGCGCGCGCCCAGGCCGCAGGGCCGTATGGCGAACTCGGCGCCCGCGTCGAGCAGCGCCTCCCACATCTTCACCGTCGTGGCTTCGTCGCTGGGAATATAGACTTCGAACCCGTCTTCGCCGCTATAGCCGGTGCGCGCGATCAGCACATTGGGAATTCCCGCGACCGTTCCCCACGTGAACCAGTAGTTCTTGATGGCCGCCAGATCGACCTTGGTAAGTTTGGCCAGGGTCTCAATCGCGCGCGGCCCCTGCAAAGCAAGTTGCGAGTAGTAGTTGGAGTAGTCGCTCAGATGGATTCCGGGCCACGTGCCCACCTGGCTGCGAATCCAGGCATAATCCTTGTCTTTGGTTCCCGCGTTCACCACCAGCAGGTAGTCGTTGGCGGCGAGCCGGTGTACCAGGATGTCGTCGACGAACGTGCCCCCGGGCGTAAGCAGTGCCGAGTAGTGCGCCTGTCCGTCAGCCAGCTTCGAGGCGTCGTTCATGGTGATATGCTGCACGGCGGCGAGCGACCCCGGCCCGCGAAACTGGATTTCGCCCATGTGGCTAACGTCAAAAAGTCCCACACCGTTGCGCACTGCCAGATGCTCGGCAATCAGGCCGCCACCGGAACCGGGGCCCCCGGCGGCGGATCCTTGCCGCTGGGGTGGAGGGTAGGGGTATTCCACCGGCATGTCCCACCCGCCAAAGTCCACCATTTTGGCCTTGAGCGCGCGATGGGTCGCGTTCAGCGCGGTCTTTTTCAAGGGCGCGGGCTGCGGCTGCTCGGCGGAGCTGGTTCCCGGTACTGAAGTAGCCATGAATGAATCCTTTCTGCTTGTTGCACCCACCTCAACCATAGGGAGTGGGCCTCGCCGGGGTCAATGCCATAGCCTTGGCATTGACAGGGAAGATTCATATGAACCGCATTCGCGGGGTTTTGATGGTAGTGGCGGCCTGCGTCGCCTTCTGGGAGGGCTGGCGGCTGCGCAGTACGCATTTTGCGCTCTCGGCAATTGGGTTGGGGTGCTGGCCCTGGCGCTGGGCTTTGGCATCTGCTGCGCAAGCCGGCGAGGCCGCGGGTGAATTGGTAAATTCCTGCCGCGCCCGCGCTGCCACGCGATATTGTAAGAAGCGAACACGATTTCCAGCACAATGAGCCAAACCTACGATCTCGAACTAGCCCATAAGCACTGCTCTATGCATCGAGGCGAATTGGAGGAGAGCGATATTTGCGGCTGCTTTTACTGCCTTGCCACATTTCCGCCTTCAGACCTCGTTGAATGGATCGATGATGGGCAAACCGCTCTGTGCCCGAAGTGTCCCGTGGATTCGGTCATCGGCTCTGCGTGTGGTTATCCCATTACCCCAGAATTTCTCCAACGCATGCACGACAAGTGGTTCTCAGGTCAATGATTTCAGGCTAAGGCACGAACCCATCTCCATGCCCACCCTCTACAACCTGATCCAAGGACGCAACATCGAGCGGCTGGCCGCGCTCAGCGACGGCATTTTCGCCTTCGCCATGACGCTGCTGGTGATCGACCTGCACTTCCCACTGCCGCGCAGGTGCACTCTGAAGGCGAACTTGTGGCCGCGCTCTGCGCCCTCGGTCCCCAATGGATCACCTACGGCATGAGCTTCCTCACCCTCGGCATCTTCTGGGCCGGCCAGCAGACGCAGCTCAACCACATCGACGAAGGCACGCGCGATCTTACGTGGATCCATCTCGGCTTTCTGTTCGCCGTCACGCTGGTGCCGCTCTCCACGCGCCTGCTGGCCGAGTTCATCCATTACCGCGTAGCCCTCGGCCTCTACTGGCTCAACATCTTTGTGCTGGGCGCAATGCTCTATTGGAGCTGGGCGCACGCCACGCATCGCGACCTGATCAAACCAGATACGCCCGACGAGGTTCGCAACAGCATCTGCCGCCGGATCGTGATTGCGCAGTCGCTTTATGCGGCTGGCGCAGCACTTTGCTTCATCGATACGTGGGTCAGCATCGCGGCCATTGTGCTGGTGCAGTTGAATTATGCGATTGCGCCGCGGGCGTGGTGGCGGAAACAGGCATAGAAGCCGTGTCTGTGCTACCCTTCCGGGCATGGAATTCTCATACAAGCTCACTGAGGCGGAATACCTGAGGGCATCGAAGCTGCGCCTCAAGAGCGCCGGCAAGGGCGCCACCGTCAAAACGGTTCTTATTTGGGTCTTCATCCTCATCTGTCTCATGCTTTTCTGGGGAGTGGTGACGCGGAACGCTCGGAAGCCGGCGGTCGATCCTTCAGCTCCTATACCAACGTCGAGTGAAAGCGTGACTTCCACCAGCACTCCGCCGAAGACCGACGTGCCGCTTGCGCTTCTTTTTAACGTTGGCCCGTTCTTACTCCTTCTTGCGGTGTGGTTTACCCTGGTGACTCTCTGGCTGCCGGCCAGACTGCGCCGCATGTACTTAAATGATCCTGCAGCCCAGGGGCTGTTCACCGTTAACGTCACTACGCATTCCTTCGCTTTCAAGAACACTGCGGGGATTTCGTCTGAAATTTCCTGGAACATTTACGAGCGCTGGATCGACGGCGGCGACCTGATCCTGCTGGTGAATTACTCACAGGCGTCTCTCACGCTCAGCCTTGCCGGTCTCAGCGACGCCGGGCGCGCCGAACTGCGCGGTATCCTGTCTGCTGCACTGCCGAAGAAATAGTCCGCCACGATTTCCCTCAGCAACTCCCGGCTTCAGTTCGGGTCTTTTCTCATGCGGCTGGGCCACTTTCCCTGCCGAAGGAGATCATCATGTTTTCGGCAGGATTAAATGCATTGGCTTTTCGTATTGGTGGCTTCCGCGTCGGTCACGCTGGCTACGGCGTTGGTTTTGTGGTTGTATTGCTGCTTTTAGGCGGAGTTGTTATCTGGGCCATCTCGGTTTCAAGCAGCGCCGGGTCGCAAAAGAGCTAAGCAACGGCCAGGCGGGAATTCGTCGCAGCCCTACGGGGCGCGGGCGTTGGCTCGATTGTTTTCCCAGCGTTCCGCCCGCGCAGCGGACTCCACGCTGGGCTATTGTCGATTCGCCCCCTCCGGGGCGATTACGACCAACGAATCACGACCAACGATTCACGTGCCTTGATCTCCGTACCTCAATTCACGATTCTCGATCCGCGATTCTCGACCCGCGAACCACAAAATTACGAGCGTGACTTGCGTCGCGCCTGCCAGAACGAACTCACTCCCAGATAGAAGAAGACCGTTACCACGATCGCCGAGGCAAGAAAGGTGCGGTGGTCGGGTCCGGCTGCCCAGCTTGCGCGGGTGCGCCAAACGGTGGGAGCAAACACCACAGCGGGCAGCAGGAAGAATCCGCCGGTGATTTCGAGCCATAGAATTCCGCCCACCCGCGTGAACGGCCGAACCAGCCCGCCGATTCCCTGCGCCGCGCCACGACCCATTTGCGCAGCGGAAAGGCCGGCTTGCGCAACGGTGCGCCCGGCCTGCGCGGTGGTCTGCGAGGATGCGGCGCCCGTGCCTGGAACCTGAGCATTCGCCTGCATTTGCGAGGTGCGAGGTGTGGCTCCCGGCACAATCCCGTACCAGGCGATGCGGCCAGCTACGCGCACTCCGATCCCAAGCACCCGCCCTATTTTTTCCGGCTTCATTCCGTCTATGATGGTAGCAGCGATCCTGCTCAAGCCGCTTCAAGTGCCCGGGCCCGTCATTGCCGGTTGCCCGCGGGTGGCGTTGGAAGTATGGTTAAGAAATCGTGCGCCGCATCCCGCGCAGCCTTATGGGCATGCCGCCGCCTACGGAGGTAACCCTTGACATCCCGTCTGCGCGAACTTATCCAGCAACTCGGCGAAGCCATCCACGAGTCGGTGATTGAAAGCGAACAGATTGCCGGGGTGGTTCAGGATATTCGCAAGCACGGCTTTGACGTGTTGCTGATGCTTGAGGCCACCATCGGCCTCAACGAGGTTACGCAGAGCCCCAAGGGCGCCGAAGGCGGCGAAGCAGCCGAAGAGGGCGCCGACGCGATGGCCTTCACCCCGAACGACCTCAGTTTCCTGCGCTCGCTGCGCATCTCGGTCGAAGGCGACGACGACCCGGCGACGGACTCGTAGAGCGGCGGGATTGGTGCGGATGCGAATCTGGCCCAGACAACGCAAGGCCAATTCAGAGCGAATGGAGTCGCTAACGTGAGGCAAATTGAAGGCTCTGCGACTTGCCGCATCTGTCGCGGCGAGTCTTGCGCCCTGCTGCTCACCGCCTGCCATCGAGCTTCAATTCGTGGCGATCATCCTCGCACGGCAGCCGGCGTCAAAATGACCGACGTGGTGTTTCGGAGCAACGCGCTCGGCCATGATGTGACTTACCGGGTCTATCTGCCCACGAATCTCACGCCCGAGCCAGAAACTGCCTGTGGTTTATCTGCTACATGGCGGCAGCGAGGACTACCGCAACTGGTCGAACCAGTCCGATGTGGCTCCCTACGCCGCCAAAGGCCTGATTCTTGTGATGCCCGACGGCGACGAGTCCTACTGGATGAACGAAGTGGGAGCGCCGCGGGAGAGGTACGAAGATTTTGTCACCAAAGACCTTATCGCCGACGTCGAGGGCCGCTTTCCGGCCCGCACCGATCGCGGCGGACGCGCCGTAGTCGGCCTCTCGATGGGCGGATTTGCGCGCCGTCGATTACGCGCTTGTCCATCCCGATCTCTTTGCCTTTGCCGGTGCGCTCAGTCCCGCCGTCGACGTGCCTTTCCGGCCCTACAATGTCCGCCGCATCGGCCAGTGGCTGAAGTTCCGCAAAATCTTCGGGCCGGTGGGCAGGCCAGGAGCGCGCGGCCCGCAATCCATTTGAATTGGTTCAAACTGCCAGCCCGTCGGCGACACCTTACCTCTACATCACCGCCGGCGAAAAGGAAGCCGCTGCTCGGGCCCATTCGCCGCTTTGTTTCGCGCCTTAAGGAGCGGGGCTTCGCCTACGAGTTCCATACCAAACCCGGCGGCCACGATTGGGGTGAGTGGAACAGCCAGCTTCCTGGCTGCTTTGCCAGCCTTGAAAGCCACTTGACAAATGCCGCACATTGACAGGTCTGGGAGCCATCAGACTCCCAACACCGCTGAAATCCAAGCCTTTCCAGTCCCTCTTCGGGAACCCGCCCTTGATTTTCTGCGTATAGCCCGCATATGCAGTGCGTGGGTACATTAAGCTTGAGCATGATAGGCTTTGCCGGAGCAAGAGTACGCGAGGCCCGGCCGCCCGCGATTCGAGCAGGCTATGCCTTCCGTATCGACCCTCCCTTACGGCGGCTCTCCGCCTCGCGCAACGCCAATGACGGCGCGGGGACGGGGAAGGAAATCAGCCAGCCAATACAGGGCAGGGCACTAAAACCTCGGCCGGGGTCCTGGCTGCACAAGCCGCCCAGGCAAGGCGCATGGAGGCAGGAAAGTTGGAGACCGACTGGTCCCAGGTCGTCCGGCGCTGTATGGACGGGGATTCCGGCGCATGGGCTGAGATGGTCCGCACGCATCACAAGCGTGTCTACGGGCTCTGCTACCGCTTTACCGGCAACGCAGCCGACGCCGAAGACCTGACCCAGGACGTCTTCCTTAAAATCTATTCGAACCTGGCCAGCTTCGACGCCATGCGCGGCAGCCTGCCGGTGTGGATTACCACCATGACCCGCAATCTGCTGGTGGACAACTTCAGGCGTACACGAAATCAGCGCGCGACGTCTTCACTTGATGACGGGTGGGATCAGACCGAGGAACTGAGGCCAATCGACCGGCTCACCGACCCCGGACTTTCACCCCACGAAGCGGCCGCCAAGAAGGAACTGGCAAAATGGTGCAGGGAGCCCTGGCCCGCGTCTCGGTGGAGCTGCGCGAGGCGGTGATTCTGCGCGACTTACAGGATATGGACTACAAAGAGATCGCCCAGTGTCCTCAGCATCCCTGAGGGAACGGTAAAGTCCCGCATCAGCCGTGGCCGAGCGGAACTTGCACGGCTGTTGGAACGTAATAAACGGGAGGTGATGTAACCATGGCAGAGCGCATGCACATTCCGAGCTCCCCGGCCTGCGGGCACTGGGAGACACTTCTGGCCGATGCGCTGGACGGGCTGCTGAAGCCCGAGGACGAAGCGACCTTCACGTCGCACATGGCCAGCTGCCAGGCCTGCACGGCGCTGTTTGAAGAGTCGCGCCGTGGACGGGAGTGGCTCGACTTTCTTGACGCCGAGCCGGATGTGCCGGAGGGTCTGCTTGACAAGATCCTCGCGCACACCGGCCCGGGACAGAGTACTGAAGCTGAATGGATCAGCCGGCGGAGCCGCAGTTATTCCCAACACAATCATCCCTGCCTGGCAGCGCCCTGGCTTTATGGGCTTTGTGCGGCGCTTCGCCGAGCCCCGCCTGCTGATGACGGCGGCCATGGCTTTCTTCTCCATCACCGTCACGCTGAACATGACGGGCGTGAAGCTCACCGCTCTCCGGCTATCCGATCTGCGCCCCACGGCCATCCGGGCTTTCATGGAGCGCCAGTTCACGGTCGCTTCGGTCCCCATCATTCGCTACTACGACCACCTCCGCTTTGTATACGAAGTTGAGGCAAAGATGCGCGAGTTGCGTGGCAATGCCGAACAGAATCAGGGAACCGGCAACGACAAGACACAGCCCGCCCAGCCCGCAGCTCCCGGCGAGTCAAAACAAGTTCCCAGCCACAAAGACGGAGGCTCACGAATGGATCCTCCGCAACAGTCGGTCGAGCCGGCTCTTCCCAGTTCCGGCGAGTTGATTGAGACTCGGTTTGATCTCAACGCACGCGCCGGCGTCGGCCCAATCAAGTACGGAGTTGAAACCAATAAGCTCTCCAGCATTCAAAAAGTTCGCGCGCACTCCAAAGGCTCCAGGAACGCGGTCAAGGAAGGGAGCAAAACATGGACTGCGTAAATCACAGCGGTGTGACCGCAACCGCGTTCTGCCAGAACTGCGGTAAAGCGCTTTGCAATGACTGCGTCCGCAAGGCCCCCGGCGGCCAAATTCTTTGTGCGCCGTGCCTTGCTCAATGGCAGACTGTTCCCCCGGTCTACACACCCGGATTCTCTGCCGGCCCCAACCCGGCGACGGCTGCAGTCCTGGGCCTTATACCCGGCGTCGGCGCCATGTACAACGGCCAGTTCCTCAAAGGTCTGGCTCACCTCTTCATCTTTGCGGTGCTGGTAAGCGCCTCAAGCCATTTCGGGATATTCGGGCTCTTTATCGCCGGCTGGATCTTCTACCAGTCCTTCGAGGCCTATCATGTTGCCAAGGCGCGTCGTGACGGCCAGCCTTTGCCTGACCCGTTGGGTCTGAACGAGATCAGCACCTGGTTCAATCCCGGCGCGCGCGGCCAGCAACCTCCCCCCGGCTCCGTTCCACCGGGCTACGTCCCGCCGGTAAATGCAGCGGATCCAACGGGCGCCGCACAGTCGGCCCCAGGCCAGCAACAGCCCTTTGAGAGCCCTTACAAAGATCGCAACGCGTGGCAAGCTCCTTTCCAGGGTTCAATCCCCGCCGGTTCCGACCCGGCAGCGGGACAGAGCTATACCCCTCCGGGAAATCCACCGCCCTTTCCGCCAATGCCGCCGATGCCGCCCATGCCACCAATTCCTCCGTCGTATTTCTGGCGGCGCAAGGAGCCCATCGGCGCCATCATCCTCATCGCCCTCGGAATTTTGCTCCTGCTGGGTCAGCTCGATCTGCTCTCGGGGCGCGTCTTTGAGTTCGGCTGGCCGCTGATGATCATTGCGCTTGGCATATTCCTGATTGCCCGGCGTTTGCAGGACCCGCAAGGAGGCCGCAAATGAACCGTTACATCATGATTCACCACCTGCGTTGGCCAGTCATTCTGCTCCTGATCGGAACATTGGCGCTGCTCGACCAGCTCAATATTATCCAGAACTTCTGGAGTTGGTTCTGGCCGCTGCTGCTGATCGGCATCGGTTTGTTGATGCTCGCCGAGCGAGCGGCCCTGGCGTCCATGGACAGCGAAGCTGACAGCGCATGGCCGTTCGGCGGCACCCAAAGTCCCTGCAGCCCCAGCAGCCCGGCACAGCGATTGTGCCTTCGAACGCCGGCGATTTTTGGCCGTCATAGCGATGGAGGAAACCAATGAGCACGCCTCCGAACATGCCTCCAGGTGGCGGACCGCCGATTCCGCCCTACGATCCCAAAGCGCAGTGGCGCGCCTATCGCGAACAGCAAAAGGCCGCGTGGCGCGCGCAGCGCGATGCATGGAAGACCCAGAAATACGCGTGGAAGGCCGGCTATGGCGGTGTCTATGGCCCGCGCGTTCCATCCATGGTTGGTCCCGTCATCCTGATCTAGCATCGGCATTATCGCCCTGCTCATCATGACCGGCCATCTTGCAGCCGATCATTTCTGGGAGTGGTACTCGCGCTGGTGGCCTGTGCTGCTCATCATTGCCGGCCTGGCCCTTCTTGCGGAGTGGGCCATTGATCTCAAGCGATAGTTCCCGTACGCCGCAAGAGCAGCTTCGTGGGCTTGCTCTTCCTGCTCACCATCGTTGGCCTCGGCGCTACCGGCTGGCGACACATGGGCGCCTGGAATTGGAACTGGAACGGCGACAACGACGACTTCTTTAACTCCTTCGGTATGCCGGAGCACGACAACGATGCGCAGGTGCTCGACACACAGATTGCGGCTAACGCAACGGTCGATATCGAAAATCCGCGCGGCGATGTCACCATTACCGGCGGCGACGGCAACAGTATCCAGGTGCAGGCGCACGAGGTTGCCTATTCCAACTCCGACAACGATGCCAAAAACATCTGGGGGTCTGAATCGCCGCACGCCACCGTCAGCGGCAGCTCGGTGTTGATCAAATCCGATGGCAATGGCAAGGGCCGCGTGAATCTCACGGTGACGGTTCCGCGCACGGCACGCCTCACTGTCGATGAGGGCCACGGCATGGTTACTGCCACCGGACTCGGCGCGGGAATCACCGCAACCGTGCCGCACGGCGAGGTGCATCTGAACTCGATTACCGGTCCCGTTGAGGCGCACTTCGACCACAGCAACCACGACGTTTCAATCCACGACATCAACGGTGACGTAAACGCTGACGGCGACTGCAACGACCTGACGCTCTCTGAGATTCATGGGCGCGTGACGACCAACGGACAGATCTTCGGACCGGTGCACATGGAGAACATTGCCGGCCCCATCAAAGTGCAGACCTCCGTGACGGACCTCGAGATCGGGCAGCTTCCCGGCGACGTTACGCTGGACTCAGACGATCTGCATGTGACTGAAGCCGAGGGCTCGGTGCGCGTGGTCACTCACGCCAAAGATATTGACCTGAGCCAGATTTACGGCGACACTTCTGTGCAGAACCGCGACGGCCGCATCGCCATTGAGCCGGCCGGCGCGTACGCCATCACTGCCACCAACAACAAGGGCGACGTCGAAATCACTCTGCCGCCAAACGGCGCAGGTGTTGTGGACGGCCACACGCATAATGGCGAAGTGGTGAACGACTTCGGCCTGAGCGTGAGCGGCGATGAAGACAAAACCGTGAGCGGCCGCATCGGCGCTGGCGGTCCCAGCATCGTGCTGACCTCAACCAACGGCGATCTGCAAATCAAGAAGGGTTCGGGGTTCCCACCTCCGCCGCCTGCAACGCCGGCCACGCCTGCGGCTGCCGCTAAAATGCCGCCGCCACCACCCAATGCACCACACCTCAAGTCATCAAAGACGCTGCCTCAGCAACCGGTATCGCAGTAGAACTTTCCTGACGGCACGATGGGCGCGGCAGAACATTCGCCGCGTCTGCACTCTCCTTCACGCCGCGCCTCGAACCTGTTTACCAGATGAGTGGAACCAGCCGGAAACGCGTGCGTTCGCAATAATCTATTTAGCCCGCAAGTTCCACCCGCAGAACCTTCTCCTCATTCAGCAGCCGGACGATGTAAAAAGGGATGAGCCCAGCGAAAGCCGGCAGAGCAACATAAGATCCCAGCGCCAGCGATGTCGCCAACCAGATCACCACGCTACCGGAATACATGGGGTGGCGAACCCAGCGGTAGGGGCCGGTTGAAACGACGGTCTGCCCAGCCTCAACCCGTATGGTTCGCGAGGCAAACTCGTTTACGCGAACCACCCAGAAAGCGAACAGGACTCCGGCCAGCACAACTGCGTCAGCCACGATCGATAGCCATGCCGGGACCCCACCGAATAGCCTTTGCGTCCAGCCGAAGCGATGATCCAGCCCCGGTATGCAAAACGCGATGAGGAAAGCCGGCATCAGGAGGCGGATGAGATTCCTCTGAACGGCAACCGGTTCCTTGTTCTGCAACCGGCGCTCTATCACCTCCGGCGCGTACCTTGCGAGAATGACAAAGAAAACCGCCGCAGGCAGAATCGATGAGCATATCCACGTCCACGCCTGCCAGAACTTCCATGTTCCGGCAGGCAAAAGCAGGACTGCCGTAATAGCGGGCAAAACAACCGCAATGCGTGCGGCGATTCTCACCCCCAGGTGTGAACAAGCCGGGCCCGTGGTGGTTTGAGCGGAAGCGATGTCTACGGATTGATTTGCGGTGACGGTGTCGGGCATTTCTCTACCCCGCTTTCCCGGCCTCCGGATCCGTTGGGGAAGGTTCGAACAGAGCCCTCGCATCAGGCAGAAGCGCGAGCGCAGCCGCGCCGCTCGATGCGCAACACAAGCATACCCCTGTTTGGTACCGAGCAGAGGTTGAATTCTCGAAAAAGAAGCCGCCCCCTCCCCATCCACGGCGTTTTCGTTGTATGCTCCAATCGCGGGGGTCTCTCGAGGCCATGGCACATGCGCCGGTAAGGGTCATTACCGTCGAGCGCGAGTACGGCTCGCGCGGCGGCGAGTTCGCACACGATCTTGCCGAGCGGCTTGGCTGGCGGCTGCTCGACTCAGAGCTCATTAACCGCGCCGCCCAGGCGGCCGGCGTCGATCCCAAAATCGCGGCGCGTTTCGACGAGCGCCTCGACCCCTGGTACTACCGCTACGGCAAGCTCTTCTGGCACGACTCTTCCTTCTCCACCTTCGGCATGGGAGAAGAGCACGTCTTCGACTCCGAGCGCATGCTCGAAGTCATCAAGCAGCAGATTCTAAGAGCTGCAAAAGAAGGCAACTGCGTGATTGTTGGCCGCGGCGCCGCCTGTGCGCTGGCCGGCCATCCCGGCTGTTTTCATGTGTTTGTTTACGCCACATCCAAGGCCAAGCGCGAGTGGTTTGCCCGCGCGTTTCCCAGCCAGGCCGACAATGCCGAACAGCACCTGGCCGCATTCGACAAGCGCCGCGCCGCCGTGATCCGCAAGTTTTACCAGCAGGAGTGGTGCGCCCGCGGACTCTACCACCTGCTGCTGAATTCCTGCATTGGCACGAGGCCATGATTCGCGCCGTTGAAAGCGCAGCCGGCGTAGGAGAGCACTCCCAAGTTGCGCCTCCCGGCGATTGCGCTACCCCAGCCCGAGCCGGCGTCGCCGTCGAACTAAACGGCCCTGCGTTCAACCCGCGCTCCAATCCGCGTAAACACTTCCCACGGAATGGTTCCGCAAACATCGGCGTGGTCAAAGGCGGTGATTCGATCGTCGCCCTGCGCACCCCCCTGCGAGCCAATGATCACTACCTCATCGCCAGCCTCGACGCCCGCAATTTCCGTCACGTCGATCACCGTCTGGTCCATGCTGACCCGGCCAACAATCGGTGCGCGCTCTCCCCGGACCAGCAGGCTGAAGCGGTTGCCGAGCCTGCGGTCGAGCCCATCCGCATATCCAGCGGCCACCAGCGCTAAACGCATGGGCTCGGCGGCCACAAATGTGCCGTTGTAGCCCACTGCTGCTCCGGCTGCAACTTCGCGCACACCTACCACCTGCGATTTCCACTCGAGTACCGGTTTGAGCGATTGCCGCGCCGTGGCCAGACCTGCCGGTACGTCGCCTTCGAAATCCGGATCAAATTCCGGCGCCAACCCATAGAGCGAAAGCCCTGGCCGCAGCATCGCCTTCATGCCATGCCGCGCCGCCAGCCCGGCGATTACCCGCGCTTCACCAGAGAGCAACGCCGCGGAGTTGCCCACATTGAGCCACTCGGCAAACTGCCCGGCAAATTCAAAGCGATTCAACGTCTCCTCGAGCAGCGCAAATTGCTCGACGGTCACCCGCCCATCGGCCTCATCGGCCGCAAACAGGTGCGTCATGATGCCCTCCAGCCTGAACGGCGACCCCGGCGCGATGCGCGAAAAAATGGGACCGAGATTTCCCGGGCTCGCGCCCTGCCGGCTCATGCCCGTGTCGATTTCGAGGTGGATCGGCAGAGAACCGGGCTGAATTCCCGCGGCGCGCGCCGCAGCCTCAAGCTCGTCGAGCTGCCACAGCTCCCAAACCACGGGAGTGAGCGAGTGACGGATCACCACCTCGCCCTGTCCGGGGAAAATGCCGCCAATAACGAGGATGTGTGGGCGGTTATCGGAGTTCACCGGGCAAAGGGCCCGCGCCGCCACGCCCTCTTCGACGCTGGTGACGCCCAGCCATCGCGCTCCGGCTCGCACCACTGCCGGCGCGCAAATGGCCAGCGAATGGCCGTAGGCGTCGGCCTTCACAATCGCCAGAAGTTCAGCGAGAGGCGAGGCTAGCTTCTCAAGGAAACGATAGTTGTCTTCGAGGGCCTGGGTGCGAATCTCAACCCAGCAGGGGCGGTTTGGCATCGAGCTTTCCAAGTACCAGTTTAACGCCGCGGCGAGACGAATCAGGCCCGTTCGCCGCCAACAATTCGCCAGCCAGTTTTTGAAGTTCGTGTCACAATCTAATTGCGGCGCCCCGTCCGGCACTGTTCAAGTTTCTTCTCCAACGTCTGGCGGCGCACGATCCCCAATCGTTTTTGAAGCGTCCATTTAAATGCATCACGCCGATCGCGGAGGGTTTTTGCAGTTTCTTGCCTCATTGCAGAAGAGGAGAGCGCAGTTTCTTGCGCTGTCGCTCGTGATTCATCTGCTGCTGGTCACGGTGATCCTGCCCGCGATTCGCCACATGCATCAACCCGTCGTCGCCGACCAGACCCAGCTCAAGTTCTATCCCGCCACGCTGTTCATTCCCGGTGGAACGCGCGCCAAACCCTTTCCCAAACCGTACGGCCGCAAAGTGCCGCCACCAGTCAAGCCCAACCCGACCTCCGACCTTGCCGTCAATGCAACTCCCGCGCCGCCGGCCGGCCACCCCCCATCGGCGCAGCATGAGCCAACACCGGGCAATGGCGTCGACACCCAGAGTGCCGACCCCGCGTTTCCCGTCTTCTCGCCGCGCCCGCCGGTCACGGACCGTACGCTGCTTCCATCTCTCAGTCAGCAGGTGATTGTCGACGTGAAATTGAGCGCGGCGGGCGATGTGCTTGAGGCCACACTGGTGAAGGGCATCGGAAACGCGCTCGACCAGATTGTGCTTGAAACCGTCAAGACCTGGCGCTTCCATCCCGCAACCGTGGACGGCAGCCCAGTGCCAACGGAAGACGAGCTGATCTTCCCTTTCGATCAGAATTACCCGATCGCCGATTCGTAGCCCGAAAAAGAAGTTGACCACGCAGGAACAGTGGGCGCCCCCGGTCTCGATTTTGAGACCGGGGAACTCACGGTTTATCCGATAGCCGATTCCTAGCCCACGATCCGCTTCTCACGACCTACGATTCACGACTCACAACCCAAGTCCACCAGTGCCCAAGCCACTACCGTCTCGCCCTTCGCGCCGAGGTCGGCGAGAACCTTTGCTTCGAGCTCGTTCGGGACCGGCATTTCGCACGCGGCAACCTGCTCCGGCGTGGCGTCGATGAAGCATAATTCGCAGTGGCCCAGACCTTCCGCGCCTTCTTCACCCGCCATCCGCACCGGAGGCCCAAACACCCGGCAGGTCATCGGCCGCCACTCATACACGCCGCACAATCCAGTTGCAGGATCGAGCGCCGGACAGGCCGCATCGGATGCGTAGTCTTCGAACCGTTCGCGCTCCCGGTCGCTCTCGCCGATAAGGCCAGTCTGCGCGTCGCCTGGGAAATCGGCGCCATATTCCGCAATCCAAGCACGTGCACGTTGCCGGATCGTCGCTGCGGCCGCAGGGTCCGCTGCATGCAGCGCATCCATTCCGGCCCGCAGCCGCGCAACATCGAGCTGGTCAATTGCGAAGGCTCCATAACAGCACTGCGTGCAGCCCGGCCGGCAGACCAGCCACTCGCCGGCTCGCTTGGCTGCGCGCGCAAGCGAGGCTTCCATGATTTGCACTAGCTCCGAGTCGCCGGCAGGCAACCGCATGGCGCCCATCATACTCGGTCACCGCGCCCTATCGGTCACTGTGTCTGAACGCAATCCGCTGCTGGGCGAGATACGCGAGCCATTCGTCGATGCCTGCGCCGGTCTTGGCGCTCGTCTCAAAGATGCGGATACCGGGCCGAATTTCGTTGATGTTATGGAGGGCCAGCTCGCGATTAAAGCCGCAGGGCTCGGCGATGTCGATTTTGGTAATAGCTGCGGCGTCTGCCGAGTTAAAGAGCGTGGGGTATTTGAGCGGTTTGTCTTCGCCCTCGGTCACGCTCAGCAGCGCCACGCGGATGCGCTCGCCCAGGTCGTAGCTCGACGGGCAAACCAGGTTTCCGACATTCTCGATGAAGAGATAATCGAGCGCCGCAGCATCGGCCTCGGCGCTGCCAGGCACAGCAAGCGCGTCCCAGCCGGCGATTGCGTCCCAGCCTTCCAGGTGCCGGCCAATCATCTCCGCATCCAGATGGCAGATGCCGTGGGTGTTGATCTGCCGCACTGGTGCGCCGCTTGCCGCCAGTCTGCGCGCGTCATTGTCAGTCTCAAGGTCGCCCACCAGTGCCGCGGCCTTCGCGCCTCGATCAATCAGCCGGCGCAGAGTGAGCTCAAGGAACGCGGTTTTTCCCGTCCCAGGGCTCGAAACCAGGTTCAGCACCAGCACGCCCGCGCGCGTGTACCGCTCGCGCAGCACCGCCGCAAGCTCGTCGTTCTTCTTCAGGACTCCCCGCCGCAACTCCACGATCCGCGTTGTCATTTCATACCCTCTTTAACATCGGGTGCCACACCTTTGCGACGTCTTTGTTTTTGTCGCCAGGCCTTTGACCGCTTGAAATTGTACCAATGTGGTTGCCCCATCCTTTCCGCAGCCTCATCGCGGAATGGGTGGAAATGTACAAAATCATGCGGTCGCGCTGCTAGGGTGGGAGTGATCTCCTCGATCCCAAAATCTATCCCACTTTCACTTCATCCGGCTCCTCAATCTCGATCGACTCAATCTCCAGCTCGCGCCCCTGCCGCAAATCACCTGCCGGCTCGCCGCAGCTCGGGCATCGAAAACTATGTACGCCTTCGATCTCGGAGTCGCGTCCGCACGCCGCGCAATGCACCACAACCGGAACGGTTACGACCACCAGCGCCGCGCCGTCCAGGGGAGTGCCTTCAGTGGCCAGCCCCCAGCAGAATTCGAGCG
This sequence comes from uncultured Acidobacteriaceae bacterium, assembly GCA_963836635.1. GTDB lineage: Bacteria > Acidobacteriota > Terriglobia > Terriglobales > Acidobacteriaceae > Telmatobacter. Next base: position 11,367 of record CAWILB010000064.1, on the reverse strand, counting down.
ACTCCTGAACCACCGCCGCCAACACCCCCAGCCGCAGCTTCACCGATTTCACCCGCGAGCCGGGATAGGCGGCCGCCGATTCGGTGACTGCGTCGACAATGCTGGCGGCCATTGATAGCTCGTGCATCGGTCTTCCCTATGTTGAAATTGCCCAAGGTGAAAATACTACTCTGATGCGAGTCTAAAGGTGATCTGGATCACTTGATCGGTTGTCACCAAGCCCGTAAGTGCGCAGAATCATCGAGTCCCTGGCGTCGCCGGCCGCTCCGGTTCGCCTGTCCTCAAATTCCTGTTGAATGTAAGATAAGGAGCGAAGGAACTTCCCCGTGGCCAACACCTTAACCCACCCTGCGCCAGCCGCGTCCACTTCGCGCCTGGCCCTTAGCGACCTTGCCCCCGCAACCTTCCAGTCCGAGATCCGGGCCATGACCACGCTTTGCGACCAGAAGGGCGGCATCAACCTGGCGCAGGGTGTTTGCGACACGCCGGTTCCGTCGGTCGTCGAGGCCGCCGCGCACGACGCCATCCACTCCGGCCAGAACATCTACACCCGCTGCGACGGCATTGGCCGCCTGCGCCAGGCCATTGCGCAGAAACAGCAGCGCGACTACGGCCTTGAGTACGACTCCGAGCGCGAGGTGCTGGTGGCCTCGGGCGCCACGGCCGGATACCACGTGGCTGCGATGGCGCTGCTTAACCCCGGCGACGAAGTCATACTGTTCGAGCCGTTCTACGGCTACCACGTAAACACCTTGAAATCGCTGCGCGTTGTGCCTGTGCCGGTGGCGCTCGCCCGACCGGACTGGCACCTCGACACCGATGCACTGCGCGCTGCCATTACGCCGAAAACTCGCGCCATCCTGGTAAATACTCCGGCCAACCCCAGCGGCAAGATCTTTACCCTGCCCGAGCTCGAGGCAGTGGCCGCCGAATGCCAGAGCCACGATCTTTTCCTCTTTACCGATGAGATTTACGAGTACTTCGTTTATGACGGAGCGCGGCACATCTGCTCGGCCACGCTGCCCGGCATGCGCGAACGGACGGTGGTGATTTCGGGCTTCTCGAAGACTTTCTCCATCACCGGCTGGCGTGTAGGCTACGCCGTTGCAGATGCTAAATGGATGCCGGCGATGGGCCACTTTCACGACTTGACCTATGTGTGCTCGCCTGCGCCGTTCCAGGTGGCGACGGCTGCGGGCCTGGAGCAGTTGTCACCCAGCTTCTACACGCAGATCGCCGCGGATCATCAGTCGAAGCGCGAGCGCCTGCTCACCGCGCTCCGGGCCGCGGGCATGGAATCGGAAGCCCCTGCCGGAGCGTATTACATCCTGGCCAGCGCGACCCATTTGCCCGGCAAGACCGCCGCTGAAAAGGCGCGCGCGCTGCTGGCCGCCACAGGCGTTGCCGCGGTGGCCGGCTCGGCGTTCTTCCGTCCCGGCTGCGGCGAAGACCTGCTCCGATTCTGCTTTGCCAAGCGCGACGATGAGTTGGACGAGGCATGCGAGAGGTTGCGGAATTACAGCTAAAAGCTACTGCCTGGCCCAAGTTGGCGGAGACGCGGCCAGGAATTATCGGCAAAACTGAAATCAGGCAGACACTCTACCCAAGGAGCGCGTGAACCCGGTTGGGATCTATCAGGCCGTTGCTTTTCTGAAGGACAGACGACGACGAAGCAAATGGAGCTTCTTCTCAGTGTCGGGATATTGTTTGAGATGTCGTAGAGCTCCTTGCACCAGCACTATGATAATCCCGAGGAGGAATCCCGCAGCACAAGACAACATGACAATGATCCCGCGCTTCGGAAAGGAGCGGAGCTCAGGTGCAACTGCCGGGTCCACAACCTGAATCACAGATCCTTCTTTTGCTTCATCGAGCTTCGCCATCTCATATTGCCGGGCAAGCAGTTCGAAGATGGTTTCGTAGTATTTCACGTCGCGGACACGCCGGATATATTCCAGACCGGCTTGAGAAACCTCGCCGCGCGTCACAATAAGGCTTGTTTCCGGATTCGACTCAGGGCCGCCGAGTTTGGCCAGTTGCGCGCGCAGGCTTTCCAGTTCCTGTTGAGCCAGCACAAGCTGGGCATTCTGATCTGTGGCGAAAGTGCCGAGCGATTGGATCTCGACTTCTTTGGCGGCAATCTGCGCGCGAAGCGAAACAGCAGATTCAATGAGCGCGCGTGTCTGGCTGTCGAGTTGGATGAGACCCGTCTTCTGTTGCGTCTGCTCTAACGCTACTTCAGCGTTGGCCAGGTTGTCTTTCGCGCCCTGGAGTTGCTGCTCAAAGAAGAGCCGCCTCTGACCTGCTTCCGTTATTGCCAAATGCTCCGTGAGCTCACGAAACTGGTCGACATAGCCATTTGCCAACTCCGCCGCGCGCCGGGGGTCCTTATCCTCGATCGAGATGTGGATCATCCCGTCTTTGCCGCTGCCGTCAATGTCCGCGCGACGCTCCAACACCTTTCGCGCATCGATCTTGAATCGCGTGTGGTACTCCTGCATGAGCCCAAAGCGCTCAATCATGGAGTCTTCCACGGTGCGGCTCTTCATCATCGAAACCAACTGGTCATTCGGATTTTTAATAGACATGTTGCTACCTGCCAGCGCCGCTAATCCACCCATGTTTCCAAGCTGAGAGGCAAGTGCGGCTGCGCCCGTTGAAGAATTCTGTTGAGGAGGCAGAATCGAGGTTGAGGCCGTATAGCGGATGGGCAAAACCAACGAGACAATTACCGCAAGAACCGTCACGGTAACCGTTACCCAGATCACCGTCCATTTGCGCTCCGCCACCACGATCGATAAATCGAGCAGAGAGATCTCTTCCTCTGCTTTCATTACGCTTTCGTCGCTGGGGGAACTTGAAGCGCTTTGCGGTTGTTCCCGGGTGCTCAAAACCTCGATGCCCATTTAGTCCCTATTCGATTCGGATCGACGGTTACGGTTAAATGATTCTACCGTATTGTTGGTTTCGATTTGGACAGCAGCAGACTTGACGTTCTAATGACCGCAAGCCCTGATTGGCGGACCCTAATGCAAGATACTCAGCTCCGCCGCGCCCAGTGCAAGTTGAGAGAACATCTGCGACCACAAACTCACTGCGTAAAGCGTTGATTGCTTAGGAAGCTTTTCGGGGACCACGATGGTGTCTCCTGGGTTGATGCGCAGGTCATAAAACTCGTTTCCAAAGGGTTCCCTGATCGAATCCCGGCTGATCACCTCGCCATCGGCGAGGATGACGAATTCATGGCGGCGGTCGGCGTTCTTATTGGGGCCCCCAGCGCGGCGCAGATAGGTTTCGACGTGGGAGCCCGGTGAAAACAGGAATGAGTTCTGGTCGTAGACCGCGCCCACGACATTCACAGTGGCCGGGATGTGCGGAACAATAAGGCGGTCGCCGTCTTCGAGCGCGATGTCAGGCAGACTGTTGGCTCCCATGTTTTCCGGTTTCAGTTGTAATACGATCCGCCCTGTGGCGCGGATTTGCCGCAGGCTTTGGAGGAGGCTGTATTCGCCTCCCTGAATAGCGGTTCCGCCTGCGCCCTGGGCTGCGGACGGAGATGCCGCCAGCTCTATCGAGTTGCGTTGAAGAGAGATGCTCAGGCTCTGGACATACTCGTCAATTCGCGCTTGCTGAATTGCGCGCGAAGACTCGCGCGTGAACTCCGATCCGTAGAGATAGGCGTTCGGAGTCAGACCTCCCGCGCGGTCGACGAGCTGCCGCAAAGTTTCGCCGGAATGGACTGAGTACACGCCGGCATGAGCAAATTCGCCTTCCAGCCGGACAAACTTGGATTGCTCTGCAACTGGCACCTTGATGTCGGCAGCAGAGAAGATAGTGACGATGTCTTCCGGCTGCAGTTCCAGGTCCTGCGAGGCATCGTGCTGCTGGACAAGCTTCCCCAGGTCGAATGGAATCAGTTCAGTCTTCAGGGTTGAAGGATCGAGTCGCTCGATGACCGCATAATCCCAGTCAATATCGGGTGCGGGTAATTGCACCACGGTCTTTTGCGCGGGAGGCATCAGCTGGCTGGGAGCAAAGCTCTGGGTGCTGGCAAGCGTCGAGCTTCCATTACGATGCTGCGCGCTCTGAGCTTCGTTATCAGCATAGGGATTCTGGCCTTGACCATAAGTATTCTGGTTCTGGCCGTATGGATATTGATTCTGATTCTGATATTGATTGTTTTCAGACGAGTTTTGCTGCGAACCGTACTGGCTTTGATCGGCGCAAAACTGGTTCGGATCCGAACAGGGCTGGTTTTGATAAGAGCCGGCGCCGTTCTGCCCGGGACCGGTTTGATTCGACCCGTTTGGATTTTGTTGCACAGGTCGAGGCAGTGTGATTGGTTGGTTTTCAAAGGGCTGACGTTGATTGGCGAAGCCAGGCGCAGGCTCGAACTCCGGTGCGGGAAGCCCCAACTGTGCACGGCGCCACCAGTAATTGCGGGTGAGCAGGGAATCCCTGTCGGGAATTAAATCGCTGACATGCATGCCTTCATGCCAGCCAAACTGTCCCGGATTGACGGTGTTGCCTCTGAGGGTTACCGTCTTCTCGAACCTTGGAATGATCGAGAAAACTCTGATCACATCGCCGTCTGCCAACTTTGTCGCCAGGCCGGAGTCATCGTAAGTCACCTCCATGGCTTGCCGGTCACGATGCCCTTCAATGCGCGCGATTGAAATGCGCGCTTGGGCCGCGACGGTGGAAGCGCCGCCTGCTTCGGCCAGAATTCCAGCCAGTGCTTCCTGCGGCTGAATCTCATAAATGCCTGGAATGCGGACGCTGCCGTATACGGCTGTCTGGGGACCCACGGGAGGAATGTAGATAACATCCCCGGGAAGCAGCTTGGCGTCTTTAGTTTTGTCGCCCCTGATGAGCAGATCGTAGAGATCGAAGCGAGTTACGACCTCACTCCCGCGTCGCAGCTCGATTGATCGCAACGAGCCGTTGATTGAGGGACCGCCGCTGCTAAAGAGTGCATCCACCAGCGTACTTAGCGAACTAACGGTATAGACGCCCGGCCGCCGCGCTTCCCCGGTAACGTAGATCTGAATCGCGCGTATCTGGCCCACGTCGACGTTGAGATTGAAGTTGCGATAGACGCGGCCAACGGCTTCGCGAAGATGCTCTTCCAACTCCGAAAATGCCAAGCCCGCCACATGCACATTGCCAACCTGGGGCAGGTATACATCGCCCGCCCGATCAACGCGCAAGTTAGCCTGAATGTTTACCTGGCCCCAGATGCGAATGCGCAGTTCGTCACCGGGACCCATCACGTAGTCTTGAGGAACCGGCGCCATGTCCACCGGAGCGAAGGTCGAAGGAATGCGGCGGAAGAGATCGGCGCCATAAATGGGAAGAATCAGGCCCGTGCTTGAAGCGACAACCTTCTGGAACTCGGTAAGCGGCTCGGGCAGCAAAGGCGTCTGCTGTGCGGCTCCGGCTTGCAAAGACCGGTTGTAAGGGGACGCGTTGCGGTCGAAGGGCGTTGCGTTTTGATTGCCAGTCGTCGGGTACGGACCTCCAGGCGATGAATACTGGTCGGTATCAGAGTAGCTGCCCGAAGGCAACGCCAGCGGGTTGTTCTGGTAATTGCCCGCGGGGGCATTAAAGCCCCCTTGCGTATTAAGCGGCAATTGCTGCCCGCTACCCTGCGACGACTGGCCTGAACATTCTGAGGAGTTCGCCAGCAAAGGGTCTGAGCAGTCGACGCTGTTACCGCTCTGCGCATATAAGCCGCTCGCGACAGAACAGGCAAGGAAAAGGGAGCTGAACAGCTTGACAGCAGTAAAGGAACGTCCGGTCCCGAGCCACCTGAAGAAGCCACTTCGGCTTCTGTCTTGCCGCTCGCACTTTAAGAAATGCATATCCTTGAGTTTATAGCAATAGCTAAAGCACCGTCATTCGAGTTCGAGGCTAATTCGTCTATGCGAAAAAGCGGTAACGGCTCCTGGCTTGCCCCTGGATCGCGATCGGAATTCTGTCAAACGAGCGATTGCGAAACTTGGAATCAACACTGGTCCCTGCATGGGGCTTGCCGAGATGCAAGATTTGCGACCAGATGATATGAAATCGCTGAAATGGTGGTTAAGAACTGCTAATCCGCAGCGGGATCATCGCGAATCGCAGCAGATGATATTGTTTCTCGAATTGCAGCTTCCCAGTCGCATTGTTCGTGCTTTCGATACACCGGACAATTCATTCTTTCCAAGAAGGGGTTCAGGAAGTGCGGTTGTGTCGAAGGGGCTAAAGCGGTTCAAGAATTGCAATGCCCGAGATCCGGCTCTGCTGAGATGCATTCGCCACGGCGAGTGCATCTTTCACTACTCTCAAGAATGCACATGAATTCTGGAACCGCTTTAGACAATCAAATTGTCGAAGCAGTTAGTCAATCGGTTTTTGCGCTGCTTGATGAGTTAATGCCAGCAACACAAACAAAGTAGTATTGCATCTAAATGATTAATGTTGATCAGTCGGTTAATACCGTACTTATATAGTTTTCTCTTCGTCTTATAAGAGCGTCTTAGTATGGATTATTCTTTGGGTGACTCCAGGCAACCTTTCGGCGTCTGTTGCAATCGAATGCCCCGTGCGGCGGCTGTGCGCCAAACTGTCCAACAAGCGAGTTTGACTACAGCGTGTTTCATAAACCCGTTTTGTGTCAGGGCACGACTTCAGTCGTGCTGAAAACAGCATGAAAAATGAGAGGTTTTAACCCCTGCGGGATGAATGCCGGACCTTAACAGGCATTTATGAAACACGCTCTAGCGAGCTCTGGGTTGATTGCCGATGTAATTCAAATGCAATCTGAATGTCTATGGGCAAGCAGACCCAGCCAGTGTGTGCAGAGTGTTGTTATCCGGCGAGCCGTACCAATGGAATCGCCGAATTTGCCCTTGATTCACCTTAACTCCATGACCGTTTTGCATTTAGCTATCTCGTTTTGTTTTGCCCAGTCGTTTGCGCGACATTTCTCGATTGCTGGTGTCCATCTTTGAGGGCAGTGTTTTCCATCACACTACTAAGTGATAATGTTGGCCTAGGCTTGACGTTCTTAATCCTCAACAAAGAACTGCTGGTATAGTAAGTGCAGTAGCTCTACCGATGCGGAAGTACTTTTGCCGTGGTTTTGCCTGTCCCAGGGTCACCAGTCTTTCGTTCGATCCGAGACTCGATACGCGGTCCCGGTGGTGTCTGTAACTGTATCGCCTTGATCGTGAGCACGTAATTTGTCATTCTGGGGCGCATTTATCTCACAAGTTCATCGAATCTCGAAGCAGCAAGAGAGTCTACTAATTAACCCATCACGTCGGGCAGCAGATAGACAAGAAATGAGAAGTTGCCTTTGCTCTGGAGCGCGACCCTGCAGCATTAGTCTGCGTTCGACCTGTTGACCTGCTGAAAGCTGAAGGTCTTTCTATTTTGGAGGATCCGCGTGGAGACCCTGCCGTCGGTGCGTCAAGAAATTGACACGGCATATCTGTTTTCATCTGTATCTAATGCCGATTTTGAAGAAGTAGAGACCAATCGAATTGCCGGTAATGCGCCCGAGCATTCTCGCGAAGGCGCCGGTCTCTTCGCCGTGCCGCGAATGGCAAAGACTGCCAGTTGGGACGAGGATGCTGGGACGTGGGATGAGAATACGCCCGACCAAGCCTGGAGCCCGCTGAGTCCCTGGTCCCAGTCCGCGGCGAAGCGCATCTTTGATTGTGTCTGCGTGATTCTGTCGATGCCACTTGCCCTCCCGCTCATGCTGGTCACAGGCTTGCTGGTGCGCTTCACGTCGCGAGGCCCGGTGTTGTTCTTGCAAGAGCGAATGGGCTGTAATGGGCGGACCTTCACAATCATCAAATTCCGGACCATGGCTCACGCCGTCGATCCGAAACGCGATACCGTCACTACGACGCAAAACCAGGAATTCACTTCGATCGGACCCTTTCTGCGCCGCTGGAAACTCGATGAGCTGCCCCAGATCGTCAACGTGCTGCTGGGGCACATGAGCCTGATAGGGCCGCGACCCAAGATGCCGGTACACGTGGTCTTCGACCTCCCCTGCCGCCCTGGAATTACCGGCCTGGCGACAATTGTTTTTGCCAACGAAGAGATGGTCTTTGCTCGGATTCCCAAGGATCGTTTGAGTGACTACTACCATTGGGTTGTTCTACCCGCCAAGCGGCAGTTGGACAACGCATACATGTCTCGCGCCACCTTTATCACCGACTTCCGGCTACTGGTTGACAGCGTGCTCCGTCGCTGGGATCGCACCACGCTAACAAAGTTCATCGCTGCGACAGCGGATCTGCAAGCTACAGAACATTCATTCGGAAAATTCAATCCGACTGGCAAACTCGGCATCAAGACCGCACGAGCCGGCGCCAATATCCCCGCCGAAACGGATCAAGTGTCGGCTTATTGAGCGGCGCGTTCCGAAGCAGGATTCATCGATGCCGGGATTTCTTCAAATTCCGCCCGATCGTTCATTACTGAGTTCAAGCTACAACTCTCCGTCGCAACGGCGGTAATTGCGTTCTATCCAGCAAGCTTTTTGCCTTACCGGATCGCTGCGCCGATAGCAAGATTCAGGCCCACCATCAAAACCGCTGAAGCTGGGATGAGAAGCAGCGCCTTCTTGAGCCTTAACGGGTCGCCGCCGGCAATTGCGCCGATAATCCGCGAGCTCACCGCGAGACCCGCCCATCCGCAGGTGATAACGAACCCGATGGCCGTGGCCGTCATCTGCGGAAAGGCCTTGCCGGTAATCGCCAGTACGGTGGGAAAAACGGGCGCCATGGACACTCCGGCGATAAAGACGAGCGCCGCGGCCGCGCCGGGCTTGTTGGTGCGCAGCATAAAAAACGTGGTGACGGCCATGCCAATAGATGCCGCGAGCGTAACGTCGATGGCCGGCACGTGAATGAGGACGCGGGATACCACGACGCGGCCGACAAGCAGGCCCAGCGCAAATCCGAGCGAGAGAATGTTGAGCGCGCGCGACTCGGGAATGCCCTGCGCGATGAGGTGGCGCGGGAGCCAGTTCCACACTCCCACCTCGCACGAGACGTAAAGGAAAAGCATCAAGCCGAGCAGAAAGAGCGGTGGGCGGCCGAGGATGGGGCCAGCCTGGGCGAACACGAATCCCGCGCCACCAGCGGGCGCGGGCATTTGCGTAACCACCTGCACCGCGAGCGCAAGCACGGTGAGCGTGGCCACCGTGTAGCATAGCCGCACCCAGTCGCGCTTAAAAAGATTAGCCGAAATGAACGGCGTAGTGAGTCCGCCCAGCCCGAAGAAGAGATTGACCAAATTGAGGGCGATGGCGCTGTGAGCGCCGCTGACGCTGTTGGCGAGAGCATTGGCGCCGGTCACCACAATTCCGCCGCCCACTCCTAGCAAAAAGAGCAGGACGATGATGGAGCCGAAGCCGCGCGAGCGCGGCAGCAGAAAGAGGGCGACGATGATGAAAGCCAGGCCCAGCACGAGGCCGATTTTGTCGCCTTCGCTATCGAGCAGTGGACCCACGCCGACTGAAGCGATCATGAGCCCGAGCGCCTGTGCAAAAGCGATGGCGCCGTTCTGCTTCGGGTTGAGATGAAAGCGGTCGGAGAGGTCGGGCAGGATGGTGCCGAGCATGGCGGCGATCATTCCGTAGACAAAGATGGCCAGAATTGCGGCAAAGATGAGCACGGGACAGCCTCTCAGGAGTCGCGTCAAAAATACAGGACCGCGGCGGTCGAGGGCAAGAAGCACGTAATTCAGGGAAGATTGTGCATCCAGAATCAGGCTTCTTCACTGCCAACTGTTTCGCGCCTTCACTGTTTCTCCCCTCTCTGCGGTCATCCAATTAAACTGAAATGGCAATGAATCACGCAGTGAACTGGGGTCGTGCGGCGCGCGCCGCGGCAATTACAAGTGCCGTAATTGCCATCGCCACGATGCTTGTGGGCTGCGGCATGCCGGCAGCGCCGCAGCCTCCGTCGCTCAACCTGCCTGAAAGAGTGAGCGACCTGGCCGCAGTGCGCAATGGCGACCAGGTGTCGCTCACCTGGACTATGCCGCGACGCAATACCGACAGACTGCTGTTGAAGGGGCCGATCGAGGCGCGCATCTGCCGGAGTGAGGCGGGCGCAGGCGGTTGCGCTGGGGCAGGCACGGCACAGTTCGCACCGGCCGCGAGCGGAAGCTTTACTGAGACGCTGCCGTCATCGCTGGCCTCCGGATCTCCGCGCGGACTTACTTATTATGTTGAGCTGGTGAATGGCAAAGGCCGCTCCGCAGGTCTTTCGAACCCTGCCGGCGTTGCGGCCGGCCAGGTTCCTGCGCCAATCGCGGGCCTTACCGTCGAGATGCGCCGCAAGGGAGTGCTGCTTGCATGGCAGTCAGGGACAGCCGACGATGCCGGCACTCAGATCCGCCTGTTGCGCAGGCTGCTGACGCCGTCCCCGCCAAAGCAGAAGCATGCTGTGCAACCCGGCAATCAGCCAAACTCGACGAGCGCACTTTTCGCACCGCCAGTCGAGCCGCTCGAGCGGACGCTGCTTGTTGAAGAGAGCCCTTCGGCCCGCACGATCGATGAAGACATCCGCTTCAACCAAAGGTACGAGTACCGGGCTCAACGCGTGACTACCGTTGAATCAAACGGCCAAGAGCTCGAGCTTGCGGGTCCGCTTTCCGCGCCAGTCGAGATCGAGACAAGGAACACTTTCCCGCCGGCAGTCCCGGCAGGCCTGGCCGCTGTGGGTGCAGCCGGCGAAAACAGCCAGGGTCCGTCCATCGACCTGAGCTGGCAGCCGAACACCGAGGCAGATCTGGCGGGGTACATCGTCTATCGTCGTGAAGATGACGGGCAGTGGCAGCGCATCTCGCCTATGCAGCCTGTTATTGGCCCCGCATTCCACGATGCCAACGTGACGGCCGGCCACACCTATCGGTACGCGGTCTCCTCGATTGACCAGGAGGGCCACGAGAGCACGCGATCGGCGGAAACAGAAGAGACCGCGCCGCGCTCGTAGGCGGATCTCGCGCAAAGTGTCTTCTTGATTCCGCCGGATTGTCTGCCGACAAAAACTGCGACTACTGCAATGTCAGAGTGCCATTTCCTGTGGCGCCATTGCATTGGCCGTTCTTTACGACTACTAAGACGGGCTCGAGAGCCTTCTGATTCTGCTCGGAGTACCAACCGCGAATGAATATCGTCGAGCCGTCACCCATTAATACGACTATTTGAAAGCGATCGCCGGCCACAAAGCTGTCAGGTCCGCTGACGATGGTTCCGGACGTAAAGCAGGGCGACCCGCTCACGCTTGCAGTGCCAGTCAGCGGAAGATACACAATAAGGGGGTTCGCGGGCCCTGTCGACATAACCGGCAAGTC